>DAOPJM010000008.1:11878-54743 GCA_035399665.1 Clostridia bacterium
AAACAAGTGGTTGTGGTCTTTGTATGAAACCCGCGCCTTATAATGAATACACAGCGTATTTAAAACTACCCCCACTCTATAATCTCCCCGCTCCACCGAATCCACCCCCGCTGTCATCCTGAGGAGCGGCGCGACGAAGGATCTTGAAACAAGCTTGTGGGGAAAAGGGGCGCTCCCGCGCGGGATTCCCGCCGTCATTGGTCATTGTTCCCGCCGTTTGCGCCCCTTGACCTTCATGTTTTCACCAAGATCCTTCGACTACGCTCAGGATGACAAGGAAGTTATAGCCGCTCTATAAGCCTATCCGGTATTCGCAAATCCACCCCCCGACGTCATCCTGAGGAGCAGTAGCGACGAAGGATCTTGAAAAAGGCTTGTGGGGAAAAGGGGCGCTCCCGCGCGGGATTCCCGCCGTCATTGGTCATTGTTCCCGCCGTTTGCGGTATTACTTCTCGTGGTAAAGCGACTTTTCATAGCGGCGTGTGCTTTGCGCCACCACAGGAGCGAGCAGCACAAGCCCGATAAGGTTTGGCAGACAGGTCAAGACGTTGGCTACATCGGCGAACTGCCAAACCGCGTCAACCTCAAGTATAGAGCCAAACAATATCAGCATGGGAAAGAGCGGAGCCAAAAGCGCGCAGATATGCGGCTTAAAGAGGTGCTTTGCAAGTATGTTCACATAGTTGCTCCACGCAAGTATGGTGGTGAACCCGAATGCAGCCACTAAAAAGGCGATGATATACGTCCCCATCCTGCCAAACGCACTCTGCCAAGCGTAGGCCACGGCCGCAATGCCCAAAGGACAGGCCTCGCCGCGATAGCTCACGAGCAGAGCAAGGGCGGTGAGCGTACACAGCACGCTTGTGTCCATAAACACCTCGAATATGCCCAGCATACCCTGACGAACAGGCTCCTTTTCGGATGACGTGGCGTGAGCTAAGGGGCTTACGCCAAGGCCCGCTTCGTTGCTGAATACGCCGCGGCCTACACCTTGGCGCAACGCGGCGGAGATGCCATAACCCGCAGCCCCGCCCGCCGCGGCCGTGGCGGAGAACGCGCCCTTGAGCATAGCGGCGAGGGCGGGCAGCAGCGCGTCAGCGTTTAGTATCATTATATATAGGGCTGTCCCTATATAGACAAGGCAGAGTATGGGCATGAGCGTTCCCGACAGGCGTGTAAAGCCGCGCATTCCACGGTTCGACAGCAGTACGCACAGGAGCGCCATAAACGCGCCCACAGCCAGCGGGGGCACATTTGGGAGCGCCAATGTCACGGCCGCCGCCGCCGTGTTGCTCTGCACCATATTGCCCATCAAAAGACCTGTTACAAGGGCAAGCGCTGTGAATACGGGGGCAAGGACGCGCCCGAATCGCGCCTTACGCAGGTAAAGCGACGCACCGCCCTCGCCGTTTTTACGGAAGGTCAGGGCAAGGACTATTTCGGAGAACTTTATCGCCATCCCCACAAGCGAGGACAGCCACATCCACAGCACCGCGCCCGCCCCGCCGAGGCTGACGGCGCAGGCGACGCCCGCCATATTGCCCGTGCCTATCGTTCCGGAAAGCGCGGCGAAGGCCGCTTTGAGCGGGTTCTCTCCCAAAGCGGAGCGCGGAGCGCGCAAGGGGTCAATCAGGGAGACGCGCAGCCATAGACCTATTCTTCTGAACTGGAAAAAGCGTATGCGAAAGCAGAGGTACAGCCCGACTATGAGAATAAGCCATGACATGAGCCTCAGGGCGCCCGTTTGGATCTGCGCGGGCAGGCTTAAAGCGGCGAACGAATACATGAGAAATTTTACGCGAGGGGAAGGAAAAACATGAAATAATCGCGATTTACAGCAAAAATTTTTACAATAAATGTGTTGACATTCGTAATTACATGATGTATATTAGTCAAGTCGCGAAAAGTCGTGTCGCTTTGTTCGGGGTGTAGCGCAGTCCGGTAGCGCACGTGCTTTGGGAGCATGGGGCCGGAGGTTCAAATCCTCTCACCCCGACCACAAAAGTAATGGCCCCTTGGTCAAGCGGTCAAGACATCGCCCTTTCACGGCGGTAACGGGAGTTCGATTCTCCCAGGGGTCACCAAGCTTGGGCCTTTAGCTCAGTTGGTCAGAGCGGTCGGCTCATAACCGATTGGTCCGGGGTTCGAGTCCCTGAAGGCCCACCAAGTTCGCGGCACTGGAGCACGGCCCGGTAGTTCAGTTGGTTAGAATGCCAGCCTGTCACGCTGGAGGTCAGGGGTTCGAGCCCCCTCCGGGTCGCCATTTCTCCAAAGGTGCTGCGCCTTGCCGGTGTAGCTCAATTGGCAGAGCAGCTGATTTGTAATCAGCAGGTTGAAGGTTCGAGTCCCTTCACCGGCTCCATTGACAACAAAATAGTGATATATTTTTCGTGGGTAGGTTCCCGAGCGGCCAAAGGGAGCGGACTGTAAATCCGTTGTCACAGACTACGATGGTTCGAATCCATCCCTGCCCACCAAAATTGCGGGAATGGCGGAATTGGCAGACGCGCACGGTTCAGGTCCGTGTGGGGTCACTCCCATGCAGGTTCAACTCCTGTTTCCCGCACCAAAGAGATAAAGTCGCATGACAGTGCGGCTTTTTCTTTTTGTTTTTCTCTCCTCTCTGCCCACCCTCAAGTGATTTTTTCATCCTGAGGAGCGGCAGTTGAAGGATCTTAAAAAGGCTTGTGGGGAAAAGAGGCGCTCCCGCGTGTGATTCCCGCCGTCATTGGTCATTGTTCCGCCGCGTACGTCTCTTGACTTATTGAGTTTTCACCAAGATCCTTCGGCTTCGCTCAGGATGACAGCGGGGGAGTATGGCGACCATGATTCGGAAGCTGAAGGACAAGCTCTGCAATTACTATGACACACAAAGCAGCCTTTCACCATTCACCTTTGCCCTTAGTCCCGCCCCGTGCATACCATTATTGCACCACCATGCCGGATAATCCCGTAATCACCCGTTTTCTCGTCTTTTTTTGCCCTTGCATGAGGAAAATATATTTTCATTGCCAGCAAAAAAAGCTTGCAATTATTCTTCCGTCCATGTAAAATAACAACGTTCGCGCTATAGGTATGCCTATATCGCAGGGCTTTTCGGGAGGTTGCCGTTTGCCACGGGTAATTCTCGAAGGGTCGGACGTCCCTAAAGCAGGGACGGGGCAAAAATAGCGGACGGGAGACCATGAACCATACAGCCTGAGCGGCTGTTAAAAAATTGGTAATGGAAACACTCGGCTCTGTGTACTGCCCACAAAAACTATAGGAGGAAAGAAAACTAATATGGCAACCCAAAGAATTCGTATCAAACTCAAGGCTTACGAGAATGAACTGATCGACCGCAGCGCCGAGAGGATCGTCGAGACCGCCAAGAGAACGGGCGCACAGGTTTCCGGCCCGATCCCTCTGCCGACCGAGAAGGAGATTGTTACCATCCTTCGCGCAACGCACAAGTACAAAGACTCTCGCGAGCAATTTGAGATGCGCACCCACAAGCGTCTGATCGACATCCTCCAGCCGTCCGCCAAGACCGTTGACGCGCTGATGAAGCTCGATCTGCCTGCGGGCGTTGATATCGAGATCAAACTGTAATTCAACCGGAGGTATGAACCAAATGAAAAAAGCCATTTTGGGCAAAAAGGTCGGTATGACGCAGCTTTTCTTAGCTGACGGTACCATGATCCCCGTCACAGTCGTCAAAGCCGGTCCGTGCCCCGTAGTCCAAAAGAAAACCGTAGCCCACGAGGGTTACGACGCTGTCCAGCTCGGTTTTGACGAGCTGAGAGAAAAGCTTGCGAACAAGCCTCGCAAAGGTCACTTTGCAAAGGCCGGCGTGAAGCCCATGCGCTACCTTAGGGAGCTGAAGCTCGATGATACCGCTGCTCTTGAAGTAGGTCAGGTCATCAAGGCCGACGTTTTCGCGGTAGGCGATAAGGTTGACGTCACCGGCACCAGCAAGGGCAAGGGCTTTGAGGGCAACATCAAGCGTTGGAATCAGGCCCGCGGCAGAAAGACCCACGGTTCCCATTCCTATCGTGTTCCCGGCTCCATGGGCGCATGCACCTATCCCGGTGAGGTCTTCAAGACCAAGCGTCTCCCCGGTCATATGGGAAGCGAACGCATCACCATTCAGAATCTTGAGATCGTCCGCGTTGACGCAGAGCGCAATCTGCTGCTTGTCAAGGGTGCGATCCCCGGCGCCAAGGGCGGTCTTGTGATCGTCAAGAGCACCGTAAAGTAAGGAGGAAAACATGCCTACAGTACAGTTACACGACATTACCGGTCAGGTAATAGGCGATATCGAGCTTTCCGAAAACACCTTCGGTCAGCCTGTAAACACTCATGCGCTGCACGCTGTCGTAGTGGCTCATCTTGCGAATTGCCGTCAGGGCACGCAGAGCGCACTCACCCGCAGCGAAGTATCCGGCGGCGGCAAGAAGCCCTATCGTCAGAAGGGTACCGGCCGTGCGCGTCAGGGTTCCACCCGTTCTCCCCAGTGGAGACACGGCGGCGTCGTTTTTGCTCCCAAGCCCCGCGACTATTCCATGCAGGTCAACAAGAAGCTGCGCAGGCTCGCGATGAAGTCCGCGCTGTCCTCCAAGGTTGAGGAGAATGAAGTAATCGTCTTTGACGAGCTGAACCTCTCCGAAGCCAAGACCCGCGAGATGGTCAAGGTCTTAAAGGCTGTCGAGTGTGACAACGCGCTCGTCGTCCTTGCAGGCGGAGATCCCGTTGTAGAGCGCGCAAGCTCCAACATCCCCGGCGTCAAGACCACCAGAGTGGGAACGCTCAGCGTTTATGAGATACTCAAGTACAAGAAGCTGATCCTCACCAAGGAATCGGCACAGAAAATCGAGGAGGTGTACGTTTGATGAAAAGCGCATACGACATCATCAAGGCGCCGATCCTGACCGAAAAATCCTATGACCACATCGGCAACAAGACCTACACCTTTGAAGTAGCAACCGATGCCAACAAGGTCGAAATCCGCAAGGCTATCGAGGAGATCTTCGGCGTAAAGGTCAAGAGCGTCAACACGATAAACAGACAGGGTAAACTCAAGCGTCAGGGTCGCTACGAGGGCCGCAGGGCGTCCACCAAGAAGGCTTACATCACTTTGGCGGAAGGCTCGAAGGGCATCGAAATGTTCGACGGCATCGCGCAGTAAGGAGAGAGCAAATGGCTATTCGCAAGATCAACCCCACCACGCCCGGTCAGCGTTTTATGACGGTCTCCGCTTTCGAGGAGATCACCAAGACCACTCCCGAAAAGTCCCTCACCACTGACCTTAGAGGCAGAGGCGGCAGGAACTTCTCCGGCAGGATCACCGTTCGTCATCAGGGCGGCGGCGCAAAGAGGAAGTACCGTGTAATCGACTTCAAGCGCAACAAGGACGACGTCCCCGCGAAAGTCGCAGCCATCGAGTATGACCCCAACCGCTCGGCCAACATCGCGCTGCTCCACTATCTGGACGGCGAGAAGCGCTACATCGTGGCTCCTCTCGGCCTCAAGGTCGGCGACAGCGTAGTCTCCGGCGAGAAGGCGGACATCAAGGTCGGCAACGCGCTTGAGATTCGCAACATCCCCGTAGGCACCATGATCCACTGCATAGAGCTTAAGCCCGGCAAGGGCGCGCAGCTCGTCCGCTCCGCGGGCAACGCCGCACAGCTCATGGCCAAGGATTCCAAGTACGCTCAGGTACGTCTTCCCAGCGGCGAGGTTCGCCTGATCCCCATGGGCGCCAAGGCTACCATCGGTCAGGTCGGCAATCTGGATCACCAGAACATCATGATCGGCAAAGCCGGCAGGACCCGTCACATGGGCATCCGTCCTACGGTCCGCGGTTCCGTCATGAATCCCTGCGATCACCCGCACGGCGGCGGCGAGGGCAAGAGCCCGATCGGCCGTTCCGGCCCTGTCACTCCCTGGGGTAAGCCCGCACTCGGCTACAAGACCAGGAAGCACAAGAATCGCAGCAACAAGTTCATCATCCACCGCAAGAACGATAAGTAATAGGGAAGAAAGGAGCAATCACAATGAGCAGATCGATAAAGAAAGGCCCGTTCGTAGAGGAGCGTCTTTTCAACCGCGTTCAGCTAATGAACGAAAGCGGCAAAAAGACAGTGGTAAAGACCTGGTCGCGTTCATCCACCATCTTCCCCGACTTCGTGGGACACACCATCGCTGTGCATGACGGAAGGAAGCACGTTCCCGTATACATCACCGAAGAGATGGTAGGTCACAAGCTGGGCGAGTTCGCCCCCACCCGCACCTTCAGAGGACACAGAAGTTCCGAGAAGAGCAGCGGAGCCAAGTAAGGAGGAAAAGCATGGCAACCAGAAGCAAGGAAAAAGCAGCGGCTCGCCGCGAGAGTGCCGAGAAGAGGCCTCACGCAACAGCCAAATATATCAGAATCTCCGCACGCAAGGTTAAGATCGTCATCGACCTTATCCGCGGCAAGAGCGTCAAGGAAGCCAGAGCAATCCTGCTCTACTGCCCCAAGTCCGCTGCCGAGCCGGTCAGCAAGCTCTTGAACTCCGCAGTCGCCAACGCCGAGAACAATCTCGACCTCAACAGCGACAACCTCTACATCGCAGAGATTTATGCAAACCAGGGACCGACGCTCATGCGTTTCCGTCCCAGATCGCGTGGTTCCGCCTCCAGGATAAGGAAGCGCACAAGCCACATCAGCATCGTCTTGGATCAGGTCAAGTAAGGAGGACATTATGGGACAGAAAGTTAATCCGAACGGTTTCCGCGTAGGCGTCATTCGTGACTGGAACACCCGCTGGTATGCCTCCAAGAAGGATTTCTCCGATTTCCTGATCGAGGACCGCAAGATTCGCGACTTCGTCAAGTCGAAGCATTATGAGGCGTCCATCTCCCGCATCGAGATCGAGCGCGCTGCCGGCAAGGTTTCCGTCAGCATCTACACCGCTCGTCCCGGTATGCTCATCGGCAAGGGCGGCGCAGGCATCGAGGTCATCAAGAGCGAGATTGCCGAGCTTATCGGCAAGCCCGTGTATGTAAACATCATGGAAGTCCGTGATGCGGAGGCCGATGCTCAGCTCGTAGCCGAGAACATCGCAGCCCAGATCGAGAAGCGTATCAGCTTCCGCAGGGCAATGAAGCAGGCGATGCAGCGCTCCATGCAGAAGCCGGGCGTAAAGGGCATTAAGCTCATTTGCGGCGGCAGACTGGGCGGCGCAGAAATCGCAAGAACCGAAGGCTATCACGACGGTTCCATCCCCCTGCAGACCATCCGCGCCGACATTCAGTACGGTTTCGCCGAGGCACACACCACCTACGGCAGAATCGGCGTCAAGGTCTGGATTTACAAGGGCGAAGTCCTTGGTAAGCGCAAAGAAGGAGGCAAGTAATCATGTTAATGCCTAAGAGAGTTAAGAGGCGCAGGGTTTTCCGCGGAAGGATGAAGGGCAGCGCCCATCGCGGCAACACCATCACCTACGGCGATTTTGGCCTTGTAGCCTGTGAGCCCAAGTGGGTCACCAGCAATCAGATTGAGGCCGCTCGTGTCGCCATGACGCGTTACATCAAGCGTACCGGTCAGGTCTGGATAAAGATATTCCCCGACAAGCCCGTGACCGAGAAGCCCGCCGAGACCCGAATGGGTTCGGGCAAAGGTTCACCCGAGTACTGGGTAGCGGTCGTAAAGCCCGGCAGAGTAATGTTCGAGATTGGCGGAGTCGATGACGAAACCGCGAAGGAAGCTCTGCGTCTGGCAATGCACAAGCTGCCGCTCAAGAGCAAAATTGTGAAGCGCGAAGCCGCGGCACAGGAAGGAGCAGAACAATGAAAGCAGACAAGTTTAGAGAGATGACAGCCGATGAGCTGCTGGCTCAGGAAAAGGATCTGAAAGCCGAATTGTTCAACCTCCGCTTCCAGTCCGTCACCGGTCAGATCACCAATCATAACCGTATCACGGATTGCAAAAGGGACATCGCGAGGATCAAGACCATTCTTCGTCAGCGCGAAATGACTGCCGAATAAGGAGGACAACATGGAAGAAAGAGGTTACAGGAAGACCCGCATCGGCGTCGTGGTAAGCGACAAGATGGATAAGACTATCGTAGTTGCCATCAAGACCAAAATCCGTCATCCCTTGTACGGCAAGATGGTCAACCGCACTCATAAGTTCAAGGCTCATGACGAGGAGAACCAGTGCGGTATCGGCGATACAGTGAAGATTATGGAAACTCGCCCGATTTCCAAGGACAAGAGATGGCGCCTTGTTGAGATCGTCGAGAAGGCCAAGTAAGAGGAGGGAAGATTATGATTCAGCCTCAAACCCGCTTAAAGGTTGCAGATAACAGCGGCGCCAAAGAAATCATGTGCATCAGGGTTCTCGGCGGCTCCAAAGTAAAGTTTGCAGGAATCGGCGACGTCATCGTCGCGGCAGTCAAGACCGCGACTCCGGGCGGCACCGTTAAGAAGAAGGACGTAGTCAAGGCGGTCGTAGTTCGCACCGTATCCGAAACGTCCCGTCCAGATGGCAGCCACATCCGCTTTGACGACAACGCGGCGGTCATCATCAACGACCAGAAACAGCCCCGCGGCACCCGTATCTTCGGGCCGGTCGCACGAGAGCTTCGCGAGAAGGATTACATGAAGATTATCTCGCTTGCCCCCGAAGTGCTGTAAGGAGAAGTGACATGAATAAGATGAATATCAAAAAAGACGACACCGTATACGTCCTCTCCGGAGACTGGCAGTACAGGCATAAGACCGGCAAGGTTCTCAGTGTCATCCCCGATAAGGAGCAGGTCATTGTACAGGGCATGAACATGAGAATCAAGCATGTCAAGCCCCGCAGGCAGGGAGAGCCGGGCGGCCGCATAGAGCAGGAAGGCCCCATGCATGTTTCCAACGTAATGCTCGTTTGCCCGTCGTGCAAGAAGCCCACCAGGGTTGCTCACACGATCGTCGAGAAGGACGGTAAGCAAAAGAGCGTCCGCACTTGCAAGAAGTGCGGAAAGACCATCGACTAAAGCGCGAAAGGAGGAGCTATAAATGGCACAGAAGAATCAACAGGCGCAGGCAAAGTCCAAGAAGAACGCGCCGGTGAAGGCAAAGGCATTTACCGCCGCCCCGCGTCTTAAGGACCAGTACAAGTCCGAAGCAATCCCCGCGCTTAAGGCCAAGTTCAACTACGAGAACGTGATGCAGATCCCCCGTTTGGAGAAGATTATCATCAACATGGGTCTCGGCGCCGAGAAGGATAACCCCAAGGGGATCGAATCCGCCGTTGCGGAGCTTTCCACCATCGCGGGTCAGAAGGCAGTCGTCACCAAGGCCAAGAAGTCCGTTGCGAACTTCAAGGTTCGTGAGGGCATGACCATCGGTGCGAAGGTCACCTTGAGAGGCGACAGGATGTACTACTTCGCGGACAAGCTTATGAACATCGTTCTGCCCAGGGTCCGCGACTTTAGAGGCGTTTCCGCCAAGGCGTTCGACGGACGCGGCAACTACGCCATGGGTCTGAAGGAACAGCTGATCTTCCCGGAGATCAACTATGACGACGTCGAGAAGGTTCGCGGCATGAACATCGTATTTGTTACCAGCGCACACACCGACGAAGAAGCAAAAGAACTGCTGTCCGTACTCGGTATGCCGTTTGCACAGGACTAACAAGGAGGCAAGATTATGGCAAAGACAAGCATGAAACTCAAGCAGCAAGCCACCCCGAAGTTCAGCACCCGCGCTTATACCCGCTGCCGCATCTGCGGTCGCCCGCACTCGGTGCTGCGCAAGTACGGTATCTGCCGTATCTGCTTCCGCGAGGAGGCCTACAAGGGCAACATCCCCGGCGTGCGCAAGGCAAGCTGGTAAAGGAGGAAACATCAAATGACTGATACCATTGCAGATATGCTCACAAGGATCCGCAATGCCTTAGTGGCAAAGCACGACTCCGTGGATGTACCCTGCTCCGCCATCAAGGTGGCCATAGCTGATATTCTCGTCGAGGAAGGCTATATCAAGAGCTATACCGTCGAGGAAGAGGGCGTTGGCAAGATCATCCGCATTAAGCTCAAGTACGGCGCTAACAAGCAGCGCGTTATCGTGGGCATCAAGCGCATCTCCAAGCCCGGACTGCGCGTATACGCCCGCAAGGACGAGATCCCCAAGGTATTGAACGGTCTCGGAATCGCAATCCTGTCCACCTCCAGGGGTGTCATGACGGATCGCGAAGCAAGGAAAATCGGCGTCGGCGGCGAAGTGCTCGCATACGTCTGGTAAACTAAAAGGAGGAAAAGAATGTCTCGAATCGGAAAACATCCGATAGCGGTAGCTAACGGAGTGGCAATCACGGTAGACGACCATCAGGTTGTGACTGTGAAGGGCCCCAAAGGGACCTTGTCACAAAGGGTGTCGTCTGAGATGCTCCTTGAGCAGAAGGACGGTCAGCTGACCGTCACCAGAAAAGGCGACAGCAAGCAGCAGCGTTCGCTGCATGGACTCACCCGCACCCTGATAAACAACATGGTGCTGGGCGTAACCACGGGCTTCGAGAAGAAGCTTGAAATCGTGGGTACCGGCTACAAGGC
Source organism: Clostridia bacterium (assembly GCA_035399665.1). Classification (GTDB taxonomy): domain Bacteria; phylum Bacillota; class Clostridia; order Christensenellales; family CAG-138; genus DAOPJM01. The sequence goes on from DAOPJM010000008.1 coordinate 22,444, forward strand.
CCAAATGCAGGGCAACAAGCTTGTATTGAACGTCGGTTATTCACATCCCGTAGAGTTTGAGCAGGGCGACGGCATCAGCTTTGAGGTGCCGGCTCCCACAAAGATCACGGTGAAGGGCATCGACAAGCAGAAGGTCGGCCAGATAGCGGCCAACATTCGCGGTACGAGGCCGCCGGAACCCTACAAGGGCAAAGGCATTCGCTACGCCGGTGAGCATGTTGCTCAAAAAGAAGGCAAGACTGGTAAGTAAGCAAGGAAGGAGTGACATAAGATGTTTTCTAAAATCGATAAAAATTCGGTACGCATGGCACGTCATTATCGCCAGCGCAGAAATCTGGTCGGCACGAGCGAGCGTCCTCGTTTGAACGTATATCGCAGCACCAACCATATCTACGCACAGGTCATCGACGACTTGACAGGCAGCACCTTGGTCGCGGCTTCCACGCTGGACGCACAGGTCAAGAGCGGGCTGGACGGCAAGAGCAAGACCGACGCTGCAAAGCTGGTCGGCAAGGTCGTCGGACAGCGTGCGATTGAGAAGGGCGTCAAGAAGGTCGTTTTCGATCGCGGCGGTTATCTCTACACGGGCAGGGTTGCTGCCCTGGCAGCCGGTGCGAGAGAAGCCGGTCTGGACTTTTAAGGAGGAGCAAGGATGCGTAACGACAGAAAGTTTGAAAGGGAGATCCCCGAATTCACCGAGCGTCTGGTATACATCAACCGCGTTGCAAAGGTCGTCAAGGGCGGCAAGAACTATCGCTTCACCGCGCTGGTTGTCGTCGGAAACGAAAAGGGCAAGGTTGGCGTAGGCCTGGGCAAGGCTGTGGAGATTCCTGAAGCGGCAAGGAAAGCCGCCGAGGACGCAAAGCGTCATCTGATAGAAGTACCCATCGTCGGAACCACGATTCCTCACGCTGTTGAGGGCAGGTTCGGCAAGGGTCACGTCCGTATGCTTCCCGCTGAGGAAGGTACCGGCGTCATCGCGGGCGGTCCCGTCCGTGCGGTTTTGGAGATGGTTGGCATTAAGGACATTCGTACGAAGTCCATCGGCTCCAACAACCCCAGCAACTGCGTTAAGGCAACCCTGAACGGTTTGAGCCAGCTGCGTACTGTCGAGCAGATCGCGGCGCTTCGCGGCAAGACCGTTGAGGAGATCCTAAACTAAGGGGGATAGATTAATGGCAACGTTGAAAGTTACATTGGTAAAGAGCACCATCAGCTCACTGAAGGTTCACAAGGATACCGTTAAGGCTCTTGGACTTCACAAGGTGGGTCAGACGGTCGAAAAGCCCGATAACCCCTGTATTCGCGGTCAGATCTTCAGGGTCAAGCACCTCGTCAAGGTCGAAGAAGTATAGGAGGCAGCATGAAGATTCATGAGTTACAGCCCCAAGAGGGCGCAACAAAGTCCCCCAAGCGCGTGGGACGCGGCACAGGCTCCGGCCTGGGCAAGACCTCGGCTAAGGGCCATAAGGGTCAGAAGGCGAGGAGCGGAAGCAAGAAGAACGGGTTTGAAGGCGGTCAGATGCCTCTTGCCCGCAGACTGCCGAAGCGCGGGTTCACCAACATCTACGCAAAGGTTTACAGCGTAGTCAACATTTCCGATCTGGAGAGGCTTGAGGACGGCGCAGTCGTTACCGCACAGTCTCTGAAGGAAGCGGGCATCATCAGCAAAATTGAAAAAGACGGTCTTAAGGTATTAGGCAAAGGCACTCTGACCAAGAAGCTTACCGTGAAAGCCGCGAAGGTCTCTAAGGCGGGTGAAGCAGCTATCCTGGCAGCAGGCGGAAGTGTTGAGGTGCCCAATGTTTAGGACATACATCAACGCGTTCAAGGTTAAGGACCTGAGAAACAAGATACTGTTTACCTTGCTTCTCATGGTGGTTTACCGCTTGGGCAGCGCGATACCCATTCCGGGCATCGACGTAGCCGTGTGGTCCGAGACCGTTAAGAGCTACGCCCTGTTCGAGTATATGAGCGTTCTGTCCGGCTCCGCGCTGTCACAGTTCACGCTCTTTGCAATGGGTATTTCGCCTTACATTACGGCGTCCATTATCCTGCAGCTCCTGCAGATTGCCATTCCCGCTCTTGAGAAAATGAGCAAGGAAGAGGACGGCAGGCAGAAGATCGAGCGTATCACCCGTTATGTCGGCGTTGGCTTGGCCATCGTTCAGTCCATCGGCATCGTAGTAACCTATGGTTCCGATATTGTGACCGACAAGAGCTTCATGGGCTATCTCACGATTGCCGTGTGCTCCGCCGCGGGTACCGCCCTGTTGATGTGGATGGGCGAGCGCATCACTGAGAAGGGAATCGGCAACGGCATTTCGATGCTGATATTCTTCTCCATCGTGTCCCGCGTTCCCGAATTCCTTATCGAGCTGACCAAGGGCTTGATCTCCGGTCAGGCCGTGTGGCAGTTCTTCGTAACCTTAATCGTCATGCTCGTTCTGATTACCTTCGTCGTGTTCATCGACAAGGCCGTCAGGAAGATCCCGATTCAGTACGCAAAACGCGTCGTCGGCAGAAAAATGTATGGCGGTTCGAACACCTACCTGCCCATGAAGGCCAACCAGAACGGCGTTCTGCCTTTGATTTTCGCCATGACCATTATGCAGGTCCCGACGATGATCTTCCAGTTCGCCAAGTCCGGTTCGGGCTTCGCAAAAGCAGGCGCATGGTACGAGGCTAACCTCAGCTCCACCGCTGAGCTGCCGATTCCGTACTATGTAATCTACTTCCTTCTCATAATCGCGTTCGGCTATTTCTACTCGGCGATTACCTTCAACCCGATAGAGATAAGCAAGAACCTCCAGGAGAACGGCGGAGCGATCCCCGGTATCCGTATGGGCAAGCCCACCGGCGAGTACCTTGCAAAGGTCAACAACCGTCTGACTCTGTTCGGATCGTTGTTCCTCGCCGTGATTGCCATCGTGCCTACGATAGTCCTTAACGAGATTGGCGTCACCGATATGTTCGGCGCGACCTCCGTCTTGATTATGGTCAGCGTGGCGCTTGAGACTACCGAGCAGTTGGAATCCCAGATGCTGATGAGGCACTACAAGGGCTTCCTTAACTAAGCGGTTATGAAGTTGGTTTTCTTGGGCCCGCCGGGTGCGGGTAAGGGAACACAGGCCAAGGATGTGGCGGCGCATTATGGCATTGCTCACATCTCCACCGGCGATATGCTGAGAGCGGAAATCCGCGGCGGCACAGAGCTGGGAATGGCCGCAAAGGGTTGTCTCGACAGAGGCGAGCTGGTTCCCGACGAAGTTGTTTGCGGTATGGTCAAGAACCGTATCGCCATGCCGGATTGCGCGAGGGGGTTTCTGCTGGACGGATTCCCCCGCACATCCGTCCAAGCGGAGATTTTGTCGTCCCTGACCGACATCGACAGGGCGGTAAACATCGACGTTCCCTCGGAGCGTCTGATAGACAGGATCTCAGGCAGGCGTATGTGTCCCGACTGCGGGGCCGCGTATCATGTGTCCACGCATAAGCACAGCACCTGCACCGCTTGCGGCGCGAAGCTGTATCAGCGCGACGACGACAGGGCCGAGACCGTTGAGAACCGCCTTAGGGTGTATGAGAGCGCTACAAAGCCGCTCATCGACTACTACGACGGCAAGGGTCTATTAAGCACCGTGGACGGAGATGCGCCCGTGCGTGAAGTCACAATTCGGATTCTTGAGGCATTGGGCGAATGATCGAGCTTAAGACTGAGGCTGAAATTCAAAAGATGAAGGCCGCCGGCAAGGTGGTGGAGGATACCCTAAAGCTCCTTGAGAGGAGCGTAAGGGAGGGAATCACCACGGAGGAGCTGGACAGGATAAGTGAGGATTACATCCGAAGCTGTGGAGCTGTGCCTTCGTTCCTGAACTACGAGGGGTATCCAAAGAGCATCTGCGTGTCTATAAACGACCAGGTGGTGCATGGTATTCCCGGCAAGCGCAGGATTAAGGACGGCGACATCGTAAGCTGTGACGTCGGAGCTTATCTGGACGGTTTTCACGGCGACGCGGCGAGGACTTTCATCGTTGGGAATGTTCCCGACGAGGTGAAGGAGCTTGTCAAGGTCACACGGGAATGCTTCTTTGAGGCGTTGAAGTATTGCAGAGAGGGCTATCGGATATCCGATATATCCATCGCGGTACAGAAGCATGCCGAATCGCATGGCTACGGCGTAGTGCGCGAGCTTATCGGGCACGGCGTGGGAAGGCACATGCACGAGCAGCCGGACGTTCCCAACTACTATTCACCGCATTCCAGACAGAGGTTGCAGGCGGGCATGACGATAGCCATCGAGCCTATGATCAACCTGGGGACGGCGGCGGTATGGCAGCTTGAGGACGGATGGACGGTGGTGACCAGAGACGGCAAGCCCTCGGCGCATTACGAGAACAGCGTAGCTGTCACGAGCGGCGACCCGATACTGCTGACCCTGACGGAGGACGTCCATGAGGGATAGTATTCCAAAGGTTGGGGATGCGGTAAGGTCGAAGGCAGGCAGGGACGCGGGCAGAGTGTTCATCGTTACGGCGGTGGAAGGGCAGTATGTCTGGCTCTGCGACGGCGATCTGAGGAAGCTCGAAGCCCCAAAGAAGAAGAAGCTGCGCCACATATCCCCGTTGCCGACGGGGACAGGGATGGACAGCGCGGCGGACGGCGAGAAGGTTTGTAACGCGCAGATAGCCCGACACATAAAGGGCTTGTGCGAAAAAGACACGACCCAAACGAACAAGGAGGAATAGTTTGCCGAAGGATGAAGTTATCGAAGTAACGGGAGTTGTTTCCGACGTGTTCCCGAACGCAATGTTTGAAGTAACGCTTCAGAACGGGTACAAGATCACCGCCACCATATCGGGCAAGCTGCGTATGCACAACATCCGCATTTTGCAGGGGGACAAGGTGACTTGCGAATTGTCAACCTACGATTTGACCCGCGGCAGGATCACTTGGCGCGGCAAGCACTAAAATTTTTTAGTTGAAGGAGAACTACCATGAAAGTAAGACCGTCTATTAAACCCATCTGCGAGAAGTGCAAGATAATCAAGCGCAAGGGCCGCTTGATGGTCATCTGCGAGAATCCCAGGCACAAGCAGCGTCAGGGCTAATCCCTAAGAGGGAAAATACTTATGGGGCGGCTGGCGCGATGAAAAGCGCAAACCCGTAAGCTTATATATACACTAAATCTTTACGGAGGAAATGTAACAATATGGCACGTATTGCTGGCGTAGACCTTCCGAGGGACAAGCGCGTTGAGATCGGCTTGACCTATATATACGGAATCGGTCAGAAAACCGCTTCCGAGATCCTCGCAAAAACCGGCGTCAATCCTGACATCCGTGTGCGCGACTTATCGGAGAGCGACGTAACCAAATTGAGGGAGTACATCGACCATAACTGTAAGGTCGAGGGCGACTTAAGGCGCGAAACCTCGATGAATATCAAGAGACTCATAGAGATCGGCTGCTACCGCGGAGTACGTCACCGCAAGGGCCTGCCGGTAAGGGGTCAGAGAACAAAGACCAACGCAAGGACCAGGAAGGGTCCGAAGAAGCTTCAGGGCAAGAGAAAGTAAGGAGGAAGCAAGATGGCAAAAGCTAAGTTGAAGAAAGCCACCACGCGCAAGCGTCGTGAGAGAAAGAACATCGAAAACGGGCAGGTCCATATCCGTTCCTCATTCAACAACACCCTCGTAACCATCACCGATTTGCAGGGCAATGCAATCGCATGGTCGAGCGCAGGCTCGCTGAACTTCAAGGGTTCCAGGAAGTCCACCCCGTTTGCGGCTCAGATGGCGTCTGAGGCTGCTGCGAAGGCGGCTATGGAGCACGGCTTAAAGCGCGTTGAAGTTTTTATCAAGGGACCGGGTTCCGGCCGTGAAGCCGCTATCCGTGCGCTGGACGCAGCAGGACTGAGCGTCGTCATGATTAAGGACGTAACTCCTGTTCCGCACAACGGCTGCCGTCCTCCCAAGCGCAGAAGAGTATAAGGAGGGAGTCATACTATGGCAAGATATACCGATTCCGTTTGCAGACAGTGCCGCAGAGAAGGCACGAAGCTGTTTTTGAAGGGTGATCGCTGCTACACTGAGAAGTGCGCGCTGACCCTTCGTCACACCCCTCCGGGAATGCACGGCCAGGGCAGGAAGAAGCAGTCCAACTACGGCATTCAGCTTCGTGAGAAGCAGAAGGTCCGCAGGGCTTATGGAGTTACCGAGTCGCAGTTTGTCAAGTACTATGACATGGCGACCAATATGCGCGGCGTGACGGGCGACAACATGCTCTCTCTATTGGAGCGTCGCTTGGACAACGTAGCGTACAGGCTCAACCTCGGCGATTCTCGTCCCATGGCACGCCAAATGGTTACGCATGGTCATCTGCTTGTCAACGGCAAGAAGGTCGATATCGCTTCTTATCTCGTAAAGGACGGCGACGTCGTTTCTGTCCGCGAGAAGAGCCGCGATATTCCTTACTTCAAGACGCTGCGTGAGGAAGGCGCAAAGCGCTCGATCCCCGGTTGGTTGGAGCTTGACGCGGAGACGCTCACAGGCAAGGTTATGGCTCTGCCGAAGCGTGAGGACATCGATATGACCATTGAGGAGCATCTCATCGTTGAGTTCTACTCAAGGTAATAAAGGCGAACCGGACGATTATTCACCGAAGGAGGATAGAATGATAGAAATCGAAAGACCGAAGTTGGAATGCGTAGAACTGACGGACAGATACGGCAAATTCGTCGTAGAACCGTTAGAGCGCGGATTTGGCACCACTCTCGGCAATTCCATGCGCAGAGTGCTGCTCTCGAGCCTCCCCGGCGTCGCTGTGACCACTATCAGAGTTGACGGTGTGTTGCATGAGTTCTCCACAATAGAAGGCGTAAAGGAAGACGTCACCGAGATCATCCTCAATATCAAGGAGCTTAGGTGCAGAATGCACTGCCAGGGCCCCAAGAAACTGATTATCGATGCGAGGGGCGAATGCGAGGTTACGGCCGGTGACATTCTGCCTGATTCCGAAGTTGAAATCGTCAATCCGGAGCTGCATATAGCGACTTTGGATACGAACGCGAGACTGCATATCGAACTCACACTTGATCACGGCAGAGGCTATGTCTCAGCCGACAAGAACAAGCGCCCCGATATGTCTATCGGCGAAATAGCCGTAGATTCCATCTACACCCCCATCAGCAAGGTTAACTTCTCGGTTGAGAATACCCGTATCGGGCAGATTACCGACTTCGACAAGCTGACCCTTGAGCTGTGGACCGATGGAAGCATACGTCCGGAAGAGGCCGCTTCGCTCGCGGCCAAGATCCTGACAGAGCATCTGGTATTGTTCATCAACCTCACCGACCATGTACAGGGCGTAGAAATCCTGGTCGAGAAGGAGGAGGGCAAGAAGGAAAAGATTCTGGAGATGAATATCGAAGATCTGGACCTTTCCGTGCGTTCCTACAACTGTCTCAAGCGCGCAGGCATCAACACCGTAGAGGAGCTGGTGCAGCGTGATGAGGATGAGATGATGAAGGTCAGAAACCTCGGCAGGAAATCACTTGAAGAAGTGCAACAGAAACTGGCGCAGTTGGGACTGTCTCTGCGCTCTAACGAAGATTAAGGAGGAAGCAACTAATGGCAAACAGGAAACTGGGGAGAACCTCAGACCAGCGTGTTGCAATGCTCAGAAGCCTTACCACCGCTCTCATTTGGAACGGAAAGATAGTTACCACCGAAACCAGGGCAAAGGAAGTCCGTGCTATTGCCGAGAGGATCATCACTTTGGCCGTTAAGGAATATGGGAACAGTGAAACGGTTGAGAAGCAGAAGCGCAACGAAAAGGACCAGATCAGCACCGTAGAGACGGTACAGGATCTTCCCTCCAAGCTCCATGCGCGTAGGCAGATAATGTCCTACCTGTATGACGCTAAGGAGCATAAGGCAAAGGACGAGAGCAAGAGCGACTATCGCGAGCGCACCGCCGACAGGCGTCATGCGGTCATCGAGAAGCTGTTCCGCGACATCGCACCCAAGTACGCCGAGACCAACAAGAACGGCGGCTACACCCGCATGTACAAGCTCGGGCCCCGCAGGGGCGACGCGGCCCCCATGGTCGTTATAGAGCTGGTATAAGCAGTACAATAACTTCATCTGCAAAGAGAACGCTGCAAGGCAATTGCGGCGTTCTTTTCATTGCCATCCCACCCGCCGCTGTCGTACAATTACTTTCCGCCTTTCAACCCCCGCTGTCATACAATTATTTTCCCCCATCCTACCCCCGCTGTCATCCTGAGCTTTAGTCGAAGGATCTTGGCAAAAACTACACAGTCAAGACCCGCTCCCCCTCGCACCCCCCACTCCCACCCTTACGCCCCCTTATTCCACGGGGGAGCGCCCCTATCCACACAAGCTTGTTTCAAGATCCTTCGTCGCTGTCGCTCCTCAGGATGACAAGGGAGCTTTTGCTCTTCTCATACCTATTTAGAATTCATAATTGCACCCCCATTGTCATCCTTTGCCTATCGCAAGGATATTGCTTTCGGGTATGGCAGGGTCTGCGCTTTATGGCAAGCATCAAAGAGTTTAATAAAAATTCACCTTCGACGACCTCGTATATGGTATAATAAACCATCTATCAATTTACGGGAGATGCTATGGTTGATATTGCAATAATCGGAGGCGGCCCCGCGGGACTGGCAGCGGGCATATACGCCATAAGGGGCGGCGCATCCGTGCGCCTTTATGAGGAGATGTTCTGCGGCGGACAGATTACCAAGACCCACCGCATAGAGAACTACCCCGGTCTGTGCGGGCTTGACGGGTACACGCTTGCAAGCAAATTCGAGCAGCACGCCCAAGAGCTGGGGCTTGAGCCGGAATTCGAGCCTGTCACGGGTTTGAAATTGGGCGAAAAGAAGCTTATAATCACCGAGGCGGGAACGCTCGAGGTCAAGACCGTGATACTTTGCACAGGCGCGGAGCCGCGAAAGCTCAACATTGAGGGCGAGGAAGCGTTCACAGGACACGGAGTGTCATACTGCGCGACCTGCGATGGCGCGTTCTACAAGGGCAAGACCGTGGCGGTCGTAGGCGGCGGCGACACCGCCGTAACCGACGCGCTTTACCTTGCGACCATGGCGGAGAGGGTTTACCTCATACACAGGCGGGACGAGCTTCGTGCCGTGGGCAGAGCGGTGGAAACGTTAAAAAATACTGACAACATCGAACTTATTCTAAACGCTGTACCCACCAAGATTACGGGAGACAAGCGCGTTACGGGGCTGGAGCTTATGGACAAGCTCACGGGCGAGACTCGCGCCATAGCCTTGGACGGAGTGTTTGCTGCGGTTGGCGTGGTACCCAGAACCGAACTTTTCAAGGAGCAGCTTGCCCTGACGCAAAGCGGTTCTGTTATCACTAACGAGCGCATGGAGACCAGCGAGCCCGGAGTTTTCGCGGCGGGCGATGTTAGGGACACCCCCTTGCGGCAGGTGGTTACGGCTTGCGCGGACGGCGCGACAGCCGCGACCTACGCGATAGAGCATATAAGGGCTTACGGGCTATGATGCTTGACAGGGAGGGAGTAACGCTTGCCTTGGCGGACTTGGAGCAGGCCTTCCCAAAGGTGAGCTGCGCCTTGGAGCATGAGGACGCCTTTACGCTCCTCGTGGCAACCATGCTGTCCGCGCAGTGCACGGACAAGCAGGTCAACAGGGTTACGCCCGCGCTCTTTGAAAAGTATCCGCACCCAAAGGATTTTGCCGCGCTCACCCCCACCGAGCTGGAGCCGCTCATCAAGAGCTGCGGCTTCTATCATGACAAGGCAAGGAACATCATTGCGGCGTGTATAGCCTTGGTCACAAGGTTCAACGGCGAGGTTCCTTCCACTATGGAGGAGCTTGTGAGCCTGCCCGGGGTGGGACGCAAGACGGCGAACGTGGTGCTGTCCAACGCCTTCAATGTGCCTGCGATAGCTGTTGACACGCACGTATTTCGCGTGTCGAACCGCATAGGGCTTGCACAGGCCAAGGACGTAGAAAAGACCGAGAAACAGCTCATGGAGAATATCCCCAAGGAGCTGTGGAGCGTGAGCCATCACAGGCTCATAGCCCTCGGCAGACAGATTTGCAGCGCACGAAACCCCAAGTGCGGGGTGTGTGCGCTAAGGGAGGTATGCTCATACAATGCAGTTCTTAGATAAGACCAAAATATTCATCAAAGCGGGCGACGGCGGCGACGGCTGCGCGGCGTTCCACAGGGAGAAGTTCGTCATGAACGGCGGGCCATCCGGCGGCGACGGCGGCAAGGGCGGAGACGTCGTGTTCGTTGCCGACCCTCAGCTCAACACGCTCATAGACTTTCGCTATAAGCGGCATTACAGAGCGGGCAACGGCGAGAACGGCAGGGCGGAGCTTCAGACCGGCAAGGACGGCGAAAGGCTTGTTGTGCATGTGCCGGTTGGCACGCTGGTGCGCGACCCTGAGACCGAAAGCGTCATAGCCGACTTACACGAGGTTGGCGTAGAAAAGGTCGTGCTGTACGGCGGAAAGGGCGGCAAGGGCAACGCGAGGTTTTCAACGCCGACGAATCAGTCCCCAAGGTTCGCCCAGCCCGGGCGCAAGACGCGAGAGTTTGAGGTCGTATTGGAGCTTTTGACCATAGCCGATGTGGGCATAATCGGTATGCCCAGCGTTGGCAAGTCAACCATACTTTCGGTTTTGACGCGAGCCAAGCCCAAGATCGCGGCGTACCATTTCACTACGCTTACCCCAAACCTGGGCGTCGCCGTGCATAGGGGCAAGAGCTTCGTGCTTGCCGACATTCCGGGGCTTATCGAGGGTGCGGCGGAGGGCGCGGGACTCGGTCACGACTTTTTGCGCCATGTTGAGCGCACCCGCATACTCATTCATGTGATAGACGGCGCGGGCAGCGAGGGCAGAGATCCCGTGGACGACTTCGACAAGATAAACGAGGAGCTGTTCAAGTACTCACCCAAGCTTGCCGCCCTGCCGCAGCTGGCGGCGGTCAACAAGCAGGATTTGCCCGACGCGGCACAGATGCTCCCTATTATCACCGAGGAGCTGAAGGAACGTGGTTACAGGGCGTTCGGAGTGTCAGCCGCAACAGTGCAGGGCTTTGACGAGCTGTTGGACGCGGTGACGAGCCTGCTTAGCGAGCTTCCGGAACGCCAGCTCTTTGACGAGGTTCAGCTTGAACAGGAGCCGACGGACGACAGGTTCACGATTTCACGCGATTCTGACGGCGTGTATGTCGTGTCGGGCGGGCAGGTCGAGCGGCTGCTTGACAGCACCGATCCCAACGATGAGGAGTCCATGCGCAGGTTCCAGCAGATGCTCATCAAGACGGGCATAATCTCCGCGCTTCGTGAGATGGGCTGCAAGGACGGCGACAGTATACGCTTAGGCGAGTGGGAATTTGACTTCGTGGACTAAGCCGTATGCTCATCAGGAATATGACGGCAGTGTTGACTATGACGTACGATAAAACTACATCAAGTTTGGAGGAAATATGACAGGCAAGGAAAGGGCGCGTATTCGCAAGGACGCGCATTCATTGGAACCCATCTTTCAGGTGGGCAAGGGCGATATAGGCGAGAACCTCATTGACGCAGTGGACAAGGCATTGACCAAGCGCGAGCTTATCAAAATGTCGGTGCTGGAGACAAGCGAGCTTTCCGCCAAGGAAGCGGCAGAGCGGCTTGCCGAGGAGACGGGAGCGGAGGTTATCAGCGTGATAGGCAGACGCTTTGTGCTGTACAGGCAGAATCCTGAGGAATAACATAAGCTGTAAAATGGCGGAGGCACTATGATACTTGAGATAAACGGATTAACAAAACGATATCACACCATGAGCACACCCTCTGTCGATAATCTCACGCTCCATGTGGACGCGGGGGATATCTTCGGCTTCATCGGACATAACGGCGCGGGCAAGACGACCACCTTAAGGTGTGTCACGGGCATACTTGCCTTCGAGCAGGGCGACATACTGATAGACGGCAAGTCCATCAAGACGGAGCCCTTAGAGTGCAAGCGCATCACGCGCTATATTCCCGATAACCCCGACCTGTACGAGCATCTGACGGGTATGCGCTATCTTACGTTCTTGGCGGATATATACGGGCTGAGCGAGGAAATGCGCTTTGAGCGCATATCCCACTTTGCCAAGGTCTTCGAGATGAGCGACAGACTTGGCGATCTTATAGGCGCAATGTCGCATGGCATGAAGCAGAAGGTAGCCATCATTGGCGCGCTCATACAGAATCCAAGGCTTTTGGTCATGGATGAACCCTTCGTGGGGCTTGACCCCGTGGCAAGCCACGCCTTGAAGGAGATTATGCATGAGATGACCCAAAACGGCTCCGCGATATTCTTCTCCACGCACATACTTGAGGTGGCGGAGAAGCTCTGCAACAAGGTCGCAATCATCAAGAACGGCAAGCTCCTTGCCTCCGGTTCCATGGAGGAGGTGCGAGGCAATATCTCGCTTGAGGAAAGCTTTTTGGAGTTGATCGAGAAATGAAGGACTTCTGGACGCTGGTAGGATTGCAGCTTCGTATGCAGCTGCGCCTTGACGACCTAAGGCTTGCCCGCGATAAGCAGGAGAAGCGCAAGGCAAGACAGCCGATATTCATGTATGTCGTCGTTCTTGTGTGCTTTGGGAATATGTCGATAACGTACAGCATGACGTCGGTCTACGCCCTGTCCTCATATGGCATAGCGTATATGCTGCCCGCCATGTTCGCAATGTCGCTTTGCGTGCTGTTGATGGTATCGGATATCGCAAGAATACGCGGAACGCTGTTCAGCTTCGGGGATTATGACCTCTTGATGTCCCTGCCGCTGTCGGTGAGAACGGTAGCCGCCTCGCGTATCTTCTCGTACTACATCTTTGACCTTTTCTATACGGCGGCGTTCATGCTGCCCATGGGAGTGGTGTATGGTCTATACACGAGTATGTCGCTGTGGTATTACCCGCTGTTTCTGGCGGTAATGCTGTTTTTGCCGCTGATACCAATGTGTGTCGGGGGATTCTTGGGGATACTCGTCTCGGCGGCGGTTTCAAGGGCAAAAAGACGCAATATGCTTTCAACCGTGGCCTCGTTCATACTTGTCTTGGGGGTGCTGTTCCTGTCGTTCAGTTCTGGAAGCTTCTTTCAGAATATCGCGGGGATAGCGCAGCTGCTTGAAGCCAAGCTTAATGCGATATACCCGCCCGCCATGTGGTTCGCGAAGGGGCTAAACGGTGATTTTTTAAGCCTTGGTCTATTTCTGCTCGTGTCGCTTGCGGCGGGCGCAGTGTTCGCTTTGGTGGTGACGCGCTGCTTTAAGGGGTTGAACTCGCTGCTGTCAGGCTCGTATAAGGAGAAGAACTTCAAGCTCAAGCGAGTTCGCGCCTCGGGACAGCTCAAAGCGCTGTATGTCAAGGAAATACGCCGCTATTTGTCCTGCCCCACCTATGTTATTAACACGGGCTTGGGAGTGCCGCTGGGGATAGTAGCCGTGGTTTACGCGGCGTTCTTCGGCAAGGAGCTGATAGGCGGCGTCGTTTCCGATATGGGTCTCGAAAGCGGCTTTGTCGGTGTTGCCTGCTTTGTGTTGGTTTTCCTCTTTACGCTGTCGCCCACGACCTGTTCGTCGGTGTCGTTGGAGGGCAAGCAGCTTTGGATGATAAAGCAGCTTCCGATTCGGGCCGACGACTGGTTCAGGTCGAAGATGCTTGTGGGATTGACCGTAACCGCGCCCGCCGCGCTTATATGCTCCGTCATACTGTCGGCGGCGTATGGGTTCAACGCCTTGGAGACCGTGGCCTGCATACTTGTGCCGCTTATATTCATCTACTTTTCATGCGTAGTCGGGCTGTGGCTGAATATCAAGAAGCCGCATTTCGACTGGAAAAGCGAAACCGAGTGCATAAAGCAGGATCTTCCGGTGCTTTTCGGGATACTGATAGACTTTGCTGCTGTGGGCCTAATCGCGCTGCTGGCGTTTGCGACAAAGAGCGTGCTGCCGGTCGCGCTGCTTGGCGTTGTGGTTCTCGCAATTTCGCTGATTTTGCGCTTGAGGCTTAGGTCGAAAGCTGAAAAAATCCGTTTGAATTTGTAATAAGTTAGTGACAACTATAACGCAAAAAGGGTATAATATAAACGGTGTTGCGGATGACAAGACGGCGTCCCGTTCGCGGACTTGCCGCCGTAAGGAGGGACAGGATTGAGTATTTCCAGTATTTTCAAGACCTTGTTAAGCGGCTTCGGGCAGTTTGGCGTCAACGACGCGGCCGACATACTTATCATAATGGTTCTTATGTACAAGCTTATAGTTTGGACAAAGGAGACCCGCGCATATGAGGTCATCAAGGGCGTGGGGCTGCTTTTGCTGTGCATGGTCGGGGCCGAGTGGCTTCAGCTCAACACCTTGGCATGGGTACTCAATTCAATTCTAACATCAGGCTCCATCTTCATCATCATCTTCATACTGTTCCAAAACGAGATAAGAAGGGTACTTGAAAAGCTTGGCAGGAGCGGCAAGAAGTTAGGCCAGACGCTGTCGGACTCAAACCCCTCATCCATGCAGTATATTATACGCGATTTGACTCAGACCCTGCTGCGCCTTAGCCATCGCAGAGTCGGCGCCCTGCTGGTGTTTGAGCAGGATTCGGGGCTTGGCGACATAGTTGACACGGGCGTGCGTATCGACGGCAGGCTTTCGGGCGCACTCATCGAGAACATATTCGAACCCAACACCCCGCTGCATGACGGCGCGGTGATACTCAAGAAGGATATTATCATTGCCGCAAGCTGCCTTCTGCCGCTGTCGGACAACTACGAGGTTTCAAGGGAGCTTGGCACAAGGCACAGGGCCGCGCTCGGCATGTCCACCGCGACCGACGCGATAGTGCTGGTGGTCTCCGAGGAGACGGGCGCGATCTCCGTCGCAAGGGATGGGAAGCTTATCCGTTATTTGGACGAGAAGGCGCTGCGCGACACGCTCACAGGCATACTGGAGCCAAAGAACACAGGCTTTAGGATTGGGCGAAAGAAAACGAGCGGAGGTAAGAAATAATGGCTTCAGGTAAAGGCGCCGAACTCTGGGCCCGTTTCTTGGGCGGGCTTAAGACCTTCTTCACAACGAATATAGTTATCAAGCTTGTAGCTTTTGTGTTTGCCCTGCTGCTGTGGGGGCTTGTTTTGGTGTATCAAAAGCCCGTTAGGGAAAAGGTCGTCACGGACGTCAAGATAGCTCTTGAGGGCAATTCCGATTTGCAGTCACGCAACCTTGTAGTGGTGGACTCCGACCTTGGGACGGCGGACATCACCGTTTTGAGCGAGATTACCAATCATTCAAGCCTCAACGCCGACCGTTTGACCTGCTCGGCAAGTCTTTCCACAATCAATGAGCCGGGCGAATATACCCTGTATCTGGACGCGAACGTCCTTGGCGGCTTAGGCACGGTATCGTCAATATCGCCCGCGACCGTGACCATAACGGTGGACAGCCTTATAAGCAAGCCCGTGGCGGTACGCCTGAGTACCGTGGGCGAAATGCCCGACGGCTATGTCCTGACCGGAACGAGCGTTCCGCAGAGCATCACCGTAGAGGGCGCGGCACAGTACATCTCACCTATTTCCTATGCCGTTGCGTATGTGGACGTGAGCGGTCTGACAAGCAGCTATTACAGCTCGGTGAACCTTGAGTTCTATGACGAGAGCGGCGAGCTGTTGGAGGTCACAACGCGATCGGGCAACGTGCCGTCAGCGCTGATACGTCTGTCGGTCACCTCATACAAGGAGGTTCCGATCTACCTGAGTTCGCAGACCATGCTCCCCGATGAGACCTACTATATTACCGAGTATACCCTAAGCTCCGAGACCGTTGTGCTTTGGGGCGCTAAGGAGACGCTTGACGGCATATCCGCGATATACTTGGAGCCGACCGTGGTCAGCTTGACCTCACTCGGCAGCAATGTCAGCCTTCAGATGCAGCTTCCGGGCGGCGTACAGCTTCCGGACGGCGTGTCGTCACAGGTGCGGGTGAGCTTCTCCATAAGCAAGGTCAAGGTGACGCGCAGCTTTAACGTAATAGTAGAGACAAGGAACATGCCCGACGGTCTTGAGCTGTCGGCGGAGAGTCTCACGGTTACCGTGTCCATCACGGGCGACCTTATGGATATCGAGAACGTCACCGAGGACGATATCTACGCGTGGATCGACCTTGCGGGTCTTGAGGCGGGCGAACATGAGGTGGAGCTGCATGTGGAGCTGCTGCGCGACTTCGACTTCGATTCACGCACCGCGCCCGAAATCTACAAGGTGAGCCTGACAGCGATTAAGGCCGATACAGAGTGAAAAACGAGAGACTGATACTGCTTCAGAATATTAAACAACGTCCCGACGAAAGCGACGTGATGAGCCTTGTGCTGTCCTGCACAGGGCTTACACGGGGGCAGGTGCGCAGCCTTAGGGTGGTGCGGCAAGCCCTTGATGCGCGAAAGAAGCGGGACGTTTTCTTTTCTTTGCAGGTTTTGGTGGGTGTGGACGACAGAGCCGCCGAATACCTGCTGAGGAAGCGCGAGCTTATGCCAAGGGAGGAGCTTCCAAGGGAAGCCGAGCCTTTGATACACGGCGCGCAGCCGATGAAGGGGCGCGTGGTCGTAGTGGGTCTGGGCCCCGCCGGGCTGTTCGCGGCATACCTCTTGGCAAAGGAGGGCTACAAGCCCTTGGTCGTGGAGCGCGGCAAGCGCGTGAGCGAGCGCGAAAAGGACGTCAGAGAGTATTGGCTAAGCGGAGTTGTCAACCCCGAAAGCAACGTCAATTTCGGTGAGGGCGGCGCGGGTGCGTTTTCCGACGGGAAGCTCACCACAAGGATTAAGGATCCCCGCTGTGAGATGGTGCTGAGAACGCTGGTCGAGAACGGCGCGCCCGCCGAAATCTGTGTAATGGCAAAGCCCCATGTCGGCACGGATTTGTTGAAGGGCGTAGTGGGAAGGCTTGCCGACAGCATATGCGAGTTGGGCGGGGAGATACTGTATTCCGCGAGGCTGGACGACATAGTGCCGCATAGCGGCGAGGGCTATAAGCTTGCCGTAAACCGCGGCGGGGAGAGGATTAACGTGGACTGTGCCGCGCTCGTGCTTGCGATAGGTCAGGGAGCGAGGGACAGCTATAATATGCTGATGGACAGAGGCTTCGCCACAGCAGCCAAACCGTTCGCGGTAGGGGTTAGGGCGGAGCATCCGAGGGAGTTTATCGACCGCGCCCAATTGGGTGATTTTGCGGGGCATCCAAGGCTTGGCGCCGCCGAGTACAGGCTTACCGCAAAGAGCGGCGATCGGGGCGTGTACACCTTTTGTATGTGTCCGGGCGGCAAGGTCATAGCCGCCGCGTCAACCGAGGGTCAGGCGGTGGTCAACGGCATGAGCAAGCACGCGAGGAACGACGCCAATTCCAACGCGGCTGTTGTAGTTCAGGTGAGAACCGAGGACTTCGGCGATACGGCAAAGGGCGGCCTTGAGTTTGTGGAGAGGATGGAGCGGGCGGCGTTTGCCTTGGGCGATGGCGCGTACCCCGCGTGCAGGGTTGAGGACTTTTTGAAGGGGCGCAAAACGCGCTCGTTCGGCAGCGTCACCCCCTCCTGTACTGTGGGCGTTAAAGGGGTTCTGCTAAGGGATTGTCTGCCCGATTTCGTGGCGGAGGGCGTCGGACGCGGGCTTCGTGCATTTGGTCGGGAGTTGGTGGGCTACGATATGCCCGACGCCGTGTTGACGGGCGTTGAGACAAGGACAAGCTCACCCGTGCGCATACTCCGAGACTGTGATATGCAGTCCGTGTCGCACCCAAGCGTCTACCCCGTGGGCGAGGGCGCGGGCTACGCGGGCGGCATAGTCAGCTCTGCGGTGGACGGCCTGAAGGCCGCCGAGAGCATCATCAAACGCTTTGCGCCATAAACAGCCAATACCATAGCAAAGGATTTTGCAGATAACTATAATTATGGGGGGTGAACACCCCCTTCACGCTTCCCCTGTCACACAGGGGGAGCGTTTTTCCTCCACAAGCTTGCTCCAAGATCCTTTGGAGCTTCCGCTCCTCAGGATGACAAGGGGGTATTATTTCGAATACCGAGCAGCCTTATTGAGTGGCATAACTTCGCTCCGGATGACAGCGCGGAGCTAAAGCCGCTCGCAAGCCTACTCCGAATTCACATTAACCCGCCTGTCCATCCGTAAAAACAAAATCGGGGGCGTCTTATCGATGCTCCCGATTCATGCGTTCTGTTATTGCCTTGAACTTAGATCTTGTTGTCGCTGCCCAACACGGCGGTAATCTTGTGGGCTACCATGTCCTCGATGGCCTGTCTTGCGGGCTTGAGGTACTGGCGCGGGTCAAAGTGGGACGGATTCTCCGCGAAATACTTGCGGATGGTACCCGTCATGGCAAGCCTCAAATCGCTGTCGATGTTGATCTTGCAGACGGCCATTTGCGCGGCCTGCCTCAGCATAGGCTCCGGTACTCCGATTGCGTCAGGCATATTACCGCCATACTGATTGATCATCTGAACGAACTCGGGGATTACGCTGGACGCGCCGTGCAGCACAATGGGGAAGCCGGGGAGACGCTTTTCGACCTCTTCAAGGATGTCAAAGCGAAGCTGTGGCTTGGTACCCGGCTTGAACTTGTACGCGCCGTGGCTGGTGCCGATGGCGATTGCAAGGGAATCGACGCCCGTACGGGTCACAAAGTCCTGTACCTGCGCCGGGTCGGTGTACGAGCCTTCGCCCGCCGCGACCTTGACCTCATCCTCTACGCCCTCAAGCCTGCCAAGCTCGCCCTCGACCACTACGCCGTGATCATGCGCGTACTCGACTACCTGACGGGTAAGGGTTACATTGTCCTCATAGGAGTGGTGGGAGCCGTCTATCATGACGGAGGAGAATCCGCCGTCTATGCAGCTCTTGCACAGCTCAAAGCTGTCGCCGTGGTCAAGGTGAACCACTATGGGCAGGTTCGTCTCGATGACCGCCGCCTCGATGAGCTTCATGAGGTAGGTATGGTTAGCGTACTTTCTTGCGCCCGCGGACACCTGAAGTATGAGGGGTGAGTTGAGCTTGTGGGCGGCTTGGGTGATGCCCTGTATAATCTCCATATTGTTGACGTTGAACGCGCCTATGGCGTATCCGCCTTCATATGCTTTCCTGAACATTTCGGTTGAAGTTACGATTGGCATTTTTTACAGTTCCTTTCGTTTATTTTGCGTTTTCATTATATATCCCTACAAATGCAATTGCAAGAAAAGATTTAGTAATGTATAATGGAGCTAACAAAGACGGAGGTATGAAATGCAGAACTCATTGTTATCCCTGATCGTTCCCGTGTACTTCGAGCAAGAAGTCATGGAGGAGTCCTACGGCAGGATGAAAGCTGCGATGGAATCCACCGGACACCCCTATGAAATCATCTATGTCAACGACGGCAGCCGAGACGACACCATGAAGATACTGCGCGGCATAGCAAAGCGCGATTCGCAGGTTAAGGTGAAGTCATTCTCCCGCAACTTCGGACATCAGCTTGCCGTAACCTGCGGCATGGACGCCGCCAAGGGCGACGCCCTCATCATCATCGACGTTGACCTTCAAGACCCGCCTGAGCTTATCCCGGAGATGGTCAGGATGTGGGAAACGGGCATAGACATAGTTTACGGCAAGCGCGCCAAGCGCGAGGGCGAAACCTTCTTCAAGAAGTTCACAGCAGCGTGCTACTACCGCCTGCTCTCGTCCATGAGCGCCTACCCCATTCCCCTTGACACGGGCGATTTTCGGCTTATCGACCGCAAGGTCGCTGACTGCTTTTTGAGGATGCGCGAGCATTCACGCTTCCTTCGCGGCATGTCGGCCTGGATGGGCTTCGACTCCGCCCCCATAGAGTACGTTAGAAACGAGCGTGCGGCGGGCAAGACCAAGTACACGCTGAAAAAGATGCTCAAGCTTGCCATGGACGGAATAACGGGATTCTCCTCCAAGCCGCTCACCCTGCCCGTTGGCTTTGGCGTGGGGCTGATGGCGGTGGCGGCGTTAGGGCTTATAGCGCTTATCGTATTGGCCTGCACTTGCGGGGTTCCCGCGTGGCTGTGGGCGTTGGACGGTCTGCTCCTCATTCAGGGCGTTGGCTTTATGTTCATGGGCATACAGGGCATGTACCTTGGGAGAATATACGACGAAACGCGGGCGCGTCCCCTGTATATCGTGGCGGAGAGCCTCAACTGCGATAAGTAAGCTTAAGCTGCGGAGCTATAAAACAGAATATGCCCAAGAGTGGGCTGATATGATAAACACCCGCGTTCGCACCGCGGGTTTTTGTGTTTCATGGCGTCGAGGGCTTGCAGGCGTGCAGCCCATGGTGCGCATTTTCGGCGCTCGCGGCGGGATACGCTTATCCCACGGGGGAGCGGGGGTATAGCCGCAAGCTTGTTTCAAGATCCTTCGGAGCGGTTGCTCCTCAGGATGACAGTGGGGGCTTGTTGGCGGAGCTTATCAGGATGACGGTGGGGGTGTAACTGCGAATACCAAGTAAGCTTGAGAGCGGTAGAAATTACTTGTCATCCTGAGCTATCGCGCAGGATCTTGAGGAAAACATGAAAGTCAAGGGGCGCTCGCGGCATGAACCACCGCTGAGTTACTCTTTACACAAAAATGCCGCGTCCCAAAGAGGACGCGGTCTTTAGTAAACGCTGCTGTTGCCGTGTTAATTCTCAATCAACGGGTTGACGAATCTTGTATACTCACCCTGCCACGCAAGCTTGACCGTACCCGTAGGCCCGTGCCTATGCTTTGCCACGATAACCTCGCTTGTGTTGTCCTTGGTGGCGTCGTACACCTGCTGCCTATACAGCAGGATAACGATATCGGCATCCTGCTCAATTGAACCGCTCTCACGAAGGTCGGCAATCATGGGCCTATGGTCGTTGGTTGCTCTCTGCTCCGGACCTCGGTTGAGCTGTGCCAAGAGCATAACGGGCACGCCCAACTCCCTTGCCATGAGCTTCAGCGCCCTTGTCATATCGGAAACCTCCTGCTGGCGGTTGTCGTTCTTCCTTGCCTCTACCCCCGTACCCTGCATCAGCTGCATATAGTCGATAATCACAAGGTCAAGTCCCCTTTGCGCCTTAAGCCTGCGGCACTTAGAACGGCATTGAGCCACGGTAAGCCCGCTGCTGTCGTCAATATAAAGCTTGCTGTCCGACAGCGGCCCCGCCTTGGATTGCAGAGCCTCCATATCGTCCTCGCTTATGCGGCCCTCGCGCATCTTCTGCGCGTCAACCGCAGCTTCGGTGCAAAGCGCCCTTATCATGAGCTGCTGCTTATTCATCTCAAGGCTGAAGTAGACCACCGAGCGATTGTCCCTCACCGCGGCATACTGCGCTATGTTGAGCGCGAACGCGGATTTGCCCATCGCGGGACGCGCCGCGACTATGATAAGATCGCTCGGCTGTAGGCCGTGCGTGAGCCTGTCAAGCTCGACAAAGCCCGTTGCGACGCCCGTAAGCTTGCCCGCGTTGGCCACAATTTCGCCTATCTCAATCATGGTATCGGGTATGATCTCGCTCGCGGGGGTGAGGCTGTCCGTTCCCTTGCGCATCGAAATATCGTATATGCGCCTTTCGGCGGCGTCAAGCGAAACGTCTACATCCCTGTCGTCGTCCCGCCCGTCGCGCATGGTCTCGCTGCCCGCCTTTATAAGGGCGCGCTGAACACTCTTGTCCTCGACTATTCCCGCGTAATACTGAGCGTTGGCCGCGGTCGGCACGAACTGCATCAGTTCCGAAAGGTACACTGCCCCGCCCACCCGCTCGATAAGCCCGCGCTTTTCCAGCATGGCGTGCAAAGTCACAAGGTCGACAGCGCCGCCCTGATCGCGTATATCCCGTATTGCCGTAAATATGCATTCGTGCGCGGCGACATAGAAGTCCTGCGGTCGCAGAATTTCAAGCATCTGCTCCAAAGCGTCGGAGTCTATAAGCATCGCGCCCAAAACCGAGCGCTCGGCTTCCACGCTGTGCGGCATTGCGTCCGAAAGTAGCGCTTCCATTAAGCTATTCCTTGACCGTTACCGTAATGACGGCGTTTGCTCCCTCGAACAGAGCAATCTTTGCGGGGTACTTGCCCACCTGCTTGATAGCGGTGACGACAATCTTCCTTCGGTCGATCTCAACGCCAAGCTGCTCCTGTATTGCCGCCGCGACCTCCTTGTTGGTAACCGCGCCGAACAGCGTCCCATTCGCGCCTACCTTGGCCGAAATGGTGACGTTCGCTCCGTCAAGCTTCTTGACGTTCTCACGCGCCTGTACGCCCGCCTGAAACTTGCGGTGCTGAGCCGCGCTCTTTTGAATGTTCATCGCGTTAACCGCCGAGGCGTCGGCGGGGGAAGCAAGCTTGCGGGGGAACAGGAAGTTCCTCGCATAGCCGTCCGCAACGTTGATGATGTCGCCCTTCTTGCCGGTTCCCTTTACATCGGCTTCCAATAAAACCTGCATATTGTTACTCTCCTTTCGAAGTCGTCATGTTCTCCGCCTCATAGGCGGCGATACTCTCCGTCAAGACCTCCTTGGCCTGTTCTACGCTCATGGACTTGAGCTGCGCGCCCGCGACGGTCAGATGTCCGCCGCCGCCAAGCTTCTCCAAGATGAGCTGCACGTTCACCTTGCCGTAGCTCCTGCCCGAAATGAACACGTTGTCCCCGTCCTCGCCCAACACGAAGGCGGCTATGACCCCGCGTATGCCCAACAGCTCGTCCGCCGAGCGCGCCGCGATGAGCTTGTTGTTCTCGGTCTTTACCTCGCATATGGAAATAGCTATCCCGCTGTCGCGTATCTTCGCGCCCTCAACGGTTTTGGCACAGTTGACATAGGTGTCAAAATCGTTCTGGAACATCAGCTTGACCGTCAACAGATCCGCTCCGTTGCGCCTTAAGTAGCCCGCCGCGTCGAAGGTTCTTGATCCCACATTGAAAGCGAACTGCTTTGTGTCCACGGTTATGCCCGCCAAGAGGCAGCTTGCCACAAAGCTTGTGGGCTTTAGGTTGTCATCAAAATACTGTATCGTCTCCGTGACCATCTCACAGGCGGAGGAAGCCCGCGATTCAAGATAGTGCAGGGTGGCGTTGTCGATATAGTCCGCGCTCCTGCGGTGATGATCTATCAAGACTATCTTGGGTGAAAGTTCCAACAGCTTCGGTGCGGACACTATGGACGGTCTTTGCGTGTCCACTATGACAAGCACGGAGTTGGGGCGCATCATGGTTCGCGCCTGGTCCTCGCTTATCACCATATGCGACATACTCTGATCCGCCTTGAGCTTCTTGAAGGCGTTGTCAATGGTGGGGTTGCTCCCGTGCATCACCATGAACGGTCTGTGGTTGATGAACTGGACGCAGGTGACTATGCCGAGCATCGCGCCAAAGGAGTCCATGTCCTCGTCACGATGCCCCATTATGAATACGTCGCCGCTGTTCTCAAGGAGCTGCCTTAACGCTTTCGAGAAAAGACGGGTCTTGACGCGGGACTGACGCGTGTTCTGCTGATACTTGCCGCCGATGAAGCGGTAGTCCGAGCCGTCCCTGATGACCACCTGATCGCCGCCGCGCCCCAGCGCAAGCTCCATGGCGAGCCTGCCGCTCTCCTCGGACTGCGCGATCCTTGGGGCAATGCCGACGGCAACCGACAGCGACACCTTCGCGCTTGTGCCCGTGTCTATCGCGAAAGCCTTCTCCATCAGCGGGAATTTCTCCTCCTCAAGCTTTACTACGCTCTGCGCCTCAAAAACGCAGAGGAAGCGGCCGCTCTCGTACCTGCAATATATGCCGTTGTACTGGCGGGTCATCTCCGAAACGAGCTTCTCAACCTCCGCAAGTACGCTTGAACGGTGGAACTGCAAATCGCTTGCAAGCTCCTCGTAGTTATCGACGTATATGCGCATGACATAGGGCATCTGTTCGGTGTACAGCCGCTGGTAGTGCGCCGCCTCGGTTCGGCTCGTCCAATACTGGAAGAACAAAGCCTTCGCGTTGTCTCTGCGCTCCACGCTTAGGGTCGTGACCTCGAAGCTGTCGCTGCCGTAGACTGTCTGTATCACCGTTTGCGGCTTGTCGGGCTTGTAGCTTGGAAGTATCGCCGTGATATCGCGGCCTGTGTAAAGCTCCTTGAAGGAGCTGTTGCTCCAAACTATACGCCCCTTTGCGTCACAGAGCAGGGTGGGAATGGCTATATTCTCGACTATCTTGGAGGCGGCGACACGGTTGTCGCCGAATATGGAGTCCATTTCGGTTTGCTGCGCTTTGGCTATGGAATTGAGCCACAGCAGCGCCACGCCCATGGTGATGAGCAGCACGCCGAAAGCGATTATGCCCGCCAAGTGGTAGAAGTAGGTCAGCACCCCGCAGCCCAAGGCCTGCAGAACCCCTATGAAGATTAACAAGCCGTAGTATTTCTTCATGCTATTTGTCCTCATTATCGGGAGGTTTTTGCTTCTGCTGTCTGTCCCTTGCGGCGGCGAAGCTGCCCATGAACGCAAGTACATACAGGCTCCAAGGCGCGAAAAGCACGGAGGCCACGCACATTAACGGGAACAGAAAACGCCGACCTCGGCGGGTAACTCCGTAGAAGTAGCCCAAGCCCACCCCGCAGGAGGGCAGAAGCCACAGCATAGTGACTATCAGGAAAAGCATCAGCCCCATGTCCGTACCCGTGAGCATCAGCACAAGCCCCGCGACCATGAGCGCGAGTGAAACACCGCTGAAATAGCTCGGCATACGCCACATGGCGAAGGGCGGCAGGGGACGCAGGGGCAGACAGGCCGTGCGGTTCAGCAGGTGCAAAAGCAGGCAGTTGATAAAGCAGGCGATAAGGCTCAGACAAAATACGGTTGGAACGGTGATGTCCGGCACGGCGTCCAGCAGGGTGTTGGTATAGTCCACAAGCGCTTGGCGTCCCTCTGCTCCGCCCACTCCCAAGGAGTCATAGGCCGCAAGCGACCTTTCGGAAACGCCCGCGATGTATTCCTTGACAGGGGCGTAGATGTCCGTGTTCTCGCGCATACCCGGCAGGCAGAGAATGAGGAACATACCCAACGCCATGAGTACTGAGGACGCGATTATGGATTCCGAGTTGGAGAAGCCAAAGCGTATCAAAAGCGAGTACGCCACGCCCGCGCCCGAAACCAAGAGCGTCAAAGCAAAGGCGTTCAGCAGATCCCCGCCCATGAGATAGCCCGCGAGGAAGGTAAAGGCCGCGAGCGCTCCCAAGACCCAGGTTCGACCCTTGGGCGAGGCCAGGACGTAGAAGGCGGGCGTGATGATAAGTGCTATGGGCGCGAACAGGGAGATGGCGGTGGAAACAAAGGCCAAAAGCAGCCAAAGCCATGATAGGCGGCCCCTTGCGGTCACAGTGGTTTCATTTCGTCTTTTTTGTTCCCTGTTATAGATATTCATAGTACATTATATTGTACGACAAAATCGCTCTTGCGTCAACAAAAGTTTAGCAGCAGTTTATGGAGAGTGGATAACAATGCGGAAAAGGAAGTTATGCCGCTCGAAAAGCCTATTTGGTATTGGCAGTTGTACCCCCGCTGTCATCCTGAGGAACGAAGTGACGAAGGATCTTGAGAGAAGCTTACGGGGATAGGGGCGCTCCCCCGTGGGATAAGCGCGTCCCGCCGTGAGCGCCTTTTGCCTTTTGAGCTTTCGGCAAGATCCTTCGACTTCGCTCAGGATGACACGGGGGTGATAGCCACTCTCAAACCTGTTCGGTATTCGCAATTATGCCCCCGCTGTCATCCTGAGGAACGGTGTGACGAAGGATCTTGAAGCAGACTTGCGGGGATAGATGCGCTCCCCCGTGGGATAAGCGCGTCCCGCCGTGAGCGCCTTTTGACTTTTAAGTTTTCGGCAAGATCCTTCGCGATAGCTCAGGATGACAGCGTGGGTGAGTGGGGCGGCGTCCCACCGCTCCCCATTGCGGTGCATCGCGGTATCCCTTCGCCATTCACCTACACGCTTGTTCTGGGCTTCATGGTTTCCAGTATCAGCAGCTTCAGTATATGTGTCATAACATCGCGGCTTTCCTTGTCCAGCCCGCGCATATTGTTCAGCATGGTGATGGAGCTTTTCAGCCCGCCCGCCGTGAGCTGAGTTAATGTTTTTGCGCCGGTCGATTGCAGCAGGCTGAACAGCGTTTCCGTAAACTGCCTGCGCTGCTGCGGTTCAACGCTTGTGACCCATTCGTGCAGGGCGACGTCGCGCTTTTTGGCCTCGAGCGACAGCTCCGAGAGCCTGCCAAAGTCGTTCGCCGTGACCTCCCAGCTGAAGCCGTCGTGCTGAAACGCGCCGACGTTCTTGCTTCTGACAACCGCGTAATCCTCGTCATGCTCCAACAGAAGCCCGACTATCGAGCCTTGCGGCAGGAAGGTGTGAAGTCTCTCCCTGATCCTGGCGTAGTTCTCCATCAGCGTTTCGCTCTTTTCAAAGCCCGGGCCATCGAAATTGCATACCGCTAATATCTGATTCTGCACGACCTCGGAGGCGTTCACGCTCGCGAAGGCCGCAAGGTTGCCGCCCTTGGAGTGACCCATGACGCGCAGCTTCTCCGGGAATGAGAACGCGGCCTCTTGAAGATAGTCCACCGCCTCCACCTGCGCGGGGACGGCCTCAAGATAGCTCATTTCGAAGTTTTCCTTCCACCCGATAATGGTGTCGTCGGTGCCGCGGTAGACGACAGCCCGCGTGCCGTCGCCCAAGCGGGCGCAGAGAGCCGAAAACTGCATATCGTCGTTGACAATGTTGACGTAGCGGCCAAGCAATATCTTGCCGAAGCGCTCCGTTTTGGCCATGTCGCGGAACAGTCCGACTATCGTACTTGGGACGAGCAAGCCAAGACTGGTTTTTTCCGCGCCCTCATTGGAAAAGAACCGCTCTGCGGCCTCGCACACGGTTATCGCGTCATAATCGTTCTCATCGACTATGCCCGAAAAGTCCATGTACGAAAGCTCCGCCATGATAAGGCTGTCCACCACGCAAAAAGGGGCGGCAGTGAAGGACAGGTCGCCTCGCCAGCGGAGATAATCCATGATGTTGTCCATATCGAACTCCTTAATCTTTTCGTTTGATTTCTATCAATACCAATTCGGGCGGGTCAAAGACCCTCGGAACAGGGACGGTGTTCCCAAGGCCCGCCGAAACATACATACACATGTTATTGGCTTTGTACCCGCCCTTGCTGTAACGTGGGAAAATCCCCTGTTCAGGCGCGAAAAGCCCTTGCCCAAATATGCGCGCCTGCCCGCCGTGGGCGTGTCCTGAGAGCGTAAGCCCCGAAGCTCGCTTCACGTACTCTGTGAAAAGCTCAGGACGATGCGCCAAGAGCAGCATGGGACGGTTGGGAATGCGGTCTAAGGCGGTCTTGTCGGGGTTGGCGGAGAGTCCGTAGATGTACAGCCCCTTGTAGCTTACGCCCTCGTCAATGAGTATTCTCACGCCAAGCCTTTTCAATGCGCTCTCAAGCTCAAAGCGTCTGTGCATGACAAGCTCGTGATTTCCCTCGCACATGAACAAGGGCGCAATCTTCAGCGCCCCTGCGATGAAGGCAAAGCTGTTGTCGGTCGCGCTCTCGTCCTTGCGGGAAAAGAGATCGCCCGTCACGGCTATGAGGTCGGGCGCAAAGCCGACTATGGGTGAAAGGAGCTTTTCCTGGCCCGAACCAAAGCCTGCGTTGTGCAGATCGGAAACCTGCGCTATGCGCATGGGGGCAAGCCCAATGGGTGAGCATTCAAATTTGGAGACGCTGAGGCGTGAACTCATTTTGTGCAGTATTCGCCTAACTTTTTATTGATGTAATCGTAGTGAAAATGGGGGATTAGGCAGGTGCTGCAATCCTTGATTTTCCCGTTGAGCATGGTGAAATTGCCGCCGCAGTCGGGGATAAGGTACAGCGGACAGTAGCAGAACTGGCAGGAGAAATCCTCAACGCGGTCGGTCTTGTGGCAGGGGAAGTACTCGCAGCGCGGGTTCTGACAGAAGGCATAGGCGGGCGCAAGCACTGTGCAGCCGCGCTTTTGGTAATCATCACGCTTGATGCAGTAGCTGAAGGTGTCCTCCGCGGCGCCGTCGGGGTTCTTCGCCGAAAGCGTCTCAACGCCCTCATAGCGAAAGCCGCACTTTTCGACCACGCGCCGCGACCGAAGGTTGCTCTTGCGGTGCTTGACCGTAAGAAGCTCCGTCTCTGTCTCGGTAAAGGCGTACTCGATTACACGCTTTACCGCCTCGCTCATGTAGCCGTGACCCCAGTAGGCGGGGTTTAGAACGTAGCCTACCTCATAGCAGAGGGCGGCGCGGCTGCGCTTGTGCAGACCCACGGCGCCTATGACCTTGCCCGTGTCCTTAAGCTGCAAGGCAAAGGTGTCGTTCTCGGCTATGGTAAGGGTGAGGTAGGCGCGGGTGGCTTCGATGTCCTTGTGGGGCGGCCAGCCCGCGGCGGGGCCTACGCGGGGGTCCTTCGCATACTCGTACATGTCCTCAGCGTCGTCCATGTTCCATGGGCGCAAGATAAGGCGTTCAGTTTCAATTTTCTTCATAATCCCTCCATTGGTATAGCTCCATGTTGACGTGTCCGCCGAGTACGGGAATGCCCTCCTTTTCAAGAAGCATAGCTTGAACGTTCTCGCCGCCAAAAGCGAAGGCGGGGGAAAGCCTGCCGCTGCGATCCACCACACGGTGACAGGGTATGACTATGGGTTCGGGGTTGACGTGAAGGGCATAGCCAACGATGCGCGCCCACTTGGGGTTGCCGCAGAGCCGCGCAATCTGCCCGTAGGTCGCGACCTTGCCGCGGGGTATGCGTTTTACGACCTCGTATATCCGCGTAAAGCTGTTTTCCCTCGACTTTGCTTGACCGTTTTCCATGTGTATATGATAACAAAACCCGCCCGTCCTGTCAAGCAAGACGGAGCGCAAACGGTAGAAGGCGGGAATCGGCGGGGCTGTGAACCCGCCTAAAATGGCACGAACCGCCGTGAAGAACGTGGGGAGCGGGGGTTATCCCAGCATGGTTGCTCTTGACTTATATGTTTTCGGCAAGATCCTTCGACAAGCGAAGGATGACAAGGACTTCTGTCGCGCTCAAGCCTGTTCGGTATTTGAAATACACCCCTCCACCCGTTCCGTAAAGTCGCGGTAAAATGTTCTGTTTAGTGCTTGACAGGGCGGAGCCGAGTAAGTATCATATAGTATATTCTTGGAGATGAAGGAGGCCGAAAACATGTATAAGCAGCTTTTCCTTGCCTCTATGCTGATGTGCGGCTCCATGCGCGACGGGTATCGCGGCATGGCGCATTTGCACGCGGCAAATCATAGACTTTAGACAGGTCTATTAGCGTTAGCGTTGCGGGTGGCGTCGGCCATCCGCTTTTTTATTTTGCATTGGAGGTAACATGGCAGACACAATAATCGACATCAAGGGTCTTTGCAAGGTTTTTGGCGAGGGCGACAAGGCCGTTCACGCCTTAAGCGACGTAGACTTACAGATAGAGCGCGGGGAAATCTTTGGGCTTATAGGCTTATCGGGCGCGGGTAAAAGCACGCTCGTTCGCTGCGTCAACCTTTTGGAGCGTCCAAGCTCCGGCAGCGTCTGTGTGTTGGGGCATGAGCTTACGGCGATGAGTGAGGCGGAGCTTCGCATTATGCGCCGCAGGATAGGCATGATCTTTCAGCAATTCAACCTTTTAGCGCAGCGCACGGCTTTGGAGAACGTGATGTTCCCCTTGCTGATTGCCAAAACGCCCAAGCGCGAGGCCCGCGAGAAAGCGTCCAAGCTCCTTGCATTGGTGGACGTCGCGGACAAAGCCTCCGCCTACCCCGCTCAGCTCTCAGGCGGGCAGAAGCAGCGCGTGGCGATAGCCCGCGCCCTTGCCGCAGACCCCGAAATCCTTCTGTGCGACGAGGCGACAAGCGCGCTTGACCCCGCGAACACGGCCTCTGTGCTGAAGCTCCTGAGCGAGCTGAACCGCAAGCTTGGCGTGACAATAGTCGTGATAACCCATGAGATGAAGGTCATTGAGCAGATTTGCCAACGGGTTGCTATACTGGACGACAGCCGAGTTGTGGAGCTGGGCGCGGTTGAGGAGGTCTTTCGCCGTCCCAAGTCCAAGATGGGGCGCAAGCTTGTGCTTTCAGGCGGTGAACGCGGCGAACGCGACAGCGCTAAGGGCTGCTTTCGTATCGTATTCAACGGCGAGGAGGCCACAAAGCCCGTCGTTTCGGAGCTGGTTCTGCTCACAGGCAACAGCGTGAACATACTCTTTGCCGATACAAAGTCCATTGGCGGCAGGGTCTACGGACAGATGCTGCTCGACCTGCCCGAAGGCGCCGCGGCAAGAGCCCAAATACTGGGATACCTTGACGAGCAGGGCATATTCTGCGAGGAGGTGGAGAGCGATGCTTAGTCTTGAATTCTGGAGGATGCTCGGCAAGGGTGTACTTGAAACCCTCTACATGACCTTAGGCGGTACGCTTCTTGCCTACATTCTGGGGCTGCCCATGGGTCTGCTGCTTGTGACGTCCGCCCCCAACGGCGTCAAGCCCAACAAGCCCGTTTTCATGGTCTTGGGTACCATCGTGAACATGGTTCGCAGCGTCCCCTTCGTCATACTCATGGTGGCGGTGCTGCCGCTCTCGCGCATAATCTTTGGAACGAGCTTGGGTTCAACCGCCATGCTGGTACCGCTGTTCTTGGGCGCCGCGCCCTTCGTGGCAAGGCTTGTGGAGTCCTCCGCCTTAGAGGTGGACAATGGAGTAATCGAGGCGGCACGTTCAATGGGCGCGACGCCATTGCAGATAGTCCTGCGCGTAATCCTGCCGGAAGCGCTCCCCTCGCTTATCACCGGCTCGGCTATCGCCGTCACAACTATACTGGGCTACTCCGCGATGAGCGGCTTCACGGGCGGCGGTGGTATAGGCGATATCGCGATTCGCTACGGCTATTACCGCTATGAGACCGATATCATGCTGATATGCGCCGCTCTGCTCGTTGTCATAGTGCAGCTCATGCAGGCGGTTGGCAACGGACTTTCCCGAAAAAGCGACAAGCGCATTCGCTGAAACGAACGCTTGAAAATATAGACTAAATACAACTATACGGAGGAAAACAAAATGAAAAAGACACTCGCAATACTGCTCGCAATCACCCTGCTATGCACCCTTTTCACCGCCTGCGCCAAAGATGAGGACGCCAAGGTCATTCGCGTTGGCGCGTCCATTACGCCCCACGCCGAGATACTTGAGGTAGTCAAGGACAACCTTGCCGAACAGGGTTACACCCTTGAGATAGTGGAGTTCACAGATTATGTTCTGCCCAACACCGCCGTTGAAAGCGGCGAACTGGACGCGAACTACTTCCAGCACCTGCCCTACCTTGAGGATTTCAACGCCGAACATGGTACTCACCTTGTTTCGGTGGGCGCGGTTCACTATGAGCCATACGGCATATACGCGGGTCGATGCGATTCCTTGGACAATATCCCCGACGGCGCGAAAATCGCTGTTCCCAATGACTCCACGAATGAAGCAAGGGCCTTGCAGCTGCTTGCCGAGATAGGGCTTATCACCATACGCGAGGGCGCGGGGCTGTCCGCAACCGTGTTGGACATCGTGGATAACCCCAAGAACATACAGATAGTCGAGCTTGAGTCCGCTCAGATACCGCGCTCACTTTTGGACGTTGATTTCGGCGTTATCAACGGCAATTACGCGATTGAGGCGGGGTTCTCCGCAAGCGACGCCTTGGCGCTGGAGTCCGCAAACTCGCTTGCCGCGCAGACCTACGGCAACATTTTGGTGGTGCGCGAGGGCAATGAGAACAGGGAGGACATACAGGCGCTGTATGCGGCGCTCTGCTCCGACGAAGTGCGCGAATTTATCACAAGCACCTATGGCGACGCTGTTGTGCCGATTTTTTAGGTCTGACAGTCCTATATGACGGGGCGGCGCCTTCGCCGCCCTGTTGCGTTCCCTGTTGCCGCGGGGCTGAATGAGTGTTTCGCCTATTGTGAGCGCAGCTTCAATGGCAAGGGGCGCTCACGGCGGAACACCCGTCCTCGTTTCCCTCGTCCCACGGGGGAGCGCTTCTTTCAAGAGCAAGCTTGTTTCAAGATCCTTCGACTTCGCTCAGGATGACGGTGGGGGTTGAAGGGCGAACAGGGAATGTGATTGAGAGTGGCTGAAGCTCCGCTTCGCTCAGGATGACAGTGGGGG
>DAOPJM010000008.1:54843-67231 GCA_035399665.1 Clostridia bacterium
GGGAATGTGATTGAGAGTGGCTGAAGCTCCGCTTCGCTCAGGATGACAGTGGGGGTTGAAGGGCGAGCAGGGAATGTGATTGAGAGTGGCTGAAGCTCCGCTTCGCTCAGGATGACGGTGGGGGGTGAATTTGCGAATATCAAAAAGCCTTGATAGTGGCTGTCAACTTCCTTGTCATCCTGAACAATAGCGAAGGATCTTGCCCTAAGCTTAAAAGTCAAGGGGCGCTCCCACCTCAACTATAACCAAAGAAGTTCGGGCGAACCACGGTTCGCCCGAACTACAAATACCTAAACAAGGCTGTCCTCATGTTTTTAGCGAAGTCCTATTATGTCTTTTTGCGGCTTTTGAACCTTGCGAACAGCTCCTTTACATAACCCCAAACGATTTGGAACGCCTTTGGGTAGAACAGCGAGTTCACGGCGATGTACAGGGTCAAGGTGACCACGGTGGCGATCGCGGCGAACAATATGATATAACGATACCTTGTCAGGGGAAGCTTCAGCGCGTTGAACGCAAGCACGAGTCCGACAAACAAGACAAGGTTTATGCCCCACTTCTTTAGCGTAATTGAGCAGCTTCTGCAAAGCACCCTTCTGTTTGCGTAGAGTATCATATCCACGGCTCGGTAAATAAGCGCGGCGATGGTTCCAAGCAGCACGCCGTATATGCCCCGTCCCCACAGCTTTTCGCAGACTATGACGCCAACTATGGACACGGTAAGGTTAATGACAGCCTCTATCACGGAGCGCATCTGCGTATTCTTAAAATGTCCCGCGTAGCTGATTGCGGCTCCGCAGGCGGCTCTGCCCGACACCAACAGCTTATAGCTTACAAACAGCACGGGCAACAGCGGCAACAGGTAATTGGCGTCCGTAATCCCTTCCGTATACAGCTCCATGAACGGGTAGAGGAACATCAGCGTGACCGCGTACAGCCCAAAGGATATGGCCATATAGTAGGTCTCATAGCAGTCGAATATCCCCAGGTAGCGTTCGCGCTCGGTGTTGTAAAGCTGTCCCAAGCGGTACACAAAGCCCGTGTTGATGTTGGATATAAGCGTTGATATCATATCCACAAAGCCGCTGTACAGCACATACACCGAAACCACCTTGAGGTCCTGCAATATGAGCGTAAGCAGCAGAACATCGGTATGGTTGAACACCATATTCGCGATGTTGTGTATCAGCGCCGCGTTCTTCTGCTCCAACGCCTTCTCGTCGGGGGTAACCTTGAGGCTGAGCTTGGGATAGTGGCGGCTTATATATATGGCATAGTAGAGCGTAAAGCAGCCCGTGACCAAGAGCTGCGCCGCCTGAAGCCAGATAAAGGACATCCCAACGAGTATGAGTACGAGCTTTGAAACGCTTATTATTAGGTGGGATACCGTGCCTATGTTCGACAGCACGTACTGCTTGCCCTCCGCCTGAAGGAGCAGCTTATACTTGGCCTGAAAGAGGTAGCTCACAACGCCGCTGCCGCCTATGAGCAGTATACAGCCCACCTGCAAGGGTAAGCTTATCTCGCTCTTGACCACAAGGGGGAAAATCGCGGCCAGCACGACTACGCCTATGGCATAGAATATGGCTGTGCGGCGGTAGAGCCTGTCTGTGGCAGCCATGATTCCGTTTATCTTATCGGTATCGCCGCGTGAGATGGGCGCGTAAAGCGCCTGCACAGTGACCGCACCCACCCCCGCTTCCAAGAGCGTGAGATAGGCGAAGAACTGGTTGACGGAGGACAGAAAGCCGTTGACCTGTGAGCCGTAGCTCGTGATAAAGAGCCTTGGAAGCAGTATGCCCACCGCGATGGTGACAATCTGCCCCAAAACCCCAAACAGTATGTTATAGACGCTTTTCTTGGCCGTGTTCATCAGTCGCCGACAAAGCCGTTTACCACGGTAATAATCCTTTCGACATCCTCATCCGTAAGCCAAAGGTGCAGCGGCAAAGTGACTATATGCTGTGATACCTCATGCGCTTTAGGGCAAGTGCCGTGCGCATAGGCGTACATGGAATACTCGGTGTTGTCTCTGTAATGCACCCCGCCGTAGATATCGTTTCGCGCAAGCTCGCTTAGCAAAGCCTCTCTGTCGGGAACGACAAGCTCGTATATATGATAGGAGCATTCGTCCTTGAAAGGAGCGTCCACTATGCGAATCTTGGGGTTGCCCCCAAAAGCAGCGTCATAACGCGCTACTATCTCGCGACGCCTTAGGTTCTCCTCATCGACATACTTGAGCTGTACCAAGGCAATGGCCGCTATGACGGAGTTGCCGTGATCCTTTTGTCCCACGTACTCAACATCATAATTCCACTTGTAGCTGCCCTTGTTCCCGGATCTTGCGTAGGTATCCTTGTTTATGCCGAGCCACCCTATCTTGCGGGCGATGGCGTCAAGCCTTTCGCTGTCGAAGCATATCATGCCGCTGTCGGCGGTAGGGAGGTTCTTGACAGCCTGGAACGAGTACACGGCAACATCAACGCCGTCAAGCGTCCCCGGGCAAATCCCGTTCATGCGTGTTCCGGTCATGTGCGCGGCGTCAAGGATGAGCTTCAACCCATGTTCTTTGCACAGCGCGATTATTTCTTCAAGCCTGCCGACCCTGCCGCCGTAGCCCACGAAGATAACAGCCTTGGTCTTTTCCGTCACTTTACGCTCCACGTCCGCGGGATCAAGGCAAAGATACTCGTCAACATCCGCAAACACCGGATGCATACGGTTCTTCAAAACAGCGTGGTTGGTCGAGATGAAGGTGATAGGCGTTGTGATAATCTCATCGTCGTCCGCCCATCCGCACTCCATCTTCAATATCTGCACAGCCATATACAGCCCGGCCGTATTCGAATTAAGGAAATAGGCGTGCTTATGACCGGTATACTCCTTCCAACGGCTCTCAAACTCAACCGTCTTGAAGCCTAAACCCGTCCAGCCCTTTTCAAGGCACTCACGGATCTGCTCCAAGCACTCATCCACATGAAACTTAGGTTTCAAAACCTGAATCGACATCCTATCCTCCCTTACAGCGTGCCAAACGCGCCGTTGTAAAAATCGCCTTTGCTCAGTCTCAGTATCGCAAGCGTTCGCCCGTCCTCAAGGCGTTCGTTCCCCATAAGCCGAAACCCCACGGTATAATCGCAGGCAAGCGCCCTGTCGTTGTCCGAAAGTACCGACGCCGCCACGCTTGAAACGCCAAAGCTCTCGAAAGCAATGCGGCAGACTGCCGCAACCGCTTCCCGACCCAATCCCTTTTCGCGCACGCTCGCGGAAGCTGCAACAACCCTGCCATACTCACAGCAGCTCATGTCAGGGTTGAAGCCGTAAAGGGCTATCCCGCCTATCCATTTTCCGCTGTCGCGGTGAATAACGGAAAACATATAGTCATCCTTTTCAAGTTCATACTGCATAAACCAACGCTGCTGCTGTTCGTATGAAATCTCACCCGTAAATATGAAGCAGTCGCGAACATCATTCCTCACCTTGCGATAGAGTTCGCTCTCCTCAAGGCTCATCGGCTTGAGCATAATTCTTCCATGCTCTATTCCATAGCTGTGCTTCAATTATTCGCCCCTCCTGTACATGCCTATGACTGCGCAGAAAACGGCGGGAGAGAAGCGGAACAGCCTCAGCTTGAGCTTGAACTTGCGGCTTTTGCTTGTATGCAAAGCCTCCTTGCCATAGCTGCGGCACTCCATGACAGCACGCTTTACAAAGTCCTCGTCCCTGTATTTGCAGACATGCATATCGTAGCAAAGCTCGATAAGTATGTTCAGATACCCGATTAAGGCCGAACCATGCAGCGTTGGGTACTCCCTGTCCGCAAAGTCGAACATCCATTTGAGCGCGTCCGCGCCCGTAAGCTGCCTTGCGTTGACGCCGCCCCTTGCTGCGCTGTTCTCGCTTTGGACATAGTGATAATAGGGTGTCAATACCCGATACACGCTCTTAGCTTTGTGAAGCGCCAAGATAGCAAACATGCTGTCCTCGCCCCTGTGGATATCGGTGTTTAGACGAAGGTTCTTCAGCAAAGCGCCTGAAAAAATCTTAGTGACCAGAAACGGATCGCCGCCGTACACCAGCCCCACCGCTTCCTCGCGGGTCAAAAGCCCCGCCCTGTCGGGCTGTGCCGCCCGCTTTTCGCTCCTGCCGCTTGGGTAGTCCACACTGTGGCAGAACATGAACGCGTCCGCGCCGCTTGTGGCAAGCGCCGCCATCGCGTCCTCATATAGAGTGGGTTCAAGCCAATCATCGCCGTCAAGAAAAGCCACAAAATCGCCGCAAGCCGCATCAAGCCCCGCGTTCCTTGCCGAGGACACGCCGCCGTTGGGCTTATGTATGACGCGAACCCTTGCGTCCCTTATCGCGTACTCATCGCACACCCCGCCGCTCCCGTCGGTCGAGCCGTCGTCCACAAGTATCAGCTCCAAGTCGGCAAAGCTCTGCCTTAATACGGACTCAACGGAGGGTCGCAGGTATTCGCCTTGGTTGTAAACCGGCACTATGACCGAGAGCTTAGGCTTCATCTTACCTTCTTCTCCCCGTATATGCGTTCACAGCTTTGGCGGTAATCGGCGTTCATGACGTTCGCGAGCCATTCCTTGTTGGCAAGATACCATTCAACCGTGTGCTTCATGCCCTCCTCGAAGTTCACGGAGGGTCTCCACCCAAGCTCCGTCTTGAGCTTGTCCGCGTCCATGGCGTACCTGAGGTCATGCCCCGGGCGGTCGGTGACGAAGCTGATCAGCGTTTCCGGCTTGTCCAAAAGGCGCAGTATGGTGCGCACCACGTTCAGATTGTTATGCTCCTCATCGCCGCCGATGTTGTACACGGAGCCTACCGCCGCCTTTCGCATGATAAGGTCAATCGCTGCGCAATGGTCCCTTACATACAGCCAGTCGCGCACGTTCGCGCCCACGCCGTACACGGGCAGAGGCTCGTCTCTTAAGGCGCGGGTAATCATGAGCGGAATGAGCTTCTCCGGGAACTGACATGGCCCGTAGTTGTTGGAGCAGCGCGAAACCGTAACGGCAAGCCCAAAGCTTCTGTGATAAGCCAGCGCCAAGAGGTCGGCGGAGGCCTTCGACGCCGAATAGGGGCTTGAGGGCTTTAGCGCAAGCGTCTCAACAAAGCGCAAATCGGGGCGGTCAAGCGGCAAATCCCCGTAAACCTCGTCCGTTCCCACCTGATGGAAGCGCGAGACGCCGTAACGCCTCGCGGCGTCAAGCAAAACCTGAGTGCCTATAACGTTGGTCGTAAGAAAGCCCGCGGGGTCTATAAGGGATCTGTCCACATGGGTCTCCGCCGCGAAGTTCACCACGAAGTCGAACCCTTCCTCGGCAAAAAGCCTGTCCACAAGCTCCGCGTCCTCTATCCTTCCCTTCACAAATCGGAAGTTGGGCAGGCCAATGTAAGCGTTGAGGTTGCCCATATAGCCCGCGTAGGTGAGCGCGTCAAGGCAGACTATCTCGTCCTCGCCGTGCTTTTCAAGCTCGTAGTCTATGAAGTTGCAGCCGATAAAGCCCGCGCCGCCCGTAACCAGTATCTTCATGCTAAATCTCCTTACCGTAAGTAAAATTGCAGTCGCTGTCCGCAAAATTTGGCGCCTGCCTGTCCTTGTCGGACAGTATCGGGTCACAAACTCCCCAATCAACGCCTATATCGGGGTCGTCGAAGCGCACGCTCCTGTCGCATTCGGGAGAATAGAAGCTGTCCACCTTGTAGCAGAACAGCACATCGTCCGTTAAGGTGACAAAGCCGTGCGCGAAGCCCCTCGGAATGTACAGCATACGATGACGGCTTCCGCTCAGCTCGACCTTGAGCCACCTCCTGTAAGTTGGCGATCCGCGCCTGAGGTCGACGCACACATCGTACAGCGCGCCGCGAATGACGCGCACAAGCTTTGCCTGCGCCATAGGCTCGTTTTGAAAGTGCAGCCCCCTCAGCGTCCCCTTCCTTTGGGTGAAGCTCTCGTTGTCCTGAACGAAATCGCAGCATATGCCCGCGGCCTCAAAGTCGCGCTTGGAATAGGTCTCGGCAAAGTAGCCCCTGTGATCCCCGTGCAGCACGGGATCAACTAAAAGCGCTCCCTCCAATTCGGTTTTTATGACGTTTATCACAGCAGCTTTCCCTCCGCGACATTCTGAAGATGCTTGCCGTAGGGCGATTTTCCGTAACGCGCCGCCGAAATAAGCAGCAGCTCTCGGTCTATCCACCCGAAACGGTAGGCTATCTCCTCGGGCGCGGATATCTTTATGCCCTGTCGCTGCTCTATCATGCGCACGAAGTCGGCGGCGTCCACAAGAGCTTCCATTGTGCCGGTGTCAAGCCACGCAAAGCCGCGCCTTAGAAGCTGCGCCCGCAGCGCCCCGCGCTCCAGATACAGGCGGTTGAGGTCGGTTATCTCCAGCTCGCCGCGCTCGGAGGGGCGCACTAACTTGGCAAGCCTTGAAGCGTGTCCGTCATAGAAATACAGGCCTGTGACGCAGTAATTCGACTTGGGGTGTTGGGGCTTTTCTTCTATGGACAGCACCGCGCCGTCGTCGCCAAGCTCCATGACGCCAAAGCGTTCGGGGTCGCTGACGCGATAGCCGAATACGGTGGCAAAGCCGTTCTCGGCGTCGCGGACGGCCTCCTTGAGATAATCGCCAAGTGCGTTCCCGTAGAAGATGTTGTCGCCCAATATCATGGCGCAGCAGTCGCCCGCGATGAAGTCCTCACCTAAGATGAACGCCTGCGCAAGCCCGTCCGGAGACGGCTGCTCCATGTACGAAAGATGTATGCCGAACTGCTCTCCGCTGCCGAGCAAGCGTCTAAAGTTCGGCAGATCCACGGGCGTTGAGATGACAAGGATGTCCCTTATCCCCGCAAGCATCAGTGTCGAGAGGGGGTAGTAAATCATGGGCTTGTCGTACACGGGCAGGAGCTGCTTGCTCGTGACCATGGTCAAGGGGTAAAGGCGCGTGCCGGCGCCGCCCGCAAGTATGATACCTTTCATATAACCTCCTACGAAACTTTCATTTCAAACATTCAATGCCGCCGTGAAGAACGATGAACCCAAGACCGCCCCTTATCCGAGCAGCTTCCGCTTGATTCTCCAAAGCGCGTCCTTTGCGCGGTAAACGCGCCGCCTTATGGTCATGGGGCGCAGGGACTTGACCGTCCCCGAAAAGCCAAGCGAGTCAAGCCGCTTGTAGAACTCGTCCCTGTCCATGGGGCGCGTCACGGAAGCGGTAAACGCGCTGTTCGCGGCCGCTGCCTTATCGATATCGGCCTTTGTAAGCTTCAGCCCCCGCGCCGATCGCAAAGCCTCCAGCCCCTTTTCGCTCTGAGCAATCACAAGCGACACGCCCTTATCGTCGTTTTCCGTCGCGCCCGCCGACTTAAAGCCCCAGTAGTCCGCAAGCGTAAGATCGCTTGCCCGTTCCAAGGTCTTGAAGCGGCAGCAGTAGCAGGACTCGTTTAGATTGAGGTTAGCAAGGAAGGCTGTAAGGTAGGGGTCAGTCTCCAAATCCTTTCGATAGCTCGCCCGTTCGCCCGTGAGCTTCATGGAGAAGCGCGCCCAGCCTCGGCTCTTGTCGCGAAAGGACACGGTCTTGAGCTTGCCTAAGCGTTTGAACTCACAAAGGTAAGCGTCCAACGCCCTTTGAGACGGAGTTCCATGGCAGATTAAATCCACCGTCAGCAGCTTCTCATAATCCCTTCCAAGGTAGGCATTAAGCGCGGCCGTCTGACAGGGCGTGCCCGAGAACAGCACCGCTTTGCCCAATTCAAGCTGCTCTTTGACCTCTTGATACGCGCCGTCGGCACGGCTTTGCAGGTACTTCGAGCCGCGAAACGCTTCACAGCCCTCCGTATCGACCGCCATGCGATGAGCAAGCCTGAAGCTCTCGTCGAAGGCGGCTCCGAACACCGCGCCGTTGTCGCTTATCACGGCCTCGGCCAAGGCGGAGAACACGCCGCCTGAGGAGCTTTTAAGGCGGACAGACTCGTCCGTATTCACGGCGGCAAAGCCCTGCCTTTTATAGGCAAGGTTATGCTTTTCCATGCCCTTGCAGAACTGTACGCAAAGACCGCAGGAGCAACAAAGCCCGCTGTCCAAAGCGACCTTCAAAAAGCCCTCGCCGTCCCTTATCAGGCTCAAGGCACCCTTGGGGCAGACGAGCGTACAGCCCCCGCAGCCCGTACAGTGGGCGGGATCGGCGGCGTTCAGCTCCGCGACGCTGCGGTAAACAGGCTCTGTATAGCCTTCCGCCTTATAAAGCGCCGTCTTGAGATAGCCAAGGAAGCATTCGCGCTCGGCGTCTATGACGCGGGCGGCGTTGTCCCAATCGGGGGCGGCGCGGTTTTCGGTGAACATCCTTCCCGTAAGCCCCAGCGTCGTCAGCAGGGTATAGGAACGATCGTCCTTGCCAAAGCCGCTCTCGCTGCGGGGGAAGCTCAAAAACTCGCGTCGGTATATGGTGGAAAAGACCGCGCCGTGGAAGGAGTCGGTCGCCACAAAATCGGCGTGCTTGACGAGCCACAGGAACTCGGCGGGATCATAGCAATAGCTTTCAGGCTCGGTGCGTTCGCTGAGGTTGATTAAGCTTAGCCCGCGCTCCTTGGCAATTTTATCTATCTCGCGCTCATATGCCGTTCTGCGCTTGCCCAAAAAGTAGCATAGCATATAAGGCTTGTCCGTGAAACCTTCGGGCTTGCTTGCGATGGCGTCCCATTCATCGGGGGTCGGCACAAGCGTGGGATCAACCAATATCGCAGCGTCGCGTCCGGTCAGCTCCAGGATGAGCTTATGGCCGCTCTGTTCGCGGACGGACAGGGATGCAAAGCCGTTCAGCAGTCTCTTGTAGGTTTCGCGGCGGCGTAAGGGTATCTCGTGGACGCCGAAGCTTGGTGAGAGCGCGATGCGCTTCCCTTCGGGCGCGAACGCCAGGAAGCGCACGGGCGAGGTATCGGTGTAGACAGGGTTAAAAACCTGATCGCTGCCCGTGGTGAAGGCGGCAAATCCGCTCAAGGCGGCCTCGTCGGGGCGTATCACGTTGGAGAGCTTTAGGGCGTCATAGGGCAGGTACCTTTCGGAGAAAGCGTCGAACCGCTCCCCGCGGCGGCGATTCAGCTCCGCAAGCTCCTCATCTATGCGCTTTTTGTGCGTCAAACAGTATATGAGCCTGTCCGAATCATTCTTCTTATGGTATTTGTAGAGCAGTCTTGAGCGCACGGCGCTTGAAAAGTAAGCGGGCTTGAGCTTGTCCTTCAGGCTCAAGACCTCGGCAGGCTCGGCAAAGCCCCTCCTTGTGAGGTCGTTTAGGGTGACGGGTTCATAGCCCACATGACGTATGGCAAACAGGACGGCATAGTGCTGCAGCTTGTTGCCATAGTTGCTCCCCCTTGTCAGCGTGACAACCCCGACCTTCTTCATGCTCCCGCCTCCCAAATCCATTTGAAGTCGTTCAGCGCCGTTGAATGCACTATGGCGTATCGCCAGTAGACGAAGAACAGCACCATGGCCGCTATCATCAGGAAGGTACGCGTCTTTTCATTCTTGATGAGCTTGAACAAATAGCCATAGCCCAAGATGGCGAAGCTGTCGGTGTATATGCCCGCGCGCGCAAGGTAGGTGCTCTGCATGGTAGCGACATAGACAAAGCCGTTTAGGATAATACCCGTCAGATAGAAGGATTCCTCTCGGGTTAGATTCTTCTTCTCGCAGAACAGGAGATATACTCCTACGGGAACCATATTGACAATGATTCTTAGGATGTTGACAGAATTGGTCGAATAATCGTTCATAACGACTTCCTGCCCCTTCAAAAAGCCCACGGCCGAGAACACCAAATCGTAGGAGAAGCGTATCGCCACGGCTCCCACCGCCATGATAAGCAGCTGCCAGCCGTCAAGCTTGCGCAGGAATATGAAGTAGACCGGTATCATGATGAGCGCCGAGGTGTGGCAAAGCGAGGCCAAAAACACCACTATAAGATACTTTATGAACTTGCGTTCCAGTATGAAGCGATGTCCCGCAAACAGCACCGCCGCCGCCATATACTGTCTTACCCCGTTGAAGC
This sequence comes from Clostridia bacterium, assembly GCA_035399665.1. Taxonomy (GTDB): domain Bacteria; phylum Bacillota; class Clostridia; order Christensenellales; family CAG-138; genus DAOPJM01. The sequence continues at coordinate 64,905 of DAOPJM010000008.1, forward strand.
TGCCGTCCCATGTCCCCAAGAACATGAACAGGAGCATGGAAACAAGGTACATATTCGCGTGCTTGTATATCTGTATCATATACAGGCCGACAGTAAACAGCGACGCCATAAAGATAACCGAGCCTCCGTTATCCGCAAAGAGGCGTCCCACCGCGCCCACAAGCCATATGCCCGGCTCCTTGTATGCCCATAGATGCCGCCAGAACGCCGAAAACCCGCCGACTATGTCCTTGTAGTAGTAGCCGAAATCGGTTCCGACATAGTAACGGCAGCCGGCAACGAAGATAAGCACGAGCGAGGCCAATATGACAAACAGCCTGTCGGGTCTGTGGCGCGTATTCCCGTCCTCTAACTTTATAAGGGCGCCCGTAACCTCGCCCCTCTCTTGCGCGAGATAGGCGAGTACGAACACTAAAAACAATGTGACGTAGTATACTGCGGACAAACTCTATGCTTTCCTTTCGGAGCTTTTGGCTTGATGCTTTCGGTACAGGTCAACCACGAAGTAGGGGGTGAGCGACTTTACCGCCATGCCGATCGCGGGACGAATGAGCCAACGCTTGGGGTAGCCCAACAGCTTGTACCCGTAACAGCTGGTCAAAAAGCCGTTCCAACGCACCTTGAAGGTTCTGCGGCGTACGGCTGCGGCGTCCTCGCGCACGAGGTACAGGGCTTCCTTCAGATTATCGCCGTTGAAGCCCGCGTGATAAAAGCGGAACCACAGGTCATAATCCTGCCCGCGCATGGTGCGTTCCGACACGGTATAGCCCCCAAGCGTGTCGTATACCCTCCTGTGGCAGAGTATGGTGGCGTGGTGGTAGGGGATGGCGCGCCTTAGGGTATAGTAATCGGGCTTGTCAACGGCGTAACAGACGTCATGCAGGCCCTCCGCGTCAAAGCGGCGCATGGCGCATCCAACTAAGTCAAGCTCCGTATGCGCCGCAAGGAAGGCTAATTCCTTTTCAAAGCGCTCCGGTACGGAGACGTCGTCGCCGTCCATCCTTGCGACGTATTCCCCCGCGGCGTACTCAAGGCAATGGTTCAATGAGAAGGAAAGGCGCATATTCCTCTCGTTTCTCACAAGTATTATTCTGTCGGGAAACCTGTCCGCATAGGACTTGGCAAGAGCGTAGGTGCCGTCGGTGGAGCAGTCGTCGCACATGATAAGCTGCCAGTTTGTGTACGTCTGCGCTAAGATGGAATCCACCGCCTCCGCCAGCGTCCCCTCGCAGTTGTATATCCCCATGATTACAGAGATTAAGCCGTTGGTCATGCTTGCTTCCTAATTATCTTGGGGCTGTTGATGTCTATCAGTTTTGCAATCTTATAATCCCATTCTGTCGGGATAATATCATTACAGCCGCCGGCGTGATAGAACGTAATCTCCCCAAAATAAACCTTCCCATCTACATTGTATAAGTCAACTCTGCAATGAGCAAATGGGGTGGACAATATCCTTGCTATCTCAATCATTCGCTCGAAGTCTTTCGGCGGAGCTATAAGACCATCACAGCTTGGATGTGAAAACTCAACCGGTAATAGCTTAAATTCCATATCATAGATGTTGCGATAGAAAAACTCATTTATGTTTTCGCCATCGGTGACACGTTCGATATCAACCATGAGAAATTCAGGTTCGCCTCCAAAGCAGAAGAAGCGATAGTCAAAGGGAAACTTGCCGTCAGCTTGCCTTATTGCTCGTTCGGCAACAATACGCTGCGGGACGTTTTTGTAATTCCATTCACGTGACAAAATATAGGGATTATATCTCATCCCATGTCGAAATTGTTTTTGAATCCACTTCGTATCCGCATTCTTGTCCGCAGGATCAAAATAATGATTCAGACCGGATCCGGTAGTGCACTTTAAGATGACAGGATATGGGATAGCTGCAAAATCGATCTCTTTCCAACTATCATACACGCCGCATTGGTCAATAAGTATATTCGACAGTCCGCACTTCTCAACATATTCACGAACTGCATATTTGTCCGAGCATACCGTAAGCATCGGATCGCGATTGTTGAGCTTGAGCCACCACAACATATCATCAAAGGTTTGAGGATTTTTGAGGTTGAGCCGCTTTCCGGTGTACAATTTATGAAACCATTGGGCATAGCTCTCATCTGGCAACAGCATCATGCAACTTGCCATGGTGTACTTAACATTGCGATACAAATCCTTACCAAGCCTGGATTTACTTCCAAGAGCCGACAATGCATTCTTAAGTTTGTAGAGTATTCTTGTCTTCATTTCTCCTACAGATCCTCCATGTACCAGTCTATCGCGGCGGCGATGCCGCGCTCGAAGTCCCAGTCGGGCGAATA
>DAOPJM010000009.1:0-60031 GCA_035399665.1 Clostridia bacterium
CAAAATCCGTTGGTAGCGATACCGTGTGGGTTCGAGTCCCACCTTCGGCACCAAAAACGAAGATACGCTTGGATAATACTCCAAGCGTATTTTTGATTGCTCTATGAAAAGATGAGGATTCATTGCATCGAAGCTTCGATTGTCAGTTGTCAATAGGTCGCTTCCCGTTTATCGGGTCATAGACATAGAAGCCTTTTCCGCTCTTAACACCGAGGTTTCCGCCGCGAACCATCTTGCGAAGCAACGGGCAGACTCTGTATTTACTGTCCTGGGTCTCGCTGTACAGCACGTCCATAATGGCAAGGCAGACGTCAAGGCCGATAAAGTCGCCCAGTTCAAGCGGACCCATTGGGTGGTTAGCCCCAAGACGCATGGCAGAGTCAATATCAAAGATTGAAGCTACTCCCTCCATTTTGATAAAAGCGGCCTCATTGATCATTGGAATGAGTATCCGATTGACCACAAAGCCCGCCGCTTCATGTACCTCAACGGGGGTTTTGCCAATGCCTTGAGCTATGTCCTTAACGCTCTCAACCATCGTGTTCGGCGTATTCACGCCTGCGATAACCTCAACAAGCTTCATCCTGTCAGCGGGGTTGAAGAAATGCATTCCGCAGACGGGGTGGGAGAGACCATTGCCTATCGCGGTTATGGATAGGCTTGAAGTATTGGTCGTGAATATGCACTCAGGCTTTGTTAAGTTATCGAGCATAGCAAAGGTCTCACGCTTTACCTTGAGGTCTTCAAACGCCGCTTCGACGATAAGATCACAGTCTGCACACAGATCCTGCGCAAGACCCGCGCTAATACGGCTCATTACGGCTTCAACCTGATCTAAGCTCATCTTGCCTTTCGCGACAAGTTTGTCATAGCCTTTCCGAATCTTTGCAAGGCTGTTGTCAGCCCACTCTTGCTTGATGTCACAAAGCACAACGCTGTACCCCTCATACAGGGCGAACGCTTTGGCTATGCCTTGCCCCATGGTTCCCGCGCCAATGACGCCTACTTTCATTTTACAGCCTCCTTAATTATTAGTGAATTGGGGTTTGGGCTTGGGCCTTTCCCTGCTGAGAAAGCAGGACATACCCTCGACCTGGTCATGAGTTTCAAAGCAGTCGCCGAACATGGCTTCCTCTATGGCAAGACCCTGCCAAATCGACACCTGCATACCCTCGTTCATAGCTTTCTTGCATCCGCGTACCGCGATGGGCGCGTTGGCTGCAATGCGTGCCGCAAGCTCCAAAGCCCTGTCCATCAGCTCTTCCTGCGGGTAGACCCAGTTGACGAGACCTATCCTCAAGGCCTGCTCTGCCGTGATAAATTCGCCGGTGAAAAGCATCTCCTTGGCAACTCCATGACCGACAAGCCTGATGAGCCGTTGCGTGCCACCAAAGCCGGGGGTGATACCTAAGCCTGTTTCAGGCTGACCGAATACCGCGTTCTCGGAGCAAAGGCGAATGTCGCAGCTCATGGCAAGCTCGTTGCCGCCGCCCAAGGCATAGCCGTTCACGGCAGCAATGACGGGGAGGGGGAACCACTCAATCATATGAAAGAAGTCGTTGCCCATCTTGCCAAAAGCCGCTCCTTCCATCTTTGACATCTTGGACATGGCGGCTATATCTGCGCCCGCAACGAAGCTCTTTTTGCCGGCTCCTGTGAGTATGACGCAGCGAATGACCTTTTGGTTTATCTGTGAAAATGCCATGCGCAGCTCCGTCAAAACAGTCTCGTCAAGGGAGTTTAGCGTTTCAGGTCTGTCTATGGTAATTATTCCGATATTACCGCGGGATTCTGTTGTTACATATTTCAAGCTCATTCCTCCATAAAGGCGACGTTTGTCCGCAGCGTCCTTATCATATAATAATAACCTGTTGCATTTTGGCTGTCAAGAAAAATCAATTGCATGAATGCAGGACTTATTACCCAAAGAAAGCCCGAAAATCGCTTTTGACGACTTTCGGGTTTTTCACTTGTTATCTCTGTTTTGCCATGCCTATTATCAAGACAGTTCAAACATTCCCATGTACAGCTGATAGTACTTACCACGCTGCTTTAGCAGACTGTCATGGTTGCCGCGCTCGATTATTTCCCCGTTTTCAAGCACGATTATTGCATCTGAGTTGCGAACGGTAGACAGCCTATGAGCTATTACGAACACCGTACGTCCCTTCATCAGCTCATCCATGCCATGCTCAATGAGCGCTTCCGTTCGTGTATCGATAGAGCTTGTTGCTTCGTCAAGCACCAGCACGGGCGGATCCACGACTATAGCCCTTGCTATGGCGATAAGCTGTCTTTGACCTTGCGACAGGTTCGCGCCGTCAGCGGTCAACACCGTCTCGTAGCCTTGCGGAAGGTGCGAGATGAAGAAGTGAGCGTTGACGCGTTTCGCTGCGGCTATTACCTCCTCGTCCGTTGCACCAAGCTTGCCGTAACGGATATTGTCCATGACCGAACCGGTGAATAGGTGCGTGTCCTGAAGAACCATTGCCAACGAACGCCTGAGGTCATCCTTCTTTATGTCCTTGACGTCTATTCCGTCGTAGGTAATACTTCCCTCCTGAACATCGTAGAAGCGATTCAATAGATTGGTGATGGTTGTCTTGCCCGCACCCGTAGAGCCTACGAACGCAAGCTTCTGTCCGGGCTTTGCATACAGCTCAATGTGCTTAAGCACCTCATGTTCTCCGTCGTAGCTGAAGCTTACATCGTGGAAACGTACGTCGCCGCGCAGGGGGACAGAGCCCTTGTCGGGGTACTGCCATGACCAGCTTTCGCCGTCGCGTTCAAGTGTTACAACACCGTCGTCAACCTCTGCGGGCATACCGATTAGGTTGAAGATACGCTCCGCGCCCGCAAGCGCGTTAAGTATGTTCGTGGCAAGCTGAGATATCTGCGTTACTGGATTGCCAAACTGCTTAGAATATTGCAGGAAAGCGGCGAGAGTGCCTATATCCGTCTTGTCTGCTATGATGAGAGAAGTACCGACAACCGCGGTCGAGGCGAACAGGATGTAGCCGAGATTTCCCATGATGGGCATCAAAACCATGGAGTAAGCGTTTGCCTTTGAGGAGGCGTCTCGAAGAGTTTCGGTGATAACGTCGAAATCTGCGCGGGCCTTGCTCTCGTGACCGAACACCTTAATCTCACGCTGCCCTTCGATCATTTCCTCAATATAGCCGTTTGCCTTCGCAAGCGCCTGCTGACGCTTTCTAAAGAAGCTCATGGATCGTTTTCCGATGATCTGGGTTACAAGCAGCATTAGTGCGAATATCCCCAGAACAAGTATGGTAAGCCGCCAAGAAAGCACTATCATCATAACCAGTATACCGATTACTGTGCAGCTGCTTGAAACTATGTTTGGCAAAGCGTTGCCTATAAGCTCTCTTAGGGCGTCGGTATCGTTGGAGAAACGGCTCATAATCTCGCCGTGGGTACGCTCATCGTAATACTTTAAGGGCAGCTTTTGCAGGTGCGCGAAGGTGGTTTCGCGTATGTTCATCAGGACATTAGTCGAAATGACGAGTAAGAAACGCTGCGATATATACGACAGCCCGACCGAGAGAGCGTAAACACATCCGATGAGTATCACATATCCGATGAATTCGCTGTAATCGCTGCTCCCTGTGAGAAACATGTTTGTCGCTATGTTAAAGATGGGCTTCATTAGGTATGTACCTATGACTATGCCCACGCTGGAGAGCATCATCATCACAAGGGCGGCCAGCATACGGAAGCGGTAACGCCCTATATAGGATAAGAGGCTCAGCAGGGTCTTCTTTGTATCCTTAGGCTTGGAGAAGCCTTTGCGCATTGGTCCGGGCATTTACTCCACCCCCTTTTGCTGAGAATAATAGACTTCTTGGTAGATCTGGTTGTTCCTTAGCAGTTCCTCATGTGTACCGACAGCGTTGATTCGTCCATCATCAAGCACGACTATCCTGTCTGCGTCAATAACTGAGTTAATTCGCTGCGCAATGATAATTTTGGTCGTGTCAGGAAGCACTTCACGGAATCCGTTTCGAATCTTTGCGTCTGTCGCAGTATCCACGGCAGAGGTGGAATCGTCAAGTATCAGTATCTTGGGGTGTACAAGCAAAGCTCTGGCTATGCACAGACGCTGCTTCTGCCCGCCTGAAACGTTGACGCCGCCCTGTCCAAGGTCGTAGTCATAGCCCTCGGGAAGCTTGCTGATGAACTCGTCGGCGCAGGCTATCTCACACGCGGAGGCGATCTCAGCGTCGCTTGCCTCTGCGTTGCCCCAACGCAGGTTGGCGCGTATCGTTCCTGAAAACAGGACATTTTTCTGGAGAACCATACCAATGGAATTCCTCAGAGTCTCCAAGGAGTATTGCTTAACGTCGTGACCGCCAACCTTCAGCTCGCCCGACATGACGTCATAAAGCCTCGGAATAAGTTGAACGAGAGAGGTCTTGCCCGAGCCGCTGCCGCCGATTACGCCTATCACCTCACCCGACTTGATGTGAAGGTCTATATCAGTCAAGGTCAGGTTGTTCGCGTCGTCCGAATAAGAGAAGCTTACATGGTCGAAGTCCACCGAACCATCAGAAACCACAAGCTTGCAGTCGGGGTTGTCGGCTATTGCGGGAACTTCGTCAAGCACTTCAACTATTCGCTTAACGGAAGCCGCGGAAAGGACGAGGTTCACAAAGAACATCGATATCATCATGAGCGACATAAGGATGTTGGACACATAGCTTATGAAGCTGATGAGCGCGCCCGATTCAAGCGTACCCACAGCTATGTCTCTGCCGCCGAACCAGATGACGGCGGTTATGCATGCATACAGCGTGAACTGCATAATTGGCATGGTGAGTATCAACAGCTTTTCGGCGTTGAACTGCGCTTTACGTACCGCGTCGGCGCTCTTATTAAACTTTTTCTCCTCATAGTCGCTTCGCACGAAAGCCTTGACCACGCGAATGGCGACGAGGTTCTCCTGCGTGGACGCGTTCAGTTCATCATATCGCTTGAGCATTTCCATGAATCTCGGAAAGGTCTTGAGTGAGATAACGGCTACAGCTGCCGCAAGTATTGGTATGGCGGCTACAAGGATGACGGAAAGGTTGCCGGATATGCGAACGGACATGATGACCGCCATTATGAGCATCAGAGGGCTTCTGAACATCATACGCAAACACATCATGTAGGACTGCTGTACAAAGGTTATGTCCTGCGTCAGCCTTGTAATAAGAGAAGGCGTGGTGAACTTATCCGAGTTCTTAAATGAGAATTGGGTTAGGCTTGAAAACACTCCTCGGCGCAGATTGCGAGCAAAGCCGTTTGAGCCTTTCGCGGCGAATACCGCGGAAAGAGCACCCAAAACAAGGGCGAAAAACGCCATGATTATCATCCTTGCGCCCATTGAATAAACATAGTTATAGTCGCCGGTTTGTATGCCGTTGTCGATTAGATTGCCCATCATGGTTGGTATGGCGGTCTCCAAAAGCACCTCTCCTATTATGCAGATTGGCGCGAGTATGGAAACAAACTTATATTCGCGGACGAACTTGAGCAGCTTCTTGATATAGTACATCATCTGCTTCGTCCTCCGTCATGTCTGCCGCCGCCATGATGTCCGCCGTGATGGTGCATACAGGGAGCGCACAGATCATCCTCGGAGGTTTCTTTTTGTAAAGCAGCTATCATTTTGTCCATGAGCGCGGCAAAGGTCTCCTGCTCCTCAGGCGTGAGTGCGTCAAATGTCAAAGCGTCCGTGGTATCAAAACCCGCACGACATTTGGCGGCCAGCGCTTCGCCGTCGGGGGTAGGGTAGAGCCTGTTACTTCTGCGGTTCTCTGAATCTACCTCACGCACAATCAAACCCGAGTCCTCAAGCCTGCGGCAAGAGTTGGTTATGGTCGGCGCCGAAACCTTCAGCCATTCGCATAGGTCACGCTGCGCACAGCCCTTGTTGTTGATGATGCACTCCAACACGGGCAATTGCCCCATGTGAAGCTGCATATCGGGATTCAATTTCCAAATCGAGCTGCGGCGAAGCGATTTCAACATAATCAACTTCCAACCAAGCTCGCGGTACGATTTTGTCTTGTCTTCCATGTACCCTCCTGTATAAATACTTAATCAACTTACAGTTAGTAGACTAACAGATAGGATTATACGACTATTGATTTGGATTGTCAAGAAAAACTTATGTTATGTGAATACGAGATATGATGGCTACTGCTGTTGAGCCTTTTGCCGTGTTGCCAAGATTGAAAAGACCGAATACAGAGCGAAGCTTAATGCGGCAAGCATTCTGCAATATAGCGGATAGCTGCTGATGAACGATGATAGGAGCAGCATGGCTCCCAAAAGGAAATAACGAAGTCGGCCCTCGCTTGGGGTCATGAGCAGACGTTGCCGCAGCGAAACGCCCTTGCTTCTTGCATATTCGTCCTCAAGACGAGTTTGTATCTCAAGCTCTGTGGGCGCGGGCAGTCTGATAATCGAATTCAGCTCCTCCCGCGTATGAAGCTTGAGGTTGAGCCTGCTTGCTATGGCGGCGGCGTCTTTGGAGAAATCGGCAGAAGCGTACACCTCAATATCCGAGCCACAGTCGCGAAGCACATGAAATAGGTCATCAGCCTGAACATCATCCCACCTTAGAATAAGCTCCGCTTTTTGACCTATGCGCTGCTTCAGTTCATCAGTTAGCCTATCATGGTTCATCATGAGAAGCGTTTCTGCGGTAAGTTCGTTTTTGACTCGTTTTTCTTCGCCTTTTCTAAAGCTCTCGAAGCGTTTTGAGCGGCGCAGCAGGATAAGCACAAGGCATAATATTGAGGCGGCACAAGCCACGGCATAAGATACGGTCCGCTTATTCGTCAATACAAGAACCCCGAAGAACACTATGGCGCAGCAAAGAATAAGGTCGAGCAGGCGTGCGATAAGGCTCTGACCGCGAAAGCATCGTTTCCTTTGCCATAGTGTAAAAGAATTCATAATTCAAGTGTTGCCCAAACGAACCGGTTTATACTATAATACTCATATGGAAATACAAAGGGAAAAGCGAATAGGGATACTCGGAGGGTCGTTCAACCCGACCCATAACGCGCATATTCGAATGGCAAGGACCGCACTTTGGGAGCTTCATCTGGACGAGGTGAGATTTTTGATTTCACGCGACCCGCCGCATAAGCATCTGTCAGGAGACGTCACCGACACGCAACGACTTGAGCTGTTGAAGCTTGCGATTAGCGTAGAGGAAGGCTTTTGCGTTGATGAGAGAGAGCTGCATCGCGAAGGCAAGAGCTATACCGTAATTTCGCTTGAACAGATTGCACTGGAGCAGCCGGACGCAAGGCTTTATCTGATTGTGGGCAGCGATATGCTGAAGAGCTTTTCGACATGGTACAAACCCGAAAGGCTTGTGGAGCTCGCGGAGCTTGTGTGCGTTACTCGCCTTGGGCATGACGGCGGGGAAGCTGAAGCGATGGAAGCGCTCAAGGCGAACATGGGGCTTAGGGCAAGCTTGCTTGACATGAGTTTAGAGCTGTCGTCCACTGAGATTAGAAACGATGTATTTGAAGCTTTCTCGGTGCGCGGCAGCATACCCGACGCAGCGGAATGGTATATGTATAAGGAAGGCATGTATCAGCCTTCAAGCATTCGCAGATACATGGACGAGCTGAAGGAGATACTTCCGACACGAAGATACCTGCACTCAATTTCCGTAATGCGCACCGCGATAGATCTTGCGAACATATACGGAGTGGACAGGTACAACGCAAGGCTTGCCGGCTTGCTGCATGACTGCGCAAAGAGCATGAGCCGTGATGAGCTTAGAACTGCCGCTCCAAACAGCGACGCTCCGATTCAGGTACTTCACGCGCCTGCGGGGGCCGTGTTCGCAAGGGAGCATTTTGGAGTTACGGATTCAGAGGTTCTTCAAGCCATAGCAAGGCACACCACGGGCGACCCGGACATGACGCTGCTTGACAAGGTGATATGCCTTGCGGACTTTATTGAGCCTCAAAGGGGCGTGGAAAGATTCGCCTCCTTGCGCAAGCTTGCCTATGAGGGCAAAAGTGAAAATGATCTCAATCGCGCGCTTATGCTTGCATTTGAGCAATCTTTCTGCTATATTAAGGGTCAGGGATACCCTGTGTTTGAAGTGAGTTACAGAACTTACGAGAGACTGAAAAAACAAACGGAGGATGATGATGGCAAAATACGGTGAGTCCGAGGTGCGCGAGTTATGCGAGGCGCTGTTCAATAAGAAGGCGTTCGATATCTGTGCGATCCATGTTGCGGACAAAACGATAGTAGCGGACTGGTTCATTATCGCAAGCGGACATGTATCGATACAGGTCAAGGCACTGTGCGATGAGCTTGAGGAGAAGGCGAGGGAGCTTGGTATGCAGCTTCTCCGCAAGGAAGGCTATGAATATGGGCGTTGGATAGTCTTGGACTATGGCAGTGTTCTTGTTCACCTGTTCCATCCTGAGGAAAGGGAGTTCTACAAGTTAGAGCGACTGTGGCAGGACTCAGACAACACCATTGTGTACCCCGAATAAATCTGAATAGACAAGACATTGGCGTCCGCTCTATCGAGTAGGCGCCTTTTTGCAATGATGACGCAACAATAACGCATACACGAAATGTCAAATCTGGGGCTTTTAGTTGACCGCTTCGCTTGTGTATGATATAATTGCTTGATATGTTATGAGGTGGAATATGGAGCTTTGTCTTATCGTTAACACGAAAGCGGGCAACGGGTTGCCCGTAACCGCCTTGAACGCCGTCGAGAAGCGCTTCAAGGAGCGCGGAGTTATGTACACGGTTTACAATACCGAGTACCAAGGCCACGCGACCGATCTTGCAAAACAGGCGGCAGGTTCCAAAAGGTTTGATTGTATCGTGAGTATCGGTGGTGACGGAACGGTTCGCGAGGTCGCCTTGGGGCTTATGTACAGCGACGCGGTCATGGGCATCATTCCCTGCGGTTCAGGAAACGACTTTGTGCGGCCACTCGGCATACCCACCGATTATTTGACTGCCGCTGACATACTTGTGGACGGCGATACCATCTGTATTGACGCCGGCAAGGCCAACGATGAGGTGTTTTTCAATGTAGCGGGCTTCGGCTTTGATGTTGACGTGCTTGACAACGTGGAGCTGTACAAGTACAAGATGAAGAACGGAAGGCTTGCTTACATTATGGGGCTTTTGCGTGCGGTTTTAGGGCTGAAGTCAAGGGATGTAAGCATTACGCTTCCCGACGGCAGGCTGATAAAGCGCAAGGCGCTCATGGTCGCGGCCGGAAACGGCACCCACATAGGAAGCGGAATGGAGATTGCGCCATACGCCGACCTTAGAGACGGCTTGCTTGAAATCAGCATCATTCATGACGTGACCAAGCTGAACGCAATCTACGCGCTGCCGAGGTTTCTAAACGGAAAGCTTTTCGGCACAAAGTACACCACCTCGCTGAAGGTAGAGGAATTCACTGCTGACTGCGAGCCGCACTCAAGGATTCAGGTCGATGGTGAGCGCATGGAAGGCACGCCCGTGACCTTCAGGATCCTGCCAAAGGCGCTGAACATTCGTGTCCCGAAAGGAAAGTTCGAACAAAGATAATGGCGACGACGAAACCAAAGCTCAAAATCAATATTACAAAGCTCGTTCTGCTGTTGATTATAGCGGCGTTGCTTCTTGTTGCTTTGGGCCTTGGCGTCTATGCTTTGATCGGAGATAAGAAACAGGTCATCACCTCACAAAAGCTGCCGATCGATGCACGAACAGATCTCGTTATCGGCAAGGGCAGGGTTTCATACACCACCGATACAGAGCTGGTTGAATACCTCCTGGACGGGAGCGGGGTGCAGCGCAGCGCGCTCGGGGCCGCCGTTGACGGCTATGCCGTAAGCGGCAAAACCGCTGTCGTATACTTGGACTCAATGGTTCAGATAAGAGGCATGTCCCCCCTTCAAATGACTGGTGATGTACGCGGAGTGCGCTGCTATGACAGCTATGTCGCGATACTGCGCACGGGAGCTTCGGGAAGCGACAGCGTTATCGTTGTAGACACCCAAACAGGCGAGTCGCAGGACGCACTGAACTTCGCTAAGAATACCGTGACGGGCTTTGGCTTTATAACGGAAGGCGAGACAATTTATATGTGGGTCGCAGCAACCTCCGTTGAACAGAGTACTCCTGTTTGCACACTCCAGCTGTACGACGTTGGCAACAATGGAGCCTTGCTCTATTTCCCTGTGTTTTACGATCAACTTATAGAGAAGCTCTATATCACCGACAACAGCATTTTCATTGTCGGCACACAGGACATTGTTCGATACGAGCTTGGCGGAAGCCGTGAGTCGTATCGCGTCCGTATATATGGCAACTCAGTAGTAGACATGACCGTTAAGGATAAGATGGCATACTACCTGCTTATGCCAGAAAACCAATCGTCAAATTCGACCATAAGGCTCATGATGATATCTGAAGGCGATACTTCGGGCGAGTCTACCATGACCATACATATAAACGAGGAAATAGTAGGCGCTTTCCTGCAAGAGGGCGTCATTCGCATTCTGTCCGCAAACTATTTGTACTCGTATTCATACAAGGGCAAGGCGCAGTTTACGATAGAAACCGATGTGAGCTGTATAGCGGCTTTCAAGGTGGACGACAGCAGAATAATCATTACGAGCGAAAACGCTTGCTATATCTGTAAGGTAGAGGAGAAGGTCGCATGGTAACGGCGGTTGTGTTGCTAATAATATGTCTTGCTTTGCTTGCGGGCTACTACCGAGGGGTTATTTACTCACTTGTGTCTCTTGGAATAACCATACTCTCACTTGCGCTTGCGCTTATTTGTATCCCTCTTGTATCAAACACAGTAAAGGGCAACGAAGAACTGTACGACATGATGCTCTACTACTTCGAGGGATACGAATACATCAATAACACAGCGGTCGAGCTTGTTCATGCCAATGTTACCGAGATTAACGAGGAGGAGCTTGACGAGGTCATAACGAACGCGGATATGCCCCTGCCGTTCGGCAGAGCTATCAAGAAGAATATCAGCAATAAGGCGTATGCCGCCGATGGGATAGAAACCCTTGGAGACTATTTCAACCAAACCATTGTGGACGTTGTAATAAACATACTGTCGCTGCTGCTGCTGTTCGTTATATTCCGCATATCGTTCGGGCTTATCCTGCACATCGCGGATTATGGGGTAGGCGGGCTTCCCGTGCTTGCAAAGCTGGATGTACCCATTTCCTTGGGGATAGGCTTCCTGCACGGTATAATGCTGACCTTCATTGTGTTCATGCTCGTACCAATCGCTTTGACGGTACTTCCGGCTCTTGGTCGCTTTATTGAAGGCTCGGCGATTGGCGAGTTCTTTTACAGGCTGAATCCTTTTATTTGGCTTGTACGGACTACATAGGATCTATGGCTTTATCACGGCTTTCCGCCAATAATGCGGTTCCCCGTGTTTTATGCGAAAGGAGGAGAGGTTTTTGCGAAGAACATTTCGCGGCGGAGTGCATCCGCTGCATAAAATCCATGAGGGCAAACCTCTGGCAATGGACAAGAGGATTGAGGTCTTTATGCCCGATCATGTTGTCATTCCAATGGGTATGCACCTTGGGGCGCCGTCGACGCCCTGCGTAAACAAGGGGGATAGGGTACTCACGGGACAGATCATTGGTACGCCTAACGGATTTTTGGGCGTGCCCGTACACGCGAGCATCTCGGGGACGGTCTCGGCCGTCGAGCCCCGCCAACAGCTCAAAGCGCATCCTGAGATGTGCGTATGCATTGACTCCGATGGTCAGGACGAGTGGGTGGAGCTTACGCCCGTCGGAGCGGTTGAGTCTGTCGAGCCTGCCGCCATCATGAAGGCGGTAAGGGAAGCGGGCATATGCGGCATGGGCGGCGCGGCATTTCCGGCTGGCGTCAAGCTTGCGATACCCGAGGGCAAAAAAGCCGAGGTAGTCATTATCAACGGCTCCGAATGCGAACCATACCTTACCTGTGACCACAGGGTGATGATCGAGGAACCAGAGCGCGTAGTAAATGGTCTGCGTCTTTTGATGCGGGCAGTAGGCGTGACCAAGGGCTATATCGCCATTGAGGACAACAAGCCGCAATGCGTAGAGTCCATGAGGCTCGCGGCAAACGAATACCACAGCATTAGCGTAGTTGCTCTCAAGACGAAGTATCCGCAGGGCGGTGAGAAGCAGCTTATCGAGGTCATAACCGGTAAGCAGATTCCGCAAAAGAAGCTTCCCATCGACGTCGGAGCTTTGGTGTTCAATATTCAGACCGCGGCGGCGGTCGCTGACGCGGTACTGCTTGGCAAGCCGTTGATTGAGCGTATTACGACGGTCACCGGAGCGGTAGGGGAGCCTAAGAACTTTAGACTGAGAATAGGCACTGAGTTTGGAGACGCAATCGACGCTGCGGGCGGTTACAGTGAAACCTTTAAGAAGCTCATAGCGGGCGGACCCATGACGGGCTTCTGCTGTCCGAACGACCACATCTCCGTTCAGAAGGCCTCCGGCGGCATACTGCTGTTTGATGAGGAAATGGCAAAGCAGGACGAAGAAGGTCCTTGCATTCGCTGCGCAAAGTGCGTATCGGCCTGCCCGATCGGTCTGCTGCCTTACAGGCTCAAGTTTGACGTGGAACAACGCAACTGGGCAAGAGCGAAGGTGGACGGAGCCATGGACTGCATAGCCTGCGGCGTCTGCGCCTACACCTGCCCCGCAAATCGCCATATCACTTCAAGCATTAAGGTTGCCAAGGAAATGATAACAGCCGAGGAAAGGAGGCAGAAGAAATGAACTTTACCGTTTCAACCGCCCCGCACATTCACAGTGAACAAACTACCCAGCGCCTGATGCTCAAGGTCATAGTTGCATTGGCGCCCTGCGTAGCTGCTGCCATATACTTCTTTGGCTGGCGCGCACTTGTGATTGATGTTATTGCTGTTGTGTCCTGCGTGTTCTTTGAGTTCTTAGCTCAAAAGATAGCCAAACGTCCTATCACCATCAATGACCTTTCGGCCGTAGTCACAGGTATAATACTTGCGATGAACATGCCCGCAACCGCGACTTGGTGGATGGTAGTGATAGGAAGCGCTGTCGCTATACTGCTTGTAAAGCAGCTGTTCGGCGGCATTGGCTGCAACTTCCTCAATCCCGCTTTGGCGGCAAGAGCCGTCCTGTTGACTTCTTGGCCGTCACGCATGACCAACTTCACCCTGCCCACAGGCTTCGCAGGAGACGCCGTTTCATCGGCTACTCCGCTTGCAGGATATGAGGCCAAGACCATACAGCTGCTTTTGGGCAATGTTCCGGGCAGCATAGGTGAGGTCTGCAAGATTGCCATACTGATTGGCGGCGCTTACCTCTTGATTGCCAAGGTTATAAAATGGTACGTCCCGGTATCATTTATCGGCACGTTCATGATATTCTCTTGGATATTCGGGCAAAACCCCATCACTGCGGTCTTGAGCGGCGGCATACTCTTTGGCGCCGTGTTCATGGCAACCGACTACGTCACTAACCCGATGACCGCTGTCGGCAAGCTCATATTCGGCTTTGGATGCGGACTTATTGTTGCTATACTTCGTAACTTTACGCCTATGGCGGAGGGCGTCACCTACGCTATTTTGATTATGAACGTAGTTACGCCGCTTATTGACAAGTATATCAAGCCCAAGGTGTACGGGGAGGTGAAGGCTCATGCGTAAGGAAAGCATACTTGTACTCGGGCTGAAGCTCCTTGCGATTGCAATCATCGCGGGGCTTGCACTCGGGGTTGTCAACGCAATCACCAAGGAACCCATCGCGGAACAAACGCGTTTGGCTGCGGACGAAGCAAGGCGTTCCGTACTTCCGCTTGCCGCCGAGTTTACCCAGATAGAGGGCAGTGACATATATGAGGGTAAAGACTCATCGAACAATATCGTAGGCTACACCCTTGCGGGCATTACCAATGGTTACGGCGGAGAAATTGAAGTCACCGTGGGAATCGATCTTGAGGGAATTATAACAGGCGTCAGCGTCGGCGGAGCAAACTTCTCCGAGACCGCAGGCCTTGGAGCGAAAACCAAGACCGACCCGACATTTAGGCAGCAGTTCATCGGACTGTCAGGCACAATAGCCTTGAAAAAGGACGGGGGACAGATTGACGCCGTGACAAGCGCGACGATAAGCAGCAGAGCCGTGACCAATGAGGTTGAGGCTTTGAGGGCGGAGCTTGTCGCATATTTGGGAGGTAAGTAAAATGGAAAAGAAAAAACTAAGTTCCGTTTTCTTCAACGGCATAATAACTGAGAACCCAACGTTCCGACTTGTTCTCGGCACTTGCCCCACAATGGCGGTAACGACGAGCGCGATAAACGGCGTTGGCATGGGGCTTGCCGCGACCTTCGTTCTACTGGGCAGCAACATAGTTATATCGCTCCTGCGCAACTTCATACCCGACAAGATAAGGATTCCCGCTTTCATCGTGGTTATCTGCACCTTCGTTACCGTGGTACAGATGCTGCTGCAGGCGTTCATTCCTTCGCTCTATGAGTCGCTTGGCATGTTCATACCGCTCATAGTTGTCAACTGTATCATCCTTGCCAGAGCTGAAGCATTTGCTTCCAAGAACGGCGTAGGAGCTTCGGCGGTTGATGGTCTTGGAATGGGCTTAGGCTTTACGCTTGCGATAACCATCATGGGCGCAATCCGCGAGATAATCGGAAACGGCAGCGTGTTCGGGCTTCAGCTTTTCGGAGCTTCCTATGAGCCAATGCTGCTTGTCATAATGCCCGCGGGCGGATTCATCGTATACGGTCTGTTGCTTTGGTGCATGAACCTTATCGTCGCGAAGGCCGAATCAAAGAGGAATAAGGAGGTGGCCAAGTAATGCAGATAACAATAGGAAACATACTGCTGTTCATGGTCAGCTGCGTGTTGGCCAACAACTTCATATTTTCACGCTTCTTGGGCTGCTGCCCCTTCCTTGGGGTATCGAGCAAGGTTGAGACCGCGTTCGGCATGGGCATGGCGGTCACTTTCGTTATGGCCTTGGCGTCGCTGTTCTGCTATGCGATTAACAAGTGGGTGCTTATGCCTTTAGGCATTGAGTACCTGCAAACCATAGCCTTCATACTCGTCATCGCCGCTCTGGTGCAATGCGTGGAGATGTTCCTTAAAAAGTCGTCGCCTTCGCTGTATAACGCGCTCGGCATATACCTTCCGCTTATAACCACCAACTGCGCCGTCTTGGGCGTCTGCATACTCAATGTCGATTACGCGGCGCCTGAGTTTGCCAACGGACTTTTCTGGTCGGTCATGAACGGTGTGTTCGGAGCGATAGGCTTCCTTGTCGCCATAGTGCTTATGGCGGGTATAAGGGAACGCTTAGAGGACGCAAACATCCCGAAGTCCCTTAAGGGCTTCCCAATCTCGCTCATCACGGCGGGACTGATGAGCATAGCCTTCATGGGCTTTGCAAGTCTGTCCGGTCTGCTGTCGGGATTGCAGTAAGGAGGTAAGCTATGGATTTTCTTCCCATTGTCTACGCAGTCGCCATTCTGGGCGGTCTTGGTGTAATATTCGGCCTTCTCTTGGGCTTTGTCGGAAAGAAATTTGAAGTCAAAGTCGATGAGAGGGTGACGAGAGTTCGCGCTTGCCTCGGCGGAGCCAACTGCGGTGCGTGCGGCTTTCCGGGTTGTGACGGCTTTGCGCAAGCCGTTGTTGATGGCAAAGCTCCTGTTACCGGCTGCACTGCGGGCGGTAAAAAGACTGCCGATGCGATAGGTGATATTATGGGCGTTAAGGCTGAAGTGGGCGAGAGGCTTGTGGCGAGGGTTCGCTGCAACGGTACGCTTGATAACGTCTCATCGCGCTATGATTACGCGGGTGTGAAGAGCTGCCGAGTCGCGGCCCAGCTTGCGGGCGGTTCCAAGGCTTGCAGCTTTGCCTGCTTGGGCTTTGGCGATTGCGTCCATGTATGCAAGTTCGACAGCATCCATGTCGTAAACGGTGTGGCGGTCGCAAACGACGACACCTGCACAGGCTGCGGAGCTTGCGTGGAGCAATGCCCAAGAAGCATTATCGCCTTGATTCCCAAAAATCGTACCATCGTCGTAAAATGCCGCAACATCGAAGTCGGAAAGATTGCAAGAGCGCAATGTAAGAGCGCATGTATCGGCTGCAAGATGTGCGAGAGAACCTGTCCCTCCGATGCCGTTCATGTTGTTAACGGCGTTGCGGAGATAGATCCCGCCAAATGTACCCGCTGCGGCGCATGCGTTGTAAAGTGCCCCACCAAGTGCATCTTCAACTTCTTTGAAGGTCTGCAAGAGAGCTACGATTGGGAATAACTCTGCCGATTCGCGAATACGGAATAGACACTAAAGATAAAGCCGCTCGACCTAATGCCGAGCGGCTTTATACATTTCGCGTGAGAGCTACTTCCTCTTCTTTTGCACACGCTGGGGCGCTCTTGCACAAATCTGTGTATAGTGCGCAAGTCTGATAAATATAGCGGAATCCATGTCGCAAGGCAAAGCACGGTACGTCCAGCATCCCAAGGATTGCGGCGAGTTCATCTGAGTTTTTGAGCCTATAAGGTCCTGAAATTGGACAATTACAAGCTCGGAGGAGGAGGTCATCAAGCCTCGAATAAAGCCGAAATTCAGTCCCTCTCGCTCGCTCAAGCCAAGGTAGTCTACGGCCATGGCAACGCTCCTTGAGGGCGCGTTATCAATCCATTTCATCATCGGCTCGCAATCGTGGGTGGAAGCGTATGCCACGCAATGAACGGGGTAGTTGTGCGGAAGCTCGCGTGAATCGTTATCGGGATCGAAGCCAAACTCCATCACACGCATACCCGCATAGCCGGAGGCCGAGAGCAAGTTCTTAACGGCGGGAGTGAGGTAGCCCAAATCTTCGGCAATGATATGCACATCGGGACAACTGCGCTTGAACGCTTCAATAAGCTCTATATCGGGTCCCTTGCGCCAATAACCGTTCTTCGCAGAAGTGCTGCCCACGGGTATGCACCAATAGCTTTCAAGACCTCTGAAGTGGTCAATCCTTACAAGTGAAAACCTGCGTCCGGTGACCCTTAGACGTTCGCACCACCAAGAATAGCCATCATCACGGTGCTTATCCCAACGGTAAAGCGGGTTGCCCCAAAGCTGACCGCACTCGGAAAGACCGTCGGGCGGTACACCTGCGACCTCATTCGGGTACAAATCATCGTCGAGGTCGAATAATTCGGGCGAGAACCAAACATCTGCGCTGTCTAAGGGAAGGTATATGGGTATGTCCCCGATAAACTCAATACCTTTGCTTTGGGCATAAGTGCGAAGCATTGTAAACTGCTCGTCCGCTTTGTATTGGACGAAGCAATGGAAGGCTGTTTCGTCCGTAAGCTCCGCTGCAACACGCCGAACAGCTTCATCAGAGCGAAACTTCAGCTCATCGCTCCACTCATACCAAGGCTTGCCGCCAAAGGAATCCTTAATCGCGCAATAGAGAGCATGTTTATAAAGCCATGATGAATTTTCCTTACAGAACTCATTCATTAAGTCGCGATCGAAGCGGTTGAAAGCCTTACGAAGTACAACAAAACGATTCTGGTATATTTTCCCAAAGTCAACAGATGAGGGATCGTCTCCCCAGTCAAGCGAGGTTTCGTGAGCTTCGAGCAAGCCCTCATCCACAAGCGTATCAAGGTCAATGAAGTACGGGTTCAAAGCAAAACCCGAGTACGATTGATAGGGCGAATCACCATATCCGGTGGGAGAAAGGGGCAGCATTTGCCAATAGCTTTGTTTTCCGAGGGCTAAGAGATCGACAAAATCATAAGCAGCTTTTCCGAATGTGCCTATGCCATACGGAGAGGGCAGGGAAGACACATGAAGCAGCACAGCCGAAGAACGTTTCAAAAAGTTCACCTCAAATCTTAAATGCTGTTCCTATTTTAGCATATCTGTGTTATAATACAAAGGATTTTTATTGAACAAGGAGAACTTTTGACATGGAACGTCTTTGCCTTTCACCCGAGGTTGAAAGGGCTTTGGCTGAGAACAAGCCCATAATCGCTATGGAAAGCACCATAATTTCACACGGTATGCCATACCCGCAGAACGTTGAGACCGCGCTAATGTGCCAGAAAATAGCGCGCGAGAACGGCGCCGTCCCCGCCACCTGCGCAATAATAGGCGGCAAGCTCTGTGCCGGGCTGACCGATGAACAGATTGACTATCTTGGCCGAGAGGGTCATAAGGTCGTTAAGGCAAGCCGCAGAGATATACCGCTGCTTGTCGCAAAGGGAATGGACGGAGCGGCCACTGTCGCGGCTACCATGATAATCGCTAAGATGGCCGGTATCAAGGTGTTCGCGACCGGCGGTATCGGCGGAGTTCACAGAGGCGCTCAGACCACGATGGACATTTCAGCGGATTTGGATGAGCTTTCCAAGACCAATGTAACGGTGGTATGCGCAGGCGCAAAGAGCATACTTGATCTCAATCTCACAATGGAGTACCTTGAGACCAAGGGCGTACCCGTGGTAGGTTATGGCACGGACGAGCTGCCCGCGTTCTACACACGCCAAAGCGGCATCAAGCTCAACTGGAGAGCTGATTCACCTGAGGAAGCGGCGTCTTATATAAGGGCGTCGCATGAGTTGAATTACGACGGAGGGATATTGATAGTCAACCCCATCCCCGAGGAGTACTCGATGGACGCCGCGTATATCAACGCCGCAATCGATGAAGCGATAGCAGAGGCTGAAGCTCAAGGCGTCAAGGGCAAGGCGACTACGCCGTTCCTGCTTGCCGCTGTCAAGGATATAACAGGCGGATCAAGCTTGGCCTCCAACATTCAACTTGTTTACAACAACGTCAAGGTCGCGGCCAAGATCGCGGCGGCTCTGTAAGGTACGGCATGAAACGTTTCGTTGCCGTCATATTAGCTTTGGCGATGACCTTCGCTTGCTCTGCTGCACTTGCAAGTGAAAATGTGCTTATCGGCGACTGCAACGGAGACGGCAGCGTGTCGTCCGCCGATGCTTCTATGATACTGCGTTATCTTGTGGGTATGGCAAATTCGAGCGAGCATATGAGCCTCGTCGCAGATACAGACGGTAACGGAACGATAAATGCCAACGACGCCTCGTTGATACTCAGGTACCTGATAGGCCTTGCTAAGGTATCAGGTACGATTGAAGTTACGGTGTATGCCGATGAGCTTGTATTGCCCGAGTCAGCGACGCTTTATGTCGGAAATCAGCTCACCCTTGAGCTGTGTTATTCACCCGACAACGCTGATGTGAGTTTTTCAGCAGCAGTAGAAAACGGGAGTATAGCAACCGCTGCGATTACGAATGGCTCTGTAACGATTAATGGCGTAAGCATAGGCGAGACCATTCTCCATGTATCGGAGACGGTAAGCGGACTTGGCGGAGATATTACGATAAACGTGGTTGATATACCCGCGAACGAGACGGAGCTGTATGCGCAAATAGTGCTTGGGCTGTATGGTACTGCATACGGCGAGCTTACTTCAAGCGAGGTTAAGACCGCGGACGCGGTCTATGCGTTCGTAACGTCGCTTAACCCCGATGACCCCTATACCGAGGTCATTCTGGCGGGAATCGCGCTTTGCGGAACTTCATATGACGATCTCGACTGCAGTAACTTCACGCGTCAAGCGTATCGGGACTGCGGTTACGGCAGCAAGTATATATGTGCAGGCTCCGAAAATCAAATTCAGCTTTTTAGAAAACGCGATGTGCTGTATGAAATTGAGTTTTCATCCGGAAACGTTGTTTACGACAAAATACGAAGCGGTTATGTGCTGCTATGGGTAAGCGATGAAGGGGTAGGGAATCACTCCGCTATATATCTTGGCAAGATTAACGGCAAGCATTATTTGCTTGAATCCTCAAGCAGCAAGGGCGGAGTCGGCATCAATGTCAACTGGAACAGCTATGGTTCATGGAAACTAAAATATTACGCGGACGTTCTTGGTACGGCAGGCTAAACGCTTTGCATATCAAGGCTCGTTCTAATGAGCTTAATGCAGAATTGAAAGCGATTTTGTTTTCAAAGTGAAATTATTGTGCAATGCTTGCTTTTGAAGAACAGGTATGTTATGATACCGTGTCAATAGACGCGCAGGGGTAATGCGCAAAAAGGAGAGGAATAATGGCAACATTTGAGAAAATCGAGGGCAACAAAGCTAAACTGACCATCGTGGTCGATCAACCCGCTTTTGAGCAGGCAATTGAGACCGCGTATCATAAAACCGCATCAAGGTATGCGGTTCCGGGCTTCCGCAAGGGTAAGGCTCCGCGTAGGATTATTGAAAATGCCTATGGCGCGGGCGTGTTCTATGAGGATGCGTTTGAAATCGTTTGGGGCGACGCATATGACAAGGCGCTGGAGGAGCATTCTCTTACCGCTGTGGATCATCCCGAAGTCGATATCGTCAACATCAGCGAAGCTGAGGGCGTGACCTTCACTGCCGAAGTACAGCTTCTGCCTGAGGTCACCCTGGGTCAGTACAAGGGTATAGAGTTTGAAAAGCCGGAGTATACTGTAAGCGACGAAGAAGTCGATGCAGCGCTTGAAGCGGAACGCAAGGAGCATTCGAGAGTCATCAATGTTGAGCGTCCCGTTGAGAACGGTGACACCATAGTCTTGGATTACAGCGGCAGCATCGACGGAGTCAAGTTTGACGGCGGCACGGCTGAAGATCAGGATTTGACGATCGGAAGCGGATCGTTCATACCCGGGTTTGAAGAGCAGCTCGTAGGCGCGGTCGAAGGTGAGGAGCGCGATATTTCCGTGACCTTCCCCGATGACTATCACGCCGAGGAGCTTGCCGGCAAGGTCGCTGTTTTCTCATGTAAAATCAAAGCTGTTCGCAAGGAAGAGCTTCCGCAAGTCAATGACGACTTTATTACCGATATTTCCGAGTTCAACACCGTAGACGAATGGAAGGCTGACAAGCGCAATAAGCTTATGGCCGAGCGCGAAGAACAGAGCAAGAACGCCTATGAAAACGGCGTCCTGTCCAAGGCTTGCGAGAACGCGCAGTGCGACATTCCCGACTGCATGATCAACCGCCAGCTCGACAGCATTATGCGCGAGATGGAAGTGAGCATGAAGCGCAGCGGTTTCACTTTGGAGATGTACTGTACTTATCTTGGAACAACTCCCGACGAGATTCGCAAGCAGCGCAGACCCGAGGCCGAAACAAGGATCAAGATGGAGCTTGTGCTTGACGCCATCGTTAAGGCCGAGAACATCGAAGTTTCGGATGAGGAAGCGGAGAACATGATAAGCGAAATGGCGACAAAGTACAGCATGTCGGTTGACGAGCTTAAGAAGTCCATGCAGCCCTCAGACGTCGAGTATGTCAAGGACAACGTAAGAACGCGCAAGGCTATTGCGGTTATCCTCGACAGTTCAGTACAAAAGTAAGTCGATTCGAGCTTGCTTTTGGGTCACAAACAGTAAAGGATAGGAGATTAACATGAATCTTGCACCAATGGTAGTTGAGCAGAGCGACAGGGGCGAAAGAGCGTATGATATCTACTCTCGTCTTTTGAAGGATCGTATTGTCTTTCTGTCGGGCGAGGTGGACGATGACACGGCAAACTCCATCGTGGCGCAGCTTCTGTTCCTTGAGGCGGACGATCCTCAAAAGGACATCTACCTCTATATCAACAGTCCCGGCGGTTCCGTAACCGCGGGTCTTGCTATTTATGACACTATGCAGTATATCAAGTGCGAAGTGTCCACCATCTGCGTGGGCTTGGCGGCCAGTATGGGCGCCTTCCTGCTTACCGCGGGTGCTAAGGGTAAACGCAGACTGCTTGAGAACGCGGAGGTCATGATTCACCAGCCGAGCGGCGGCTTTAGGGGGCAGGCTACCGATATTCGGATACAGGCGAATCAGATAGAGAAGACCAAGAAAAGACTTAATGAGATCTTAGCGGCCCGTACAGGTCAGCCCTTGGAGCGTATCGAACAGGATACCGAGAGGGATAACTACATGGACGCCGAGGAAGCCAAGCAGTATGGCTTGGTAGACGAAATTATAGCTCCCAGGAGATAAGTATGGCAAACAATGACGGTAACGTAGGCGGAGTCGGCAAAGACGGTCAGGATAAGGTTCGCTGCAGCTTTTGCGGTAAGACCCGAAACCAAGTGACCCGAATGATAGCCGGACCCAATGTGTACATCTGCAACGAGTGTATCGAGCTGTGCATGGAGATTGTCAACGAACAGCGCGCCGAGGAGAAGAAGGGTGCTTCCGCACCATCTCGCGCAATGTCCGAGATTCCCAAGCCCAAGGAGATAGTCGCTGCGCTAAACGAATATGTGATAGGTCAGGAAGCCGCAAAGCGCGCTCTTGCCGTCGCGGTATACAATCACTATAAGCGCATTAGCTGTCCGTCCGATCCGACGGATGATGTTGAGCTGCAAAAGAGCAACATCATAATGCTGGGGCCGACCGGCTGCGGTAAAACAATGCTTGCACAGACCCTGGCAAAGATACTTGATGTTCCCTTTGCTGTGGCCGACGCAACCACCTTAACCGAGGCAGGCTATGTCGGAGACGATGTGGAGAACATCCTCTTGAAGCTCATTCAAGCCGCTGATTTCGATGTGGCTCGGGCTCAGACAGGCATCGTGTACATCGATGAGATCGACAAGATAGCAAGGAAGGGCGAGAATGTCTCTATTACTCGCGATGTTTCGGGCGAGGGTGTACAGCAGGCTCTTCTGAAGATTCTTGAAGGCACGGTCGCTAACGTTCCTCCGCTCGGAGGAAGAAAGCACCCGCAGCAGGAGTGCATACAGATTGACACCACTAACATCCTGTTTATAGTCGGCGGCGCGTTCAACGGTATAGAAAAAATCATTGAGCGTCGCACGGGGCAGAGAATGCTCGGTTTTGGCGCGGATCCCAAAACTCGCGAGCAGAAGAATGTCGGTGAGATATTGAAGTCCATTCTTCCCGAGGACTTGCTGCGTTTCGGGCTTATCCCGGAATTTGTAGGTCGAGTTCCCGTGATAGTAACGCTTGAGAACCTGGATGAGGACGCTCTTGTCAGCATACTCACAGATCCGAAGAATGCTCTTGCACGTCAATACAAGAAGCTGTTTGCAATGGACGGCGTGGACCTTGAGTTTGATAACGACGCGCTGCGCGAGGTTGCCAAGGAAGCCATCACAAGAAAGACGGGCGCAAGGGGCTTGAGGGCCATCATGGAAGACGTCATGCTGAACATCATGTATGACATTCCGGGAAGAAGCGATCTCAAGACCTGTACAATAACCGCGGATACGATACGCAAGGCGGCTCCGCCCGTATTGTCGGAGCATACCCTTGCCGAGGATATCAGTATTCCGATACCGCTGCCGGAAGCGATTGTACCTACGTCAAAACCCGTAGCGCGCAAGCGTAAGGCCGCGCCATCGGCGTAAGGTTTATTGGTATATCGTAAAAGCAAACAGAACGCGGCTCCATATAAATGAGCTGCGTTCTTTTCTTGAATATGCGTCAGGGCAAAGAGCTGTTGATTATATTGCTGAATCCGACTTGCTAACAAGAAAGATTTATGCTATATTTGCATCATGGGAGATATGCGCAAGTATAAACAACTGATTACATCAGTGGAACCGAACACGCCTGCCGAGAAGCATTCGCTTGTGGCGGGCGAGTACCTGCTTGCCGTCAACGATGAGCCTGTTATCGACTTGATAGATTATCTTGCCTTGACAAGCGCAAGCAAGTTGAAGCTCAGTGTCGAGGGCGTTGACGGCGGTATCCACGATGTGGTTATTCATAAGGGCATTGGTCAACACTTGGGTCTGGGCTTTGAGACAAGTCTGATGAGCCCAATGCGGGTATGCCACAACAAGTGTGTGTTCTGCTTTATCGACCAGATGCCCGACATGACGCGCTCAACACTGCATGTCAAGGATGATGATTGGCGAATGTCCTTCATCATGGGAAACTACGTTTCGCTGACCAATGTGGATGAGACCGAATTTTTGCGCATATCGAAGCGCAGAATCGACCCTCTATATGTATCCGTTCATGCGATGAACCCAAGGCTGCGCGTGAACATGATGCGCAACCCGAACGCGGGACTGCTCCCTGAACGCCTTTTGAGGCTGCATGACGAAGGCTTAAGCTTCCATGCCCAAATAGTACTGTGTCCGGAGCTGAATGACGGGGATGAGCTTATCTACTCCATCAACGAGTTAGTTAAGCTTGCTCCGTCCATGAAGTCGCTTGCCATAGTCCCTGTTGGGCTTACCGGTTCGCGTAAAGGGCTTTACCCCTTGCGTTCCTTTACTAAAGATGAAGCGCGAAAGACGATAGAGCTTATCACGCCGATTCAGTCGCGGCTTCGTGCCGAATATGGTGAAGCTCTTGTGTATCTCTCCGATGAATGGTATCTTATGGCGGATATGGAGCTTCCCGCTTACGAAGATTACGACGGGTTTCCCCAGATTGAGAACGGGGTAGGACTGCTGCGCCTTTTTGAAAGGGATTTCGTGGACAGCCTCAGCGTGCTTCATGTACGCGGGGAGAAGAAGGTCTTTGAACTTGCCGGTGGTGTTATAGGCAACAGGTTCTTTTCAACGCTTTATGAACGTCTTTTGCCTTATGGCGTTGAGCTGTTGACGCACCCCGTGGAGAATCGGTTCTTCGGCGGCAACGTGCATGTCGGCGGTTTGGTCACCGGCATTGACTTAGTGTGTCAGCTGAAGGGCAGCTTAACGACAGACACACTGCTGATACCTTCGAATATGTTGAGGGAACGTGAAGATGTGTTCTTGGACGGCATGACGGCAGCGGATGTGGAAAAAGAACTTGGAGTTAGGATCCGCCCGTTTGCGGACGCGAACGCATTGATTTCGATTTTGGATAGGGAGTAATTATGACAACAAAACCTCTTGTAGCGATAGTGGGAAGACCGAACGTCGGGAAGTCGACGCTGTTTAACCGACTCATAGGCAGACGACTTTCAATAGTGGAGGACACGCCCGGCGTCACCCGCGACCGCATTTACGGCGACGCTGAATGGTTGGACTATCACTTTACCTTGATTGACACAGGCGGAATTGAGCCTGCTAATGAAGACAAGATTGCCGTACAGATGCGCAGGCAGGCCGAGCTTGCGATAGAAACCTGCGATGTGATACTTTTCCTTGTGGACGGCAGGGAAGGCATGACTTCAGCAGATGAGGATGTAGCCACCATGCTTAGAAAGAGCGGCAAGCCCGTAGTACTTGCGGTGAACAAGCTTGACGCCCCGAAGTATAATGACGCCATATACGAGTTTTACGCTTTGGGGCTCGGGAACCCTATCATCATATCTTCGGGACAGGGCTTGGGCCTTGGTGATATGCTCGATGAGGTTTGCAGGAATTTTGGCCGCATAGAGGATAATGGCGAGGATGAAAGCATAAACATAGCCGTGGTGGGCAAGCCCAACGTCGGTAAATCCAGCTTAGTAAACGCACTGCTTGGGCAGCAGCGAAGCATAGTGTCCGACATCCCTGGCACAACACGCGACGCAGTTGATACGCCATTCTCAGTTAACGGCAAGAATTATGTCTTGGTTGACACTGCGGGAATCCGCAGGAAGCGCGCCGTTGAGGACGCGACGATTGAAAGATACAGCGTTATTCGTTCGCTTGCCGCCGTTCGCCGCGCTGACGTAGTATTGATAATGATCGACGCCGAGCAGGGTATAAGCGAACAGGACGTGAAGATAGCGGGGTATGTGGACGATGAGGGCAAGCCGTCGGTGGTCGTGGTCAATAAGTGGGACTTAATTGAGAAGGATACCTTCACCATGGATAAGATGCGCAAGGATATCCAGTCGCAGCTTGCTTTTATGGATTATGTACCTTTCCTGTTCATATCCGCAAAAAGCGGTCAGAGGGTAAACAGAGTCTTGGAGTCGGCCGAGGCTTCATACGGTCAATCAATCAAGCGCATTTCAACAGGGATGCTTAACGATGTTCTGAACGAGGCGGTGTCTGTAAACGAACCTCCGATGTCATCGGGACGACGCTTGAAGCTGTATTACGCGACACAGGTTTCTATACAGCCGCCTACCTTTGTTATCTTTGTCAACGAAGAAACGCTCGTGCATTTCTCGTATAAGCGTTATTTGGAGAACTATTTTAGAAAGTCATTCGGCTTTGGCGGAACTCCGATTCGCTTTATCTTCAGGAACCGCAAACAGGAGGGTGATGAGAAGTGATGCAGGGAAGCGCGATTGTTCAGTCGCTTTTGGCGTTTCGGGGCTTCAACCTCCAGGTCATCGCCATCATTGCTGTTATCTGCGCATTCTTAGGCAACCTTCAATCGGCTGTCATAATCAGTCGAGGATTCTTTCATGACGACATACGCGGCTACGGAAGCGGCAATGCGGGCGCGACAAACATGTTTCGCGTCTATGGCATATACGCAGGCGTTGCAACCTTCTTCTTCGATGCGCTCAAATGCGTTGTCGGATGCTTCATTGGCAGAGTGATAGCGATGAAGCTCGGAATTAACAGCGGCTTTGACGCACAGCTCGGAACGTATATCGGCGGATTGTTTGTTATAATCGGACATTGTTATCCCATATGCTATGGCTTCAAGGGCGGCAAAGGCGCCGCGTCCTCATTGGGCTTTATTTGGGTTGCTTTCCCTCTGGGCGCCGCAGTCACAACCGCTCTCAGCGTAGGAATCTTCCTTGTCAGCCGAAGGATGTCCGTAGTTTCGATATCCGGTGCTTTTATTTTTGCAATACTTACCTTCTTGTTCTTTATGGCTAATCCTTATCTCTGCCTATTCGCAGTGTTGGACACGGTACTTGTTTTGATTCGCCATAAGGACAATATCAAGCGTCTTATAAAAGGACAGGAAAAGCCGCTTATAGACCCGATAGTCAAATAGTACGATTACTAATGAAAAGAGCTTCCCATTCAAACGAAGGGAAGCTCTTGTGGTTGAAACCGCTGCCGGCTTATGTGTTGTCCATTTCGACGAGTACGCCCTGAACGATGAAACGAACTGTATCGTTGCCGGAAACACAGGTACACATCGTCAATATTTTGTCGGTCACTCGCGGCGTTACGCCCGTAGAAATAGCAGAGGCAAGCATACACTCGTTTATGTACTCCATGAACTCGTTACCGCTTGAGAAGGTTTCATGGTAGTAGTCGCCAAGAATGTCCACCTCATACGCCGCAAAGATGTACACGAAGTAGTTCTTGCTCGGCGTGTAGAGTTGGAATATGGGATGCTGATTGAAGTAAGACTGTTTCTTATACTTGTACAGCGTTCCGAACATAGTACCATTGTTCATCCTATGACCCTGAATGATGGTATTCTGCCTTGAGAAGGGCGTATAGGGACTACTGATAAAGAGAGAGCCGGCGCGCTGCTCCGTCAAATCATACATATGTGACAGGTAGAAGCCTGCTCCGTGTGTCGTTGTTGTCTTGACTACGGGGTAATCGATGATGGTATCTTCCAGGTATAGCCAAGCCACTATGTCGCTGTTGATTGCTTTAAGCGAATCAAAGTCCACTTCCCGCGTGTTTGCCACATAGCTCGGAGTTGCGGTAGGATCGGAAGTGGTGCTGCTGCCGGTTGCCTTTGAAGTGGCTTTTGTCGTTGCTTTAGCGGTTGCGCCTGCTGTTGATTTTGAATCGGATTCCGCCGTTACCGCAGGTTCGGGCGTAGAAACAGCGGAGGGCGAGCTGTTTGGATCCTTGCCGACGCTTTCAATGGTTGGCTCCGGGGTCCACTCCTCATAAGGAATGGCAGTATCTTCGATGCTGTCGCCGGAGAACGGGTTTAGCGGTATCGTAACACTTGTCGCCTGACTTACATGCTCACTTGCGGCAGCCTGATAGACGATCTTGGCTTCCCAAGGTTTGGAATCCATAAGCTTCAACAGAGTCAAGGTTAAAGATATCACAATGACGCCCACAAGGGCAATCATTATGATGGTGTACAGCGTTTGGTCCTTCTTCTTTTGTTGATTAGATTTCATTTCAACCTCCGTTTGATATGGATTATACACCACAAAGAGTTATACGTCAAAGTCTTTTCGCTTGTTTTAGACGTCTTGCTTTTTTTTTACAATTCTGCTACACTTATAACACGGGAAGGTGATGTATGATGTTCATTCACGGAGACGCAAAAAGCAAGCTTTTAATAATGTACTTTATACGCAGCGCGGGCGGAGATATCCGACCCGACGTGCTTTGCAACGCAATGATTAAGTGTGGGAGCATTGACTATTTCAGCTTCCAACTTGTCAGCGGTCAGTTGGAACAGGATGGTTATGTTGCGATAGTGCCGCGCAGCTTCGGGCAGAGCTACAATCTGACCTCAATAGGCGATGAGGCGTTAAAGTTGTTTATAAACCAAGTACCCTTTTCTGAGAGGGATAGGATAGACAAATTCGTGCAGGACAACAAGCTTGACATGCTGCGTGAAACGCAGTACTCAAGTGATATGGAGCAGATGCGCGACGGCGGGTGGCTTGTGACGCTGAGGGTATCCGAGTTGAACGCCGTTATGATAGAGATTAAACTTCAAGTCGCAACGCAGGAGCTTGCACTAACCATGCGCTCGAATTGGCAAGCACAGTCCGCGGACATATATCTTGACGTTTGGGAACGGCTTTCGGCGGGCAAACGCTGATTGTATAGTATGTATCGACGCATAAAGAACACCCGAGAACATTGCTCGGGTGTTTTGCATTCGTTGTTCACTTGAGGAAACTCTAAACCGTTGCCTTAATCTTTTGAATCTTGGCAAAGCGCGGCATGCCATTCTCAAACTCGTTGTCAAGTCTGCCCTGAATAAGCGGAAGTATATAATCCAAATACTCCTGCGTGACGCCGTTTTCGTCGGCATTTATCCAGCTCCTCGGAACCTTCTTTTCAGTATTGGCCGCGAGTGCAAGATCTATTGGACGAACTACACAGCGATAGTTTCCGTCCTCATCAGTTTCGCGTATCAAAGCCGCCATGACATCGGTTACACCGGAGAGCGCAAGCTCAACAGCGCCCTTGCCAACCATGTAGGATTCCTTCACATCGGTTTCGGAAGCACAATGCGCCGCGCAGCGCTGCAGCAGAGACATTTCTATACCGCGAATCTTGATGTTGCCAAGGCGTGATTTGACCATGGAAACAAGTGTGGAGGCTAAACCGCCAAGCTGCTTATGCCCAAAGCAGTCAACAGGGGCAGTGTCCGCGCCGTACTCAGCAATAAGAGTCCCATTGTTGTCATGAATACCTTCGGATACGGCAACAAGGCATTCACCCGTCTGACGGTAAATGCGCGTAACATCCTCTAAGAAGCGGTCAACGTTGAAATTGACTTCGGGCAGATAGATAAGATCGGGGCCATAGCCTAAGTGTTTCGCAACTGAAGCGGAGGCAGCAAGCCATCCGGCGTGACGTCCCATAATCTCGACAATGCATATCATCTTGGTGTCATAGACCCTTGCGTCAAGGTAAAGCTCCATGCAGCTTGTAGCTACATACTTTGCGGCGGAAGGGAAGCCGGGGCAGTGGTCCGTACCCCAAAGGTCGTTGTCAATGGTCTTTGGCACACCAATAATCATACAAGGATAGCCTGCTGACTTCATAAACTTGGAAATCTTATTGCAGGTATCCATGGAGTCATTGCCGCCATTGTAAAAGAAATAGCGAACGTTGTACTTCTTGAACACCTCTAATATACGGCGATAGTCCGTATCGTCATCCTCATGATTCTTTAGCTTATATCTGCATGATCCCAAAAAGGCGGAAGGGGTATGAAGCAAAAGCTCCAATTCCTTGGGGTCTTCTTTGTCAAGGTCATAAAGCTCGTCATTGATAATACCTTTGATACCATGAGCCGCACCCAGCACTCTGGTGATGGCGCTTGACTTCATTGCCGTGTCGATAACACCGTATGCGCTCGCATTAATGACGGCGGTGGGGCCACCGGACTGACCGATGATACACGCGCCAACTAACTGTTCCATATCGTACCTCCGAAATTCTCAAGAGATTATATCATAATCAAGAGAGAAATCAACACCACATGTCGAAAAAGAGCAAATTGTATATATTATTTTACACAGAATGACTTTTTCTGCAAAACTCAAAGAAATCCAAAAGCGAATGCTTGTAGCCATTAGTATCCTCATACCAGCAGGTGCAATGGTCGGCGATTTCGGAGGACACAAAGAACTTGGGAGCGGTACAGGCTTTGAAGTTCTCCTCGCCCATGTAGTAGGGAACAAGCGTATCCTTCTTGCCGTGGAAGAACAACACGGGAACTTTGCTTTCGCTAAGCGACTTAGTTGGGGATACCTTCCAAAGTCCGATGCCTGCAATAAGACGGCACCACATACCCATAAGAAACAGGGTGGGGAAGGTGGGAATATGAAACTCTGTATTCAGAACGTACTGAAATTCTGCCGCGACAGAGCTGAAGCCACAGTCGGATACTATCCCCAAAACATTTCGCGGAAGCTCAAGGTTTGAAGCCATCATAACGGTCGCGGCGCCCATAGACTGTCCCGAAAGGAATATAGGAAGCTCAGCGCCAAAGCGTTCGCTCATCAGCTTAGTCCATTGCAGGCAGTCATACCGCTCCCTCACTCCATAGCATATCCAGCGCCCTTCACTGCGGTTGTGTGAGCGTTGATCCGGAAGCAGAAC
The DNA here is from genome assembly GCA_035399665.1 of Clostridia bacterium. Taxonomy (GTDB): domain Bacteria; phylum Bacillota; class Clostridia; order Christensenellales; family CAG-138; genus DAOPJM01. Next base: position 30,755 of record DAOPJM010000009.1, read on the forward strand.
GTTATAACCGAGCTTATGAAAGAACACAGCCTGCGCCCCGTAATCCTTCTCAGACTTTGAACGCAGCCCATGAAAACATATAACGGTGCCGATGGCGGATGTTTCAGCGAGCAGAAGCCGAGACGCGAGCTTAAGCTCGTCGAAGGATTCAATATAAATGGTTTCCATGGGCAAGGACTCAATTTCAGACACGTCAGCGTATATGCGCTCAGCAAATTTGCCGCGTGCCGAGGTGGTCAGCGAATTGTCCCGAAACAACCCATCATAGTCAATGCGAAGTATGCCCCTAAAGGCGGCGACAAGCGCCAACGCAAGACAAGCCGCGATAAGCAAGCCCACAGCGGACAGTAAAATAATCAAGAATGTACTCATGAAAACCTCCGTGAGCTATTCTACCACATCAGAAGTTCATATACAACAAGATATATTTATTTCTTAACAGCTTATAGTCGCAAAAGGACTTTCATTTTACAAAAAGTGTGGTACAATGACAATGTAATTTCCATGTATAGGGGAGGACTTATGCAGCTTATTAAGAACGGAATCTGCGGAACCATGGAATCCAGCGATATCATGATACGCATTGAACCGAGAGACAACGGCGGTATTGAAATCCAACTGTCGAGCAGCGTAATGCAGCAATTCGGCAAGCAGATTGAGAAGGTCATCCGCGAGACGTTGACAGACCTTGATGTGGTGAATGCCTTCGTCAAGGCCGACGATAAGGGCGCTTTGGATTGCACCATTCGCGCAAGGGTCAACACGGCCGCATACCGTGCCGCTGAAAGCACGGACTATGTTTGGAGGACAAAGGAATGAAGCAGCTGAGAAGAAGCATGTTGTTCGTTCCCGGCAACAATCCGGGAATGGTCAGGGACGCGTACATCTATGGCTCTGACTCGATCATGTTCGACTTGGAGGACTCCGTTTCCATAAACGAGAAGGATTCGGCAAGGTTCCTCGTATATCAGGCTCTGTCAAGCCTTCGCTATGGTAAGAAGGAGCGTGTAGTCCGTATAAACGATCTTACTACCGGACTTGGCATAAAGGACTTGGAGGCCATTGTCCGTGCGAAGCCCGATGTTATCCGACTTCCCAAGACGGAGACAGCTCAGGACGTGATAGACTGCGAACGCGAGATCGCAAGGATTGAAAGCGAAGCAGGTATAGAGGTCGGCAGCACCCATATGATGGCGGCCATAGAAAGCGCAAGGGGCGTCCTGAACGCTTATGATATAGCCGTTTCATCGAAGCGCTTGATCGGTATCGCATTGGGCGCAGAGGATTATGTAACCGATCTTAAGACGACAAGAAGCGACGGAACCGAGCTGTTCTTTGCAAGAAACATGATATTGAATGCCGCAAGAGCCGCTGGCATTGACGCTATTGATACGGTCTATTCCGACATTAATAACGAAGAAGGATTCATCGCTGAAGTCAGACTCATCAAGAAGCTTGGCTTTGACGGCAAGAGCGTTATCAACCCGCGCCAGATCCCGCCGCTGCATAAGGAGTTCATGCCCAGCGAGAAGGACCTGCAAAAGGCAAAGGCAATAATGGCCGCGATAGCGGAAGCCAATGCCAAGGGCAGCGGCGTCGCCAGCCTTAAGGGTAAGATGATAGACAAGCCTGTCGTTATCCGCGCCGAGAGGTTGCTTGAGCTTGCGCAGCTCGCATACTCCATGCCTGTAGAGGAGATATAAAATGGATAAGTTAGAGTACGAAAGAGTCATTGAGATGAAGAAGGTGTCCGCTCCTCGCGGCAACTTCAACGGAACTTCCGCAAAGGAGACCGAGACTTTCTTTGAGAGAATGCACAGCAAGAACCGCGTTCTGCCCTCATTGAAGGACGCCATCATCAAGTCGGGCCTGAAAGACGGCATGACCATTTCCTTCCACCACCATTTCAGGAACGGCGACCATATCATCAACTACGTCATGGATGTCATAGCCGAAATGGGTATCAAGGATTTGACTATCGCGGCAAGCTCTTTGACGGACATTCACGCTCCCTTGATTGAGCATATCAAGAACGGCGTTGTAACCCATATTGAAACCAGCGGACTGCGCGGCGAGCTTGCCGACGCAATCTCACATGGCCTTATGGAATCCCCGATAACCTTCCGCTCCCATGGCGGCAGAGCGGCGGCTATCGAAAGCGGCGAGCTGCACATTGATGTGGCTTTCTTAGGTGCGCCTTCCTGCGACCCCTACGGCAACGCCAACGGTTACAGCCGTGACGATGACAACGCCACGATGTGCGGCAGCTTGGGCTATGCAAGGCTTGACGCCATGTATGCAGACACCACCATAATACTTACGGATCATCTGGTTCGCTTCCCGAACGCTCCTTTTGCCATTCCCGAATCAAACGTTGATTATGTCGTGTTCGTAGATTCCATCGGCGATTCCAAGGGTATAATGAGCGGCGCAACACGCTATACCAAGAATCCTAAGGAACTGTTGATTGCAAAGACTGCGGCCGATGTAATCGAAGCCTCCGGATACTTTTACGATGGTTTTTCCATGCAGATGGGAAGCGGCGGCGCATCGCTTGCAACAGCAAGGTTCATCCGTGAAAAGATGGAAGCCAAGAACATCCATTGCAGGTTTGCGTTGGGCGGCATTACCGGACAGATAGTAGAAATGCACGAAGCCGGGCTGATCGACCGCATACTCGATGTGCAGTCCTTCGACCTCATCGCCGCGAACTCACTGAAGAACAACCGCTACCACATTCAGATCAACGCTTCCTATTACGCGAGCTATCTGAACAGGGGCGCGGCCGTGAATCAGCTTGACTTTGTCATACTTTCAGCGCTTGAGATTGACACGGAATTCAATGTCAACGTCCTTACCGGCTTCGATGGAGTTATTCGCGGCGCTATCGGCGGTCATCCCGACACGGCCGAGGGCGCGAGTATGTCCGTAGTCGTTTGCCCGCTGACAAGAGGCAGGATTCCGACCGTCGTCAAGAAGGTCAACACCGTAGTCACGCCCGGCAGAGTTGTAGACGTAGTCGTTACCGATCAGGGTATTGCGGTTAATCCCAATCGCCCAGACCTGTATAAGAAGTTTCAGGACGCAGGTCTTCCGCTGTTCACCATCGAGCAGTTGGAGGAGCGCGCAGAGCGCATAGTCGGAACGCCCGAACCCATCAAGTATAAGGACAGAATCGTCGGCGTGGTATTGTACCGCGACAACACAGTTATCGACACAATTCATCAAGTCGATGACGATGAATAACAACATCGAAGTCGGTGCGGCGGTAAGTCCGCTGCACCGACTTGAATATCAAGATTTACTGCTTAAGAGCGGAATAAGCGACGAGCATGACACGGATTACACCGCACTCCTGTTCGATGACTTCGGGCTCCTTGCCTGCGGTTCGCTGAAGGGCAATATCTTAAAACAAATAGCGGTCGATCAAAGGGGCGAGGGCGAGGGAGCATGTGCCGCCGTCGTCAGCGCTTTGGTGACCCATGCCTATAACGAGGGCTTTGGCAAGCTCTTTTTGTTTACAAAGCCGCAGCACAGAAGGCTGTTTGGCTCAATGGGCTTTTATCCGCTTGTAGAAAGCGGCGATATGCTTTTCATGGAAAACATGAAGAACGGACTTTCGGACTTTCTTGCGACCATACCCAAAAAGGATGGTTTTACGGGATGCGTGGTATGCAATTGCAATCCAATGACATACGGGCATCTTTTCCTTATCGAAACTGCTGCAAGGGAGTGCGACAGAGTACTTGTGTTCGTGCTGTCGGAGGATGCTTCGGAGTTCTCTACGGACGTTCGCATGTCGTTTGTCAAGAGCTGTACCGAAGGGATACCCAATGTCGAGGTTTACGCAAGCCGAGAGTACCTTGTTTCACGCGCCACCTTCCCTACATACTTTTTGAAGTCAACCATCGACGTCGAAAACTCGATAAGCGAACTGGATTTGCTGCTGTTTGCAAAGCGTATAGCACCGGAGTTGAATATCAAGCGTCGCTATGTCGGCACAGAACCCTACTGCGCCATAACTGCAAAGTATAATGAAACCATGAAACGCATACTCCCGAAATTTGGTATCGAGGTGCGAGAATTGGACCGCAAGGACGGTATAAGCGCAAGCAGGGTGCGCGAACTCCTGCATCAAGGCAAGGTTGATGAGATTCGCGGTCTTGTTCACCCCATAGTATATGATTACTGCAAAGATCACTTTAACTGAGATGCTCGACTCGAGAGAGCGCAGAGCCGATAAACAACGCAGATTAATTGAAACCTTCAACTGCGCTCTTATTTGCTTTACCATGAATATCGCGGGCGAAGTGAAACGCAGCAGCTTGACCGATTTTGCTTTCCGCTGCGGTGAATCTGCGATAATCAATAAGCTGGGCGATCCGTTGTACTATGAGGATTGTTCCTCACACACAGGTAACGAGAGCTTCTTTGTATACGACAATTATACTGCTTCGCAGCTGAAGCATATAACCGAAAGCATTGAGGACGGCTCGCCCGTGGGCAGGCTTTATGACATGGACGTTTTGGACGCCGAACAAAATAAACTTTCAAGAGTAAGTCCAAGAAGCTGCATAGTCTGTAACGGCACGGCCTCGGTATGCGCCAGAAACCGCGAACATGGACTGAATGCTGTTGTTGATAAGACTAATTCAATACTCTTGAGCTTTGCGTCACAAGAGCTTGCGCGGATTGCCGTTGAAAGCCTTATCGCAGAGGTTCACACAACGCCGAAGCCGGGTCTTGTCGATGAAAACAATACTGGTTCACATAATGACATGGATGTGTCCATGTTTGAGTGCAGTGCAAACGCTCTCAATGATAGTTTTGTTCAAGCGACTATGGCGGGTCTTGCCGGTCAGCCAAGCTTCGAAGCGCTGCGACAGATTGGATTGTGTGCAGAGCAAGCCATGAATTCGGCAACCTGCGGAGTGAACACCCATCGCGGCGCAATCTATTCGTTCGTTTTACTGTTATACGGCTATGGAAGAGCCTTATCCTTTGGGAGCGATCCCTTTGAATGTGTAGAAGTCATGTGCGAAGGTGAGCTTAAAAGGATCGTATACGGAACTAACGGGGAGGATGTGCGTTTGCGTTATGGCGCCAACGGAGCGAAAGCCGAAGCTATGCGTGGATTTCCTACCGCAAGAGAAGCGGCAAAGCTGCTTGCCAATAATGAGCCGTTCAGCGTACTGCTTTGGATTATTTCTCAGACTGAGGATACCAACGTTTTGCACAGGGGCGGGGTAGAGGGGCTGAATTTTCTTCGCCAAGAATGCGTAAGAATATGGGTTATGAGTGCAGAGCAACAAAAAGAAGCGGCGCTTCAACTCGATAAGGAGTGTATTAAGCGTCGCATAAGTCCTGGTGGGTCTGCCGATATGTTGGCTATGGCCCTGTTCATTTCAAAGGCTGACCTTTTTGTCAGTCGATGAAACGAACAGCGGTTGGATCATAAAAGCCTCTTGCCTCAGGGCTTTCGTCAGGAACGCCGAGAGCTATAATTCCGAGTGGAGTACCGGATGCACCTGTCAAAGCCTTAACAGCGTTGGACCTTTCAACTACGGGATAGAGCCCGCACCAACAGCTGCCATATCCAAGCTCAACCGCCATCAGCATAATGTTGTCTATTGCCGCCGCGCAGTCCTGTTGCCAAAATCCGGTTTTGGGCTCCTCAACCTTGCCGCATACAATAATAGCGCAATAGGCGTCAAGAAGATGCCTGCAGTACGGCTGAGCCTCGGCAAGCTTCTTCTTCAAGCTGATGTTAGTTACAACAATAAACTCCCATGGACGACGGTTTCTTGCGCTGGGCGCCATCATACCCGCCTCAAGCAGAAGCTTAATGTCTTCCTTTGATATTACAGCACCCTCTTTGAACTTGCGAATGCTGCGCCTTGACCAAATTGCTTCCTTAACATTCATCAAATACTCCTAATCATATCACAAGACCCCCGCCTTAGGCGGCGGGGATCCCGGGTATAGTGCGTATTAAGCCTCAAAGAGGCTCAATTCAGTTTCAAGTGAGAAGAGCTGTATCAACTCGCCATTGATACGAACCTTGATGTTGGCGCCATATGGGAAGCCCATACGGTATTCCTGTGGCAGGTTGATAATCGGCAGGCGTAGAATAGCATCAGTGCCGAGAGCGTCGGTGTGCAGGTACAGCTCGCTGCCCATCATTTCGCATACATCTACGGTTGCGGGAATGGTGTTGGGCTGGTTGCCGACATGATCAATCTCGGTATGCTCAGGGCGAATGCCCATAGTGACCTTCTGAGTGGTTACGCCGTTGTTTCGTAAAATCTGCTGTTTTGTCTCAGGCAGATCTATGCGATAGCCCGAAAGGTCAAGATAATAGCTTTTGCCGTCACAAATCAGATCCGCATCGAAGAAGTTCATTTGCGGTGTGCCAATGAAGCCCGCGACAAACTTGTTGTGAGGACGATCGAAAACATCCGTAGGCGTGCCAATTTGCTGGACAAAACCGTCCTTCATGATGACGATACGATCACCTAAGGTCATGGCCTCTGTCTGGTCATGAGTAACATAGATGAAGGTGGTATCAAGGCGGTGTCTGAGCTTGATGATTTCGGCACGCATCTGATTACGAAGCTTAGCATCAAGGTTGGAGAGCGGTTCATCCATGAGGAATACCTGAGGATCGCGAACGATAGCTCTTCCGATTGCGACACGTTGACGCTGACCGCCTGACAAAGCCTTGGGCTTCCTGTCAAGCAGCTCGGTGATGCCGAGTATTTCAGCCGCCGCGTTAACCTTTTCTTTGATTTCCGCCTTGGGAACCTTGCGCAGCTTAAGCGCGAAAGCCATATTCTCGAAAACAGTCATGTGAGGATAGAGCGCGTAGTTTTGAAAAACCATTGCGATATCTCTGTCCTTGGGGGGAACGTCATTAACGAGACGGTCACCGATGTACAGTTCGCCATCGGTGATCTCCTCAAGGCCTGCCACCATACGAAGCGTAGTGGACTTACCGCAGCCTGAAGGACCTACCAGTACGATGAATTCCTTGTCCGCGATTTCAAGATTGAAATCGTGTACGGCTACGACGTCTTTGTCATAGACCTTCTTGAGATTCCTGAGTGATAAAGTTGCCATTTGTCTCGACTCTAATGACGCAGCATCCGCTTTGCGTCACCTTGCAGGCGCGTGCTTTATCGCGCTTGCATTACGACAGGTCTCCACACTGCCGCACCGCGAGTCATGCGGGACTTCCATCCTTTCATTTTACGCAGGTCGCGGCAAGGAAGTGGAGTGCCGCGAGGCGCTTAATTACGGGTACTATATATAACAATACCCTCATGAATGTATCATAAGGGCAAGGCTTTGTCAAGGCTAATTTATAGTTAAAGAATGACTTTGAACAGATCGTAAAATTTCTTGTAGAACTCAAAATCGTTGTAATAATAATCATAATTCGCGCTTGAGAAAGCCATATAAAGGAGCACGAAGTATAAAAGGAGCATCAGAGTAAAGACAGCTCCGCATACCACACCCGCAATTGCCATTCCCCTTAATGGTCTGCCTTCGATTCTGTTTGTTTTTGCAAGACCGACAGCCGCAAGTATAAGCCCAATCGGAGCAAGCCAAAAAGTCATCGTCAGAACAAATCCGGTAATGATTAGGCCTCTCGGCGCGGATGCTTTAGAGTTTTGTGAAATAACCGCGTATGGCATATTCGGCTCCGCTCCGCTGTCAACATTCAACTGAACGGGAGCAACAACGCTTGGCGCGGTGTAAGATACTAAATTGGAGGAAGTCGCACGGGTTTCTGTCTCTACCGTTGCTCCGCAGGAGGGGCAGAATCTCATATTATCTTGGAGCTCACAGCCACAATTTCGACAGAACATGGATTTTACCTCCGAAATGATGTTGATGTATGGCATATTCTATCATGCCCCAAAACCTGTGTCAAGAAACATGTTGCTCCCTCATTCGGCACTGATTTTCGAAAAGAAAAAAGTCCCAACGCAGGGACTTTTCTTATCTTGGCGGAGAAAGTGGGATTTGAACCCACGCACCGGTCAACCCAGTCTACTCCCTTAGCAGGGGAGCCCCTTATAGCCACTTGGGTATTTCTCCGTATTTAACGATTTGGCGGAGATGGTAGGATTTGAACCCACGGATGTTTTCACATCAACGGTTTTCAAGACCGCCTCCTTAAACCCCTCGGACACATCTCCCCGAACAAAATGTAGTATAGCAAACATTATTCAGATTGTCAATTCAAAAATTCAATAAAAAAATTATGTTTTCAAATTCGACATGACATGCTATAATCAGTTTCATATATAAGGGGGGAGAGAGTAATGAGAGCAGACGGAAGAAAGGTCAAGAATATCCCGCCCATGTACGCCGTTGCGGCGCACATCATGGCGAAGCGTTCCGATGCCTGCAACTCGATTGAGCTGAACATACCGATCGAGCCGATGCAGACTTACATCAACGCAAAAAGAAAACAAGGGAACTATTTTAGCCACCTAACGGTGGTAGTGGCTTCGGTGCTGAGAACAGCAGCGGAATACCCGTACCTGAATCGTTTCGTTGTCAACAAGCACATCTATGCCCGCAAGGAGTTTGCGGTCGGCATGGTGGTACTGAAGGCGGGGGATATCGACGGAACGATGAACAAGGTATACTTCGACCCGGGTGACACAATTTATGATGTTCAGCGCAAGATGGACGCGTACATTGAGGAGAATCGTATCCAGGGCGATACCAATTCCACGGACGACTTAATCAACAAGCTGCTGAAGGTACCCGGGCTTTGCAACATAGGCGTGAAGCTCTTCAAGCTGTTGGACAGGTATGGTCTGTTGCCATACGATATCATCAAGGCAAGTCCGTTTCACACAAGCTTTGTTGTGACTAACTTGGCGTCAATCCGCACAAACCACATTTTCCACCATGTGTATGACTTCGGTACTACAAGTATGATTCTTTCTATGGGAAATCTCCGAGAGGTTCCCAAGCGTATTCATGGCGAAATAGTTCATGAGCGTTGCTTGCCCATAGGCTTAGTCATGGATGAGCGCATATGCTCAGGAACATATTACGCATTGGCATTCCGCAAGATGCGCGAATACCTCTTGAATCCCGCTCTGCTTGAAACGCCTCCCGAAGTTATAAATGTAGACGTGTAAATCTAAAGATATGAAAAGTCCCGCCTTTTGATGGGCGGGACTTTTTGTTGAGATTTAGTAGCTTCTCCTCGAGGGGCCATTCTGCCTGCGCTTTCTGTAGCAATCCTCGCAATAGATAGGCTTATCGTTTCTCGGCTGGAATGGGACCTTCGTGGGAGCACCACAGCCTGCGCAAACGGCATCGAACATTTCGCGTTCGGGCGTGCGGGGCTTCTTGCGAAGTCTTCTGCATTCCGGGCAACGAAGCGGCTCATTCTGGAAGTTCTGTTGTGCGTAGAAGTCCTGTTCTCCTGCGGAGAATACGAACTGCTTGCCGCAATCCTTGCATACCAATACTTTGTCTTCGAACATTGAGATTAGATTTCCCTTCATGGAATTAGATTTTTTGCACCCACAACCGGCTGACCTGATCTTTGACCCCACACTCGCCGACAGGAGGGTTCGCTCATAAGCTTTCGCTCCCCACTACTGCCCCTCTCGATGTTGCCATCGGTCGGACTTACATCTAAGCCGCACCATGCTCACGGAAAATTCTTCCGCTTATGTGGATCGTTTAGCCTGCGACTGGCATCGACTAATGTCCGTTAAGACATGCAACCACAGACCCGATTCCGGATACCACTACATTATAAACTACATAATCTCAAAAAGCAAACATTATTTTATGTAAATAGCCCACTTTTCGAAATATATTTTTTCTACAAGCTGTGCGGGTTTTGCGCGGTTTCATATTGCGCCCTCGGACCGCCCACATACTTCGGCCTTGTATAAGCAAGCACGAGGTTTGCGTCTCCAACCTTGCGCTGAGCGCAGTGCAGGGGAACCGCTACCGCCCTAAGGTGCATACCTATCAAAGTGTCGCCTACGTCCATCGCAAGAGTGGCTTGAGCCTTTAGGTCCTCTACCATAAGACCTTCGTCAGTTCTTGACAAAGCTTCTGTAACGCAAGCGCCGCCGGCGTGAAGCCAAGGCTTGACCCAAACGTGCTGAAGGTTATACTGTTCCATGCACTTGTGGCTCACGCAAAGGCAGCGATTGATATGCTCGCAGCCTTGTACAGCCAAGAATATTCCATATTCTTCGACCACGGGAAGAACTCCGTCCAGTATGGCTTTGGCAACGTCCTCGCTTGAAGACGAGCCAATGCGCTTTCCCTGTACCTCGGAAGTCGAGCAGCCAAGAACCATAAGCTCGCCCTTTTGAGGCTTTGCAACTTCAAGCAGCGCCCTAATCGCGCTCTCCGCTTGTTCCCTGATTAAACTTAGTTCCATAAAACACCTCCTAAACGTTCTGACGCTTTTTGCGCATTATGACCACAATGACAGCGGCAACGACAATCGCCGCAGCAATCGCCATAATGATAATTATCCACGGTGAGAGAACTGTCCCGCTGTCCTCGGCCGTTTCGGAAGCCGCAGTTGTATCTACCCTAAGCTCATGATAGGCGCCCTTTACAAGCACCATCGCGGAAATAGCGCTTACGCTGACACTTCCCGAGACGCTTTCTATGGGCTTAGTACCGGCCTGAACGTCGTTAACATAAACATCCCACTCGCCTTCGGGCAGGGCTATTTCTATCGCCTCGCGATTGGCGTTGTACACAACGAACAGCGCTTCGGCCATCTCTCCGTTAGGGCTATTCTCTATCGTATACGCAACCACATTCGCAGGAAGATCGCTAACGAAGCTTAGGTTGTCCGATATCTCCTTTGTAGTGGTGAGCCGCAGCGCGGAATGTTCCTTGCGGAATGCTATCAAGCCCTTGTAGTACTCGTATACGTCAGAGTACTGATCCAAGCGGTTCCACCTTAATGCATTGGTGTAGTCCGAAGACTTGTAGCTGTTTGAGTCGAAGCCTCCGTTCAATGCAGGTTTGCTCCTCAAAATCTCCTCGCCCGCTTGCATAAATGGTATGCCCTGACAAGTCTGAATGATAGCCGCGGCAAGCTTGTTCATGCGTATACGCGTTGCTTCATCGTCGTCTGTGTTCGATGATGCTATCTTATCCCACAACGAGAGATTGTCATGAGCCGAGCAGTAGCTTATGCATTGCAGGGGACTGCCCGCCCAATAGATGCTTGAATAATTGACCTTGCTGTAATCCACCTGCGAATGCAAGGTTGCCGCGACTACGCCAAACTTTATAGTCTCCTCGAGACCCGCAGCGCCGGTGACAAAGCCCTTTTCCGTGGAGTTGAACACGCTTCCCTTGATTCCGTCGCGGATATCGTCCGAGAACGCGGCAATGCGGTTTAGAGCCATGGTGTTGGCTTTGAGCGCACGTTCGCTTTCATCAAGCGGGGAAGATGAGGAGGTCCAGCCCTCGCCATAAACAAGTATTGTCGGGTCGATAACATCTAAAGCTTCACGCACAGCGTTCATGGTTTCGATATCGTGTATACCCATTAAGTCAAAGCGGAAGCCGTCTATGTGATACTCAGTTGCCCAATAGACCACCGAATCGACGATGTACTTACGCACCATGGCTCGTTCGGAGGCCGTCTCATTTCCGCAGCCCGAAGCGTTGGAATAAGCTCCGTCCACCATACGGTAGTAGTATTCAGGCACGGTAAGACTGAACCAAGAATCCTCGGTAGCAGAAGTGTGATTGTACACCACGTCCATGACCACACGAATTCCGTTCTCATGCAGGGCCTGAACCATGCGTTTGAACTCGTATATGCGTACCTCGCCGGCATATGGGTTAGTGGAATACGAGCCCTCAGGTACATTATAGTTCTTAGGGTCGTAACCCCAGTTGAATTGCTCCTCATCAAGCTTAGTCTCGTCTATGGTCGCGAAGTCGAACACAGGCAAAAGATGAACATGGGTTATTCCAAGTTCCTTCAGGTGATCCACGCCGGTTGCCGTACCGCCGCTCGTAGTGGTTCCGCTTTCGGTAAACGCAAGGTACTTGCCCTTGTAGGTCATATTGCCGGCAGGATCGATTGAGAAATCACGAACGTGCAGCTCGTAAATCTCGGCGTCGGTGCTGTTGACAAATGTAGGTTTTTTATCCTTGTCCCATCCATCCGGATCGGTGGAGTTAAGGTCTATCACCATACCCCTGTCGCCGTTGATGCCCACAGCCTTTGCGTAGACGTCAACGGTTTCATTTGTCTTGCCGTTTAACGTTACAAGATAGGTATAGTAAGTTCCGCCAAGATTGCCGTCATAGATCAAAGCCCAAGTTCCGTTGTCGGACTTTTCCATGGGAATGGTCTCGATTAGGTTATCACCGTCGCCGTTCTCATAAAGCGCGACATTGACTGTTGTGGCGGTAGGTGCCCAAACTCTAAAGCAGGTGTTGTCCTTAAGTATGACTGCTCCAAGATCATTACCTAAATAGCTGTATGCGGCTTCGAACTCATCCGTATCGAACAGCTCGGACATTGAAACCGATATCTCGCCATAGACTGCGTTTTGCAGCGTATAGCCTTTGCCCATGTCTATGCCGTTCTCAAGGGTTGCTGTAATAGCGGCGGAGTTGTCTGCGGCTTGCTTTATGGTTTTGATCTCTGTCACGCTGCCATTGTCCGCGCTTAATAGGAATTCATCTGCTTTGACGTCATCCGGCGCGACGGTCAAGACAAAGCTCACGGTGTTGAGGTCAATGAACTTCGCTGAGAGAAACTTGGGAGTGAGGTCAACGTCCTCCAAAGCGTAGTAAACGTTGCTGTCACCCGTCACCAGCCAAATGTTGAGGGTATCGTCAACCGCATACTCCACTGACATAAACCTGTCGTCCGCAACATCCTTCTGCTCCCATTCGTTAAGGCGGACGATGAAGCCCAAGCTTTCGACCCCCGTCATATCCTCTATACCGAGGCTGATTACCGCTCCGAAATCATCATATGAGCTTATGCCATAAGCCGCCCCGTCCTGTCCTTCCTTCCACAGCCAAAGGTTCCAGCCATCGTAATTGCCGTCATAGCGGCGATAGTGGACATTGACCTTGAACGCGCCCTCAATGTTGGCGGATTCCATATTTTCCTGTTGAACGGCTTCATAGTCGTAAGGCGTACACCCTTCGGGAGTTGTATAAGCGAACTCAGTAACACCGCTGTAAATCCATATCTCGGTTCGTTCGCTCGTTAAGCTGATGAACCTGTCCTGCTCGACGTCCTTCTTCTCCCAATCGTTGAGCCTAACTATGACGCCAACCTTACTCACGGAAGTATCACAGGTGTATACGGCGACTTTTCCGAAGTCGTCATCGTCGGAGAAGCTTATCTGCTTACCTGATGCGCCGTCGTTCCAGAGCCAGAGATTCCAGCCGGTATAATCAGCGTCGTCGCGGTGATAGTGAACTATAATGAGATTTTTGTTATCCGCAAATGATACCGCCGTGAAAAGCGGTACCATAAGCAGAACAACGAGTATAGCGGCGATGAAACGTTTCATGATTTCCCTCCGTTACCATGCATTCAAATGTGATTTTTGTGTTCTATCAGCGAGGTCCCCGTCATGGCTTCCGGCTTTTTAACACCCATAAGCTCAAGCAGGGTAGGGGCAAGGTCGCTGAGCCTGCCGCCTTCACGAAGCGTAACATTCCTTCGGGCGTCGTCAACCAATATGCAGGGTACGGGGTTGGTTGTGTGCGCTGTAAACGGCACGTTCTCCGCCTTGTCCCACATCAGTTCACAGTTACCGTGGTCAGCTGTAATAATGCAGCTTCCGCCGTTGCGTCTGATGGCGTCAACGACCTTTTCGACGCATTGATCTACCGCATGAACGGCGGCGGTCGCGGCTTCCATCACACCCGTATGGCCTACCATATCAGGGTTGGCAAAGTTCAGTATCATGAGATCATACTTGCCGGAATCAATCCTGCGCACAGCTTCATCCGCTACTTCATAAGCGCTCATCTCGGGCTTGAGGTCATAGGTCGCTACCTTAGGAGAAGGGATCAACGCCCTGTCCTCACCTGCGTTGGGCGCTTCAACTCCGCCGTTGAAGAAGAAGGTAACGTGCGCGTACTTCTCGGTCTCGGCAATCCTAAGCTGGGTCTTGCCGAGACTTGCGACGTACTCGCCCAAGGTATCATTCAAGCTGCGCGGCGGAAAGGCAATACTCAGCTTATCAGCGAACGACTTGTCATACTGCGTCATCGAGACATAGCAGAGCGGGAAAAGACCGTTCCTGCGCTCAAAACCGTCGAAGTCGGGGAAGAGATACGCTCTGGTGATTTCACGCGCTCTGTCGGGACGGAAGTTGAAGAATATTACGCTGTCATTGGCCGAGATAACCGCGGTGGGTTTGCCATTATGTGTAATGACGGTAGGCTGAACGAACTCATCAGTCTCTCCTCTGTCATAAGCGGCCTGCATGGCGTCTTCAGCGCTGTCTGCGTTGAAACCCTCCCCGTAGGTCATGGCGGCGTATGCTCGCTGAACACGCTCAAAACGGTTATCCCTGTCCATAGCGTAATACCTGCCAATGACTGTTGCTATGCTGCCGCAGCCAATCTCGGTTAACTTCTCATCCAGCTTCTGCACATAGCCCTTTCCACTTGAGGGCGGAACATCTCTGCCGTCCATAAAGCAATGGACATATACCTTGTCAAGACCGCTGTCCTTTGCAAGCTTTACCAAAGCATAGACATGGTCCAAGTGGCTGTGAACGCCGCCGTCCGAGCAAAGACCCATAAGGTGCAGAGCGGTGCCATGCTCCCTGCAATTGCTGATTGCCTTCAGGAAGGCGGGATTTGTGAAGAAATCCCCATCCCTAATGGCTTTTGTGATGCGAGTGAAGTCCTGATACACGATACGTCCGGCTCCGATGTTCATATGTCCAACCTCGGAGTTGCCCATCTGTCCGTCGGGAAGCCCTACGTCCATACCGCTTGCCGCGATGAGCGTGTGGGGATAATCGTCCCAAAGCCTTTTAACGTTCTTAACGCCATCGGTTAAGATGGCGTTATAGTCGGCTTCAAGTCTGTAACCAAAGCCGTCAAGGATAATCAGTGCTGTGAGGGTCTTCATTTGTAACAGACCACCTTGGAGAAGTTATCGGCCTTCAAGGAAGCACCGCCGATAAGACCGCCGTCAATCTCATCCATAGACATTAGCTCCGCAACGTTCTTCGGGTTCATGCTTCCGCCGTACTGAATGCGAAGCATTTCAGCTTCTGTCTTGCCATACATCGCCGCGACAGCGTTTCTGACCACACCTATGGTTCTGTTGGCTTCCTCGGCCGTGGCGGTTTTGCCTGTACCGATAGCCCAAATTGGCTCATATGCTACAACCAGCTTGGTAAGCTCGTTTGCGCTCATTCCCTCAAGAGCCGCAGTTATCTGCATAGAAACAACCTTATCGGCAATACCTTCCTCACGCTGCTCCAAGGTTTCCCCGATGCAGATGATGGGAATCAGTCCGCCATTTAACGCGGCTCTTGCGCGAAGATTGACAGTTTTGTCCGTTTCGCCAAAGTACTGTCTGCGCTCGCTGTGTCCGACTATGACGTACTCTGCGCCAATCTCCTTGAGCATGTCAACGGAGACTTCTCCAGTGTATGCGCCCGACGCCGCCCAATGCACATTTTGTGCGCCAAGATGCACGTTGCTGCCCTTCAACAGGGGAGCGACATATCCTAAATCCACGAAGGGCGGACACACTACTACGTCACAGGGGGCGTTCTTTACCAAGGGGATAAGCTCATCAACGAGCTTTACCGCTTCCTTGGGGGTCAAGTTCATTTTCCAGTTTCCGGCTATAATAGGTCTTCTCATAATCATTTCCTCCGATTGTCTGTCGATTTACTACTTATCGTTCAGCGCGGCGATGCCGGGCAGGGTCTTGCCCTCGAGAAACTCGAGCGATGCTCCGCCGCCTGTTGATATATGGGTCATGCGATCGGCATAGCCGAGCTTCTTCACAGCGGAAGATGAGTCGCCGCCGCCGATAATGGTCACGCCCTTGCACTCCGCGCAGGCTTTTGCAACGCCTTCGGTGCCTTTTGCAAAGTTGGAGAACTCAAACACACCCATGGGACCGTTCCATACCACTGTTCCGGCGTTTAGAATAGTCTTGCTGAACAGCTCCACAGTCTTTTCGCCGATGTCAAGGCCCATCCAAGCTTCAGGAATGGCGTCGGCGTCTACGGTCTTGAAGGCGGCGTCGTTTTCGAATCTGTCCGCAACCACGATATCGACGGGCAAAAGCAGAGCAACGCCCTTTTCCTTGGCCTGTTCGATAAGACTTGCGGCAAGCTCAACGTTTTCCGCGTCCAGCATGGATGAACCAATCTCATAGCCCTTCGCCTTCAAGAAGGTAAAGGCCATGCCTCCGCCGATGATGAGCGAGTCACACTTGGACAGCAGATTGGTGATGACGCCGATCTTGTCCGCTACCTTGGCTCCGCCCAAAATCGCCACAAACGGTCTGTCGGGGTCTTCAAGAGCCTTGCCCATGATGCTTAGCTCTTTGCCGATGAGAAAGCCCGAGACTGCGGGAAGGTATGCCGCAACGCCTGCCGTGGAAGCGTGTGCGCGATGAACCGTTCCGAAAGCGTCGGAAACATAGACGTCCGCAAGCGAGGCGAGCTGACGCGCAAACTCAGGATCGTTTTCGGTTTCACCCTTCTCAAAGCGAACATTCTCGAGCATGACTATCTCGCCGTCCTTCATATCGTCGATAGCGGCCCTTGCGCTTTCGCCTACTACATCGTCTGCCATCCAGACATTCACATCGGGCAGCAGCTCTGAGAGCCTCGCTGCAGCGGGAGCTACGGAATACTTGGGGTCAGGTTTACCCTTGGGTCTGCCAAGGTGAGTTGCGAGGATGACCTTCGCACCCTGCTCAAGCAAATACTTGATTGTGGGTAGCGCCGCGACGATACGCGTGTCGTCTGCGACCTGCAAATCGGAAGTCAAGGGGACGTTGAAGTCAACTCTGACAAGTACTTTCTTGCCTTTGACGTCGATGTCGGTTACTGTCTTTTTAGCCATAATGATTATCTCCTTTCGACCATATTCATGGTCTGCTAAAATACTCCTTTAGTAATTCTATCCCCGTACCGTCAACACAGCTTATGGCGAATATCGGGTTTGCTCCGGACATCCTTAAATTGTCCTTTGCGTCCTCAACATTGCGCACACTTGCCGCAAGGTCGATCTTGGTCACAACTCCAATTACGGGTCTTGCGAAGATACCGGCGATAAGGGGAGGGATACTTATCTGCGCGTCTGTACAGTCAAGCAATATCATGACGATATCGCAGTCCATCGCGGTGACGGTCAGCGCCTTAAAGAAGGGCTTACGCTCAAGGTATTCGCCCGGGGTGTCTATGCAGTCTCCGATAAGCTCTACCGACTGCGTTTTGTGCGGTGTCCCCGCAGCGCCGCTCAACAGGTATGCGAGTGTGGTTTTGCCGCTGCCGCTTTTGCCTATAATCAAGGCACGCTTCATGATCTGGTGACCTTGCACGGCGTAAAGCCCAAGGTGTTTTCAAGCATATCCACTACGGCGCGAACCGAGGCCTCCACCGCGGAAGTGGAACCGCTCAGCACAAGCGATCCTGAAAACCTGTCAACAAAGACTATCTCGACCTGAGCCGCCTTGACAGCGGTATCCGCGCTGATTATAGCAACCTCACTTGGCGTTATGGTGAGAATCCCCAAGGCTCCGTATGCATCGCCCACCATGCCCAGCTTGCGATACAGCGAGGCATCGGGGTTAGGGATTATGTGAGCAATTGTCACCTGCTTTCCGGGGACATACTCCTGAATGATACGCTGCTTGCTTTCGTCCATATTAAACCTCATATATTGTTCGCTCTTGGGCTATCTCGGCATTGAAAACGCCCGTTTCACGCAGGATAGCTGCTTCATCGCTTTCGGCTCCGCTTATGTGAGTACACAAAAGCTTTTTCACCTGTGCGCGCTCGGCAAGCTTACCAGCCTCTGTCGGAGACATATGGTTTATGCCTGTCGTCGTCTTTGCGTTCGTATCCGCAAGCAGAATATCAGCGCCAAAGGCTTCAGGGACAAGACCGTCAAAATAGGAAGTATCCGAGGTGTAGCAGACGGATTTTCCCTCGTCGTTTGTGAGCTTTACTCCGTAGCACTCCACAGTGTGATGAACCGTAAAGAGCTTCACAGTGATACCGCCTATGCTCATTTTCAACCCGTCCTCTGCCGGAATGTGCCTAAACAGCAGGGCGTCCTTTTGCGCGGGGGAGATGAGCAAAGGTTTCTCCTTGCCGAATTGCCCTTGATCCATGGCATATCTTGCTATGGCAAGGTCCGCACAATGGTCGGCATGGAGGTGGGTCACGATAATGGCGGACAGATCGGAGTATCTATGGAACTCAAGAAGACGCGAAAAAGTTCCCGACCCCAATTCAAGCAGGATGACGGTTTCGCCGTCCTCAATGATGTAACCGGAGCAGGAACCGCCCGCCTTCGGGTAAGGCCCATATTTGCCTAATACTGTAAGCTTCATTACCACACCTCATTCCCCCAAAAGGAAGCTTCCGTGACAAGTCAATGAATACGCTTAGGGTAAGCGATTAACAATGACACTTAGTCAATGACATTGGTCTCGACCTTGTAGAAAGGTTCCGACTGTTGCCCGTCATTGATCTGCCGCTCAGACTTAGAGCTTTCATCATCAGCTAAAGCGTCAATGATATCGGCTGTATCGAAAACAGCATCCTGTTGTTGCTCCTGCGCAAGCTCATCTACCGTTACAAGCGGTTCTTCAACCGCTTCCTGGGTAAACTCAACGCCTTCACGAGCATCGCCCGTCAAAAGGTCGGGGAGCTGTTCTGTTATCTTTCGGTAGAACTCGGCGTACTGCCTTGCGTTTCGTTCAGCCTGAAGTACGCTTTCCTTGACGGTCTCGTTGTACTGCTTAACTATGGAGGCATAATCTCGTATCATTACATCCGCGCTTTGGATACGCCTTCTGCTTTCGTCCTCGGCGGCGCTGATTATCTCACCCGCTTTGGTTTGAGCTTCGTTGATCCTGCAATCGGCCGCTGCTTCGCGCTGCTGTGCCTCGCTTAATCCTGCTTGGCGAACCTCACCCGCATACTGCTCCGCATCGCTCTTGATACGTTCCGCCGCGACAGCGGCTTCAGTCATAGCTCTGGAAATCATCAGCTCTTTGGTCTTGTACGCTTCAAGCTCCTGCTTTAGAGCCTCGCTTTGCTTAGTCAGCTCATCAAGCCTTGATGAAAGCTGTGAGTTTTGCTCGGTGAGCTCCGCGATTTTCTTTTTCTTGCCAAACATACTATACCTCTAACTTGAGTTGCTGCACAGCGCCTGTGGGTAATGGAATATCCAAATGCGCATATGCTGGCGGCAAAACAATCCTGCCCCTTGAAGTCCTTGCGATAAAGCCGAGCTTCAAAAGGTACGGCTCATATACATCCTCAACCGTTCCGGAATCCTCGCCCGTATACGCCGCAAGGGTGTCAAGCCCCACCGGACCGCCTTTGAATATATCTATCATTGCTCGAAGCATTCGTCTGTCAACTCCGTCAAGACCCAACTCGTCTATGTCAAGCATATTTAAGGCGGTACAAGCGGTTTCGACGTCTATACGACCATGCGAACGAACCTGCGAGTAGTCACGAACTCTGCGCAAGAGGCGGTTTGCTATTCGGGGCGTTCCGCGTGAACGAGACGCTATCTCGATAGCTCCGTCGTCGTCCACATCGATATGCAGTATCCCCGCGGATCTCAATATAATCTCCCTCAACGCTTCCGGCGTATACAGCTCAAGCTGTTCTTTGATACCAAACCTGTCCCTTAAAGGCGAAGAAAGCATACCCATGCGGGTAGTCGCGCCTATGAGCGTAAAGTGGGGAAGCTCCAATCGTATGCTTCTGGCGCCGGGACCCTTTCCAATAATAATGTCAAGGGCGAAGTCCTCCATAGCGGGGTAGAGGATCTCCTCAACGTTGGAGTTGAGCCTATGAATTTCGTCGATGAACAGCACATCTCCGGGTGCGAGGTTTGTGAGCAGCGCGGCAAGATCTCCGGCATGGGATATTGCGGGCCCGCTCGTTATTCTGAGAGAAACGCCCATCTCGTTGGCGATTATGCCCGCAAGCGTCGTTTTGCCCAGCCCCGGAGGTCCATAGAGCAGAGCGTGATCCAAAGGCTCTCCACGCTGCTTTGCGGCGTCGATGTATATGCGCATATGCTCCTTGACCTTATCCTGACCTATGTACTCCCTAAGGTAGTGGGGGCGAATGCTGTATTCGTTTTTAGCGTCCTCCTCGCGCATACTCGAGGTGATAAGTCTGTCTTCCATATATACCTACTTTGCAAGCTTTCTGAGCGCTTTGGTAAGCAGCTCTTCAACCGTCTTGGCGTCGCTTATTGAAGCTACGACACGCGATGCGGCCAGTCCGTCATAGCCGAGTGACGTCAACGCGGCAACGGCCTCCGAACGGATATCCTCCACGGGCGCATCTCCCGCAGCGCCAAGCGGGGCGGTCTCACCCTTGGTAATCTCTTGAAGCTCCAAGATGACACGCTGCGCAGTCTTTCTTCCCATACCCTGCACTCTATCGAAGGCAGATGGCGTATTTGTGAGTACGGCTGCGCGGACGTCAGCGGGAGTAAGGACGGACAACACGGAAAGGGAAAGCTTAGGGCCTACGCGAGACACTGAGAGCAATTTCTTGAACATGTCGCGCTCCTCCGTATCGGCAAAGCCATACAGAGCCATCACATTTTCAGCAAGGTGTAGATAAGTATAGAGCTTTGCGGCAGTCCCCAAAAGCAGCTTTTTCTGAGTAATGGAGCTTGCCCATATCTCATAGCCTATGCCATTGGCCTCGATAACCACCTTGTCGGCGTAAGTCTCTGTGACTAAGCCCTGTATGTAAGCGTACATCTTTCCCCCTTATTTCATGCGGAATTCTTCCGCCGCTGCCTTCATCATGCATGCATGACATATCGCCGCCGCCAACGCATCCGCCGCGTCATCAGGCTTCGGTGTTTCCTTCAAAGAAAGCAGAAGCTTGACCATCTGCTGCACCTGTTGCTTATCGGCTCTCCCATCGCCCGTGACCTGCATTTTTATCTGCATGGGCGTGTACTCGTACATAGGGAGCGCATTTTTCTGCGCCGCTAAAATGGCGACGCCTCGACCTGCTCCGACAGAAATCGCTGTCGTCACGTTGCGGCAGAAGAACAATTCCTCGAACACGGCAGCTTCCGGTTTGTACAGCATAATGAGCTGCCTCGTACCGTCGTACAAGCGCTCCAAACGCTCGGCAAACGGCTCATCCTTGGAAGTTTCTATGACGCCATAGTCAACAACACGCAAAGAGCTTGCCTGTTTTTCCACAACGCCATAGCCCATTATGGCATAGCCGGGGTCAATTCCGAGTATACGCACGAACGATGAAACTCCTTTAGTAAAGCCAATGTCTTATTAAATGCAGTTTACCACACAATTGTCAGATTGTAAACAAAATCAATGAAGATAAATGCCGGCACGCACAAAAACACCCAGAGGGTTGAGTACTTCAGACAGATTTGACCATACAAATTGTACTTAGCATCGGAGTAGTCCCAGACATTCAGACCCATCCTAAGGTTTACTATGGCGCCCGTTACGAACTCGACTGCGCTTATGACACACGCACCCATCAGGCACATTGCAAGCCTATGTACAAGGCCAAAGCGAAGATAAAGACCGTAGAGCAAAACGGTACAAACCCCGCCCGCAATCGCCATGCTGATATGGCTGCGGCCTCTCCAAAATAATTCACAGAACACATAGAGTATTCCGCCCACTACAAAAATCACTAACAGCTTCATAGTGCGAGTTTGTGCAGACAACAAAAAATCAATACTTCAAACAAGCTCTTTGACGCAGCAGCATGAAAGTTCGTAAGCTGTAAGGCTTTCGACTATGCCGTCCTCAAGCACCTTTTCATAATTGCGGCTTTGGAACCTTCCCGTTACGGATACATAGCTGTACTTGTCAAGAGTGGAAGCAAAACGCGCCGCCGTGTTCCATGCTATCACGGGTATGAACCAATGTGTATATGGCGTCGGAGACACTTCCACCAATAAATCGCATATCTGTCGTCCGAGCGGAGTGTAGCGGTATATCGGATCCTTTATGATTTTTCCGGTTATCAGGACCTCGTTCTGACCAATGATGTCCGATTGTGATACATCATCCGCCGCGCAAAAGAGTATGAGCTTGCGATGTTCACCAATAACACGGGTTTGGGATCTCAACTGTCCCTTAAACATTATCCCGTTTTTGTATTCCCCGCAAGCCCTGTCAAAGATAGCTTCGCTTATCCTGACGGGAAGATAGTCGCAGGTTCTGCTCTTTCTCGGGACGCGCAAAATAAGCGATCTGAACACCTTGCCGTCACCGCATATCTTCTTTTCCTGTATTGATTCAATTTCTCCCGTAAGCGTAATCCTATCGCAATATTGTACCATATCACCCCTCCGCTAAATGCTATGCTTGTGTCGGGCTTAGTATTCAGCATTGAAGCGTTTCGTCACATATGCGAAAACAAATTAAACTTTCAATAGATTCTTGCCATACTTATTCGTATGTGGTATACTAATCACATGAAAAAGTCTACCATGGTTTCTCGTCAAGCAAAGACGGTAATTTGTTTTGTTCTTGCGGCTTCAATGCTGCTTTGTTGTGCTTGCGAATTGACCGGAAGCAAAGATACGGACAACACCGTTAATGCAACCGACAACCTTATCATCAATGAAGTTGTCACAAGCAACGGCGATTCCTTGGACGATCCGACCTATGGTTCTCCCGACTGGATTGAGCTTTACAATCCTACGTCATTGGACATTAATCTTTTCGGTTATATCTTGACCGATGACATATTAAAATCCGATAAGGCTTCCTTGCTGCCCGACGCCATTATACCCGCAGGCGGTTACCTTGTGGTTTTCGCAAACAAATCGACCGAGCCTTATGATGGCGAACGCGTGTGCCTCAACTTCGCGTTGAAACAGACCGGCGGCGAATCCCTTGTGCTGATGGATGACAACTACAATATCATACAAGAGCTTGAACTTCCTGAACTCGACAGAGACGTGTCATATGCTCGAAAGAGTGACGGGACCTACGGCTATTGCGCGGTAACTACTCCCGGAGAAGCAAACAACAGTGACTTTTACAGCAGCAGCAAGGAAGCGGCGGCGGTTCTAACCGAGATCTCCGTGATACCAATGGCAAGTCTCATTTTCACAGAAGTAGTCTCGGACAACGTTAACTCCCTCATATGCACGGGCTGCACGGAATGTTCTGATTGGGTAGAGCTATATAATCCCTCGATAGAGGAGGAGTTCATTTCCGGTTACAGTCTCTCTGATGACCCTTTGGATAACCTCGACCATAATCTTGACGACTTCACTATTCCTTCGGGCGGCTATGTTGTCATACATTGCTGCCGTGGTGAATGCGATGATTCTGACGGGCATTTGTGCGTAGATCTTGGAGTAAAACGAACGGGTGAGACGCTGTATCTGTTTGACTCCTACGGCGAACTTGTCTGCTCCATCGAGGTTCCGGAGCTTATTGAAGATGTATCATGGGCGATGAAGGATGACGGAAGCTTTGCATACTGCAAGTCTCCTACGCCCGGAGCTACCAACACCACGGAGTTTGTGGACAGCTACCTTCCGAAGCGGGTAACCTTCCTGTCTCCCGTTTACATCAATGAGGTTCTTCCCAAAAACAAGTACAGCATGATGGACGAAAGCGGAGATAGGAGTGACTGGGTTGAACTTTATAATTCAAGCTCTGAGCCTGTAACGCTGAAAGGCTTTTTCTTGAGCGATGACGCGGAGGAGCTTGAAAAGTGGGCCATACCCGAAGTCACCATCCCTGCGGGCGGATATCTTTTGATTTTCCTCGATGGCAAAGAAAGCACAAGCACGGAGCTTCATGCCTCCTTTGCACTTTCACAGGGAGAACAGATGGTGCTGTATGACTCCAACAATCAGATTTATGAGGCCATCGATATCATCGCATTGCCTGCCAACGTATCAATAGGGCGGAGTACGGACGGTCAGCTTGTATATTACCGACAACCTTCACCGCTTGCAGAAAACAATCATCCCGAGACAGAAGCCGACAAGCTCGGCTTCTTTGATACAACGGACGTATATATAAGCGAAGTCAGCGCAATCCACGCAAAGGGTACGAAAGCCAACGATTGGATAGAGCTTTACAATGGATCCGACTCGGCAGTCTCGCTTGACGGTTGGTTCCTTTCCGACGACCCCGACAACTTCACATTGTGGCGCATTGATGGTGTGAGCATTGAAAGCGGAGCCTATGCCGTTATTGAGGCAACTTCCCATGTTACCCGACAAGGTGAGGGAATTGCCACCTTCGGTATATCCTCGGCGGGGGAGGTGATCTTTCTTGTCAACCCGAACGGCATTGTCGTAGATGTTTTTGACACGGGAGTTCAATCCGTGGGCATGAGTTCAGGACGCGTGGTAGGAGATTCGAGTATAAGCCGAGTGTTCTTTACTACTGTCACCAAAGGCTCTGCCAACAGCTCAAGCACTTATTCAGGGTACTCATCACAGCCTGTTTTTTCAGAGACGGAGCTGTATCAAAGTTCGACATTCTCACTTACTATAAGCTCTTTGAATGCCGATGAGATATACTATACAACAGACGGAAGCAAGCCCAAAACCTCGTCAAAGCTGTATTCCGGTCCGATAACCATAAGCGGTAATACCGTGATTCGAGCAATCGCCGTCTGTGACGGTTTGTTGACGAGTGAAATCACTACCTGTCACTACCTGTTTGTCGATAAGCATACCTTGCCGGTGGTGTGTATAGCGATGGATCCTGAGGATTTTACCACTATATACTCTGTTAAGAATTACAAGGATGTTGTTGAGCGTCAAACCTTTATATCCTACTATGAAGCGGATGGATTATTGGGCATAAGCTTCGCGGCGGGACTGAGAGCCAAGGGACGAGGGACGCTTGCTTACAACCAAAAATCCATGACCATCAGAATTAGAGGCTGCTATGGCAGGAGTACGGTAAGCTATGCCTTTTTTGATGAATGTGAGTTCAATGAGTTTGGTTCCCTTGTGCTTCGTAATGGCGGGCAGGACTACGATGAGGCCAGAATACGCGACGCCCTTGCCTCAAGGGTAATGCAGGTGCTGAACGTTGACGCGGCTGCGACAAAGCCCGTTGTTGTGTATGTCAATGGGGTTTACTATGGTCTGTTTGACTTTGGTGAAGATTTAAACGTAGATTACCTTGCGACGCATTACGGCGCTGATCCCGACGCCTGCGACTTAATTCGCACCAACACCACGGCAACGCAAGGCGACAACAAGGAGATTAAGCGGATTATAGCGTATGTCGAGCGAAACAGTCTGGCGAACAGCGACAACTACGCTGAGTTCTGTCAATGGGTTGACGTTGACTATATGATCGACTACGTTATAGCGCAATCGTTTATGGGCAACTACGATATGTTCAATCAAAAGTATTGGCGCAGCCGTGATTACTCGCTAAAATGGCGCCCAATTCTTTACGACCTCGATTTTGCTTTTCGTTCGGGAAGCTGCAGCGCGGTGTTGACCCAATATTTCAACAAAAACGGATACTACACACCCAATGGAACTCATGTACAGTTCCCGCTGTACATAGCTCTGCTGGAGAACTCCGAATGGCGTCAAAAGTTCATTGAACGCTATGTAGAGGTCTGCTGTTCGCTGCTGACCGCCGACAAGATGACTGCCGTTCTTGATGAAATGGTTTCGGTCATAGATCCTGAGATGCAGCGTCACATCGCAAGGTGGGGCTATCCAAAGAGCTATTCATACTGGCAGAACCAGATAGCAAGCCTTAGAACCAATGTAGCAGGCCGTCCCGAGAAAGCTTTGAAGGCTGTCAAGTCTTACTTCGGCCTCAGCGACTCGCAAATGAATGCGCTTATAGCGAAACACAGCTGATATGTCTTTGTTCTATGTCTCAAGATGCCATGATCCGTGGCGCAACCTTGCCTTGGAGGAGTATTTGTTTTTGTCGGCTCCCAAAGAGCCTTTACTATATCTTTGGCTGAATGCGCATACAGTTGTAATCGGGCAGAATCAAAACGCAGTCAAGGAGTGCAGACTTGCCCTTTTGGATGCAGAGGGCGGTAAGCTTGCAAGAAGAACCACAGGCGGGGGAGCGGTATACCATGATTTGGGCAATCTCAACTTTACCTTCATCATGCCTACAGGCAACTATGATATCTCAAAACAGCTTGATATTATAGTTCACGCACTCTCATCTTTCGGTCTCAAAGCCGTACCATCAGGGCGCAACGATCTTACTTGCGGCGGAGGCAAATTCTCAGGAAACGCCTTTAGAAACGGAAGTGAAGTCTGTATGCACCATGGCACGCTGCTTGTCAACGCCGACGTATCCAATATGACGCGCTATCTTTCGCCGTCAAGGTCAAAGCTTGCCTCAAGAGGCGTTGACAGTGTAAGGTCAAGGGTGATAAACCTATCTGAGCTTGCCGATATAACTACCGAGACCCTCAAAATAGCCGTAAAGGATGCGTTCAGCGAGAGCTACGGCAGTATGCGGGAATTGTCATCAGCCGATTTTGACGAAGGAACGCTTGAAAAGCTATATAAAAAGCATTCGTCATACAGATGGAGGGTAGGCGATTGTTCCTTGAGCGACATTCATGTCGAATCAAGGTTCGCTTGGGGTGACGCCGAGATACTTGCAAGCGTTGAGAGGGGTCTCATAGCGGATATGAAGCTTTATTCGGATGCACTTGACTGCGACTGCATAGAGCTTATATCGCAAGCTCTTGTTAAATGTCCTTTGACTTGTGACGATATCCGTCATCGAATCGAAGGCATTGAGCCTTATGGCCGCGAGATTGCGGAGCTTCTTATCGGAACGATTTAGTACATTAGTGAGCGTAACAACAGGGGGGAATAAGTTGATTAAGCTTCTTTCAAAATGGTTTATCAAGGGTTCTGAGAATATCGAGAATCCTGTTGTAAGAGCCGCCTATGGCACTTTGTGCGGAGTAGTCGGCATATGTTTCAATTTGATTCTTTTCACGATTAAGCTTATTGCGGGACAGTTGTCGAGGTCTATCGCTATTACCGCCGACGCCTTTAACAACCTCAGCGATGCAGGATCCTCAATTGTAACCCTGCTTGGGTTCAAGATAGCCGAGCAAAAGCCCGACCCTGATCATCCGTTCGGACATGGCAGGTACGAATATATCTCAGGGCTTGTCGTATCGCTTATCATACTTGTGATGGGCTTCGAGCTTCTGAAAACCTCAATTGAGAAGATAATCACCCCGCAGGCTCCCGAAGGCTCTCCGCTTGTGTTTATCATCCTCGGCATATCCATACTTATAAAGTGCTACATGGCATTCTACAATCATAAGTACAGCAAGAAGATCAACTCCACCGCTATGAAGGCAACGGCATTTGATTCGCTGTCTGACAGCGTTTCAACCTTTGCCGTTTTAATCTCTTTGCTTGTGTATACTTTGTTCAAGGTAAATATCGACGCTTATGCGGGCTTGCTCGTCTCCCTGTTCATCCTGGTCACGGGTTATAAGTCCGCAAAAGAGACGATATCACCTCTGCTGGGTCAGCCGCCAAGTGAGGAGCTTGTCAAGAAGATTGAGCATATTGTAATGTCATACGAAGGCATTTTAGGTATACACGACCTAATAGTTCATGACTACGGCCCGGGCAGGCTTGTTATTTCTCTGCATGCGGAAGTATCCGCAAGCGGGAACATTTTGGAACTTCACGATGTTATAGACAATGCGGAACGCCAACTCAAAGAGGAGCTTTCGTGCATAGCCGTCATTCATATGGATCCCATTGTTACCGATGACGAATCAGCTGTTGAGGCAAAGAGCAAGGTTCTTGATTTGCTGCATGAAATCGACCCTGTTATTTCAATGCATGATTTTCGTATGGTAACAGGGCCGACCCACACCAATCTCATCTTTGATATTATCGTCCCGTTCAAGTATAGAATGAGCGATTCGGAACTTAACGCCGCAATCTGCAAGTCCGTATCGCAGATACCGGGCAATTACTTTGCCGTAGTGCAGATAGACAAATCCTATGTGATGTAGCAGGAGGTATAAATGAAACCCGTCCTTTGCTTTGGGGATATATGCCCTGATATACTGATACCCTATGGCGCCGCCTGCGACTTTAGGGCTGGGCTCTGCGTTGATACCAACAGCTTGACCGTTACAGTGGGTCAAGGCGGCAGCGTTGCAAATACCTGTGTGGGTCTTGCAAGGCAGGACGTTCCCGCTATGTTCTGCGGTTGTGTTGGTAATGATAACTATGGAAAGATACTTAAGACCGGGCTTGAGGCCGACAACGTTGATGTTTCGCTAATGAAGGTCTCTGATGACGTGCCTACCATTCTTGTGCTTATCATAGTTGACGGCAATGGTGAACGCACCGCTTTTGCCTGCCCACGAGTCGGGGCAAGTCAGCACTATATTACAAAGGATCAGATACCAAACGATATAGAGAAGCGCATTTCTTGGCTCCATTGCGGCGGCATTACCCTGAGGGAAGAACCTTCCGCCTCAGTACAGCTGGAGCTTATGCGACGTTGTAAAGCGCAAGGAGTTCCTGTGTCATTCGACGTCAACGCAAGGCTTGAGTCAGCAAGCGACGCCTTTTTTGCACGGAACGTCGATGCCGCGATTTGCCTGTGTGATTACCTCACAGGTTCAGAGCATGACGAGATTCTGCCGCTGCTTAAGGCTCGCAATCTTGACAATCCTTCAAGGCTCTGCAAGACCGTTGTCTTAAGAAGCGGAAAGCACGGGGCGAAGGTAATAAGCGATGGAACAACCTATGAGTCTTCAGCGTTCAAGGTTGAAGTTCGCGATACCGTAGGCGCGGGTGACGCCTATAACGCGGGCTTTATCGCTGCGTTACTGAAAGGCTCCTCGCTTGCCGAAGCCAATGTCAATGCGTGCGCCACCGCCGCGCTGTGCGTTTCCGGCTTGGGCGGCAGAGCCTTGCCAACGACTTCTGAGCTTAAGGCATTTCTTTCCGCTTATTGACGAGTTTCGATAATTAGTTTATAATAAGACCATCACTGAAAGG
>DAOPJM010000010.1:0-8060 GCA_035399665.1 Clostridia bacterium
TTCCCCTTTTGGGTAATTCCATTTCCCTTTTCGGGATAATCCATTTCCCCTTTTGACATATTAAATTCGAAGCTTTTCTATTTCGATATTGGACCTTTCCTTTTTTTAGCGGTCACGGCGGACATCGAGGAAAGAGAAGAACGAAAAGTGAAAAGTACAAAAAAAGCCGCCTTACAGCGACTTCTCTTTTTGGTGCGGTAGATGGGACTTGAACCCATACGCCATATGCACACGCCCCTCAAACGTGCCTGTCTGCCAATTCCAGCACTACCGCGCACCATGAGATTATAGTCGAAACCATTTCGATTGTCAACAACTTTTTCAGAAATAATTTTGTGTTTACAGAATCTTCGAAAGCTTGCTCGCTTCGGTATCATGCTGCTGAGTTTACTCTACGGATTAGCTGTGATTGTATTTTCATCTTTAATGAATGCTTGGCATTGACGATGAAATCCGGAATGTGATAGAATAAGACTTGAAGGTATTGTATTCGGAGGTAATTTCATGGAGAATATCATCAACAATGCGGTCGAACTGCTGAAGGCGCAAGGCGTAAACAAGGCCACTGTTGGGCTTATTTTGGGCAGCGGCTTGGGCGACTACGCCGAAACCCTGGAGAACAAGCGTTTTGTGAACTACGCCGACATCGAGGGCTATCCCGTATCAAATGTTGCGGGGCATAAATCGCGTTTTGTTGTCGGCGAGAAGTACGGCAAGACGGTTATCGCTATGCAGGGGCGTTTCCACTTCTATGAGGGCTACCCGCAGTCGATGCTGACCTTGGGCGTACGCACCATGAAAAAGCTTGGCGTGCAGGAGATGCTAATCACCAACGCCGCGGGCGGCGTGAATACGAGCTTCCATGCGGGAACACTGATGCTTATCTCGGATCACATCAATCTATCGGGCGGCAATCCGCTTATAGGGAGGAACCCGGACGAGTTCGGCCCGCGCTTCCCCGATCAGAGTAACGTTTATGACAGGGAGCTGCGCATGAAGCTAAAGGTCTTGGCGGCCGAAAAGGGCGTGGATTTGTCGGAAGGTGTATATCTGATGATGTCGGGGCCCTGCTACGAGACGCCTGCCGAGATACGCATGGCGCGTATTATCGGCGCGGACGCCGTCGGTATGTCCACGGTTCCTGAGGCGATAGCTGCGGCGCATTGCGGTATTAAGGTGCTGGGGGTTTCTCTCATTACCAACATGGCTGCAGGCGTGCTGAATCAACCCCTGTCGCACGCCGAGGTCACAGCGACGGCCAACAAAGCGTCGGCGGAATTCGCAAAGTTAGTAGACCTTATCCTTCGCGAACTATTTTAGTGCGTCGAAAAGTGAATTCGTCCAACGGTTTTATGGCGGAATCAAGCGTAAAGAAAAAGCGCAAAGCGGGCGCGAGAGCATTGGCTTATATAGCGTTGGGGGCGGTGCTTATCGTCCTCTGCGCTTGGGCCTCCATACCCTTTGCCATACCGATTACGTTGCAGCTGTTCGGCGTGTTCTGCTGTCTTGAGCTTTTGGGCGGGCGAAACGGTACCATAGCCATCGCCGTGTATCTTGCGTTGGGCGCGGCGGGGTTGCCGGTGTTCGCGGGCTTTGTCGGTGGATTCGGCGCATTGGTCGGCGTGACCGGCGGCTATCTTTGGGGTATGCTTGCCATAGGGCTGTTGTATTGGCTTGGGACGGCGGCGGCGGGAACACGCACAGCCGTTAGAGCAGCGTTGCTTATTGCGGGACTGCTGGTTTGCTATGCGATTGGCACGGCGTGGTTCATGAATGTGCAAAGTTTGAGCGGCTCAAAGGTCGGATTATGGGCCGCGCTCGGCAGCTGTGTGCTTCCCTTTATCCCGTTTGATCTTGCGAAGCTCGTGGGAGCCATGCTCATAGCCAAAAGAATCAAACCGCATATAGGGTCGGCAGCGTAACGGACGGGTGACGCCGCAATGCGTCCTCATAGCTTCACCCGCGTCATACAGACAGTGAAAGTCTGACTTTGATGATCTCAAACTAAAAAAGGCTTTATTTGGAGCTTCAGCTGTGCTATAATCCATGTGAACATGAATGTCGGAGGTATCGGGCTTGGAACAGCCATTGGTTTCTGTCATTACATACTGCTTTAACGGGGAGCGTTTTGTGAGGAAATACTTTGACGCGCTCCTTGCTCAAACATACTCAAATGTTGAGCTGTTCTTTTATAACAACGGCTCTGTGGACGCGACGGGCGAGATTGCCGAAGCATATCGAAAAAGGCTTGTGGACAAAGGATGGATTGTAAATATCGAGCATTACGCCGAAAATCAAATCACCTGCTCTCTCAAACAGGACGCCTTAACGCGGATGCATGGTGAATTCTTCTGTGGCTGTGACAGCGATGATATTATGTATCCCGATCACATAGCGCATATGGTTCAAGCCCTTTTGGATCATCCAGATAAAGGAATCGTCTTCTGCAATCTGAACACAGTTCTGGAGGAAACCGGTGAAAGCATCGGCACCATGCGGATGAAACCACAGACCGTCTCCAAGGGAGCGTTTATCGATTGCCTGATGGCTCGAAATATGACCTACACTCCGATAGGTTCGCTGACTCGTACTTGTGCGTTTGACGCGGCGGTTCCAAAGCGTAAGATATACCAAACCTCTTATGGAGAGAATTACCAGATGCTGCTTCCGCTATTGTACCATGACCAGGCTTGTTACCTTGAAGAAATTCTTGGAGATTATCTTGTGCGCAAGGACAGTTACACCGGTAAATTAGTGGGGCAAAAACGCATAAAGGCATACGCGGCTCAAGAGGTTACCATACGAGAAACGCTGGACTTGATAGACCCGCCTGAAAAAGCGGATTATCTGCTTATGGCACAGAGACGCTTACGCAGGGAACGGCTTCACGCAGCGCTTGAAGTGGGCGACGCCACACAGATTAAGCTGGTAAAGCAAGAATGTCATGAAGTCGGAGCATTCAACTTAAAGATGCGAGTGGCATGTTGCCGCCCGCTTTATGCGTTTCTAAAGAAGTTCAGATAAGTAATTGTACATTATACATGATAGCAAAAGGAGCGGAAGCATGAAGGTCGTCATTTTAGCCGGAGGCTTTGGTACAAGAATTGCCGAAGAAAGCCATCTCAAACCCAAGCCGATGATAGAAATAGGTGGCATGCCTATCCTATGGCATATAATGAAGGGCTATTCAGCGCAAGGATATAACGAGTTTATAATCTGCTGCGGCTATAAACAACAGGTAATTAAAGAGTTTTTTGCTAATTATTATCTTCACGCCTCCGATGTGACCTTTGATTTTTCTAACCGAAGCTGCATGGAAGTCCATACCAGTCACTCCGAACCTTGGCGCGTGACGGTCGTTGACACCGGGCTTAATACCATGACGGGGGGGCGGGTCAAGCGAATTGCACCATTCATCGGTAACGAACCCTTTATGCTTACCTATGGCGACGGCGTAAGCGATGTTGACTTTGCCGAGCTTGCCGCGTTTCATAAGAAACACGGAAGGATTGCAACGTTGACGGCAATTAACGCAGGGCAGCGATTCGGAGTACTCGGCATGGGTGAAGGCGATTCGATCAGTGCTTTTCGAGAGAAGCGCGATGATGACGCGACTCTCATCAACGGTGGATTCATGGTTTGCAATCCCGCCGTATTCGATTATATCGAAGGCGATGCAACTGTGCTCGAACAAGAGCCTTTGGAGCGATTAGCTCAGGAAGGCGAACTGATGGCGTATCGTCATAACGGGTATTGGCAGTGCATGGATACGCAGCGCGACCGTGAACTGCTTGAAAAGCTTTGGATTAGCGGCAATGCGCCGTGGAGGACTTGGAAATGACGGACTTCTACCGCGGAAAGCGGGTCTTTGTTACGGGTCATACCGGATTCAAGGGCGCTTGGCTTTGCCGTATCCTGAAGAACGCAGGCGCAATTGTTACAGGGTACTCACTTGCGCCCAACACAACGCCTAATCTTTTTACCTTGGCTGATACGGCGAACGGCATGACAAGCATTATAGGCGATGTTCGCGACTTTGAGACATTGCACCGTGCATTTCTTGCGGCTGATCCACAGATTGTCTTTCATTTAGCCGCACAGCCCATAGTGCGGGAAAGCTATCGTACTCCGCGTGACACCTATGAGATAAATGTAATGGGTACAGTCAACCTGTTTGAGTGTATACGAAAGTCTCAATCTGTTCTCTCCGTACTAAATGTCACGACTGATAAAGTCTACGAAAACTTCGAACGCGCAGAAAGCTATCGTGAGGATGAGAAATTAGACGGTTTTGACCCGTATTCAAACAGCAAAAGCTGTTCCGAGCTTGTTACTCATTGTTACTGTCGTTCCTTCTTTGCGGACGGTGTTCCCGCTGTCTCTACGGCACGAGCGGGTAACGTTATTGGAGGCGGAGATTTTGCGGCGGATCGTATTGTTCCCGACTGTGTTCGCGCGGCACTTCAAGGGACGAACATAGCTATTCGTAATCCGCATTCCACCCGACCTTACCAACATGTACTGGAACCGCTTTTTGCATATCTGATGATTGCGCAGGAGCAATACCTCGACCACGAAAAAGCCGGTTGGTATAACGTTGGGCCTGATGATTGCGACTGCTTTGAAACCGGCGCTCTTGTAGATGCTTTCCTGAACTGTTGGGGCGAAGGTCTTAGGGCTGAGAACCACGCTGACAATGGACCGCATGAAGCGAGCTTTCTGAAGTTGGATAATCGCAAGCTGAAAGAAACGTTCGATTGGTCACCATGTTGGAATCTGACAACGGCTATACGAAAAACTGTGGATTGGACGAAAGCATGGCGTGACGGCGACGGCGTAACCGATATCATGGACGAACAGATCCGAGCTTTTCAATATGCTTTCGATAAGCAGCGGGAGGATGTATGCCGTTTTCATTCATAAAAACCGAGATTGACGGGCTGTTGAAAATTGTCCCGCACCTGTACAGAGACGAACGCGGATTGTATAAAAAGTACTATGAAAAGGACGCTTTTGCTGAGAAAGGAATCACATGCGACTTCACGGAGTCAAGCGATATCCGTTCCGGGAAAGGTGTTCTGCGTGGGTTGCACTATCAATCAGTTGATGCTCAA
Organism: Clostridia bacterium; assembly: GCA_035399665.1. Taxonomy (GTDB): domain Bacteria; phylum Bacillota; class Clostridia; order Christensenellales; family CAG-138; genus DAOPJM01. The sequence goes on from DAOPJM010000010.1 coordinate 5,115, forward strand.
GCAAAGCTTATACACGTCATCAAAGGTATGCTGTTCGATGTGGCGTTGGATCTGCGAGTTGATTCTCCCACTTTTGGCGAGTACCATGCTGAATTGCTCAACGCTAAAGATGATCTTGTCCTCTATGTCCCTGAAAACTTCGCCCATGGTTTTCTGTCTTTGACTGATGAGACTGTGTTCTCCTACCAATGCTCGGGCAGCTATCGTCCTGAATACTGCGGTGGCATACTATGGAATGACCCTGCGCTTGCCATAGCTTGGCCGCTCCATGAATACGGTATTGAATGTATTATTGCAACTGATAAGGACAAGCGCTGGCCGACATTTTCGGAGTATGTTTCAAAACAAGCGGCGCAAACAGAGGTTCATTCATGAAAAAAGCCATAGTTACAGGTGCGGCGGGATTCATCGGAAACCGAGTAGTGCGCACGCTGCTTTCACACGATGTGCAGGTAATCGCCATTGTTCGAAAGAATAAAACAGTGCCGGATAATCTCACTGACCTGCCTGTTCGCAGGGTGGAATGTGACATAAACAACTATGATACGTTGGCGGACACAATTCTCGACCGGGATGTTGATGCGATTTTTCATCTTGCGTGGCAGGGCGTTATCGGCCCCGATGCAAGAAACCAAAATGTACAGATAATGAACCTTTCCGGAACGCTTCAACTCATTGACGCCGGGCACAGTTTGGGCGCGAACACGTTTATCGGCGCGGGGAGTATGCATGAGGCTGAGAGCCTGATTGAAATGGCTGACGATAAGCCTATATCAAACCTTGGCTATATGTACAAAGGAGCAAAGATTGCGGCGCATTGGATGGGCAAAGCCAAGGCCGGAAGTTTGGGAATGCGCTTCTTTTGGCCGCTCATCAACACATACGGTGAGGGCGAGCGCCAAGAGCGTTTGCTCAACATGGTGATAGGCCACATCCTGTGCGGCGAAACCCCGTCACTGTCCGATGGCTTTCAGATATATGATTTCGTCCATGTCGACGATGTTGCCGAAGCCCTGTATCTTATCGCAAACAAAGGTGTTGATGGTACAAACTATGTAATTGGATCCGGTAATGCCCGCCCGCTGCGGGAGTTTTTGATTGAAACTGCCCGCATTGCAAACGGATTGCGGATGGGCGATAGCGAGATCCCTCTCGGCTTTGGAGCAATCAAGTCAAACGTTATATCCCTGCCAATTGAAACCTTCGACGTCGCTTCGCTAATACGCGATACGGGGTTTTCACCTAAGGTTTCGTTTGATGAGGGCATACGTAGAACGGCCGTTTGGCTGAACGAGCAGATGAAGTTCGACTAAAATTATGCACCCTTGGGAGAATGTTTCACCCAAGGGTGCGGTTGAGTGTTTTACAGCCAGCCCCGCTTATACATGAACCTTGCCGCAAGGATGGAAATCGCCGCCGCCACAGGCACGAACATTGCTCCGCTTGAGGCAAGCTGCGGCACGGCTATGAACAGTATCAGCATGGAGGCGATCGGCACTATGGCAAGCTTGACATTCTTCGCGATAAGCGCTACGCCGAGACCGCCGAACAACGCGGGCAAAAGTTGGTCGAACGCCGGTTCCAGAACGGGCGAATCCAGGATGGGCGTCAGCGGAGTTATGAGCAGCACGCCCACAAGGATTATGGCAAGCGTCACCATAGACGAAACCGCTATGGCTATGGTCGCTACGGCTTCTCCTTCCTCAGTTCCCGCCTTGACGTCCGCCTTGTCGAAGGCGTTGACAGCGCACGGAACCTTGAGCATGGTAAGGCTGCCAGTGATGAACCCCAGGTAGCTTCCGCCTGCGCCAAGCATAGGCACATAGGTCAAGACCTCTATCGTTCCTACCGCCCAGTACATGGGGAGTATCGCCCAAAGCCCCTTCAACAGCCCTGTAATCGGCGGCCATGCGTCAAAGACTATGCATATCGCGAGCGGGAACATCAGCAGCAGAGTACCTATGCCCCATACCCAAATCTTACCCCACATGTGTGTGGATTCTTCATATGTCATTACGCGCTTCATACCAGACCTCCCACCACCGCGTTGACGGCATTCGTTATGGGTATGGCAAGCGCCATCGCGCCCACCATGGAGATGGGCAAGGCGTAGTCCTCAAGCCATTTTTGCTTCAGTAGTTTTATGAATACGGCAAGCACAAGCATTATCGCCGCCGAACACAGCATGACAAACACGGGTATCCAACCCGACAGCCCCTCATGAACATCGCCGAAGATCATACCCAGGAAGGCGGAAATCATTCCCATGAACAGTGCGCTCATCAGTATGTCGCCCCACTTGGTGTCACGTTTTTTGAACTTGTCCACGCCTGTTAGCAGCTTCTTGCAGATAAGCGGCGTTAGGATGACGCCCGCCATAATACCGAGTGTCATAACCCAAGCTATCGCGCTGTACTGCGGCGCGGTGAGCAGGGTCGCGGTATCGCCTATGCTCGTTCCCACGCCCTTGGCGGCGGCTTCCGCTGCGGGCGTCTCGTAGGTTATCGCGCCAATGACCGAAAGTCTGAGCCACGGCAGCGGCAACCCCAACTTCTTGGAGAGAGCTATGACCCCGATGAAGATGGAGATTGCGGGTACTATGGTGAAGATTGCGCTTGACCTCACAACGCGCCATAGCTTGCGTTTATCAAGCCCCAATGCAAGCGCACGTTTCCAAGCCCTGAGCAGGAAGAAAACGCATTGCGCGACCACGAACAGAAGTATCACCGCCACGAACACAAACAGAACGGGACTGTTTACCGAGAATTCCATATTACCACCCCCTTATCGCAATAATTATATAGCATTGTCGCGCCCGTGGCAAGCGCTAATGTTATGCGGTAAGGGTAAGCCGGTCGAGGCGGTATTCGCCGTATAGTGAGGGAGCGGGGCTTGACTGTTTTGCTTTTAGCAAGATCCTTCGACTACGCTCAGGATGACACGGTG
>DAOPJM010000010.1:8160-28849 GCA_035399665.1 Clostridia bacterium
GCAAGATCCTTCGACTACGCTCAGGATGACACGGTGAGTTGAAGGGCAAATGATAATGGGCTTAAAGAGCGGCAACGCCTTCACGTCATGGGGTGAACGATTATGGCGGCAAACCCCCGCTGTCATCCTGAGGAGCAATTGCTCCGAAGGATCTTGAAACAGCCTTTCTCCGCAAGGATTATTTGGCCGCATTCACTTAATTCACTTCCAAGCGGCTGCTGTCTATTTGGGGCTTGAAATATTGGGCTTAAAATGGTATGTTCTTATAAAACAAGACAGGAGGTCTATCCAATGAAGTTCTACCATGGAAACGATACGGACGAGAGCTTTGCCGTCTATGTACAGGACGGAGTGTGCCGCCCGGTTTTTGCCGAAAAGTACGGCGAGGTCGCCATACCCTTTGATAACGCCATGCGGGAGATTACGACGCCAAAGACGATAGAGGCGCTGTACAAGTACCTGCACCCATACGAAGCGGGCAAGCCTAAGGTATACATGGCGGGGCCGCTGTTCAACGAAGGCGACCGCTACTGCAACCTCATCCTGTCCGACGCCCTGCGCGCCGAGGGCTACACCACCTTCTTACCGCAGGAGGTCGTGATAGACAAGGACTCTGACGCCCTCGTCAAAGCCGCCTGCCTTTACATGGACCTGAAGGCTATACGCTTGTGTGACTACCTTGTCGCCAACTGCAACGGGCTTGAGATGGATTCGGGAACGGCGGCGGAGATAGGCTTAGGGTACGGTCTGCATAAAAAGATGCTCGCTTACAAAAGTGACGTGCGCAATTACTACAACGAGACCTACCGCCTGAACAATTTCGTGGGCGGACTCATTAACAACCTGATCTGCACCACCCCAAAAGAGGTATCGGACGCGCTTAAAACCCTGTAAGGCAAAAGCAATACAAGGTTCATAGCCATGCCGCGCATTACACGCGGCAGCGTAAATGGCGGCTGCATAATGACAAAACCAAAGGGGAGGACGGGTTGATGGAACTTAGGGTACTGCGTTACTTTTTGGCGGTGGCGAGGGAGGAGAACATCACGGCGGCGGCTGAACGGCTGCATGTGACCCAACCCACTCTCTCAAAGCAGCTCATGGACTTGGAGGATGAACTCGGCACTAAGCTGTTCATACGCGGAAACCGCAGGATCAAGCTCACCGAGGAGGGTATGTTCCTGCGCAAACGGGCGCAGGAGCTTATCGAGCTTGCCGACAAGACCGAGGCGCAGTTCCATGCGAGCGGTACGGAGCTGTCGGGGGAGGTGTTTATCGGCGGCGGAGAGACAGACGGAATGCGCCTCATCGCCGCTGCTGTCAAGCGTGTGAACGAGATTCATCCCGCGGTTCGTTTCAACCTGTACAGCGGCAACGGGCGCGATGTTTCCGAACGGCTTGACAAGGGGCTGTTGGATTTCGGATTGTTCGTGGGGCGTATAGACCTAAAAAAGTATGAGTACATCACGCTCCCCACGGTTGACGTGTGGGGGCTGCTGCTCAGGGAGAACGACCCCTTATCACAAAAAGACGCGATTACACCCGAGGATATGCGCTCCCTGAAGCTTATAGCCTCGCGCCAAGTTATGCTTCAGAACGAGCTTTCAAGTTGGCTTGGGTATCCATTCGAGGACATAAACGTCATAGGCACATACAATCTCATATTCAACGCCGCTTTGCTTGTCAAGGAGGGCGTTGGATGCGCGTTGTGTATTGACAAGCTTGTGAACACCGAAGGCAGCGGGCTTTGCTTCAGACCCTTTTACCCCAGAAAGACGGCGGAGCTGACCCTGGCTTGGAAGCGTTATCAGGTGTTGTCATCTGCGGCCAAGTGCTTTTTGCAGGAGCTTTGTGGGGAGAAGTCCGATTAAGGACGGGAACAAAGGTCTTAGCTATGCCCTAAGGCTATCGAAAGGCATAAGCAATAAGCATTTGCTATCGGACAAGACTCGGTGTAATATGGAGCCGGGAAGAATGCCGACGCTGTAAAAACCCTTGTGTCGGCTTAGAAAAGTCTGAACAAGGAGTGATGTAAATGAAGAAGGTAGTCGTTATATCCACAAGCTTACACGGCGGAAGCAATTCGGAAATACTTGCACGGGAGTTCGTGCGCGGAGCAAAAGAGGGCGGCAACGAAGCGGAGCTTATTCGGCTTGCGGGCAAGAAAATTGGTTTCTGCATAGGCTGTCTCAGCTGCCAAAAGACGCTGCAATGCGTGATAGCGGACGACGCGAGGGACATAGCCGAGGCGGTCAGGAACGCGGACGTGGTGGTCTTTGCTACACCCATCTACTATTATGATGTGTGTGGGCAGATGAAGACGCTGCTCGATCGTTTGAATCCCCTGTTCGCTTCGGACTATCGCTTCCGCGAGGTTTACCTTCTTGCGACGGCGGCGGACGACGACGAGAGCGCGATGGACGGCGCGGCAAAGTGTATCGAAGGCTGGGTGGAGTGTTTTGCAAAGGCAAGGCTGTGCAAGGTTCTGCGCGGCGTCGGCATAGGCGCGGCGAACGATGCGAAAAATCACCCGGACACCATGTGCCAAGCCTATGAGATGGGTAATAACGTATAAGACGAAAACAGAACATCAGTGTAAGATAAGGGGACTTTGACGGACAGGTTCCGCCCAAAGCCCCAAATTCATTTTTGCCTGACAACAACTAAGCGGCAGGGGAGCCACGCACTCTTAGCTCTTTGCGTCACAAGCGGTGCATACGTCTGCTTTTATTGGTTTTTTAAGCGTATGAATCGCGAGAAAAAGCTTAACAAGCATGACACGCTTTGTACACATCGCCGACTTGACTTGAACGAATTCAGGTGCTATACTCCGCACTTGTAAAGGCGTCAGGGGATCCTGACTCTTTACGGATGACATGGTTTCGACGCTTGCGGCTTTTTAGCTCTGAGGCGTCGGGAAGGAGTTATTTTATGAAGAAAACGTTTATTATGATCCTTGCGGCGGTAATGTCCGTTTGTCTGGCGGCCTGCGCGGGAACGTCTGTACCCGGCGAGAACGACCCTCAGGGCGAATCCGCCGAACCCACAAATGTGATTGTCACCGTATCGGCCGAACCCACCGCGTCGCCCGAGCCGATGATTACCGAGCTTCCCACCGAGGAGCCAACCGAAGCGCCCGTAATCGAGCAGCCCGAAGCTTATACCCCCGTTGAGATTACAAGCGCGCTGCCCTATACCTGCGACTTGGACGGCGACGGAGCCGCCGACGTCGTGGACTTTGCTCCCGAGAATACGGAGCCTGACGCCATATATCGTCTGAGCGTGACCTTTGGCGGCACCCGCAGTGTTTATGCCATGGATACCGACATAATCATCGATGATTTTCAGATATGGTTGTGCAACATGAACGGCGATGAGCTGCCGGAGCTGTACCTCTGCGGCGGATGCGGCGATGATTATTACGTCACCTATGCTTGGAGCTATCAGGGCGGCGAGTTCAAGCCTGTAACCTTCTCCGGAGAAAGCAGAGCGGACGCCAACAGCGACGGCAGTTACTTCTTCGGCTATATCGAGCTGTTTGACGGCACGATATTCAAGATGGGCGGAGTGGTTAACATACTCGGAACCTATGGCGCGTATCGCCCTTATGAGTACAAGGCTGACGGTACCATCGGCCCGCTTGACGACAGCCTTTGGGCAATCGACAACAACGAGATGGCAATCAAGACCATTAGAGAGCTGCCTGTCTCTTGGATAGACGAGGGCGGAGAAACCAAGGGTACTCTCGCCGTTGGTACAAGCATCTATGTTACGGCTACGGATGGTCAGAACTCCGTTTGGTTCACCGATGAGAACGGCAACAACGGCCGCATCGAAGTTGAACGCGCCGAGGATGATTTCATAAGCTATATTGACGGCGTGGCCGAGTATGATTGCTTCGAGGAGCTCCCCTACGCCGGCTAACGCAGACGACGGCAAATCCATCAAAGGATAAACACGGAACGGACAAGGACGGTTCATCTGCCTTTGTCCGTTCCCTCTATATTTTTGCAGCTTACGATTTTTGTCCCCGCATTGGACGCGCCAACCCTCAACAGCTTAACATTATTTACACAAATCTCCAAAACACATATTGACTAAACAGTCAAACAGTGGTAAACTTGACCCGTAAGTCAAACAAGGAGGATTTCACATGAACTTTATACCCGACAGATTCAAGGACAAGGTTATGGTTATCACCGGCGCGGCCGGCGGCATTTGCCGTGAGATGGCCTTGCGTGCAGCAAAAGAGGGCGCACTCTTGATTTGCGCAGACCGCAAGGTCGAGCTTTCCGCCAAGACGGAGGCCGAGCTGAAGGAAATCAACCCCAAAGTCAAGTTCATTGTTACCGACGTTCAGTACTTTGAGAACTGCAAGAGCATCGTTGACGCCGCCATTGAGATGTATGGCAGGATAGACATACTCGTCAACGGCGCGGGCATCATAGGTGAGCCGGGCAGCGTGGATCGTATGAGTGAGGAGATGCTTCATGAAGTAATTGGATGCAACCTGTACTCGCAGTTTGCCATGAGCCACTATGCCTTCCCGCACATGATGGCGGCAAAGCAGGGCGTTGTCCTCAATTTCGCGTCCGTGGCGGGCATGACCGGCTTCCCGGGGAACTGCGCTTACGTCGCGTCCAAGCACGCCGTGGTGGGGCTTTCGCGCAACATGGCTTTGGACGGCGCGAAGTTCGGAATTAGGGTTAATTCCATATCGCCCGGAACGACGCTCACCCCGATGTATGACGAAGCGCTCGCCTTCCTGCGCAGACGCGCTATCGAGCGCAAGTCTCAGGGCTTGGAGGCCATGGATCAGATGCTCGGATTCAAGATTCATTCTCCGCAGGGCAGGGGCGCGCAGGCCGAGGAGGTCTCAAATGTAGCGCTGTACCTCTGCTCGGATGAATGCTCCAACGTAACGGGCGCCAACCTTCCCGTGGACGGCGGCTTTACTACATTCTAAATCATTCGGCTGTTCCTTTTCATCAGACCCCGCGTTTCGTTTGCGGGGTCGCTTTTTGTGTGATTGACATAAGCGTGTGTGTAGTGCTAAGATAACGGGTAAATCACGGGTACGGCCGTACACGCAGTCGCACCCGAACGAACTTGTGAGGTATTTTGGTGAACTTCTCAGACTTGACCCCGAAGCAAATGACAAAGGATGAAGCCGCTTCATATAGGTTTTTCAGCCGCGATCCTCTCATTTTTGCGGATATGTTCCATGCCCTTCGCGATGGCGGCGCTAAGATAGAGGATGCAAGTGAGGAGGGGGTGCTTTTGCGCGTCGATCACAAGGACGACATCCCGATGTTCCTTCTTGGAGCCGTGAACGAGACAAGCGCCAAGCGCCTTATCGCCATGATCAAAGAGCCTTCGGGCTTGGTTATACGCGACGAACGCTGCTTTGAGGCGGCAAGGGCGGCGGGCTTTGACAGCGAGAAGCCTTGCTTTCAGGTGGTCTACCTAAGGGACGATTTCCCCAAGGCTGACAACGCGCCCGCGATAAGGCTTATGGACAAGAAGGACGCGGAGCTTGCCGCAAGCTATTATGAGCTGTATGACGCGAAGGACGAGTTCATTCAACAGATAGACGACGGCTCCCTGTTCGCGGCCTACGACGCGCAAGGGACGCTCTTGGGCTATGCGGGTATGCACGAGGACGGAAGCCTTGGTAGGCTTGAGGTTCTGCCCGATTATCGCAGGCACAACATAGGCTGGGCTTTGGCGGCGTTCATGATACGCCACAGAGCGGAACAGGGTGTGATCCCCTACGCGCAGGTGTTCTGCGATAACACGGCGTCGATAAACTTGCAAATTAAGCTCGGCTTTGAAATTTCCGTTCATAAGCTGCTGTGGTGCTTCAGGCTTTCCATGAACTGATAAAGAGCGTCAACGGGCAAAAGCCGCGACAGCTCTTACTTTTTCACTGAGGCGGGAGCGCTAAAAGGGAAGCTTTCTCATTCCTTAATCTTTGCATATAAACATATTGACATTTTTGTCACATTCGTGTAAAATTGTTTAGGTTGTGTGATGAACACAGCAATCAAATGCACGAAAGGAACGAACTATGAAAAAGTATTTTGCTATCCTCTTGGCAGTTCTGATGCTGGTATCAGTACTGGCGGCCTGCTCAAAGGAACCGGCGGTTGATGAACCCAATGTCGATGTACCCGATACAAAAGTTTACAATGTGGTAAGCCTTGTAAACGGCAACTTGGGTGACAAGTCCTTCTTCGATTCCGCTGAATCCGGCCTGAAGGCGCTTCAGGAAGCGGGCAGGATCACCTACAAGACCATCGAAATGGGCGGCACCGACGAGGATCAGCCCAAGTGGCTTGAGACCCTGTACGAGGTAGCCGAGTCCGGCGAGTATGACCTGATTATCTGCGGTACCTATCAGATGCCCGACTACCTCAAGGAAGTCGCCACTGCGTACCCCGATCAGAAGTTCCTCATCTATGACGACACCACCTATGTGGGCGAGAACGCCAACGTCGTCAACATCAGCTACAAGCAGAACGACATGGGTTACCTCATTGGCGTTTATGCCGCGTCCATGACGACACAGACCTCCGTTGAGAAGATCAACGACAGCGCGGTAGTCGGCTTCATCGGCGGCGTTGACAGCCCTGTCATCAACGACTTCCTGTATGGCTTCCTGCTTGGCGCACAGTCCGTCAATCCCGACGTCAAGGTCGATACCCGTTATGTCAACAGCTATGTTGATACCGCGACCGCCAAGGAATTCGGTCTGTCCATGATCAACGACAATAACTGCGACATCATCTGGGGCGTTGCGGGTCTGTCCGGCAACGGCGGAGCCGAGGCTGCTTTGGAGAGCGGCAAGGCTTGGTTCATCGGCGTTGACTCCGACCAGGAGCTGACCCTTTCCACAGAGCTTGCGGCGATCACCCTTACCTCCGGTCTGAAGAACATCGGTCAGTCAATCATTTGGATTTTTAACGAGTGGGACGCGGGCAACGAGTATTGGGGCCAGCAGGTTAACCTTGGTATCAGCGAGGGCGGCGTCGGTATCGTGACCGACAAGAACTTCGCTAAGCTCTCTCCGCAAGAGGTTCGGGACATGGTTCTTGCGGCTCAGGACGCAATCGTGAACGGTGAGGTTGTTGTTCCGTCCGCCATCGGCGATGAGACCAATGCCGTCGTCGCTCTGCGCGACTCCATGCAGCCGTAATAGCTGTGCCATCATTCACTGACTAAAGTGAGGGAGCTTTCGAGTGAAGGCTCCCTCTATCCGCATTAAAAGACGAAAGGAGGCTCTCTTTGGAACATAAGGAAACAGTTGAGAGCGCAAACGAGGACCTTGTCGTCCGAATGGTCGGCATAACAAAGGTTTACCCCAACGGCATAGCCGCCAACCAAAAGGTGGATTTTTCTGTCAGACGCGGCGAGATTCACGCCTTGATGGGCGAGAATGGTTCGGGCAAGTCCACCCTGATGAAGGTGCTGTTCGGCCTTGAGCAGCCCACCGAGGGCGAGATCTACATCAACGGCGAAAAGGCCGTTTTGCCGTCTCCCACCGCCGCCATCGCAAAAGGCGTGGGCATGGTGCATCAGCACTTCATGCTTGTTCCAAGCCTTACGGTCGCGGAAAACATCGTACTCGGAATGCCGCCCACCAAGGCGGGAGTGTTTATCGACTATAAGGCCGCGGTCAAGCTGACCCGCGAGTTCTCCGAGCGTTACAATCTGCCCGTCGATCCCATGGCAAAGGTTATGGATATCCCCGTGGGCATGAAACAAAAAGTTGAAATTTTGAAGGCGTTGGTTCGTGGGGCCAAGATACTCATACTTGACGAGCCTACCGCCGTATTGACGACGCAGGAGACCGCCGAGCTGTTTCACGAGCTGAAGCATCTCAAGGAGCAGGGCTACACCATAGTCTTTATCTCGCATAAGCTTAACGAGATAAAGGAGCTGACCGACAGACTGACCATCATGCGCGACGGCAAGAGCATGGGCGTTTACGACACCGCCGCCATTTCCGAGGAGGAGATTTCCCGCCTCATGGTGGGCAGAGAGGTATCGCTTGAACTCGAAAAGCCCAAGGCCGAGCCGGGCAAGACCGTTTTGAAGGTGCGCAAGCTCTGCTATACCAACGAGTGGGACAAGCGTATGCTTGAGGACGTGTCCTTCTCCGTGCGCGAGGGCGAGATTTTGGGCGTCGCGGGCATAGAGGGCAATGGACAGCGCGAGCTTGTGGACATACTCTTTAACTTCCGCAAGCCGCAGTCGGGCACAGCCGAGGTCGAAGGCGTGAGCCTCATACGCCTGTCGCAGCGCAAGATACGCGAGCAGGGCGTTTCCATGATACCCGAGGACAGAATGACCTATGGTATCGCGGACAAGGGCAGCATAGAGGAAAACGTACTCTCCGACCGTATCTCCAAGAAGCGCTTCAATTGGGGGCCGCTCTTTAGGGTGAAGCGTATGTACGCCGAGTCGGATCGCCTCATAAAGGACTTTAAGATTAAGTGCAAGTCAAGAAAGCAGCAGGTCATGATGCTGTCGGGCGGCAACATACAGAAGGTCGTCGTGGCGCGTGAGCTGTCCTGCTCGCCTCGCCTTATCATCGCCGATCAGCCCACAAGGGGCATTGACGTTGGCGCTACCGAGTTCATAAGAAACAAGCTCGTCGAGCTGTCAAGGGCGGGCGCCGCGGTGCTGCTCGTCTCGGCGGACATCAACGAGGTTCTGATGCTCTCGGATTCGCTTATTGTCATGAACGGCGGCAAGGTCGCGGCGTATTTTGAGGACGCGGGCATTCTGAACGACGTGATGCTTGGCGAATATATGTTGGGCTTAAAGCATCACGACAAGGAGACCATAGCCAAGGCTTGCCACGAGGAAGCCATGCCGGAGGTAAGCAATGAATAAGTTTTGGCAAAACCTGAAATCCATACTGGTCAAGGACAGGCGCATGATGATGTTCTCCATCATCCGAGGCTTAGCGGCGATACTTATCGCGTTGGGCGTGGGCGCCATCTTCATATTCTTGACCATCTATATCAATACCGATGACAAGTCACAGACCTTCAGCAAGGGGCTTGAGGCGCTAAAGTACATGCTTATAGGGCCGCTGTTCACGACGAAGGCGGGGGTAGTAAGCTTCAACACCATGAATTTCTATCAGATTCTGGCGGCGATGATTCCCACCATCTTCACGGGACTTGCGGTATGCGTGATGTTCTCCGCCAACCAGTTCAATCTTGCCGGCGAGGGCGTTTGCATGACGGGCGGCTTTGTCGCGGCGCTCTGCGGTATATACCTCTCCACGGGTACGGCGCTTGACCCCTTCATCTGTATCATAGTGGCTGCCGTGGTGGGTGGAGTTATCATGCTCATACCGGCCTTTCTAAAGGTCAAGATAGGCGCGAGCGAGATGGTTACGACCCTAATGCTCAACTACGTCTTGATGTACCTCATACTGCATTTTCTCAACTTCAACTTCGCGGACAGGAGTAAAGGCTCTACCCAGACCTATGCGTTCGCAGAGTCCGCGAGAATTCCCGCTCTTGTCGAAGGCGGCAGCAAGCTCAATTGGGGCTTTGTGGTGGCCTTGGTATTCGTGGTGATTATCGCGCTGTTCATGTTCCGCACACGTTGGGGCTATTCGATTAGGATGATAGGCATTAACCAATCCTTCTCGCAGTATTCGGGCATGAAGGTCGGTTCGGCCATCGTGCTGTCACAGGTGATAGGCGGCGTGCTTTCCGGCATAGGCGGCGGTATTGAGGTGTTGGGCAGGTACAGCACCTTCCTCTGGAAGGAGCTTCCGGGCTATGGCTGGACGGGCGTGACTATCGCCATCCTTGCCAAAAACAACCCAATATTCGTGCCTTTCGCGGCGCTGTTCATGGCGTACCTCAACAAGGGCTGTATGCTGATGTCAACCTACTGCGATATCCCCTCCGAGATGATAGACATCATCCAGGCGGCTATCTTCCTGTTCTTCGCGGCGGAGCAGTTCCTCTCAAAGTACAGGCAAAAGTTGGTTGTTAAGAGTGCCAAGGAGGAGCTTGCGCACATTGCGAAGGGAGGTGCCGAGAATGCTTGAACGTCTTTGGGAAATGGTCTTTAAGGCGGACTTCCTGTTCGTCATGATTCGCATCACAGCCCCGATACTGTTCGCGGCATTGGGCGCGGTCATAGCTGAGAAGGCGGGGGTTTGCAACATCGGTCTTGAAGGCACTATGATGATTTCCGCGTTGTTCGGCTTCCTCATAGCTTACTGGACGCAGAGCTGGATAATCGGAGTACTCGGCGCGGTGGCCGTAGGCGTGCTGTTGGGGCTTATGATGGGCTTCTTCGGCATCAAGCTCAAGACCGATATCATATTGGCGGGCATCGCCGTGAATATGTTGGGCGGCGGCGGAACCATTTTCCTGCTCTACATGTTCACCGGTATGCGCGGCAACACGGGCAACCTTGTTACCCCGAACATCCTGATACCAACGGTAAACATACCGCTTATCAGCAAGATACCCGTGTTGGGCGAGATAGTATCGGGTCACTCCGTGCTGACCTACGTCGCTTTCCTGTTCGTGTTCCTCATGTGGGTGCTGCTGTATAAGACCTCCTTGGGTCTTAACATACGCGCCGTTGGTGAAAGCCCGAACGCCGCGAGCAGCGTCGGAGTATCCGTCAACAAGATGAAGTACATCGCGCTTGCGATATCGGGCGCGATGGCGGGCTTCGGCGGAGCGTTTATGTCCATGTACTACGCACAGGGGTGGAACTCAGGCATGGTAGCGGGTCGGGGCTTTATAGCTTTGGCGGCTCAGGCCATGGGCAGAGGCGAGCCTGTGGGCGCGATGCTCTCGTCACTGCTGTTCGGCTTCGCGCAGGCGTTGGCGACAAAGGCAAGCGCGCTTGGCTATTCAAGCTTCCTCGTCTCCATGATACCCTATGCGTTCACGATTATCGGCCTTGTCATATATGCGTGGTCAACCGTGAACAAGGTTAAAAAGCACAGAAAGTTGAAGATCAGAGAATGAATCGTATACCCGTAATACTGGACGGCGATCCCGGGCATGACGATGCTATCGCATGGGTGACGGCTGCGGCCTCGCCCATGCTTGATATTCGGGCAGTAACCACCGTCGCAGGCAATCAGACAATAGAGAAAACCACCTACAACGCCCTGCGTATATGTACGCTCTGCGGTATTCATCCACCCGTGGGCAGGGGCAGACCCCGCCCGCTTATAAACGAGCCTATGAACGCGCCCTCGGTGCATGGCAAGTCCGGCTTGGACGGCCCCGTGCTTCCCGAACCCGCGTTCAATGAATCCGAGTTGGACTCCGTCGCGCTCATGGCAAAGGTGATAGGGGAGAGTGATACTCCCGTGACCCTCATACCCACAGGGCCGCTTACGAATGTAGCCGCACTGTTGTTGGCTCACCCCGAGCTGAAACCCAAGATTGCCCGAATCTCGCTTATGGGCGGGGGCATAGCCTTGGGCAACTGGACGCCCGCCGCCGAGTTCAACATACTTGTCGATCCTGAGGCCGCGAAGGTGGTGTTCACTTCGGGGATAGACCTTACCATGTGCGGATTGGACGTCACAGAAAAGGCGTTGGTGTTCCCGGAGGACTTCGAGCGGGTGAGAAACCAAAACAACCACGTTGCGTTTGTGGTAGCGGACTGGCTGGAGTTCTTCTACGGCTTTCACAGGGCGAAGGGCTACGCGGGTGCGCCCGTGCATGACGCGGTTGCGGTTGCGGTGCTGCTGCACCCTGAGATGTTCAGGATAGTCCCCATGCATGTCGAGATAGAGACCGAGGGCGAGTATTGCCGAGGGATGACGGTTGGCGACATTTTCAATATATCGGGCAAGCCCGCCAATGCCAAGGTCGTCATGGGTCTTGACCGCGAAGCCTTTGTGGAGCATATCGTGAACTCCGTTGCGTTTTATGGGAGGACAAAGGCATGAGAGACATTTGGATAGACTGCGACGTCGGCGTTGACGATGCGATTTGCCTTATGACGGCGGCGGCTATGCCCGACTTTCACATATTGGGAGTAAGCTGCGTCGCGGGCAATGTCGAGCTGTATAAAACCTATGAGAATACCCGCAGGGTGATGGACTTCATTTCCTGCGCCGCTCCCGTGTACAAGGGCGCGGACAAACCGCTCCTGCGCGAGCTTGTGACCGCTCCGTATATTCACGGCAACAACGGAATAGGCGACGTCGTTCTCCCCGAATCCACAAGGGAGCATGAGAGCAAGACCGCTTGGGACGCCCTGTATGAAACGGCCGTGAGCTGTAACGGGAGCCTTGAGCTTATCGCCGTAGGCCCTCTTACCAATATTGCGATTGCGCTGTCGAAGTATTCAAAGCTTGCGTCGCTGCTCAAGAGCATAACCATAATGGGCGGAGCCTGCAGCTTCGGCAACCGCACGCCCGCCGCCGAGTTCAACTTCTATGTGGACCCAGAGGCGGCTCAGCTTGTGATGAAGTGCGGAGCGCCTATAACCATGGTGGGGCTGGACGTTACCAACAAGGCGGAGCTTTTTGACTATGAGGTGGAGCTTATCAACAGGGTCAATACCCCCAAGGGGCGTTTCTTCATCGACAGCAGAAGGATAGCCATGGCCTATCTAAAGGAAAACGGGCATGAGGGTACGGAGCTTCACGACCCCTGCGCGGTCGTGTGCTGCGCGCACCCTGAACTTTTCACAATGGAGGAAGCGGGCGTGTACGTTGAGACGCGCTCCGAGCTGACGCGGGGCAAGAGCGTCACAGACGTATACTCGGACTTCGGGTTCGAGCATAAGAACGCCAAGGTCGTGCTTGATCTGGACCGCGAGGCCTTCGCAAAGATAATGATAAGCCTTCTGACAAGGCGGTAACAACCCAATAAGAACATACGAAATAAGCCGCGCATCAAGCTTTATTGAAGGTGCGCGGCTTTCACGTTGTCGTATTTAGTGTTGAAGCCTATGAAAGTGGGTGGCCTTGCGCTGCTGCTCCTTGGCAAGCTTTACATACGAAGCGAGGCGGGCGGGGTCAAGCCTGCCCTCCGCGACGGCCGCTTTGACGGCGCATCCGGGTTCGCGCTCATGCTTGCAATCGGAGTATTTACACTGTGAAGCTAAGGCGATAATGTCAGTGAACGCCGCGTCAACGTCGCTGTTGTCAAGCTTCAGCTCCCGCATACCCGGAGTGTCGATGACAGCCGCGCCCGAAGGCAGGGTGAACAGCTCACGGGCGGTGGTAGTGTGCCTGCCTCGGTCGCCCTTTTGCGATATGGCAAGCGTGGCCTGTACCGAGGAGCCTAAAAGCGCGTTCAACAGGGTGGACTTGCCCACGCCTGAGGAGCCGACAAGGGCGCAGGCAACGCCTTGGGTTAGGAGAGCGCGAACCTCATCGTAGGCGTCGGGCGCGCTGCAAAGCAGAGTGCGGATACCGTAGCTTCGCTGATACTCGGAACGTATGCTCTCGGCGTTCTTGTTGAGGTCGGCCTTAGTGAGAACGAGAACGGGTTCCGCGCCGCCCGCCGCGATTGCCGCGATGTAGCGTTCAAGGCGGCGCGGGTTGAGGTTGTCGTTGAGGGACATGCAGATAAGGATGAAATCGACATTGGCGCAGATTAGCTGCGCGTCCTTGCGCTGACCCGCCATGGCGCGTGTCATGACGGATTTGCGCGGAACAAGTCCCGAAATAGTGTTGCTATTCAGCTCTACAAGGTCGCCCGTCACGGGGTAGTCCGAGGGTGAGGCGGCAAGGTGCATGAAACGCCCCGTGACGCGGCACTGCGTAATTCCGGTTGGTGTTTCGATGGTGTATAGTCCGTTCGAGCCGGCGATAACGCGGCCGATACAAGTCTGATTGTTTGCTTCCATATTTCTCCCGTTTGTATAAATTTGTAGTAAGGTGGTCAAACGGGCATAAAAAAGCCCGAACAGCCAAAGGCTTCCGGGCGAAACTGCGGTAACGCGAATCTAAGGCTAAAACCTTTCCGGAAGCGACATAAACACAACACTCTCTCTTTTGAACATAATACATCGCTCCCTTCTTTCTGATTCTTAATTAAATATATCACCGTTCCCGTACATCTGTCAACATGGGATTTTATGCAAATCTACACCACCTGCGAAACACAGTCACGGAGTTCATAAAATCGTTTTGATTAATTCATAATTTGTTAATCGCAAAAACGCTTTCGGATGGTACAATTATGGGACAAGTGATATGAGTCGCGGACTGCGGCTTTATGAGGTGTGTTATGAGATTATTCGGATCGTCGGACATTGGGCTTGACCTTGGCACCAGCACGGTCTTGGCCTATGTCAGACGCAAGGGCATTGTGTTGCGTGAGCCCAGCGTCGTGGCGATTGAACGCGGAACAGGCAAGCTTGTCGCCATAGGCGGCGAGGCTTTAGATATGATCGGGCGCGAACCCGAGGGACTTATTGTGCTGCGCCCCTTGGCTGAGGGCGTTATTTCCAACTTCGACGCTACGGAGCGTATGCTCACGAACTTTTTTTCAAGACTGGTCGGCAATAGAATATTCTTTAAGCCAAGGGTCGTTATCGCTGTGCCTTCCAAAGCTACCGAGGTAGAAAAACGCGCCGTTATAGAGACCTCCGAGGGCGCGGGTGCGCGCTACACCTATCTTATTGACGAGCCGTTGGCGGCCGCCATCGGCGCGGGGGTGGACATAATCTCCCCAAAGGGCAACCTTATCCTTGACGTCGGCGCGGGCACAAGCGACATGGTGGTGACCTCACTCGGCAGAGCGGTCATATCCGCGTCCATCAGGGTCGGCGGTGACAAGTTCGATGAGGCGATTATTCGCTATTTCAAGCGTCAGCACGGCATAGCGGTAGGCGTTAGGGCGGCGGAAGAGATGAAAATCAATTTCGCGTCAGCTTCGCCAAGGTCAGAGCCTATCATGATTGACGTTCGGGGGCGTTCCTTGGGCAGCGGACAGCCCGCGTCCATGTTGGTTGACAGCAACGAGCTTGTTACGGCTTTGGCTGACCCGCTGCGGCAGATTACCGAGCAGCTTAGGGACATGATGGAGGCGACTCCCGCCGAGCTTTGCGGGGATATCACGGAGAACGGAATGTGTTTGACGGGCGGCGGGTCGCTGCTTTTCGGACTGGACAAGTATATCACCGATCACACGGGTATTCCCTGTTACGTTGCGGAGGATCCCATTTCAAGTGTGGCGATAGGCTGCGGCAAGGTGCTTGAGAATGTCAAGCTTTACGACGGCGTCCTGTACGATTACAGACGTGGCGACTACTACGAGATTTAGCGAGGGCAAAATGACGAAGGGAAAGAAAGCGTTGTCGCTGTGCATTATGCGCATACTGGAAAAGTATGCGAGCGCACAGGATCCCATCAACACCCGTAGAATCATCGAGTATCTTGAGAGCGACTACGAGCTGACCGCAGAGCGCAAGGCCGTAGGGCGCAACTTAGCCTTACTCAGCGAGATGGGATTTGATTTATGCGACTACCATGAGAACGGCAAAGGTTATTATCTGCGCCCCAAGATGGTCAAAACGGAGACTGCCGAGGCAGTAAAGCCCCAAAGCCACGAAGCGGAGCCACTGCCCGAGCAAACCCGCATGGTCATCTTGGACGCGCTGCTTCGCGCACCCGGGTCAGATATCGCCTCGGAGCTTATAGGCAAGCTGCAATCCGATGTTCCCGTCATGCCCGTTGCGGAGCTGAATCGCAGCCTAAACACGCAGGTCTTTGACAAGCTGGAGCTTATCCGCCGTGGCATACGCGAGGGTAAGCGCATAAACTATGTATACAACTCTATCGCGGCGGACGGCAGCCTGACGCCTCAGCGCAGCAGCGCGTTCTCCGCGTCCCCCTACGCCCTGTTTTTGGCAGAGGAGGAGTATTACGTCATAGTCGCGATAGTAGGCTATGGCAAGCCCCTGCATTACAGGGTTGACCTGATGAGCGAGCTGAGCTTGACTAACGAGCCTGCCCGCGAGGTCACAACGCTTATCGGCTGTGAGAGCGGTTTGGACGTTGAACGCTACGTAGAATTCGCGGTTTACAGGCACCGCGAGAACGAGCGCTTCACCCTGCTTTGCGCAAGGCATCTAATCGGAGAACTGCATGAAGCGTTCTTTGGCAACGTCAACATCGTTCCCGAGGGTGACAACGTTCGTGTATCGGTGAGCGCGCCATGGTCGGCGGTCAGAAGATTTGTCTTAAAGAACCTCAAGCACGCCATATTGCTCACACCTGCGGACAGACGAGCTGAGCTTAGAAACGAGCTTACTAACGCGCTATCCTGCTATCCAAGAGACTAAAAAAGTAAGGTAGAATATTACAAAACGGACGCATAAGGGGTTTTGCCCTTGTTTGCGTCCATTTTGCATTTGTCGCGCTTTTCCCTATACCACGAGGTCGCCCTCCTCGCTGTTTATCACCAAGAAGATCTCCTCCTCCGCGCCCGTTTCAGCGTTGATATAGACTATATAGCTGTCATTGCCCTTCTTGCCCTTGAACTCCCAACAAAGAACCTCGGTAGAGCGGGTTTTCGGAATGAGCGTCAGGGTGACACTTTCAACCTCTATCAACAGCGAAAGCCTTTCCTGCGCTTCCTCTTGGGACAGCGAAGGCGCGTTAAGCTCGCGCTGTCTGTGGCAGAAGCAGTAGCCCGAAGCGTCCATGCCGAACACCTCAAAGCTTTCCCTGTCAACATACACCTTGATAAGGTCGGAGTACAGGACGACCCCGTCCTGTACGGCGGCGTAGTTTATGACCACGCTGCCCTCATAGTACTGCGCATAGGAGGGATGAAGCTCGCCGTAGCCCCATTCAGATAGAAAGGTCTGTGCGGCTTCGTGCAGTCGCTTTGTCTCCTCGTCGTTCGGAGCGTCGTTTCTGTTGCCCACGGGCGAGCCCATGAAGTACAGGGGCAGTCCGCCCATCTTGGTGAGCGACAGAGAGATTTCACCCTTTTCTCCGCTCAAAGCTATGTCGTGAGTGGGTATGCGCCCGTTGCATAAAGACTCATAGCTCGCCTCATAGTCTGGAAAAAGCTCCTTCGCCCTATTCAACGCCTCGTCTTGGCTCACCTCGCCGCCGAGGTCGGCAAGCGGTTCAAGCAGCTCGTTGGTCTCCGAATAAGGGCCGTCATAGATGAGGGTGGGTATGTCGGACAATCCCTCGCTCTCGTTGGTTTCACAGTAGAAGCCGTCCGCGTCCAGAAAGTCGGTGGGAAGCTGTCCGCTTTCGAGCCTGCTTTCAATGCTCTCTGAGACTTTTATGCAGTACTCCTTCATCTTTGAAAGCTGCTCGGTATCGTCGGCGGAGAGCGGCCGGTCGTTGAGCACGCCCTGCATGAGCGCATATGCGTAATCACCTGCGCGGGTGATGAAGCTTGTCAGTTCTCCAACGTTGCCGTGCGCTTCGGGCAATTCGGAAAGAGCCGCGGACGCGCTGCCCGAAAGCCGCCACAGGTCGGCCAACAGCAATAGGGTTCGGTCAGGCGAGGCCGCTACCTCAAGCTTGGACATCGTGTTGCACATATCGTTTATATCGTCGCCGACCTTGCGATAGAGACGCTCGAAGTTCACCGATGAGGAGTCCTCTGAGGATTGCGCGTTGCCGCCCTCGGCGTCATCGGTCTCGGACAGACGTGAGTTGGCCTGTTCTATCTGTTCATTCGCCGCATTCAGCAGGGCTTGCTTGTCAGAAAGCTGCGCGTATGAGGACGTCAACAGTCCTACGCATACCAAAAGACCTACGCCAAGTACGGCTATCGCGACTATGTAAGCTGTTTTCTTCATGTCGTCTCCTTAAAAGAATGCGTGACTGCCTATGGTGATTACCACGGGCTTTGAGAGCATCCACTTGTTGGTGGTCTTGGAAGGGTTGTAGTAGTACAGGCATCCGCCCGTCGGGTCCCAACCGTTTAGAGCGTCCTTGGCGGCGCGTATGGCGGTCTCATTGGGCGCCATATTAATCTGCCCGTCGCTTACAACCGAAAACGCACCCGATTGATATATCACTCCCGAAATGGAGTTAGGGAACTGACTGCTCTTGACACGGTTGAGTATCACCGCTCCCACCGCCACCATGCCCTTGTAAGGCTCGCCTCTTGCCTCGCCATATATGCATCGCGCAAGCAAATATGTGTCTCCCGAGGATGTGGACGAGGAGGACGACGACGATGACGACGAAGACGACAAGCTCATTCCCAGGGCGGCTGCCGTTGCGGGCCCTACGACGCCGTCCACCGTCAGCCCGTTCACCCTCTGAAAGTACTTGACCGCTTCCACCGTCGCGCTTCCATAGATCCCGTCGATACTGCCTGTGTAGTAACCCCAGGCTTTTAGCTTCTTCTGAAGGGTTATAACCTCGTCGCCTGAGGAGCCGCGCTTGAGAACGGCGGACGCGGTATTGGGCAATAGACAGCATAACAAGATTACGACAGCGCCTAAAAAACATCGAATACGCAAGCCTCGTTTAGTCATCGAACCACCATCCGATACTGCGCAGCCATTCTATGATGCCGCTTTCAAATTCCAGTTCGTCAAGGTCAACGGGCTGACCGTCACGCGTTATCAGGCACAGGGGAGGAAACAGCACGCACCACCAGTTTTGACCGTTGGCCGCGCCCAAACGCACGCAAAGCGCATCATAATCGCCTTCGGGGTAAAATGTTCCGCCGTAGTCGCGGTCTGGGAAATGCGTCAGTCCAAGGGTCAGCTCCACGCCGTAATCAACGCCGTTTTCCTTGAGTACGCGCTCGCATTCGGCTTGAATCTCAGCTCCGTGGCTTAACAGAAACGCCCTTGCGTCCTCATAGCTCTCGGCGGACTCGAAGATGGGCAGTATCGCGTCCCGCACCTGCAGCTTCACGGCCTGATCGAAATCGTCGTCGCTGTTGGCGATAACGTGCAGCCTAAGCACCTCGTCATTGGAAGCTGCGGCAGCCGTTGAAGCGTTGCCAAAGGCTCCCATAAGCGCTGACATGGCAAGCGCCAAAATGAGTATGCCGAGTACAAACGGAAGAATATTGTTTTTAGCTTTTGTCATTGAATCACCTCGCAAGTTGAAGTATGCCCAAATGAACATGGGCGTATTCAATGAGCGATTTTCAAAACGCACAAAAAAGTTAAAGCTGTTTTCATTGACAAAACGTCGGGCGGCGTGTACGCTAAACCTATGAAAAACGATTTTCGTTTTGTAATCATTAATGCCATCTCGCGCTTTGTATGGGGAGCGACGGGCGGGGACATACCGTGTGACAGGTTCAAAAACGCAAGGGACGAGGGTGAGCTTGCCCTGTCCATGGTGCGCGAGGGTGACCTTACGGAGTGTGTAAACCTGCTCAACGCCCGTTTGTTTGAGTGCAGGTTGGATGGGCTGCCCGTTCTTTGCAAAGTTTCGGCAAGGAACGGTTGGCTGATATTCCATCTGTCGAACGCCATGTTCGATTTGATGATAAAAGGAACGCGGGAGCTTGAATACCCTGGGCGCGTATTGTGCGACGATGGGGACAATTACCTTCAGCTGCTGTCCCGAAAGCCGCCCTGCGCCTGTCCGGACGTCGCCGCGGTGCGCCGCGCCCTGTGGCTTTCGTGGTGCGCGTACTCCGGTGGGAAGTGGACGAATGAGACGGAGCTTGCCATGCGTTCGATGACAACGGGGCTGTATGGAAAGGAAAGGCTGGACGCGGAAGCACAGATAGGCGGCGCGGCCAACGCGATACTGAAACTTAGGAGGTGTACAAAATGCGGATAAGTTGGTACGGACATTCCTGCTTTGTGCTGGACTTTGGAAAGGGTATGAGGATAGCGACCGACCCATACCCGCAGAAGGTGTTTAGGCACAGTAAGCCAAGCTGCGACGCGGTAACGATAAGCCACGCGCACTACGACCATAACGACTTAACGCAGCTTGATGGCAATCCCATGGTTATAGAGACGCCCGAGAGAAATCGGGTAGGCGAGGTGCAGGTTTGGGGTATCCCGACCTTCCACGACGACAAGCGAGGCGCGCTTCGCGGAAACAATATCGTATTCGTGTATGACTGCGGCGGCAAACGGATAGTACACCTTGGGGACTTGGGCTGTATGCTCACCGATGATCAGATAAAGAGCTTAGGCGCAGTTGACGCGCTGCTCATTCCCATAGGCGGGACGTATACGATAGGGCCGAAGGAGGCTGTGAGCCTGATGAAGCTCATCGCGCCCGTGTACTGCGTACCCATGCATTACCATATGGAGGGACATGCCTTTCCGCTCAAGACAGCTAAGGACTTTGTGACGGCGGCAAAGGGCAGCGGGGATATGATAAAGCTGCTCGTTCCCGAGAGTGACAGCCTGCAAGTGTAATTGCGCTGCGGTGAAAGCGTCCTTGAAAGCTATTCCCGCTTTAGGAACCCATTCCTAATCCACCTGTACCCCCCCGTCATCCAATATTGTCCCGCCCCTCAACCTCCTTGTCATCCAATATTGCCCCGCCCCTCAACCTCCTTGTCATCCTATTGCGAAGTCGAAGGATCTTGCCGAGAAGTACGAAGTCAAGACCCGCTCCCCTGCGATAATACCCAAAAATTCAAGGGGCGAACTGTGTTTGTCCACCACTTCCCGTCTCCACATCCCATAGTGGGAGCGCCCCTTTCCCCGCAAGTCTGTTTCAAGATCCTTTATCGCGGTTTGCTCCTCAGGA
>DAOPJM010000010.1:28949-48060 GCA_035399665.1 Clostridia bacterium
CCCCTTTCCCCGCAAGTCTGTTTCAAGATCCTTTATCGCGGTTTGCTCCTCAGGATGACAGTGGGAGTGATTCGGGGGAGCGCCCCTTTCCCCGCAAGTCTGTTTCAAGATCCTTCGTCGCTGTTTGCTCCTCAGGACGACATGAAACTTTGTTGCCTGCGAACATGAGATTTTACGCAAAAGTCGTTGACGGTAATTTTTATTGAATGTATAATGTTCTCTTGTTGGGTTGAAGGCGGGTTTGCCGAAAGCCCCGAAAGGAACGGACAGATGAAGGCTTGGGATAAGATAAAGGGCTTCTTTGGAGCGCAGGACATGACGGTGGGCAACCCGACAAAGGTGCTTATACGCTTTGCTCTGCCGCTTCTTATCGGTAATTTCGCGCAGCAGCTCTACAACACCGTGGACGCTGTTGTTGTAGGCAGGTACGCGGGCGACAACGCACTTGCCGCTGTCGGCGCGTCAGGCCCCATACTGAACCTCATAATAGCTCTGTTGATGGGTGTATCAACGGGTGCGGGCATTCTCGTTTCACAGTACTTCGGCGCGAAGAACAGGGAGCAGCTTTCGCACACCATATGCAATGTGCTGTCGATTACCGTAATAGTGGGTCTGCTTTCGGGCGTGTTGGGGCTTGTGATAACAAATCCCTTCCTTCGCATAATGAGTACCCCTGATGAAATCTTCACGGACTCGTCAAGCTATCTTAGTATCATCATGATAGGCTTTGTGGGCTGCGCACTCTACAACATCGGAGCGGGTATCCTGCGCGGCTTGGGCGACTCGGTTATGCCGCTTGTGTTTCTGCTCTTGGCCTGCGGGTTGAACATAGGGCTTGACATATTGTTTGTCGCCGTATTCGGTATGGGGGTGCCGGGCGTCGCAATAGCGACCGTAATAGCCCAAAGCATCTCGGCGCTCTGCTGCGTCCTTCGCATATTGCGCATGAAGGATGTGTTCGACGCCAAGAAGCGCTACTTCATCCCCGACAAGGATATATGCCTTCGCATATTCAAGATTGGTATGCCCGTGGGCGCGACGCAGGCGATATTCTCCGGCGCTCAGCTCATGGTGCAGTCGCTCATCAACAGCTTCGGCACCTCGGTCATAGCCACCTGCATAGCCATAATGCGTGTGGACGGCTTTGCGATGATGCCCAATTTCACCTTCGGAATGTCGATGACGACCTATGTCGGGCAGAATATAGGCGCGGGCAACGTTGAGCGCGTCCACAGCAGCGCGAAATACGGCTTAAGGCTTGCGCTTTTGGTAAGCGCCGTTCTGGTAGTTTTGATACTGCTGTTCGGGAGGCAGCTCCTTATGATGTTTACCGACACGGAATCGGTTCTGGACTTGGGTGCGCGAATGCTAAAGGTGCTTGCGGTGGGGTATATCTGCTTTGCGGTGACGCAGGTCTTGGGTGGCGTCATGCGCGGCGCGGGCGATACCGTGACGCCAATGATTATATCCGTCATAACAACAATCGGCGTCAGGGTTCCCCTGGCGTATGGCTTGGCGTACATAACAAGAAGCCCCGAGCTTGTGAACGGGGCTCCGGAGAGTATTTATTATTCGCTGCTTGCGGCGTGGATGGTCGGAGCGATAGTCACCGCGCTGTGCTTCCGCTTCGGAAAATGGCGCGAGAAGGCCAAGAAGTCGGAGCTTCAAACCGTGCAAAGCAAGGAGACCGCATAAAGCCAAAGCCCTATCGTGTAAGGCGAACCGAAATCAAATCAAAACTAAGCGTGGGCGCATTCGATGCGCCCACTTCATGTTTTCAAATATCCTTGCGGCGTATCGCCTCGCTGATGGCGGCGGCGACAAGCTTTATCTGCACGTTCGAGGTGTTGATGCAGAGGTCATAGTTCTGCATATCGCCCCACTTATTGCCTGTAAAAAACTGATAGTAACCCGCTCTGCGCTTGTCGATGGTATTCATCTGAGAGCGCAGTGCCTTTTCGGTGAGATGCTCTCGATCGCTTTCACGGCCGCGGCATCGCGCGATTTTGGACTCCGTGCTTGCGTACACGAACAGCCGCAAAGGGTTCATATCGCGCAGAATGTAATCAGCGCAGCGCCCAACTATCACACAGTCGGATTTTTGCGCCATTTCAGTGATAATCTTGTGCTGCTCCGCATAGACCTGAGAGTTTTGCAGCACGGGCTGGCTGGACATGCTGTACAGACTGCGCCCTATGGTGATGGGGAACACTGCGGTCGGCTTCTCCTCCAAAATCTGATGGACGTAGGCCTCCGCCAAATCTGTACGTTTGGCAATCTCCTGAACAATCTCGTTGTCATAGTAGGCGATGCCAAGATTCTCCGCAAGCCGCTTGCCAAGCTCACGGCCGCCGCTGCCGAATTCACGGCTTATCGTAATTACCCTGCTCATATGTAACCTCCCCGATTGGTTTAATGTATTATACCACATAAAAGAGACGTATGTCATGCAGCTTTTTGTGTAAACAATTAATCGTTTTCGGTAAAGCCCTTCTTGAGGAAGGCATAAAAGTCATCCTCCTTCTCCTTGTCCGCCGCGCTCACACAGCCCACGGGGGCGGTGTAAACGATGAACTCGTCCACATCATCAAGCTTGAAGATGGAGTTGCAGAGCTGTCGGTCGAAGGACGCGACCGCGCAGGTGCCAAGCCCCAACGCTTCGCAGGCAATGTAAAGGTTCTGGCAAATATGCCCCGCGTCTATAAGCATGACACGGTGGGTGAAGGGACCGTAACGCCACTCGGCGCGGTAGGGGACGGCCGACCAGTAGAATACTACATTCGCTGTCGAGCCCCATTTCTGCTCGTTAAGGGAGTTTGAGACGCTGTTCTCATAGTCCGCGATGTCACCGATGAACTCAAGCTCGGCGCTCATGGGCAGGTAGTGATATGCTCCCGGCTTTAGCCCCTGCACGTCGCGCACGGCAAGGTAGGTTTCAAACTCGTGACGCGCTCCGCCGCAAGGGACGGTGCGCAGGGTCGCGTAGTTGTTGCCGCGAATGGCGCGTATGCCCTGCGTAGCCCACAGAAGGAACGACAGCTCCAAAAGGGTCATGGCTTGACCCGTGTAGACGCGGTGACTTGTGCGGTCACGGATGAGCGCAAGAGTGTCGTTCTTCAGCTCCAAGCACTCAAAATCCATGGGCAAAAGGGTTCGATCACAGCTGACGGGGGCTTTTGTTAGGGGAGGGGGTGGGACTTGAAGCTGTTGGTCGGAGCGATAGTCCTCATCCTCGCCGTCGTAGTCCTCCTTGGCGATAGCTCGTCTTGCAGCGATGTATTCCTTCGTGTACTTCATATGAATCGCCTCCTTGAAGATTAAAGTGACCTGCTTATAGTTTCACACAATTCTCATGAATAGTCAACCCCCGAACTATAACAAAAGCGCGAGGCCGCCGCCCCGCGCTTTGAGAGATTGAATGGTTGGAAGGGCTTCAGCTGTTTTTGAGTATTATGTTCTCCATAACGTCCGCGACATGCTCGCAGGCGTCCAAGCAGCTCTCCATGGTGGACAGTATGCGCATCCAAACGATGTTGTACAGCGGGTCGTCCTTCTTCGAAAACAGCTCACGGGTGAGGGCGGTATACAGGACGTCGCCGTCGCTCTCAAGCGTGTTGATTTTGACAATATGCTGCCGCAGGAGCATGGGCTTCTTGAAGTCGCGCATGAGCGGCAAGGTCTGCGCGACCTGCTCACAGCAGTCAAGTATCAGCTTCGCAAAGTCCTCGGCGCCTGCGTGCATGGTTTCGGCGCGGTACATATACAAGCGGAGTATTACCTCGTCAAGCGCGTCTACAACCTCGTCGGCCTGATGCGCAAGCGCCATTATGTCCTCGCGTTCGATGGGCGTGATGAACTCGTGCAGCAGCTTTTCGGTCATAGCGTGCTTGTCCGCGTCCGCCTGATTCTCTATGCGGTGCATCTCAGCCTTGTATTGCTCTATCTTCGCATAGTCGTAGTTTGTGACGACCGCGTACATATGCGCGGCGGCGTCCAGGATATGCGCTCCGAAGCGAACGAAGTAGTCAAAGTAGTCGTAACCCTTATCCCTTTTGAACATATTGCGCCTCCGTTAAAAAATCAGTATAAAGAGTTTGGCGGTGAGATACCCAAGTATGCCGCAGCCCGGGAAGGTCAGCACCCAAGCTAAGGTCATATCGCCGACAATCCGCCAGTTGACAGCGCGTAAGCGTTTGGCCGCGCCAACGCCCATGATGGCGGTGGTCTTGGTGTGAGTGGTGGAAACGGGAATGCCCGCAAGCGAGGACAGCAGCAGACACAGCGCGCCCGCTGCATCGGCGGAAAAGCCCTGATAGGGCTGAAGCTTTACCATGTCCATGCCCACGGACTTGATAATCTTGTAGCCGCCTATCGAGGTGCCGAGCGCCATGACAGCGGAGCAGAGTATCATCAGCCATATGGGTATCGAAAAGCCCGTGACGTCGCCCTGCCCGCGGCTTAGGAATATGCCGAGCATGAACACGCCCATGAACTTCTGTCCGTCCTGCGCACCGTGCATAAACGCCATGGACGCGCCGCCGAACACCTGTGCGCCCCTGAAGAACACATCGGTCTTATGCCTGTCCATCCTGCGGCAGATAAGCTCGATGAGCTTTGTTACGCCAAAGCCCATGATAAAGCCCAGTACGGTTGACAGCAAAAGCCCTATCAATACCTTGCCCCATTCGGAGGGGTTGATACCGGAGAATCCGCCCTGAAGCGCGATAGCCGCACCTGAAATACCCGCGATAAGCGCGTGGCTCTCACTTGTCGGTATGCCGAACTTCCATGCGGCCGTCGCCCACACGACTATAGCGACAAGAGCGGCGCAAAGGGCGGCGGTGGCGTCGCCGGTATCGCCGCCGAAATCAACCATGTTGTATATGGTCATGGCAACCTTGGAGTTGATGAAGGACATGACCAACACACCAAGGAAGTTGCATACGGCGGCCATAAGTATGGCGCGGGAGGGCGTGATTGCCCGCGTTGAGACGCAGGTCGCAATCGCGTTGGGTGCGTCCGTCCAGCCGTTGACCAGTATAACCGCCAAGGTCAGAAGGCAGGTGACTATCATCACGGGGTTTTGCGTCAGCTGAGTAAAAAACTCCGATATACTAATGGTCATGCTGTCGTTTGACCCCCTTTTTGATGAACTCCGAGAGCTTGACTATCCAACTGTCCAGGTAGTATCCAAGTACAAGCCCCGCGCCAAGCAGCGCAAGGTACATAAGCTGCGCCCACGATATTTCGGGCAGGGGGAGAGCGAATATCATGGTAGTGAGCAGGAAGCCGAGGACGAAGAAGCCGGCATAGCCCTTAAAGCGGGTAAATAGGTAGTTGATGAGCTTGATAAACATTACGGCGCAGATGACACCGCCTATGGCCATGAGCAGCAGCGGAAGGAGTTGGATGGAATGAAGGGCGGTAACCTGAGATATTGCTCCAAGTACGCATTTGTACCAACCGAAGCGAATAAAAAGAAATGAGGTGGACAGCCCCGGAATGATGGAGCCGAACACAATAATCATACCCGCAAGCAGGTATTGCAGGGCATTCAGCTCGTCAAGCTGCTCTGAGCTTCCCATGGGCAGCAGCATCAAAAGCAGGGCCAAGCCTATGCCGACAGCGGAGGCGATAAGCCATATGGGTTTGAACTTAGGCGCGGCTATCTCCTTGACGTAGGCGGGAACTCCGCCCAAGATAAGCCCCGCGAAAGCATAGATGAAGGCCGTCTCAAAGGCCGTGAACAGCGATTTCAACACGACCGACCCAAGCACTATCCCGATTACACCGCCTATCCCTATGGGGAGGAGAAAGAGCAGCTTCTTACCAAAGTCGCGGGTGAGCGTCGCCAAGGCGTTCATCGCGGGGACGTAAATGCAAAGCGTAACGGCCATCATGCCGCCGCTGACCCCGGGCAGTATTCCGCCCACGCCCACAATAGTCCCCTTAATAAGGTTGGTTATGAACATACGCACCTCAATCCAAAATAAAACCCTATTATAATAATAGCCTATGGACAGCTTACTGTAAACTATATGGTTACAATATATCTTGCAGAACGAAAGACGATGTTGTATAATAGCATATCGGAGGGGTTGAGATGACAAAGAGGATTACGGTTTGTGTATTGATGATATTGCTGATGCTGCTTTCCGCGTGCTATGCGGGAAGCGAGATTGTCGCATCCGAGGCTGCGGCAGCGCCGAGTGATGCACCAACGTTTTCATCCGAACCTACACCGACTTTGACGCCTGTCCCCACGCAAACGGCAACGCCTGTTCCTACCGCGACGCCCATACCCACCGCAACGCCCGCGCCCACCGCGACGCCTGTTCCCACGCCCTTTTCGCTGATATGGTTCTCGGACTCCCAGACCATGACATTTGACGAGAGAGCGGGTGACAGCATGTATGTCATGATGAAGTGGGCGGGGGACAACGCCGAGCGGCTGAACGCGGTCTATGCCATGCATACGGGCGACATCACCGAAAACGGCTGGAAGGAAAAGTGTTGGGCTGTTGCCGAACCCGCAATTGACACACTGAGGGGTAAGCTCCCGCTGATAGCCGTTGCGGGCAATCATGACTTAGGCTTGCTTAGGCAGGAATACGGCGGGTACCTTGAGCGTGATTTTGTGAAGACCATGGAGGTTGAAGGCGTATGGCAGGGCGGCAAGGGCTGCTATGCCGTGTTCAACGCGGGCGGCACTGAGTTTGTTGTCGGAGGACTCGGGTGGATGACCTCGTCCGACCCTGAGGCTGTCAGCTGGCTCAAGGGCGTGTTTGACGCATATCCGAACGCGGTCGGCATAGTGCTGTCGCACAGCTATATTAACGAGGAGCTTGCCAAGATGTACGAGGGAAAGACGCTCGACGCGGGCGTTGTCTCCCAATGCCCAAACGTCAGGCTCGTTCTCTGCGGCCATAGGCGCGGCATTGGCAGGGTGGAGGACAGCTATGACGATAACGACGACGGCGTTCCCGATCGCAGGGTCAACGTGCTGTTGTTCAACTATCAGAGCAATATCAAGAAGAACAGCTTTGGCTATCTTCGCATACTGCGCTTCATCCCCGAAAATCGAAGCATATATATTCAGACGTATTCGCCATATTATGACGACTACAACCTTTTTGAGGGAGGCAACGGCGAGAACTTCACCCTGCTCAACGCCTTTTAGCTCTGCTCCCCGCATAATTCTACATATTTGCTACATTTTTGCGGTTTACAATACAAACTGAAAATGATATAATTTCCTGATTATACTGAGGAGGTATGCGATGAGAAGATTTTTGGCGCCCATAGTCGTGCTATGCTTGACCTTTCTTATATTGATTCCGGCAGCTTCGGCAAAAGCACCCGAGGTTTGGGACGGCAGTATCGCCATAGGCTTTGCGGGCGGCAGCGGCACGGCCGACGATCCGTACCAAATCTCCAACGGCGCGGAGCTTGCGTACCTTGCCAAGACCGTACTCGACTGCGAGGATCATTACATCTATAATTATGACTACTTCGTATTGACCAACGATATAGTCCTAAACGACGTATCAAACTGGCAGCAATGGGGGACGTACTTGGATGACGGCGTGACAATGATCGCACCCCAAAACAGTTGGCAATGTATAGGCTATTACAATATCAACAGCTCCACCGACTATGAGTATTGCTCCTTCGACGGCAATTTCAACGGGCAGGGGCATACCGTAACGGGTATGTTCATCAACTCTCAATATGGCTATCAGGGCTTGTTCGGCTATCTTGAATACGCCGAGGTTCTGAACGTGAATGTTGAAAAGAGCTACGTTACTGGCGGCTCGGAGTACGTCGCAGGTCTTGTCGGCTATATGGACGAGGACTGTGTGGTGGACAACTGCGGCTATTCGGGCAGGCTTGACGGCGGTCAGTACAGCGGCGGTCTTGTGGGCAGAAGTCACGGCAGAATAATGAACAGTTCCGTGAACGTCACCGCCACGGTCAGAAACTTTGGCGGTCTGCTTGTGGGCGACGTCATGTACGGCAAGGTCATAAACTGCTCGGCGGCGGGCAGCGTAAACGGCTCTCGCTATGTCGGCGCCTTGGTGGGCTACTGCACGATAGGCTATATCGATAACTGCACTTCATCGGGCTCGGTCGTCTCACTCGGCACATCGGGGTACTCCAGCGATTACGCGGGCGGCATCTTAGGCTATGGACTTCAGGCCAACGTCATGGGATGCAGCTTTTCAGGCAGCGTCAATGGCACCAACTGCGCGGGCATTGTCGGTGCGAACAGCGGAGGAACGGTTAAAAACTGCATAAATACGGGCAGCGTCACAGCCGAGAATACAGCGGGCGGCATAGTCGCTTACGCAACGGGCGGCGTGGTCATGAACTGCAAGAACACGGGAAGCATCACGGGCGAGGTGGTGGGCGGCATCACCGCCACCAACTACCTTTCGGGCGTATATGACTGCGCGAACACCGGCGCGCTTTCGGGGACGACCTGCGGCGGCATAGCGGGCTCGAACGGCGGCTCGGTAAACTGTTGTTACAATACAGGTACGGTAACGGCCTCGGGCGAGAGCTTTGGAGGTATCATCGGCGCTAATACCGCGCAAGGCTCGCAGCTCGGTTCCACGACCGAGACCAAGGTCTCAGGTTTGACGCGCAGCTCGTTTTACCTTGAGAGCTGCTGCACGAATGGTTCATCCTACGGCGAATCCAAGACGCAAGCGCAGCTGAAGTCGCCAAGCAGCTATACCGCGTGGGACAAAGAAAATATTTGGGCGATAGAGCGCGGGAGCTACCCCGAGCTTATCTGCCTAATGAGCGAGGGCGGCGGCAGCTCCGCCATATGGGACGGAAGCTCAGCTTCAGGCTTCGCATCGGGCAGCGGCACACAGGAGGATCCTTACATCATCACGACGGCGGAGCAGCTTGCATACCTTTCGGACAAGGTGAACGCGGGGGAGACCTACGAGCAGAGCTATTTCCGCCTTGACAGCGACATCGTCTTGAACGACTTTAACGCCAAGTATTGGACGATGAACGCGACCCCGTGGAAGCCCATAGGCTTCTATCTCAAGACCAACCAGGGTGACGAGTACACCTCTTTTTCGGGCAGGTTCGACGGCAACGGGCATACCATAAGCGGACTCTACATCGAGGACAGCGGCAATGGTATG
This sequence comes from Clostridia bacterium, assembly GCA_035399665.1. GTDB lineage: Bacteria > Bacillota > Clostridia > Christensenellales > CAG-138 > DAOPJM01. The sequence goes on from DAOPJM010000010.1 coordinate 38,114, forward strand.
GGATTGTTCGGCTCCGTCACCTCCGACGCTCTTGTTGAGAATCTCACTATAAGCGATTCCTATATCAGCGGGACGACCTATGTAGGATCGATAGTCGGAACTACCTTTGTAGGCAGCGACGGTCAATCCACGCTATTGGGCTGCACGATTCAAAACTGTACAAGCCGCGCAGTTGTCCGAGGCAACGCCTATGTCGGCGGAGTAATCGGCTATTCAGGCACGGATGCTGTGCAAAACTGCGTCAATTACAGCAACATACAGGGCGGAACCGCTGTTGGCGGCGTCGTTGGCGGAGCGTATTACTCCACAACCGTCAAGCAATGCGGCAATTACGGCCTTGTAGAGGGCGTCAACAACACGGGCGGCGTCGTTGGCAGCGCTGCCTACAACAGCACCATCGAGTACAACACTAACGCGGGAACGGTTTACGGCGACACCTACACGGGCGGCGTCTTGGGCTATATCACCACGGCCGAGATACATTGCTGCTACAATACGGGCAATGTGTTGGGCGTCGATTATGTGGGCGGCGTAGTGGGACAGAGCCAAAACGCAAATGTGCTGAACTCCTACAACGCGGGTCAGGCGTCGGGCGTCAACTACGTCGGGGGCGTGATTGGGGTCAATTATTCCTATTACACTTCGCAGGAAAACGCCGTGAGCTTGGTGCAGTACTGCTACAATGTCGGAACGCTGAGCGGTTCGGGTAAGAATCTCGCCGGTATTTGCGGGCTGAATCAAAGCATCTATTTTTCAAGCACGGTTTCGGTCAAGGACTGTTATTGGCTCAAGACCTGTGGGGCCTCCACGGGCGCGTATAACGGCGGCGGCGATGGAACGGAGACAATATCAAACGTGACAGCCTATACCAAGGCGCAGCTTCATGTTCAGAATAACTACAAAAAATTCGATTTCACAAACATTTGGACTATGGAGGGTGAGGAGAGCTACAGCTACGCTGAGCTTATCGGACTTCCCATGACTGAGCAGCCTAAGGCGGAGTACACCGTCAGATACTTTCAGGAGCAGACGGACGGCAGCTTCAAGGTCGCACAGCGCGATACTCTCACGGGCGTAATAGGAGAGTCTGTCGAGGCCGAGGTAAAGGAGTACGAGGGCTTTGTATACGATTCCGCGAGCAGCACCACGACAGGCGTTGTCCAAGAGGACGGAACCCTAACGCTTGATTTGTACTATCTTAGGGATTACTGCACCGTGACATTCGTTGCGAATGGCAATACGATACTGAGCTATGAGGTCAAGTACGGTACGGCGGCGGAGAACATACCCGCTATACCCGAAAAGACAGGCTGCGACAGGACGCCGCCCTATTGGGGCGCCACGGCGGAGCAGCTTGCATGTATTACGAGTGACCTTACGGTGAACGCCGTCTATACCTTGAACGTGTACAGCATAAAGTTCTATGCCGATGGGAGCTTGACCGCCACACGCCAAGCTGAGCATGGAGCGACTCTCACCGACATACCAGATGTTCCCGCTAAGGAGGGCTGTACTATCGTAAGCCCGACTTGGGACGTCACGGACTTTAGCAATATCACGGACGACATGACGGTAAACGCCGTGTATGTGTTGGATAGGTTCACCGTGTCGCTTCCCGCAAGCTGCGAGGCATATACCGTGACGGACATCACAGGCACGGGCGAGGCGGAGTACGGCGCAAGCTACAGCTTCAGCGTGGTTTCGACTGCGGGAGACGAGCCTGTGGTACGCGCCAACCGCGCAAAAATAGCGGGTGTACTGACCAACGGGGTTTATGTATACACCATAGAGGATATACGCGAGGACAAGGCTGTCGAGGTATCCGTTACGGCGGACAGCTATGCAGTCAATCTCTTACAGGGCGAGGGCTATACTATAACGCCGAAGGAGGGCAGCAATAACCCAACGCTGCATGGGCAGAGCTACTCCTTCACCATCAGCTTGGATGAGGGCTACACAGAGAGCGAGCTTACGGTTTTTGCGAATGAGACACTGCTCACCCCCCAAAACGGCGTCTATACCATCGAAAACGTGACCGAGACCCAGTATGTTTCGGCGTCGGGCGTGAAGCTGAACGAGTACGAGGTCAGCTTCTATGCGGATGGTTCGCTTGTTGCAAGCTATATTGTCGAGCATGGCAAGGCATTGGAAACAATTCCGTCCGTACCTAAAAAGGCCGGCTATGACGGAGCATGGGACGCCGAGGACTTTTCCTGCGTCACGGGAGATATGACCGTGACAGCGGTATACACTGAGTCTCCGATAAAGTACGGCGATGCCGACTGTAACGGCACGGTCAACGCCGCGGACGCTTCGGCCATACTGCGTTCGCTTGTGGGCATAGAGAGCCTTAGTCAGCAGGGCTTGAGGAACGCGGACTGCGACGGCAGCGCGGGGGTCAGTGCCTCCGACGCTTCGGCCATACTGCGTTGGCTTGTGGGTCTTATACCGAGCCTGCCCGCCGCATAGCATATCGATTAAACTACATAACAAAACGCCCCGTGAAGCTGTTGGCTTTCGGGGCGTTGTTAATTGGTCTGAGCTTTTTACTAAATCACATACCTGTTGAATACAGGTATCATGTGCAGCAGCGATGAAATCAGCATGGACATCACAAACACGCACAACGCTGTCGCGGGTATCGCGAAGGCGGGCAGGAACGCGCCGCCGGACAGTCCAAGTATCGAAAACAGCTTGAACACGCCGAGCGAGCAGAGGTACGCGCCAAAGACCCTTCGGGACAGAAACTCAAGCCACCTTGCGCAAAAGGCGTTGAAGCTGCGCGAGCGGTCAAGGTTCGAGAACCATACGAACACGGCTATGACGAGCGCCGCCTGATAGAGATCGCTGCCTCGGTAGGTGTAGAAGCTGTAATAAACGTGGTGTGTGATAATGCCGGAGTATATAAGGAAGCTCACGACCAGCCCGACAAGTCCAAGCCCGTAGATGACGAAGCGCACACTCTTTTTGGGCGGGAATTGTCTAAGGTAAGAGCCTGCGACAAAAAGCCCCGTGTAGCCCATAAACATGCCGAGGTTCATACACTCCGTAAAGTACTTGAGCTTTGCAAGCGTTCCGTTCAGGCTCAGCGTTGGGATGAGCGAACCGAACACAAGCGCCAACAAAAGGTACCAGCGCATGGCCTTGGGGTCACGGGTAACGGCGCGAAGCACGGGAACCGCAAGATACAACCCAAGCATTGTGAGCAGAACGCAGATGAGGCGGCGGTACAGGAAGCTGCTCTTGATATACTCCAACAGGCTAAAGGGCGTCCTGTCCATAAACATGCCTATCGCGCCATAGAACGCGCCCCAAAGCGCTATCGCAAGCACAAGCCGCAGAAGCTTCTTTGTGAGAAAGTCCCTGAGGACAAATTCCCTGTTCGGGTCAAGCAGGAACGCGCCGCTTAGCATTACAAAAGCGGGCATACCAAAGCTGAACGCCGAAAGGTAGACCTGCGCCGAGCAGAAGTCGGCGTATGAGGTAAACCATCCGTAGGCCCGCGTCACCGTTGCCGCAAACACAAACGCCAACAGAGCCACGACCCGCAAAAGATCCAAGCCCGTATCTCTTTTTTGCTCCATCCTCTATAACCTCCGTTTGTTGTATAAGCTAAGCGAAAATCAGTAAGAGCAGCCCGCGGCCCATTTCCCCTATAAAAAGGCGCATGGCGTACTACTTTATACAGTCAAACCCAACTTTGTGATAGACCTTGCGCAGCGTCCTTGACGCCCTCAAGGAGGCCTGCTTTGCACCCTCGCGCATACATTCCGCAAGGTATGCTTTGTCGGCCATAAGCCTTGAGTATTCGGCTTGCAAGGGCGAGAGCGCGGCAACCGTCGCGTCCGCCGCAGCCTGCTTCAACACGCCGTAGCTCTTGCCTGTAAACTCGGATTGAGCCTCAATGAGCGTCTTGCTTGTGAAGGCCGCGTAAATGCTCATAAGGTTCACAACACCGGGGCAGCAGTCTTCAAGACAGGGTACTCCGGTGCAGCAGTCCGTAACGGCGCGCTTTATCTTGCGCGTGATAACGTCGGCGGTATCGGTGATAAGTATCGTCGCGTTCGGGTTCGCATCCGACTTGCTCATCTTCTTTTCAGGCTCCGCAAGGCTCATAATCTTCGCGCCCACCTTGGGTATGTATGGCTCGGGTACGGTGAAGGTCTGCCCGTACGCGTTGTTGAAGCGCGTGGCGATGTCGCGGGTTATCTCGACGTGCTGCTTCTGATCCGCGCCCACGGGTACGAGGTCGGCCTGATACAGCAGTATGTCGGAAGCCATAAGGACGGGGTAGGTGAACAGCCCCGCGTTGAGGTTGTCCGCGTGCTTTGCGCTTTTATCCTTGTATTGCGTCATTCTGGACAGCTCGCCCAGGTAAGTGTTGCAGTTGAGTATCCACGACAGGACGGCGTGCTCGGGAACCTGCGACTGTACGAAAACGGCGGAGCGAACGGGGTCGATTCCGCTTGCGAGGAACAGCGCGTAGGTCTCTAAAATGCGGCGGCGCAGAACTGTCGGGTCCTGCCGCACGGTGATGGAATGCATATCGGCGACCATGATGTACAGAGCGTCATAGTCGTCCATAAGCGCGGCCCAGTTCTTGAGAGCGCCCAAATAGTTGCCGATTGTCAGCGCGCCCGAGGGCTGCATACCGGAAAGGATAATCTTCTTGCGTTCGTTGGTCTCCATCAGTTCCCCCCAAAAAATGATACTGTGTTGAATAGAAGGAATTGCGAGCAAGCCGTAAGCCGAGTTCTGTCAAGGGACGATCATCTATCTCTGGCCAATCGTTACCGAGAGGCTCATGCGATTACCGAGAGCGTAGCAGGCTGCTATTAAATGCTCCCATTCCAATCTTGCACCGAGCGGGGTTTACAGGGCCGACAAGTCGCCATGTCGCCGGTGAGCTCTTACCTCGCCTTTCCATCCTTACTCCCGTTAAATAAACGGGGGCGGTTTATTTCTGTTGCACTTTCCTTGGAGTCGCCTCCACCGGGTGTTACCCGGCGCTCTGCCATGTGGTGCTCGGACTTTCCTCACCCCGACAAGGGGGCGCGATCGTCTGTCTTACTCGCAATATTCAGTTTTCAAAGTTAATGTTACTTATCGGTCACGGCGTAAAGGAGCCTGCCGCAGTTGTCGCATTCGGTCATGGAGTCGGGGCTTGACAGCTTGCGCATGGTCATCATCGGAAGCGACATTCGGCACCCGGAGCATTTCGCGTTCTCGACCTTGACAAGCGGTACGGCGTGATGCTGTCTCACCCCCTGATATTTCGCGAGCATATCGGGATCAACACGCGCTTCCAATCTGGACAGCTCATAGTCGCAGGCCTCAATCTGCTTGGCGGCGCTGTCGCGCTCACCCTCACAGACTATCTTAAGCTGGTCATATTCCTTTTTGGCTCTGCCCGCGGACTGGCGCGTCTTTTGATACTCGGCAATGACCTTGTCAACGTTTGACATAAGCTGCTTTATGTCGCGCTCAACGGAAGCGACTTCGCGGGCGAGCTTGTCGATGTCGGTGCGGAACTCGGTCATCTCCTCGGCGGTGCATTCCTCGTCGAGCGACAGGGTCTCAAGCTCGCCGGTTTCAAGCTCGTAGCGCTTGTTCAGCGCGGCAAGGCGTTCCCTGCCCTGCGAAAGGGTGGCGGAATATGAGCTTATCTCGTCATTGAGCTTCCTCAAAGTACTTTGATAATCGCGCAATGTACGATGAAGCTTGTTCAAACGCTGACGGTTGTCCGTTGAGCGCACGGCAAGCTCAAGCTGCTGCTTCTTCTGGTCGGCCTGCTGGTACGCAAGCAAAGCATCCAATTTTCCCATGAGTACCTCCTAAAAGCGAAACGGCAAGAGCCTTTTGACCTTGCTCTTTTCGGGATTATCCACGCCCAAAGCAGGACAGGCTGTGCTGTTTTGGGTATATTACATATTGTACATCATCCGAGAGCTTTTGTAAACGGGCAATTAAAGGTTTTAGTACAATACTTTCAGTTTCATAATGCCCCAAGACGATAACATTCATGCCCAGCGTGTCGGCGTCCAGACCCTGCGAATACTTGACCTCTCCCGTGATAAAGGCATCAACCTGCGACTTGTAGACCTCCCAAAGGTCGCCGCCGCCGCTTCCGCCTATCACCGCCGCGGTCTTTATGACGGCGTTCAAATCGCCGCAAAAGCGCGCCTTTGAGTGAAGCCTGTCCTCACACAGCGCGATTAGCTCCGAAAGCTTCATTTCATCTTCAAACTCACCCATGCGACCGAGGTTTTCGGGCGGAAGCTTATCGACATTGGTAAGACCGATAAGCTCCGCCAGCACGTCGTTCACGCCGCCCTTCGCGGCGTCAAGGTTGGTGTGAGCCGCGAACATGCCTATGCCGTTTCGCGCAAGTATGTACGCGGCGGCCGTCGCGGGCATATCGGGGCGGAAATACTGAACGGGGTTGAAGAACAGCGGATGATGCGTCAGCACAAGATCACAGCCCAGCCTTGTGGCCTCGTTCGCCACCTCAACGGTGCAGTCAAGTGCAACAGCGACCTTATGTATCTCCGTTTTGTCCGTGCCGACAAGCAGACCCACATTGTCCCCGTCATAGGCAAGGCTCTTGGGCGCCACGCTCTCCATCATGGCCAAGAATTCATTTAGCTTCATACCGTTTCCCCAAACCTTTCCGTGTATCTCGTTTTCAGTTTCATAAGCGCCGCGAGCCTTTCCCCCAAATACGCCTCGCCGTCTGAGCCTAAAGCCGCTTTGAGCCTTCCGCCGCTTTGAGCGATAAGCCTGTTCAGCAGCTCCAGATACAGAGTATCGGGGGTATTCGGCACACAGCCCAACTCAAAGCAGTCCGCCTGCTCGGGCAGGGGCGCTGTGGTTAAGGCGGCGGCAAAGACCTGATACAGCCTGCCCGCGTCCTTCACAACCCTTTCGGCCACGATACCGCAGCCGTGTTCATAGAGCCAAAGCCTAAGGTCACTTACGCCGCGCATGGGCTGCATGACGATAGTTTTCGCGCCCGCGAAGGGGATGGGGGAGACTTCAAGCAGCCTTGCCGTAAGCGTTCCGCCCATGCCGAGCATCAAAACGGCGTCGCATTCCTCGGGCAAAAGAGCGCGAAGCCCGTCGCCCTCCCTAAGCTCGATTTGAGCTTCAAGCCCTAAAGTCTCTACAAGCCGCCTTGCTTTGGCAAGCGAGGGCGCGCTTATGTCCACGGCTATAACCCTTTGCGCCTTGCCGCTCTGTATGAGAGCGGCGGAAAGCCTTCCGTGGTCGCAGCCTATATCCGCGACACAGCCACAATCGGGCACAAGCTCCAACGCGGCCTTCAGCCTCGGTGAGAGATTAACTGCTTTTGTCATGCTAAATCCTTACAGCCTTCTTGGGCTTAACCCTGTCTATGGGGCCGCCGCCCAGACAGGCCTGCCCGTCATAGAACACAACCCATTGACCGGGGGTTACAGCGCGTTCAGGCTCGTAAAAGTCTAAGTGTACGCCATCGCCGCTGACGTAGACGCGAACGGGTCTGTCGCTTTGACGATAGCGAAATTTGGCGGCACAGTCGAACTCGCGGCTCGGCGGCTCGCCCGCTATCCAATTCACCTTGTCCGCGTCCAAAGCAAGCGAGAACAGCTCGTCATGCTCGCCCTGTTGGACTATGAGCAGGTTGCGCTCAAGGTCCTTGCCTATCACAAACCAGCTTTCGCCGCTGCCGCCCTGCGTGCCGCCTATGCCAAGACCGCGCCTTTGACCCAAGGTATAGTACATCAAGCCATCATGACGGCCTATAAGCCTGCCGGTTTCATCCACCATGTCGCCGGGTTGGGCGGGCAAATAGCGCATAAGGAACTGTTTGAAGTTGCGTTCGCCTATGAAGCAAACGCCCGTGCTGTCCTTTTTGAGCGCGTTGGAGAGCTTGTGTTCCTTCGCGATGCGCCGCACCTCGCCCTTGCAAAGCTCACCCACGGGGAACAGCACCCTTTCAAGCTGAGAAGCTTGCAGCCCCGCAAGGAAATAGCTCTGGTCCTTGGCGGCGTCCGAGCCGCGAAGCAGGTGTGTGCCTTGGCTTTTGTCAAGCCTTGCGTAATGTCCCGTGGCAAGCGCGCTTGCTCCCGTGTTCAGAGCAAGGTCAAGGAAGGCCTTGAACTTTATTTCGCTGTTGCACATCACATCGGGGTTTGGCGTCCTACCCCGCTTGTACTCGTCCAAAAAGTACGAAAAAACCCTGTCATAATATTCGCGCGAGAAGTTGACGGTGTAAAAGGGTATGCCAAGCGTCTCGGACACGGAGCGTACGTCGGAGTAGTCCTGCTCGGCGGTGCAAACACCCTCGTCGTCGGTCTCCTCCCAGTTCTTCATAAAGACGCCCACAACGTCATAGCCCTGCTCCTTTAGGAGCAAGGCGGCAACGGAGCTGTCCACCCCGCCCGACATTCCGACTATGACATGTCCTTCGTGCATAATCAATCCAGATACAGCTGCATATAGTACTCGGCAAGCCGTGTACCGTCCTTGAGACGAATGGAGTCGGGCTTGACCGCGACTATGCGAAAGCCCATCTTCTCATAGAGCGCCCGCGCCCTTGAGTTGCCCTCGATGAAGTCCAGATCAAGCATCGATACGCCGTGCTCCTTGGCAATCGCTGTCATTTCACGGAACATAGCCGTGCCTATCCCAAGCCCCCAATACTCCTTCAAAACAGCGATAGCGACGGAGCCGCGATGCCGCGTTTTGATGCGCCCCTGCAACATAAGGGTGCAGTTGCCGACCGCCCTGCCGTTGACAAAGCAGGTAATCATGACCTGATACTCGGATGCAAGGACGCTTTCAAGCAGTTTCTGTTCCTGCTCCATGGTGAAGCCGCACTCCTCCGGATAGCGCAGAACGAAGTCGGTCTCCGATGAAGTACGCCATAGGTAGGTCAGCATATCGGCCGCGTCCTGCGCCGTTGGACTTCTAAAGAGCGCAAGCTGCCCATCCTTTAGGGTAATGTTCTTGGGTTCGTATATCATGGCGTTCAACTCTCCTTCTGCTTTTTTCCATTATATCACTACTTTTTCCCCTTCACAACAGCTAATTTTGTCGGAGCGATAGCTCCCCGATTTATATAGAGTATTGATGTTTACAAGGTTGTCGTTGATATTGTATAATCACAACAGATGATTTTTGACAATGACTTGCCCGGTTGTACGTTGAGCTTTAATAATGCGGAAAGGGAAGGAGGTGATATGGATGATAGTCTACTCGATAATACTGCTCGCTGCGGCGGCCGCTTTGATAGTCGTGGGAGTACTTGTTTACAGCGGAAAGACTCAGCTTATACATCAATATCACCGAACCCGCGTGAAGGATATGAAAGCCTATGGAAAGGCTATGGGCAAGGCTCTATGCCTTATCAGCGTTCCCTTGACGGCGGTGGGCGTCTTGGCGCTCTTTACCGATTCCGCATGGCTCACCTTTATTCTCGTCGTGGGGCTTGCTGTGTCGTTGGTTCCTCTGTTTATAGTACAAAAGAAATACAACGGAGGTGTACTTTAGCGGCTGCCATATAGCGGCGCCGGGAGATGTGGACTTACGCCGAAGCAACAATAAAGAGCGGCACAGATTCAGCGCCGCTCATCAGGTCGGCATTTGATGTGAGTTATGCTTTGCCGCGTCTTTTGCCCACAGCTCTGTTCAGAAGCCACAGCAGCCAAGCGAGCAAGGTTGCCATACCCAAGATTACAGCGATCCAAACGATGGACATATACCAGGGCTGCTCATAGATGTGCAGGAAGGGGTAGGGGCCGACCAACAGCTTCGCTATGTTGAGTATGATGATAACGATGGCGTACAGCAGAGTAGGCGTCATGCCGGTAAGGACGCAGCGCTTTGAAAGGGCGGGTTCGGTCTCGAACGCATGGTCGCTAAGTAATTGGAGTCCTGCGTGTAATACTCAAACGACCCGTCGCCGT
>DAOPJM010000010.1:48160-57224 GCA_035399665.1 Clostridia bacterium
ATGGTCGCTAAGTAATTGGAGTCCTGCGTGTAATACTCAAACGACCCGTCGCCGTATTCGATGAAGCTTAAAATCATCCCTATGATTTCAAGCGCAAAGATCAACACGTTCAGCGTGAGAGCCAGAATCTGTCTGTTTCTGTTTGTCATAGATTGCCTTCCTTGTTTTTTTCCATTATAGCACGACAATCGACAAATGGAACAGCCAACGCGAAAAAAGTCGAAGCTTACAAAAATGCCAACGAATTGCGCCTGTGAAGGCAGACTGATAATTCGTGCGAATATATCGCATTTCCTTCACAAATTGGTTGCAAACAGTATACTTTTATACAACATGCTCGATTTATGATGTAGATGATAAAAGCGGCGGAAGGTTTCATAGCCCACGTTCAAAGCGCAAAAACCCTGCGAAAGCTCAGCCGTGGGTGACAAGCAGCGGTTTTACATCTTGATAACAGGCAAAACAAACCCCTTTTACAACACGGTAATAAACATTCTGTTTAGATCAAAGACGAGGCGCAGACAACCTCACGTTTTAGATAAGCTTTGGAGGCAATATGAAAAGACTGTTCACTGTAATTCTCGCCGTTTTAACGCTTACCGCATGCTCGCCAACTCCCAAAACCGAGGAAGCGTCCGCCACTGCGGAACCTACGCCCGAGCATGAAACGATAATTTATGCCGAGAAAACCTCTCCGATTGAAATAGATATAGCGACTCAAACCGAAACCCCAAGCCCTACTCCCAATCCGACCGCGACGCTCACTCCGACCTGGCTTGACGAGGGCGCGGAGACGATAATGAGCGACATCCTCTATCAGAGCAGCGACATCAAATTAGAGCTGTCGGTCTGTCGGGACGAGACAAGCTTCGAATATGACGTCGATTACTATGTCGTTGACATTTGGCTTAAGGACATACATTTGCTTGGCACGAGCTGCGCGGGCGACGGCTTTCATCACCGCTATGTTGGCAGGGTCAAGGACATGGCAGCCTCTGCAAACGCAGTAGCGGCAATCAACGGCGATTACTATGGGTTCTACAACAACGGCGTGGTGCTTCGAAACGGCGTGCTGTACAAATCGTCGCTTGACGGCTATGAGGATATATGCGTGCTGTATTACGATGGGAGCATGGCAACTTATGAGGCGGACAAGGTCGATTTCAACGAGCTAATGACCAATGACCCTTGGCAGATATGGAACTTCGGCCCCTCGCTGTTGGACGAAAACGGCGTGGCAAGGAGCAGCTTTGCGGCAGATTATTCCGACTTAGGATCGTCGAACCCAAGAACCGCCATAGGCTATTTCGAGCCGGGGCATTACTGCTTTGTGATAGTGGACGGACGCAGCGAAGACTCCATGGGACTTAGGCTCAATGAGCTTGCCGAGCTTATGCAGAGCTTAGGCTGCAAGGTTGCCTACAACCTTGACGGAGGGCAGACCTCGCAGCTATATTGGCAGGGCTCAATACGGAATGATCCCGCAAGGGGCGGCAGGGATACCAGCGACATCATATACATACGCGAGGAAATCACCCTGAAACCGACGTTATAAGCACAACAAGGAGGTTAGGTCATGAAAAGGTGCTTGTTGCTTCTGACGATGATGCTAATGCTTTGCGCCTGCGTTCCAACGCCCAAAGGCGACGTGGTGGTGAACAAGGGCGAGGACTGCTTGGAATCGTTGATAGCGGCGTCACCCGTGTCGGACGGCAGCTATGACGCGCCCGCAGCACTGAATTTGGACGAATTTGGCACGGAGCAATTCAAAGTAATCGTAAATGCAAGCATTGAGTATCCGACTATTGAACGCTGTCCGGTGGTGGGTATAGAGCAGCGCGTCTTTGCCGAGGATTGGATGAGGAACATCATGCTTTGTATGTCCGAGGGCAAGACCATATTCAGCTATGAAAACGAAATACCCCAAACCAAGGGCGAGATACTAAGCGAGATAGCCATGCTCCAAGCCATGATAACCAACCCCGAAGCATACCTGGCCCAAGATATTGCCGAGGAGATAAGGCAAGAACAGCTTGAACAATGGCAGCGCGATTTATTGACATGGCAGGAAGCCTATAAAACCGCCCCCGATGAGTTCACAGAGAATGAAATCAACCTCTTTACCTATGACTACGCCGCTCAAGGGATGTTGACGGGAGCGGTGGATTTGGGCAACAGGAGACGCGCCTACCTCACAATTTACGGGAAGGCGGGGCAGACGGGCGGCAGTCCGTTCATCTTCAGCAATTACAGCATGGTCTTGGAGACAGGCAGCCCCTATGTGTTCGAACTGGAGATTAAGCTCTCGCATGACCGCGTTAACGGAGCTTAACCGGTCATATTCAATGTCGAATATATAGACATCTACGGCAAGAACGCGGAGCAGAGCTTCACAGTCTATGTCACTATCATGGACGGCAAGGACCCCGACGAGCAGCCAAAGGCCGACCCGACCCCCGAACCCACAGATGACAGCCTACGAAAACCACTGCTGTATGTATCCGAGCTTATCGCAGCGCCCGACACGGTGAACGCGGGGGAGAGCTTTAGGGTTTCGGTCACACTGACCAATCGCGGCGGAGCGGACGCAAGGTACATTCTTGCGGCGGCGTCGGCGGAGGACGAGGGCTTAGTTTCGACCGAGCAGATAGGCCGCAAGTTCGCGGAGCAGCTGAAGATGGGGGAGAAATTGAGCTTCAGCTTCGAATTTACCGTATCTATGAAAGCGCTTTCGGGTGAACACAGATTGTTTGTCGCGGTAGAATATGAGGACAGGTACGGCACGGCGTACAGTGAGCGGGCGGAGCTTGTCGTGAACGTTGTGCAGCCTGTGAGCTTGGGCTTTGATAACGCCAAGCTGCCCGAGAAGGTGACTTCGGGGGACAGCTTCGAGATACCCATAGCCGTGTACAACACAGGGTATGCGCCCATGTACAACGTCAAGGCGGAGCTGCTTTGCGACGGGCTTATAGCGGCGGCGGCGTACTTTGGAAAGCTTGAGCCGGATCAAAGCGCGGACAAGATGATGTCTGTTTTTGCAGCGACTCTGTATGGCGGGAAGTACGGGGAGAGCGTGGGACAGATACTGATAAGCTATGTTGACGCGGAGGGCGCGAGCTATACGGATGTGATAGCCGTGCGCACAACGATAACCCGGGCTGTTAAGCTGACTGACGAGGAGAAGGCCGCCGAGGAAGCCAAGATTGCCGAGCAAAAGACGCTTTCGCAATGGTGGGTGTCGCTTTTGATTGGCATTGCCATAATCGCAGTTATCGTGTCTGTCATTATCGTGACCAAGTTCACCCGTGCCATGAAGATGAAGTGACGGGAGAAAGGACAAGCGCGATGCGAGATAATTATATTCTGTTGATTTGGCGGCTGCGTTTCTGTTTTGCGCCTGTCAGCCCACGCCTCAAGCGTTAGGTCGCTGTCAATAAGGGTGATGATTATGCCGACATAAAAGGCAACGCACCGCCACATTTAATTAGACGGTGCGTAATTAGTTAATTGGTGATTATGTTCAGTCCTGACGATAGAAGGTATTCGAACCGGAAGCGTCGGTAAGCACCAAGGTGTCCGCGTCGGTGAACTCATACGAGTATGTGTCGGTACTGTTCACGCCGAGGACGCTCGTTGTGATAGTCAAAACACTGTCATCAATGGTATAGGTGAAGGACAGGCTTATGCTGTCGGTGAAGGTGGACACATTCCCGCTGCCGTTCTCATAGAAGACATAGGTCGCGGCGGTGGAAATACCGTATGCGCCAACATTGCCCTTCCATGTTCCGATTATGCGCTTTGCGGGACTGCACGCCATGCACATTGTGGTGAGCATGAGGAGGGCGCAGATGATTGCAACAAATCTTTTCATTGTAGTTATCTCCTCTCAAATATGGTTAATTATATCAGCTTATAGCGGAAAGAGCAAGGGCAATAATCTACGGATTTCATAGCGACTGTTATTTTTGAGACAAACTTAACAAACCGAGGTGACAAAATATCACGGAATGAAAAATTAGGGCTTGACAAAGCCGGAGGGGAGTACTAAAATAGCTAAGTACGAAATCAGGATGATTTTGTTATGCGCCCTTGGCTCAGCTGGATAGAGCGTTTGGCTACGGACCAGAAGGTCGGGGGTTCGAATCCCTCAGGGCGCGCCAAAAAGAAAAAGTCGCACAACAGTGCGACTTTTTCTTTTTGAAGTTTTGATAATGCCGCGCTATTCCTGCGTTCCGAACACGATCCCGCGGAACAGCTTACGCGTTTTATCAGCGCCGATGGACTTGACGAAAGCATCGGTCGAGGGTCCGCCGTTTTGAAGCAGTCCGTTCACATAAGCGGAGGCTTTTTTGTGCTTTTCCGTTTGCTCGGTCTCGGACAAAAGCGTTGACTGCGCGGCCGCGGCAAGATAGGCGTCAAGCGCCTCAACAAATGCCGTCTCAAGCCGAGACAACGCGCTCCGCCCCGTTTTCTTGGCAAACGAGGCGGGCAGCTTCATGTAATCGTACCAATGCTCACCCAGGTCATGCTCCCTTAGCTGCGCAACACTCTCCTTCACCAGAAGAAGCGCGGCTATGTTGAACGCGTTGGGACGTAACAGCGTGTCATAATACTCCAAAATCATGGTTTCGTTGCCGAGAGCCGAGATTCGGTCGAAGGAGAAAAGCGGAAGGTCACGCTCAAACGGGTCAATCACCAATGTTTCCATGCGCATAAGTCCCGCCATAGCGCTGCCGTACAACAGCGATACGTTGCCCAGACCCTCCGCCGAGTACTGCTCGGAGCGGAGCTTGAGCGGCGCCGCCCGAAAGGAAGCGAATTCCCCTGTGTCGAGTTTTGTCAGCGCAAAGCGTTCACCAATGCGCTCAACACTTTGCTCAATCATACGCGGCGCCCCTTCTTCAAGGCGTCTGGCGCGGACAGCCCCGCGCGGTGCAGCAGCAGTGCACCGACAAACAAGGCTCCCTGCGCAATTATGTTCGTACCCTGCGCAATCCAGTTCATGGACGCTTCCTGAAAATCTCGAGAGGACAGATAGCCCATCGCAAGCATGAACACGAAGGCAACTAAAAAGAGCACAAGAGCAACGCCGCGCTTTAGACGCTTTGCCATCACGCAAAGGCTTGCGCAGATGCCGGCCGTACCCAGTACGGTTAAAACCGCAAAGACCAGGCTGCTCTCATAGACTACGGGTGCGGCGGCTAAAAGTGCCTTACCCTCCTGCCTTACCGTAAGCAGAGCGACAAGCGCCATGGCAGTCAGCACGAAGCCCGTGGTCTGCATTGGGAAAAACACCTTGTTTAGCGCGACAAAATCGCACACGTTCAGCGCATAGAGCAGCTTCCACGACGCCTTGTAGATTCCCGCCGCCACAATCATCAGCGTTTCGGCTGAGAACAGCGCGAACGCGCCCTTGCTCATCTTGTTGTACAAGTCGCGCATGAGCAGCAGCGCCGTGAGCAGGAACAGCACTACCGGAACAAAATCCACAAGCGCCATTGGGATGGTGACGCCGTTCATTTCTTTGCCTCCTTCACGAGATGATAAATTGGGAGCAGGGGCAGAATGATTGGAGTTTTATCCGTGTACGCACGATATTCTGCCAGACCTCCGTAACGGCTGAGCTGACGCTTCTCCAGACGCTGCGCTCCGTTGAACATGATATAGACGATACAGACATAAGCCAGTGCCGCCATGAGCCATTGCCCCCAGTGATTAAACGCGGTGACCCCGCCAATGAATACGCCTGTCCAGAACAGGATCTCACCGAAATAGTTAGGGCAGCGCACCATTTTGTACAGCCCTTCGGTAGCGACCATATTCGGCCTTTTCGCCTTTTGAGCGGACTTTTGCATGTCGGCAAGCGTTTCAAGCACCAGCGCCACGAGACTGACAATTACGCCAATCCAAGGCAGCACGACGTCAGCGGAGCCGTTATACAGCCGATAGAACACAGGGCTGACCTGCGCAATATACAATACAGTGACCGACACCCAGATAACCGCCTTGACAAAGATCGGCATGGCCTTTTCATCTCCCGCGGCCTGTGAAAGCGTCTTGCGATAGGCGGAATTCTTGATCTCACGATAGAGAAGAAATCCGGACAGCCGCGCACCATAGGCGATGAACAGTATGCACTGCACATAGTGGACAAGCTGCATCTGAGCGCCGAACAGTATCATCAGCGCAACGCTGACGCCCGCGACGGCAAAGCCGTAGCCGATAGACAGGAAGTAGACGAACTTATAAAAGCCAACCGCGCACAGCACGGCCGCCACAACAGCCAATATCCAAAGGTATTGCCATCCCATTATCATCGCTCATTCCCCCGTTCAGCTCTTAAAGCTGTCGCTTATGTATTGCTTGAAGCTATGCTCGCCATAGCACACATCGCCCACCATAGGCTCGGTCAGCGTCCACTTGGAGAAGCGGATTATGGCCTCCTTGCCGTTCTTTTTGAGCTTGTTGACAAAGGCCAGAACATCGAACAGG
The DNA here is from genome assembly GCA_035399665.1 of Clostridia bacterium. Taxonomy (GTDB): domain Bacteria; phylum Bacillota; class Clostridia; order Christensenellales; family CAG-138; genus DAOPJM01. The sequence continues at coordinate 54,653 of DAOPJM010000010.1, forward strand.
AACACGGGCGCACGCTTGATGACAGGCGTTTTGCCTGCGGCCGCAAAGCACATTCGCGCAATCTCCTCATAGGTCCAAGTCTCTTTGCCGCCGATGGACACGGTGACGTTTGCATCCGACAAATGCCTGACGATATAGTCCGCGAAGTCGGGCGTGTCGATAACATTGGCGCTGACCGGCTCCTTGCCAAGAAGCGTGACCTCGCCCTTTTCAATCATGGGCTTGAACACCTTGACGATATCGTAAAAGTACCCTGTTGGTCTGTAAATAATGTAATCAAGCCCGCTCTTTTTCAGCTCCTCCTCCATGAGGTATTTGGCGTGAAGCATGGGTACTTTGGGCGCTTTATCCGCCTTCAGCACAGAAATGTAGATAAACTTTTTTACACCGGCGCGTTTCGCCTCGTTGAGAAGATTCACATTGCCCTGATAGTCGATCTGATAGTTTGTCACCGTGGCGGAGGTCTTGGTCAGTCCCACGGTTGAAATCACCGCGTCCGCGCCGCTGCAAAGGCCGACAAGCGCCTTTGGATCGGTGACGTCCAGTTTCTTGAAGGTGAAATTCCCGCTAAGACCAAGATCCCTCTCGATCATGTCCGCGGCTGTGACCTGATGCCCCGCCGCAAGCAGCGCACGAAAGATGTCGCTGCCGAGATTGCCATAAGCGCCTGCCAGTACGATCTTCATTGTTATATTTCCTCCTATTTATATTTCTTTAGTTGTGTTGTCAATGCGTTTTTGCTGTCTGAACAGCCGAATCGAACACGCGGTATAGTAGTGAGCCTCCGAACGGCGAAGCTGACGTTCCTTTCCGCGAACGTCAATGGCTGCTCATACGCGTCTTGAAGCTGCCGCAACCCGTCTGCTTTTCGGGCAAGCCCGTCAACCATGTTGTAATGACATCCGCCGTCAGCCGCCATTGCTCCTCGTTGGAGATGGCCGCAGGCGTGTCGCCCTGCTGTTCTCCATAGTCACCGAACTGCGCATGGTTGCCGCCCGATATGACAAGCTCCGTGGTGTGCTTTGGCAGATTCTTACGGTAGGATGCATACTTATTCGCGTCCAACACCGTGTCGAGATCGCCGTAAACGGACAGCACGGGCAGGTTAAGAGGCTCTGTGGAGTATGCCGCAAGCAGGATGACCCCGCAAACGTCGTCACTGTGACCTGCGGCAAACGAGGCTGCCATGGCTCCGCCAAGGGAGTGTCCGCCCACAACCCAGCGCTCAACGTTCGGATGCTTTGCTATTATCTCGGCGGCGCAGTTCACGTCAAATACAGCAAGGTGATACGGCATGGAGGGGATTGCCACGAACAGACCGCTTTGCATGAGCAGACTCGCAAGCGGGGCATAAGCGTCCTCGTCCACAAGTCCTCCTGGATACAGGATAATCCCGATTTTGGCCGTGTCCTCGCCAAAGGTCACTACGCCGTCCGCGTCACCGTTTGACTGCGCCATGCAGACCTTGGCTGTTTCCTCACAGTGCGCATACCCGCTTGCGTAGACAGATAATCCAATCCACAACGCGGCGGCAAGGGCTATAATGACGGCAAGCGCGATCCATAGACCGCGCCGCTTGCGTCCTGCGCTCACTTGCCCTTTTCCTTGCTGCGCTTGTCGTTGATGATATCCATATGCTCAGCAGTAATGAGCGTTACATCATGAGCCTTGGCCCAATCCACGCAGCCCTTGAGCGCGGTGGGAAGGAAGATACGCGGCACCTTGATGAGCTTCATGCAGGCTTCGTCGGTGAACTTCACCGTATCGTCCGCACGCTTTGCCGCGTACTGCACGGACTCCAAGCTGGCTTCGCGTATGGGCAGAAGCTCAGGATGCGGTCTGCGAAAGCGTGTGTACCAGAAGTTCTTGCTGTCGCGGTAGCCGTAGTCCACGGGGACACGCGGGAAATCACCTGCTTTTACGCCGTTCAGGATAGCGTCATAGTAACGCTGCTTCATGAGAATTTTGTCCACTCGAAGGATGAAATGTGCGCCGAAAGGACTGGTGATGCCGTTGAAATCGTGATAGGGAGCGGGATAGCCGTTCAGCTCGCCCGGTTTGTCGTCCTGCGCACCGTCAAGCTCACGCATCCAGGTGCATTCCATGACCTGGTACGCTTCCCCGATTACTTGAGGAAAGGCCTCGTTTGGGTGCTCAGCCGCCATCTGACCATCCTCAAGCGTATAGAGACAATCCTTCATCTTTTCCGAAGGCTTGTCGCCGGGGAAGCCCATGCGTACCGCCTCCTTGAAATACTTCCTGTCATCTGTGATAAAGTTCAGTGCGCACTTGCCGTAACGAAGCAGGTGCTGTGCCGTGTTGGAGGAATTCCGCGTACACAGAAGCATGGCGTAGTAGTCGCGTCCCGCGATGTAGTATGGCGCGACAAGCGAATATGGCCCAAGCGAGGTCTTTCCGTCCTCCGCAAGGGTGCTGACCATGACGGTTGGCATGGGAAAGAACGCCGAGGTCTGGTAGAAGTTGTCAACGATCCTGAGGTTCTGGAAGCTGGACATATTAGATACTCCTTTATTTTAGTTTGGGACGATCCCAATCGGTTTAATGGGTTTAC
>DAOPJM010000011.1:0-48596 GCA_035399665.1 Clostridia bacterium
TGGCGGAGCGGGTGGGATTCGAACCCACGTGACGTTTCCGTCAAACTGATTTCGAGTCAGCCCCGTTATGACCGCTTCGATACCGCTCCATATTCTCTTTTCGCGGCTTTCCATTTGCCGCAGAAAATAGTATAAACTAAAGTCCCGCTAATTGCAACGTTTTTCCGAAAAGAATTTCTTCAACAGCTGCGAACACTCATCCTCCAACACTCCCCCCGCGGTTTCGCAGCTTGACGAAAACCAATGGTCGGTGAAGTTGACAACCGAGCCACAGCAGCCAAGGCGTTCATCAAATGCCCCGAACACAAGCCGCTCAAGCCGCATCAGCGTCAATGCGCCCGCGCACATCGCGCAAGGCTCAAGCGTCACGAACAGAGTACATCCCTCAAGACTTCCCAAGCTCTCCCAAGCCTGCCTCATCGCCAAGACCTCAGCATGAAGCGTGGGGTCCTTTCGCTGCTCACAAAGATTATGCGCCCTCGCAACGATTTGCCCGTCCTTGACCACCACCGCGCCCACAGGCACTTCGTCCTCAAAATACGCCCTTTTCGCTTCGTTCAGCGCCTCTCTCATCCACAGCTCATATGACGCCATTCAACGCCTCCTCGGTGTCAAATCCGCCCTCATAGCGAACGCTGTACAGCATAAGCCCGTGCGCGGGAGCTGTCGCGCCCGCGTCGGCTCTGTCATGCGACTCAATCGCTTTCTTTATGGTATCGACGGGCAGCCTTCCGCCGCCTATCTCTATAAGCGTTCCCGCGGCAATCCTGACCATGTTGTATAAAAAACCGTCAGCAGCGATATATAAATGCAGCAGCTGCCCGTCCCTCACCCATTCGCAGCGGCTTACGGTACGGACTGTATTCTCCATGGTGACGCCCGCAGACATGAAAGCCCGAAAGTCGTGCCTGCCCACAAGGTCACAGGCGGCGCACTGCATCGCCTCAAACGACAGCGGTCTATGCACATGCAGGGCGGTGCTGCGCGAAAAGACGTCGGCATGAGCGCCTAACCGGACGGTATAGCAATAGCATTTGAGCTTAGGTGTGAAGCGTGAATGAAAGCTCTCATCCGCTTCATCGGAGTAAAGAACACGGACGTCGGCGGGCAGGTGCGTGTTCATGGCGATGGCGAACTTGTCCGCGGGCATCCTCGCCTCACAGTCAAAGTGTGCGACCTGCGCCCTTGCGTGAACCCCGCTGTCGGTCCTGCCCGACCCGTGTACGCACAGCCTTTCGCCTGTCAGCTCGAACAGCGCATTCTGTAAAAGCTCCTGCACCGAAACACCGTTGGGCTGCTGCTGCCACCCAACGTAGTTTGTTCCCTCGTATTCGACAATTATCCGTATCCTTCGCATCAGAAACTGAAATCGATGAAGTGTTCCATAAGAGCTATTGCGGTGATAAACGCGCCCGTGATGAGCGTCGCAGCAAGGTCGTTCCAACCGAGCTTTAGACTTCTCATGCGCGTTCTGCCGTCGCCGCCGTGATAGCAGCGCGACTCCATGGCCATAGCAAGCTCGTCAGCGCGCCGAAACGCCGAAACGAACAGGGGTATGAGCACGGGTATCATTGCCTTTGCGCGCTTGATGATGTTGCCGGACTCGAAGTCCGCGCCCCTTGCAAGCTGTGCCTTCTGTATCTTCACCGCCTCGTCCATAAGCGTAGGAATAAAGCGCAGCGCTATGGTCATCATCATGGCAAGCTCATGCGCGGGGAACCTCACGACCTTCAGCGGCGAGAGCAGCTTCTCTATCCCGTCGGTGAGGGAGATTGGGGAGGTGGTAAGCGTCAACAGGGACGTCCCCGAAACCAACAGCACAAGCCTCAACGTTACGAAAACAGCCTGAACTATACCTTCCTTGGTTATACGCAGTATCCACCACTCAAACAGCACCGTATCGCCCTTAATCACAAAGAGGTTGATAACGAACATGAATACAATAAGGAAGCGCAGGGGCTTTAGGGATTTCCAGATATAGCTCGGACTGATCTTGGACAGGACGAGCGTGAGCAGGACGAAAGCGAACGGCAGCAGGTACATGACCATGCTCTTGACGAGGAAGGTCATGACGATGTACGCTATCATGAGTATCAGCTTGGTTCTGGGGTCGAGCCTGTGTATCGCCGAATTGCCCGCGACGAACTGACCCAAGGTTATGTCATTCAATGGATCAGCCTCCCTTCAAGCCAGCTCCGCATGGCGTCATAAGTGCATATATCGGAGGGAACGTCTATCCCGCGCTTTCGAAGCAGCAACGCCAGCTTCGCGGCATGGGGCAGAGCCAACCCTATGGCGTCAAGCTCGTCGCTGTGCGAGAAAACCTCGCGGGGTGTGCCATAATAGGCGACGGCGCCCTTGTTCAAAACAATTATCTTGGTGGAGTGACGCGCCACATCGTCCATGGAATGCGAAACCATGATGATGGTTTGCCCGTTCTTCCGGCGCATATTCTCAAGCAGCAGGAGTATCTCCCTGCGCCCCTTGGGGTCAAGACCCGCCATAGGCTCGTCCAACACCAAGTATTTCGGGCGCATGGCGACGACGCCCGCAAGGGCGGCACGGCGTTTCTCGCCGCCCGAAAGCTCGAAAGGCGATTTAGCCGCGAATTCATCGGGATCCAAGCCCACCAAGCTAAGCGCTTCGCTGACACGCTCCTTGACCTCGCTCTCCGATAAGCCCATATTCTTGGGGCCGAAGGCGACGTCCTCCGCTACGGTTTCCGCAAAGAGCTGATATTCCGGGTACTGAAAGACCATGCCCACAAGCGAACGCGCCTTTGCGCGAAGCTTTTTCTCACCAAGCTTCATGCCGTCCACAGTCACGCTGCCGTGCGTGGGCAGGAGCAGCCCGTTAAGCTGCTGCACAAAGGTGGACTTGCCGCTGCCGGTATGTCCTATGATACTGACAAACTCACCCTCGTCTATCGTAAGGGAAACGTTGGCGATGGCCGATGGCACGCCGCTGACATTTCCGGGGTATGAATAACAGAGGTCGTCTACAACAATGGGCATAGGGCCTCCGCAAGCTCATCGGCAGTGATTATGTCGTGGGAAAGCTTGACGCCGCGTTCAAGCAAGGCGTCGCGTAAAAGGACGGTTTCGGGCGCGTCCATGCCGATACCGCGCAAAGCCGCGACGTCGGAAAAGATTTCCACCGGCGTTCCCTCCATAGCAACGGAACCGTGATTCATCACTATGACCCTGTCGCAGCCGCAGATTTCATCCATGTACTGCGTCACTATGATTATGGTAAGCCCCTCCGTTTTATTGAGACGGAGTATGGTGGACAGCAGCTCCTCGCGTCCCTTGGGGTCGAGCATCGCTGTCGCTTCGTCTAAAACAAGCACATCGGGGTGCATCGCAAGCATACCCGCGATGGCGACGCGCTGCTTCTGCCCGCCCGAGAGGTGGTGAGCCGCGGCTTCGGCGTACTCGGTCATGCCGACAATCGCAAGCGACTCATCGACGCGCCCGCGTATCTCCTTAGGCGGCACGCCGAGGTTTTCAGGCCCGAAGGCGACGTCCTCCTCCACTATGGTGGTGACAAGCTGATTGTCGGGGTTTTGAAATACCATGCCAACATGCTGGCGAATCTTCAGAACGTTGTCCTCGTCGGAGGTGGACATACCGTCCACGGTGACTGTGCCGCTCTTTGGAACCAGCAGCGCGTTTATATGCTTTGCGAGGGTACTTTTTCCGCTTCCGTTATGCCCGACTATGGCAAGATACTCTCCGTCCTTGACGGTGAGTGAAACGTCACGCAAAGCCAGCTTTCCCGCGTTCTCATATTGAAATGATATATGATCGAAAGAAATCATTTATATCCTCGCTTTCAGATGTTCATTATAACTTAGGGGTATCAAAATATCAAGACATTTGTTATAATGTTAAAAACGCCTGCTTGAAGGCTTATTTAGAGGTAAGGATGATAAAGAGACTAAAGAACATCGATACCATAGTCAGCTGTGACGCCATGGACAGGATATACCACAACACCGACCTTTGGATGGAGGATGGGGTAATCGCAGCCATAGGTGATTATGACGGCGTTGAGGATACAAGCTACGACTGCTCGGGTATGTTCCTTTATCCCGGGCTTGTGAACGTTCATCATCATCTGTATCAGTACTTCACGCGCAATCTTGCCAAGGTACAGGGCTTGGAGCTGTTTGACTGGCTTGTCGCTCTGTACGAGATTTGGAAGGGGCTGAATGCGGATACGGTGCGCCTAAGCTCGCTTTGCGCGATGTCGGAGCTTATGCGATACGGCTGCACAACCTGCTTTGACCATCATTATGTGTTTCCAAGTGGACAGGAGAAGCTGATTGACACGCAGTTTGAGGCGGCGGACGAGCTTGGCATACGCTTCTGCGCCTCGCGGGGCAGCATGGACCTGTCAAGGAAGGACGGAGGTCTGCCGCCGGATTCCGTGGTGCAGTCCATAGACGCCATATTGAAGGACAGCGAAAGGCTGATAGACCTCTATCATGACGATGGGGACTATGCCATGCGTAAGGTCGTGCTTGCGCCCTGCTCGCCATTCTCGGTGTCGGCGGAGCTGCTGAAGGAGAGCGCTGTCTTGGCGCGGCAAAAGGGCGTCAGACTGCATACCCACCTGTGCGAGACGAAGGACGAGGAGAACTACACCCTCGAAAGGTACGGCGTAAGGCCGCTTGAGTATATGCAAAGCCTGGGCTGGACAGGCCCCGACGTGTTCTTCGCCCACGGAATACACTTCAATGACGAGGAGCTGCTGCTTCTTGCCCAAACTCAGACGGGTATAGCGCATTGCCCCTGCTCTAATATGAAGCTGTCAAGCGGTACTATGCGCCTGCCCGACATGCTGCGCCTGGGGATTCCCGTGGGTCTTGGCGTGGACGGCTCCGCAAGCAACGACGCAAGCAACCTCATGGACGAGATACGCAGCGCTTACCTGCTGCATCGCTTGACCTACGGCGACAGAGCGCCCTCGGGCTATGAGCTGCTGAAGATTGCTTCCGCTGGCGGCGCCAAGCTGCTTGGCTTTGAGAAGCTCGGCAGAATTGAGACGGGCTGTGCCGCCGATATGTTCCTGATAAGGAAGGATCGCACCGACCTGTTATGCGCCAACGGAGATCCCGCCAACCTGTTTGGGACTGTGGGCTATCATCGTCCCTGCGACATGGTGTTTGTCAACGGAAAGCTGACCGTTCAGGACGGAGAGCTTGTATCCGTGGACGAGGATCGCCTTTACAGCGAGGCGGACGCGGAGATAAAGCGGCTGCTGAAGGAAGCGTGAGGGTAATTGACCGCGGCGAAAGACGCATAAGGGGCGATTATTAAGATATGACAAAGGGAAGAAAAGCAATCATTATGTTAGTCCAGGGTGCGATAGTCGCGGCAATCTACGCCGCGCTCACCTTGGTTTGGCCGCTGTCCATAGGACCTGTGCAATGCAGGATATCGGAGGCGCTTTGCGTACTGCCGTACCTGATGCCGAGCGCCGTGCCGGGGCTGTTCGTGGGCTGCTTAATTGGCAACCTCATATCGGGCGCGGTGGCGCTGGATGTGGTGTTCGGAAGCCTTGCCACGCTGCTTGCCGCCCTATGCACCTACTTCATGGGTAAGCACAAGCTCCCGACTTGGCTTGCGCCGCTGCCGTCGGTGGTCATTAACGCGCTCGTGGTGGGAGCGGTGCTGACCTATTGCTATGAATATGGCCTTTCCTATGGGCTTGCCGTGCTGCAAGTGGGCGGCGGTCAGGCCATAGCCTGCTTCGTCTTGGGGCTGCCCTTGTTGCAGCTTCTGATAAGAAATCCCAAGATATTGGGACCGAACCACAATATGTAGTGGTTGTGATTAGATAATAACACCACATATTGGAACAAAGCGTTAACGAATTATGAACAGATTATAAACTTCTCTCATAGATATTCGGGGTTTGCAGGCCCAAATTCAGAAGGTTTGAATACATACAAGCCATGGTGTTTTCCGCGAATGGGCCGCAAACCACGCCCAAAAAGCCGAATTCATAAACTGAAGGATTCGTGAGTATACCGCGAATACTTGAATACATACAATATGTAGTATGCAAAACGGCAGGGTTGACACAATATGTTGTTGCGCGTATAATGTGCTCACACCGACATCAGGGAGGAAATGAAATGCTGCAACAGATAAGAAAGCGTGACGGCAGGGTCGAGCCGTTTGACAGAGAAAAGATAAAGGTTGCCATCTGGAAGGCGGCTCAGGCTGTCAACGGAACCAATGAGGCCATAGCGGACGAGTTGACCGACGAGGTCGTTCGCATCGCGGACGAACGCTTCTCGGAGCAAATCCCCGACATAGAGGCCATCCAGGACATAGTAGAGAAGGTTCTGATTGAGGCGGGTCACGCAAGGACGGCGAAGGCGTACATCCTTTACCGTGAAAAGAGGCGCGGCACCCGTGAGATTAACGCGCTCATCGGCGCTACCATCGATATGTTCGCCGACTATCTCAAGGATAAGGATTGGGGTATCCGCGAGAACGCCAACATGCAGAAAAGCGTCAACGGGCTTAACAACTATGTCCGCGAGGCGTTCACCAAGAAGTATTGGCTGTACGAGATTTATCCCGAGGACATCCGCAGAGTGCATGAGAGCGGCGACGCGCACATTCACGATTTAGGCTTTTTCGGGCCGTACTGCGCGGGCTGGGATCTGCGTCAGCTTCTGACCGAGGGCTTTGGCGGAGTTTCGGGCAAGGTTGAAAGCAAGCCCGCAAAGCACCTGCGTTCGTTCTTGGGGCAGGTTGTCAACTCAACCTTCACCACCCAGGGCGAAACCGCAGGTGCACAGGCATGGAGCAGCTTTGACACCTACTGCGCTCCCTTCATCGCCATCGATCACATGACCTTCGAGCAGGTTACCCAGTGCCTTCAGGAGTTTGTATTCAATATCAACGTCCCGACGAGGGTGGGCTTCCAGTGTCCGTTCTCCAACCTCACCTTTGACATCAAGGTTCCCAAGACCTTAAAGGATCAGCCCGTAATCATCGGCGGCGAGTACACCGACAGGACTTACGGCGAGTTCCAAGCGGAGATGGATCTTTTCAACCGCGCCTTCTGCGCCGTCATGCTTCAGGGCGACGCCAAGGGCAGGGTATTCACCTTCCCGATTCCGACGATAAACATCACAAAGGATTTCGAGTGGGACAGCCCCGTGGTGGATGACTTCATGCGCATCACCTGCAAGTATGGCATTCCCTACTTCGCCAACTATATCAACTCCGACCTCAGTCCGGAGGACGCGGTATCCATGTGCTGCAGACTGCGTATAGACAAGCGCGAGCTTAGAAAGCGCGGCGGCGGACTGTTTGGCTCTAACCCCATGACGGGTTCGATCGGCGTCTACACCATCAATATGCCGCGTATCGGCTACCTTGCGACAAGCAAGGAGGACTTCTATGCGCGCTTAAAGCGTATCGCCACCTTGGGCAAGGTCTCCTTGGAGATTAAGCGCAAGATTATCGAGAGACAGACCGAGGAGGGGCTGTATCCCTACTCACGCTACTACCTGCGCAGCGTCAAGGAACGCACGGGTGAGTATTGGACAAACCACTTCAACACAATCGGTCTTGTGGGCATGAACGAGTGCTGCCTGAACTTCATCGGCAAGGACATCGGGAGCGAGGAAGGGTTGGATTTCGCGCTTGAGGTCATGAACTACCTGCGCGAGCTGATGGTCAGCTTCCAGGAGGAGACGGGACACAGCTACAACCTTGAAGCCACACCCGCCGAGGGTACGAGCTATCGCCTTGCAAGGCTTGACAAGGAACGCTATCCGGACATCATTCAGTCGGGCGTAGAGGAGCCTCAGTACACGAACAGCACACAGCTGCCCGTAACCTACACCGATGATATCTTTGAGTGCATGGACTTGCAGGATGAGCTTCAGTCGCTCTACACGGGCGGCACGGTGCAGCACCTCTACCTTGGGGAGCGCATAGAGGACATCAATGTAGTGAAGAACCTCATCCGCAGCATCTTCACCAAGTACAAGATGCCATACATATCCATCACGCCTACCTTCTCGGTATGCAGCGAGCATGGCTACATCGCGGGCGAGCATTTTACCTGCCCCGAATGCGGCAAGGAGACAGAGGTTTGGAGCAGGGTTGTGGGTTACCTGAGACCCGTGCAGAATTACAACCCCGGCAAGCGCGAGGAGTATATGCTCCGCAAGAAGTTTGTCATCTGATAGACAGTACCCGATTGGGGCAAGGCTTGCCGTCTTGCCCCATTTGATTTTCAAGGAGGGAAAATGCTGATTGCGGGAATGCAAAAGCTTTCACTGCTGGACTACCCCGGACAGATGTGCGCCGTGGTCTTTGTTCCGTTTTGCAATATGAACTGCGTTTACTGCCATAACTATCACATACTAAAGGCGGGAACTCCGCTCTTGGACGAAAGCTATGTGCTGGACTATCTGGGCAAGCGCAAGGACGTTCTTTCGGCGGTGGTGGTGACGGGCGGCGAACCGACGCTGCAGCAGGGGCTTGAAACCTTTATTTACTGCGTTAAGGAGATGGGCTATCTTGTCAAGCTTGATACGAACGGAACCAAGCCTGAGGTCGTCAAGGAGCTTATGGGAAAGGGGCTTATAGACTATGTGGCGATGGATATAAAGGCGAACGAGGCCAAGTATTCCGCGATAGCCGACGCCAAGATAGATATGTCCGCCATAAGGCGCAGCATTTTTCTGCTGATGAACGGCGACGTGCCTTATGAGTTTCGCACAACCTTCGCCCCGCAGCTGAGCCGAGAGGACATACTTGACGCCGCGGAGCTTATAAAGGGAACGCCGGCGTACTATCTGCAACAATACAGAAAGCGCAACGACAGCGACCCGGAGCCGCATGTTCCGTCATATGTCAACGAGACCGCCGACGCGGTCAGAGAAAAGCTTGGCGTGTGCGTGGTTCGAGGATTATAAGGGGCGAAGGGCAAACTCATTTCTCAAAAGAAAACAGAAAATCTCAAGCCGAAGCGAATACGAAACACGAGCGTTTAGCATTGGCGGGTCTTGGGCATGATAGCACCTGTAACGAGGTGCTTTTTTTATGAAATTATCGCTTGTGATGAGCATGGCCATAATGCTCTGTCTGCTCTTTGGGGTGTTCACTCCGTCGCTTCGAAAACCCGTGTATCGCTTTATATTCTGCGCGCTGTGCTTGGGGGCGCTGCTCTTGAGCTCGATTGAAACTCAGGCGGGGACGTACCTTCGCATATTCTGGTCATCATGGCTGCTGCTTTTGGCGATTCCCTTCGCGTCGGGGAAGGCGCATATAATGCGGATATGCGTTGCGTGCTGCTTTGGCGGAGTGATAGGGTGGAGGCTCATCGACAGTCTTCCGCTCTTTCCTGAGCTTGAGCTGCTGGCCTGCGTGCCTGTGGTGCTGCTCAGCTTCATTTACGGCAAAACCACAAAGGACAGACTGCTCACCGCGCTTATCGCGCCGATTGTGGTCTGCTTTTGCTTCGCCCTTTCGGACTATCTTTTGTTTGAGTTTTGTGTGGTGAGCTTAGGCTCCGAGTTTGCCTTCGGTATGCAGCTTGGCGGAGTTTTTGCCGTCCTTGGACTTGAGCGGCTTTGGCTTCAGCTCAAAGACCGAGGCGTGTGGCGCAAGCAGGGAGGCGATAAGCGCGGTGGCGGGGACGGCAAGGATGATGCCGATGCTGCCGGAGAGGCCGCTTATCAGCTCTGACACCATGAAGTCGTTGTTCAGCACGGCCTTGATATCCCAATCGTTTATTGTGATGAGAAGGAAGTCCACAAGCGCGCTGCCGGTGAACGCCAAGATGAGGGTGTTGGTCATGGTGCCTATCGAGTCGCGGCCGATGTTCATGCCGGAACGGAATAGCTGAGCGGACTTCATGTCGGGGTTGACCCGCCAAAGCTCCGTCACCGATGACGCTATGCTCATGGCAACATCCATCACGGCACCCAATGCGGCAATGATGATGCCCGCCGTGAACAGTCCGCGAATGTCTATGGGGTAGCCCTGGTACTTGGCCTGTATAAGGCTGTCCGTCTCGTTGGTGGAGTTCAGCAGACCATCAAGGTGTACGAAGCTGCCGACCATCTTGGAGAACAGCGCGGCAAGGACGAATCCCAAGACCGTACCGCAGACGGCGGCGACGGTCTTTGCGCTTATGCCGTCCAAGAGGACAAAGCATACTACGGCGCAGTACACCGCTATGGCGGCGGTGAGCCAAATAGCCGACGCGCCGCGAATGAGCAGGGGGATGAGTATCAGAAAAACACAGGCTATGGTGAAAGCAAGCCCTAAAATCGAGCGCAAGCCCACCCTGCCGCCTATCAGCACCGTGAGCGCGGCGAATATGGCGAGCGCCGCGACAAGCGCGAATATGCGGTTGTAGTTGGTGATGGAGACGGAGACGTAGGTTTCGCCCGTGGTCTCATCTATTCTGCCGTAATTGGTGTAGATGTTGACGAGCAGCCCCGTACCTTCCTTGCAGTGCTTGTCGAAGAGCTTGCTCATGTAGTTGGTGACGGTCATGGTTTGCCCCTTGTACTGTCCCGTCTTGATGAGTATCTCCAAAGCCTGCGAGCCGATATGCACGTTCTGTGTGTTCTCGTCCTCGAACAATGATTCTGCGGTTACCGCCGTGACCACCGCGTATTCGTACTCGTAGAGCTGGCTATCCTCGCCTGTGTAGCTGTAATCGGCGTCTAAATCCGCACCCTCAAACAGGGCGCGGTTCGCGTCAAGCGAAAGATCGAGCTGAGCAAAATAGGCCGAGTTAGCGTCGCTTTGATCGGAATTGTACAGCGCGAAGGGCTGAGCGCCGAAATAGCAGCCGGCAACAAAGATGATAAGAGCCGCGGCAAGTATCACAAGGACGCGGTAATCGAAGGGACGGCGCTCCTTTTTTACATCCAAGGGCGGCTTATTGACATTCTTTTGTTTATTCTTCTTTGAACCCATAAAAGCTCCAAGCTGATTTTTTCTACATTATAGCCTTATGGGGTATACAAAGTCAAGGCGCACGCGGAGCAAAATCACCCTTGCAACGGTCAAACGCGCAAACGCCCCTAATGTCCGTCACCCATGACGGGCTTGCGTTCTGTTGAATAGCGGTGTTATAATGCCATAAAGCATTGAGCGCAGCGGGAGCGGCGCCAAGTGGCTTAGAAAGGCAGTTCTATGTGTACGCGATTCGTGTATAACGGTGACGATACGATTACGGGTTTTAACTTCGAGATAGACCTTAGCGTCTGGAGCCACAAGGTGATTCCGGAACGCGATAGGTTTTTCATAGGCATAAGGGCGGCGGACGGGGAGTATCACTCCTATCACGGCGTGAACAGCAGCGGCAGCGCCGCGACCCTGCTCTATGTGCATGGCAATGACAAGGCGACGTTTAGTCCCAATGAAGGCTGTGTCAACGTGGCAACGCTGAACGAGGAATTCATCAAGGGCAGGATAAGCTTCGACGAGGCGGTGAGAACAGTCGAAACCAAGCGTATCGTGTATGCGCCCGACGCGACTATGCAGACCCTGCTGTCCTGTAAGGACGGCAGAACCCTCATCGTTGAGCCGGGGATAGGGTACCGAAATGAGCGCAAGCGGTATTCGCTCATCACCAATTACTCGGTATTAAGGCCCGAATCCACAAGTCCTTACATTGTTGAAGGCGATGACCGTTATGAGCGAACAAAGGCGCTGCTTGAAGCGGCCGACCAAGACTTTTCCGTGAAGGATGCTTTTGCAGTTCTGAAGGCGGTAAGCCAAGAGGGAATATGGGCGACAAGAGTCGCGTTCGTCTATTCCGCCAAGCAGAACAGGGTGTACTATGTTGAGAACAATAACTTCTCAGATGTAATGGAGTGGAGTTTTGCGGTTTAGAGCCGTGCTGTGGGTATCGGGATACGGCTTCATGTTCAAATCCGTCCAACTTGTATTAGCTTAACCGCCCACAAAAAGAGCAATAAAAAAGCATCCGCAAAACGGATGCTTTTTGTTGGTGGGCCAACAGGGGCTCGAACCCGGGACACCCTGATTAAGAGTCAGGTGCTCTACCAACTGAGCTATTGGCCCATAGTGCAACTTGCCGGCGTAATGAGAACATCGCGTTGCGAAGAAGTTCTCTGGAGCGGGAGACGGGGCTCGAACCCGCCACCTCAGCCTTGGCAAGGCTGCGCTCTACCAAATGAGCTACTCCCGCAGGCAAAAAGTATTATAGCACATTCACGGCTCTTGTCAACGAAAAAAATAATATATTTTACAGAATTTACATCTTGAGTTGTAAAATCTGACCGGATGTCCAGCTTTTTGCCGCCTTGGGCATCCCGTCAAGGAGAGAACAAACGATGGCTTCGGGGTCGTTTTCCCAAAGGTCAAGCCCTTCTCCTGCTATGCGCGAGCAATCGCCAAGCCCAAGCATATCGGAGAGGGCGTACACATAGGGAAAGCCAAAGTCAACGTTCACACAGCCGCCCGCCGTGGTAACGTACATGAGCCGCCTTGAGCGGCACAGCCCCACGAATCCGCCACGCTCATCGGTGGTGAAGGTCAGACCCGCAACGATGACGTTTTCAAAGTACAGCTTCAGTACGGCGGGGAAGCCCAAATCCCAGTAGGGCGCGGCAATAAGAACGGCATCCGCCTCCTTCAGCTTTGCGGCGTGAGCAAACATGGGGTGCGAATAGTCTCCGCTCTCTATAAGCTTATCCCGAAGCTCCAGCCTTTCCCCGGTGTGCGGAGTAAGGCTCAGTGCGCCAAGCTCGACATATTCAGTCTCATAGCCTATGCTTTGGCACTCGGACAAAAAGGCGTCGGCAAGCCTCAGGGTGCGGGATAGTCCCCTTCGCCTCGGACAGGCGTCCAAATATAGCAGCTTCATGATTAACCTCCGTTGCGCGGCAATATTGTTGCAGTACTGTTTAATTATAATCCATGCAACGGATAAAGTACAATATATTATTCTTGACACTATATATGCGCTTGCAATTCATTTGGGTGCATGTTATCATAACAACGCTGTCGATGCGGCGAATCTGTGAAAGGGGGTTAACAAAGATGATCAACAATAACAAGTTGCTCTGTTCGTGCCCCTTCGTATCCCGCATGAGATAGGTGTAGGATTGCTGTATGGCGGCATGAGCGATTATCAGCTCACGCCGCTTTTTATTTTGTAACGACAAAGAGGACTATATGAAGGAAATATTCAAATACATAAAACCATACGGAAAGAAGCTCATCTTCGTCGCGTTTTTGAACGTGGTATCGACGCTGTGCGGACTTTTCCTGCCATACGTCATGAGCGATATGGTCAACAACGGCATAGCCTTATCGGACATGAGCCGCATATACATCATGGGCGTGGTCATGCTTGCGCTTGCCGGAATAGCGCTTGCAAGCGGTATAGTCACCATGCGCATGAACGCAAGCATCTCCACCTGCTACACGAACGACATCCAAAAGGCAGTGTTTCGCAAGGTCAACTCGCTGTCGTTTGAGGAGTTCGGCAAGGTCGGTACCTCAAGCCTTCTGACCCGCTCCACTCAGGATGTGTTCATGCTTCAGGAGGCCGCGTCGGGCGTTGTCTACGCGGTGGTCACGGTGCCGATATTCTTCGTCGGAGGCTGCATACTCGCCTTTATGAGCGACTGGGTGCTGGCGTTGGTGCTGTGCTTTTTAGCGCCCTTGGTGCTGTTCATCGTGTGGCTTGCCACGCGCAACATGGGCAAGCTTTGGGAGCTTTCCGACAAGTACATCGACATTCAGAACATGATTGTGCGTGAGCGGCTGTCGGGCATCAGGGTCATCCGTGCTTTTGATAAGGAGCAGCATGAGCATGAGCGCATAGCCAAGGCGACGAATGTCATGGCGGACAACATCATCAAGGCAAACGTTCGCGGCAATACCATCAACCCGCTGTCGCTGTTCTTCCTCAACATCTCCACGGTTGTCATGGTGTATGTGGGCTTTACCCGAATTCAGTCGGGAGCGTTCATAACGGCGGGCGATATTATCGCGACCATACAGTACGTCGCCATCATAATGAACGCCCTATTGGTGCTGTCGTGGACTATTGTGTTCATACCCCACATAATGGTGTGTGTGCGCAGAATATCCGAGGTGTTGAGAATGCAGGGTATCCCCAAGGAGGAGTTTTCAAAGGAGAGCTTGTCCGGAGAGCTTCATCTCAGGAATGTTACCCTGCGCTATGAGGGTGCGGAGGCCGCCGCCGTGTCCAATGTCGATTTGGACGTTGAGCGCGGAGAAACCGTCGCCATAATCGGCGGTACGGGCAGCGGCAAAACGTCTCTCATTCGCCTTATCATGCGCTTTTTCACACCTGTGGAGGGTGAAATCTACCTTGACGGAAAGCCCTACTCAGAGCTTACCCGCGAAACCATAAGGGACAACATAGCCGTAGCCCTTCAAAAGAGCATGATATTCGAAGGTACCATCGCCTATAACATACGCATGGGAAACCCGAGCGCAAGCGACGAGCAGATGCATACGGCGGCAAGGACGGCGCAGATAGCGGACTTCATCGATACCTTGGACGATGGCTATGAGCATCTTTTAACGCAGGCCGGCTCCAACCTGTCGGGCGGTCAAAAGCAACGTGTGAACATCGCGAGGACTATCCTAAAGCCCGCCTCCATCTACATCTTCGACGACAGCTTCTCCGCGCTGGACTACCTCACGGAGAGCAAGCTTCGGCGCGAGCTTAACGCGCAGCTTGCGGGCAAGACACAGATTATCATCACCCAGCGAGCCGCGACCGCGATGCGCTGCGACAAGGTGTATGTCATGGACAGGGGACAGATAGTAGGGTGCGGAACGCATGAACGGCTCCTAAAGGAGTGCAGGATATACAAGGAAATCTACGACTCCCAGCTGGGAGGTGATTTGAATGACTAAGCATAAGGCAGACAAGGCCGCGAGAAAGAAAGCCATGAACTCACTCAAGCGGCTGCTAAAGGACACCAAGCCCATTTCGGGCTGGCTTTTGTTCGTGGCGCTCATAAGCGTGGTGGGCGTTGCGATGACGCTCATAGGCCCTGAGATACTAGGTACGCTTACGGATAACATCTATTCGTTCTGGGCGAACGGAACGTCCATACAGGACGACGCGTTCATACGCCTGTGCGTGATATTGGCGTTTGTGTATCTTGTCGCGGGCATATGCTCGATGAGCGAGATGCTTATCATGAACAATGTGGTGTCAAGGCATTTTACGGCCGCGATGCGCATACGCATGAGCGCGAAGATAATCAAGCTCCCGATACGCTACGTTGACTCAACTCCAAGCGGCGAGGTAATCTCCCGCATGACCGACGACGTTTCCGTACTCGGCAATACGGTACACAGCTTCCTTAACATCATAATTGAGGGCGGGATAAAGCTTATCGGCATAATTGTCATAATCTTTATCATGCAGCCTCTGCTTGCGGCGTCCATAGTTATCATAGTCCCGCTGTCCATGGTTCTGTCCGCGTCCATCGCAAGCAGGAGCATGTCGCACTTCATGCGCAGCAGGGAGGCGAACGGCAAGGTGTACGCATTGACCGAGGAGGACTACACGGGCTTTGACACGGTGAAGGCCTTCAACTTGGAGAACAGCCAGGAGGAGCGGCACGCGAAGCTTTGCGACGAGCGCAGGAGCGAGCTTGAGAAGGGCTATTACCTGTCGGGACTTGCACAGCCTGTGGTGGGCTTCACCAACAACCTGTCGTACATCGCGATATGTATCATCGGCGGTATCTTTGCCATCAACGGTACGATAAGCGTGGGCGAGGTCGTTGCGTTCGTGCTGTACGCAAAGCTTTTGGCAGGTCCCTTGGAGAGCGTATCGAACGGCTTTGCCATGCTCCAGAACACCTTGGCGTCCGCTGGCAGAGTATATGACATGCTGGACACCGAGGAGCTTCACGAGAGCGTGACCGAGCAGAAGCCGTCGGGTGAAGGGCATGTGGTTTTCGAACATGTGAACTTCTCATATGTTAAGGACAAGCCGCTGATTCAGGATTTGAACATCAACGCCAAGCCGGGGCAGAAGGTCGCCATAGTCGGCCCTACGGGCGGAGGCAAGACGACCATTGTCAACCTGCTGATGCGCTTTTATGACGTAGATTCGGGCAGGATACTGGTTGACGGGGTGGACTCGGCTCATCTGTCGAGGGAGGATCTTCGCAATGTGTTCTCAATGGTGCTTCAGGACACTTGGCTGTTCTCCGGCACGATATATGAGAACATCGCCTATGGCAAGGACGGGGCTACGCGTGAGGAGGTCATGGAGGCCGCGAGACAGGCGCATATCGATTACTTTGTCGATACGCTTCCGGACGGCTACGACACCGTGATCAACGAGGAATCAACCAACATTTCGGGCGGACAGAAGCAGCTTTTGACCATCGCAAGGGCGTACCTTGCCAACCGCAGGGTGCTGATTTTGGACGAGGCCACAAGCAACGTCGATACCCGAACCGAGATACTGATTCAGAACACCATGGACGAGCTGATGCACGGAAGGACGAGCTTTGTCATAGCACACAGATTATCAACCATAGTTGACGCGGACATTATCCTTGTCGTGGATAACGGCAGGATAGTCGAGCAGGGAACGCATAAGGAGCTGCTGAAGAAGAACGGCTTCTATGCGGAGATATACAACAGCCAGTATTCGCTGCTGCACTAAGCATAAACGAAGTAATCAGAAGTCGAAGGATCTTGCCGAAAACAGAAAGGTCAAGAAGCGCTCCCATCGTGAACTGCATTGTCACACGGGGGAGCGTTTCTTTCACCGCAAGCCTGTTTCAAGATCCTTTGGCTGCCGCCTCAGGATGACAAGGAAGCTCAACCACTCTCAAACAAATTTTGTGTGCGCCCTTTAACCCCTGCCGCAGCCCCTCTTAAATATATCTACACCTGCGTTAGGGTCCAAAGCAAGGCAAGGAGCAGCATATGCGCGGGGTAGAAAACGTAAAAGAGGTAGGTCATCTTGGGCTTGCCCGCTTCGCCGTTGAACAACAGTATTGGCACAAGCGCCATTAGATGACCAAGGCACACTGCGTAGAAGTAGAAGCTGTGCGCCGAGGCAAGCTCCGAGGCGTGGGAGAAGGTGAACAGCACCAACACGAGCGCGGTGAGCCACTTGTTCTTTCTTGCCACATAGAAGCCCATGGTCAAAAGTACGCCCCAAAGACCGTAGTCCGTGAGGTACTTGTCAGCGATGAGCGCAAGCGGCAGGCACAGAACTATGCCTATCGCAACATACAGCAAGTGATAGAGCTGCTGCCCAAGCTGACTTTTGGCGCGGGGCATGGGGCTTGAGCCTACCCTGTCGCAGATGAGCATACACAACAGGCCGCAGAACAGCGTGAACATGACGTTCAGCCTTGAGGTATAGCAGCTCACCAGGAACTGCCCCAGATTGGAGAAGCTGAAGGTCAGGAGCACATCGGGGTTGTTCATCAGGTAGAAGGGTATCTGCGCGGCTATCGCGAAAAGCCCCATGCGAAGCAGCATACGCGGGAGGTTGCGCGTTTTGTCGTAGCCTACCGCAAGCTGAAAGGCAAAGATGGGGAACGCGACGCGCCCGATTATCCTGAGCCACATAAGCTCGCCGCCGAATACATATCCGACGTGATCCAAGAGCATACAGACGCAGGCTATAATCTTCAGCAGCAGGCTTGTCATGACTTCTTCTTCGAATAGGGGGTGTCCTCAAGCGGAAGCTTGGTTCTGAACTCCCCATCGCGGTTGTAGTAGGCGTTCTGAATGGCGGGAGCCGTCGGGATGGAGCATATCTCGCCCACGCCCTTCGCGCCCCGTGCAAGCCCGCTTTCACTCGCCCTGCCCAAGAACTTCGCCTCAAGCTCGGGTACGTTGTCGGAGCGCAGCAGCCCCAAGGTGCCGAACTTGGCCAAGGGCTTGCCGTCCTTTAAGGGAAAATCCTCGGTCAAGGCATAGCCTATGGACATTACAACGCCGCCTTCAATCTGCCCCTCCAACGCGGTGGGGTTGACAGCGGTGCCGACGTCGTGTACCGCCGTGACCTTCTTGAGCCTGCCATTTTCATCCAGCTGCGCCACATGGGTGGCATAGCCATACGCGATATGTGAGATTGGGTTGTCCTTTTTGCTGCCCATTGGGTCGGTGACGCCCATATACTCGCCAAGGAAGCTCTGCCCTTCAAGAGCTTCAAGGCTTCCTGCCTTGTCCCAAGCGGCGCGAACCATCTTAGCTGCGCGGACTACGGCCTCACCCGTGAACAGCGTCTGCCTTGACGCGGTGGTGTTGCCCGCATTCGGACAGGTCAGGGTGTCGGGAGCATGGTAGACCACCGTATCGGGAGTCACGCCTATGGTTGAACACAGCATCTGAAGCTGCACCGTACCCATGCCCTGACCTATACAGGCCGCGCTTGAATAAAGATGCAGTTTGCCGCCCGTTACCTCTATGCGGCAGCGCCCAGTGTCGGGAATGCCCACACCTACTCCGCTGTTTTTCATGGCACAGGCGACGCCGGCCTTGGGGTCGCTCTCCATTATCGGGCGAACCGCTTCAAGCGTCTCATACAGCGCCGTGGTGTCGTCGGCTATCTGCCCGTTTGGAAGAACCTGCCCCGGGCGAATGGCGTTTCTAAGGCGCATTTCATAGGCGGATATGCCCACCATGGCGGCAAGCTCGTTGAGATTGCATTCCAAGGCAAAGCAGCTTTGCGTTACTCCAAAGCCCCTGAACGCGCCCGCGGGCGGGTTGTTGGTGTAGTAGGCAAGCCCTGTTATATCGATATCCTGATAGTTGTAAGGTCCGGCGGCGTGGGTGCAGGCGCGCTGCAGCACAGGCCCGCCGAGCGAGGCATATGCGCCTGTGTCGGAGTGTATCACCGCTCTCATGGCGGTAAGACGCCCGTCCTTGTCGCAGCCGGTGGTCATATCTATTTCCATGGCGTGACGCTTGGGATGCACAAGCAGACTTTCCGCCCTGCTGAAGCAGACCTTGACGGGACGCTTTGTGTACCATGCCAAGAGAGCGGCATGGTGCTGAACACTCATGTCCTCCTTGCCGCCGAAGCCGCCGCCGACCATCATCGCGGATACCCGCACCTTGTCCAATGGCAGGCCAAGCATGGCCGCGCACTCCTTTTGCGTCTGATATATGCCCTGATCGCCGGAGAACACGCGCACTGTGTCGTCCGACATAAATGCGACGGCGCATTCAGGCTCAAGGAAGGCATGGTCGGTGAAGGGAAGGCTGTAATGCCTTGTCACCACATGCGCACTGCTTTCGAGCTTTGCCGAGGCGTCGCCGCGAAGCAGATGCTCAGAGGCAAGGATGTTGTCCACCATGCCTTCGTGCACAACGATATTGCCGTCCATAGCGGCGGCAATTGAGGTCACGGGTTCCAAGACCTCATATTCGACCTTGATCAAGGCTTTCGCGGCGGCAAGAGCAGCCTTGGTTTCGGCCGCGACCAAAGCCACGGCGTCGCCTAAGAAATGGGTTATTTCGCCCACGGGTATCATGACGTCGTAGTCCTGCTTTAGGTGCCCTATCTTCTGTTGCCCAGGGACGTCTTTTGCGGTCAGAATCGTCACAACGCCGGGCAGCTTTTCGGCCTCCGAGCTGTCAATGGAAATTATTCTTGCCCTTGGGTACGCGCTCCTCAATGCAGAGCCGTAAATCATGCCGTCAAGGTAGACGTCGTCAGCGTACAGGGCCTCGCCTATCGCCTTCGCGGGCGCGTCAACGCGGTGCAGCCTGTCGCCCATCATGCCCTTCAGCTCGGACGAGGCGACCTCCTGCCCGCTCTTTAGAAGCTTTGCGGCGAGCAGTATCGCGTCAACTATCTTCTTGTATCCCGTGCAGCGGCATATGTTGCCCTTTATCGCAAGCCGCGCCTGTTCGGGGCTTGGGTCGGGGTTAGCGTCAATCAAAGCCTTCGCGCTTATAACCATGCCGGGGGTGCAGAAGCCGCATTGCACGGCCCCCGCTTCCGTAAAGGCGTAGGCGTAGACCTCACGCTCACGGGGGGTCAGCCCCTCTAAGGTTACAATGTGCCTGCCGTTAATGCGCTCGGTGCGCTGAATACAGGCTTTCACGGCCTTGCCGTCCATTATCACCATGCACGCGCCGCAGGCGCCCTCCCCACAGCCGTTCTTAACGGAGGTCAGGCGCAAGCCGTCGCGGAGCACCTCGATGAGCTTTAATCCGTCCTCGCAGGTAATCAGATTTCCGTTGACGTAGAATTCAGCCATGGCAGGCTCCTTTCAACAAGTTTATGGCAGGTGGCGCAATATAGCAAAACACGCTTTAGAGCAGATAAGAGTAGCTTTGCAGTATCGCGGAGTAGATATCCGGCAAGCGGTCGTCAATGAAGTTGCTCGCGAAGCGACTGCCTCCAAGGTAAGCGAAGCCCTTGTTCTCGCCCGCCTTCAGTTCCTCTGTTGAAGCGTAGAGGGTGAGCTTGTCCTTGTAGGGCTTGCCCGTGTAGGGGCAGAATACCTCGCAGTTGCCACACTCGTTGCACATGGAGTCGATGTGCAGTATGACGCGCCCGCCGTTTACGGCAAGCTCCACGTTGGCACGGTTCGGGCAAACCTGTACGCAGCACTCGCAAACTGCAGCGCAGTCAAGACAGCGTTCGGTCTCGCGCTCAGCGCAGCTGTAATCTTGGAGAATGCCCTGCTTTGCGTAGCAGTCGGAAGGATTGCCCTTGTGCGCGGGGGTGGTTTTGTACTCGCCCGCTATCGCGTCGGCAACACGCCTTGCGTCGGCTATGGCCTCGACCACCGTCGCGGGTCCGTCGGAGCAGTCGCCGCAGGCGTACAGCCCTTTGCGGGTTGTCATAAGATTCTCGTTCAGCTTCAGGCGTCTGCCGTCGTTCTCCGCGCCGGAGGCGGCGAAAAAGGTGAGGTCGGTTTTCTCGCCGACTGCCGCAATCAAGGTATCGCAGGGCAGCTTTTTGTGTTCGCCCGTATCAACGGGTGAGCGTCTGCCGGAGGCGTCAGGCTCGCCCAAACGCATGACAGAGCAGGTGACAAGGCCGTTCTCAAGGGCGACGGGGGAGAGCAGCTCGCAGAACTCGACGCCCGAGCTTTGGCAGAGCTGAAGCTCCTCCTCGTCAGCGGGCATATTGGCGGCGTCTCTGCGGTAGATTATGCGTACATTCTTCACGCCGTCTGCGCGTTTCGCGGCTCTGGCCGCATCCATGGCGGTGTTGCCTCCGCCCACCACGGCGACGTTCTCGCCGAGAGCGGGCAGGGTGTTCGCCTTGCTCATCCCCAAGAAGTCGATAACGTTCATGCTCTCGCCCTTTTCAAGGCGCAGTGCGCCGTGCTTTTGTGCGCCGACGGCAAATACGACATGGGTAAAGCCCGCCTCAAACAGGGCGTTCGCATCGCTTACTGTGTGATTCAGCACAATCTTTGCGCCGAGAGCCTTTAGCAGCTTCTCATCGTTATCGATGGCGTCGGAGGATATGCGGAATTCGGGGATCACATGGCGGACTATTCCGCCTAAGGCGCTCTCCTTCTCAAAGATGGTGCAGTCTACCCCCTGACGGGTCAGGAAGAAGCATAAGGCCATACCCGCGGGGCCGCCGCCCACTATGGCGACGCGCTTGTCGGAGCTCAAAGCAACGGGTTTAGCGCCTTCAAGAACGCTCTCAAGCCCGTTTTGCGCGGCGGTGAGCTTGGTTCTTCTGATGCGTACCGACTCCTCATAGAAGCTTCGGGTACACTTGCTTTGACAATGATGGGGGCATATCGTGCCCGTGATGAAGGGTAGGGGGTTCTTCTCAAGGATTAGGCGCAGAGCGTCCGTATAACGGCCTTCACCGACAAGAGCGACGTAGCCGGGGATGTCCTGCGCGATGGGGCAGCCGTGCGAGCAGGGCGCGGTGAAGCAGTCGAACATCATAAGCCTGTCGTCAAGCTTGCGCTTGGGAAGCGGCTTTACGGATCTGCGGTTTCGGGCGCTCGCTCTCGCGTTCTCGGCAAGCTTGTCCAAACGCCCCACACTTACGCCGCTGAAGGGGGCGTAGGGGAGGGCATAGACGGAGTTGGCTATCTGTGTTGCCCGCTGATACCCGCCGGGCTTTAGCAGGGTCGTGGCAAGGGTTATGGGCCAAACGCCAGCGGCGAACAGCGGCGCGGCGTTGAAGGCGTCGATACCGCCGGAGAACGAGAGACGCAGCTTGCCGTCAAACTCGGTGCTGATGCGGTGCGCCATCTCGATGGTGAGTGGATAGAGCGAGCGGCCGCTCATGTACATCTCGCCGCTCGGAAGCTCGTTTCGGGTGACGTCCACGGGGAAGGTGTTCGAGAGCTTCAGACCGAAGCCCACGCCGTTTTCGGAGGCAAGCGCGATAAGGCGGCGGAACATGGGAATGGCGTCGTCGTATTGCAGATCCTCGCGGAAATGGTGGTCGTCGAACATGATATGCACAAAGCCCAGGTCGTCAAGGGTCTTTCTTGCAAAGTCGTAGCCAAGTATGGTGGGGTTGCACTTGATGAAGGTGTTGAGCTTCTTCTCGGTGATAAGGTAGGAAGCGATGCGCTCAATTTCATCGGGTGGGCAGCCGTGGAGCGTCGAGAGGGTTATGCCCGTGCAGACATGGGGGCAAATGGAGTTGACATACTCGGGGTCAACGTTTGGGAGCTTGTCGAGATTTCCCAGCGCGAACCTGCGGCATTCTGTCCAAATGGGAGCGGAAGAAGCGTCCTTTAGTCCCTCGATGAAGCCGTCAATCTTGGGCGACTTGATGCCCGCAAGGTCGTAGCCGACGCTCATGTTAAAGATAAAGCCATCGGGATCGCCCCAACCGAAGGCGCGGGTCAGCAGCTTTAGGGCGAACCACGCCTTGACATACTCGTCATAGGCCTGAGGAACGTACAGCTCGGTTGACCACTCGCAGTTGTAGGCCTCATCCTGCGCGATGATGCAGGGCTTGGGAACGCAGCGCGAAAGCTCGTCGCCGTCCATGATTTGGACGGTTTTCAGCTCAAAGAAGCGGCAGCCCGCGTAGTACGCGGAGATGATGTTCTGGCAAAGCTGGGTGTGCGGGCCTGCGGCGGGGCCAATGGGAGTTTCCATCTTCTCCGCGAACAGGGGAAGAAGCTTGCCCTCGGTGGGGACAAACGCACGCTTCACGGAGAATACGCTGCCCTGCTTTTGCTCAGCAAGTATGTGAAGCATAAGCTTGTTAAAGGGGATAGGCGTCATCTTGTCGGACATGAAAGACCTCCTTGAAATTAATGTTGTTATGGGCAACTCCGCGTCAATATTTGCGGAAAAAGGGCGTCACGCGCCCTTGCTTATTTTATGCGTTCAGCCTCTGCCAAAGCTCTGAGGAGCTTTCGCGGCACTTGGCCATGACTTCCTTTTCATCGACCGTAAGCAGCTGCCTGTCCTTCATCAGAACCTTGCCGTTGCAGATCGTGGTGACAACGCTCCTGCCGTTCATGCCGAACAGGATGTGCGAGTTGCAGTCGGGAGCGTTCATCGGGGTGAGCGGGTCGTAGTCGGTGACGATTATGTCGGCGTATGCGCCCGGCTCTATCACGCCCAAGGGGGCTTTGAAGTATCGATTCGCAATGCGGGTATTGCCGCCAAAGAGCATGGAGGGAATCTCGCCCCACGCCACGGTGGGGTCTTTTAGGACGTGCTTGTGGATGATGTTGCCGACCTTGTAGCTTTCAAGCATATCGTTGGTATAGCCATCGGTGCCGAGACCCAGCAGAACGCCGCGCTTGAACATTTCAATAACGGGACCGCAGCCGACCGCGTTGCCCATGTTGGATTCGGGGTTGTGAACAACGGCGGTGTCGCTTCCGGAGAGGATGTCCATCTCCGCTTCGTCAATGTGGATGCAATGCACCGCAAGACTGCGCGGCCCCAAGACCCCAAGGTCAAAGAAGCGGGTTATGATGCGCTTGCCGTAGGTCTTGAGACAATGCTCCAAGTCGGAGGGGCCCTCGGCGCAGTGGACGTGGAAGCCCGCCTCGGCTCCGCCGTTTGCAAGGCAGTCCTCAATGGTGCGGTCGGACACGGTAAACGAAGCGTGTAAGCCCATCATGCCCTTGAGCATATCGGAATCGTCCGCGTTGGCGCGGTCAATCATGCGCTTGTTCTCCAGTATGCCCTGCATACGCTTTTCCTCGCCGTCACGGTCGGAGACCTCATAGCACAGCGACACGCGAAGCCCAAGCTCCTTTGCGGCGTCGGCAAGGGTGTCAAGGCTGTTTGGTATCTCGAAGTAGCTTGCGTGATGATCGAAGGTAGTGGTAACGCCGTTCTTGACGGAATCGACGAATACGGCCATCGCTGACCAGTAGTCGTTTTCAAGGGTGAGCTTGCGGTCTATGCGCCACCACATTCCCTCCAGTATATCGTTGAAATTCTTTGGATTGTAGCCCTTGAGGGAAAGTCCCCTCGCGAAGGCGCTGTAAATATGGTTATGGGTGTTGATAAGTCCGGGCATGATTACGCCGCCGTGAGCGTCAATGAACTCCGCGTCGGGGTACTTGGCTTTCATGGAACGTGAATCGCCGCACTCGACTATGTAGCGTCCGTCTGTCGCGACCGCGCCGTCCTCATAGTATTCCGCGCCGCTGCGGGTGATGAGCCTGCCGTTTCCGATAAGCAACATAAATCAAAACCTCCGTTCGTAAGTTGTCATTTACATTATATAGAAAATATACTTTTAGCGCAATAGCAAAAAGCACAAAATCTTTTAGCAAAACAAAATATATTTTAGAATGAGGCTCAAAGGAATTGATTTTTTGTAAAACTTGCTCTACAATACGGAGTGAAGAGATGAGCCTTTGGGCTAAATCCAAAAACAACAAAGGAGCGTAATATGGCATACGATCGCATTTACAATTTCTCAGCAGGCCCGTCCATGCTGCCCATTCCCGTTTTGGAATCTTGCAGGGATGATCTGATGAACTACAAGGGCTGCGGCATGAGCGTCATGGAGATGAGCCACCGCAGTAAGGTTTATGACGAGATTATTGTCGATGCTCAGAGGCTTCTGCGCGAGGTCATGGGCATCCCCGACAATTACAAGGTGCTGTTCCTTCAGGGCGGCGCGACTTTGCAGTTCGCCATGGTTCCCGCGAACCTCATGCGCACGGGCAAGGCCGACTATGTGAGGACGGGTTCGTTCTCCACCTCCGCTTCCAAGGAAGCGACCAAGTACGGCAAGGTCAACATCGCCGCGTCCACCGAGTCCGAGAAGTTCTCCCGCATCCCCGCGCAGGAGGAGCTGAAGCTCGATCCCGAGGCCGACTATGTCCACATTTGCTTCAACAACACCATCTTTGGCAGCAAGTGGTCTTACATCCCCGACACCGGTGACGTTCCCCTTGTGGCGGATATGTCAAGCTGCATACTGTCCGAGCCTATCGATGTGAGCCGCTTTGGACTCATCTATGCGGGCGCACAGAAGAACATCGCTCCCGCGGGTCTGACTATTGTCATCGTCCGCGAGGACCTCTTAGGGTACGCTCCCGCGAATACCCCCATCATGCTCAACTACAAGACCATCGCCGACAAGGATTCCATGTACAACACCCCGCCCTGCTGGTCTATCTATGTCTGCAAGCTCGTGCTTGAGTACCTGCAGTCCATCGGCGGACTTGAGGAGATGCAGCGCCGCAATCAGGCTAAGGCCAAGCTGCTGTACGACTATCTGGCCGAGAGCAAGATGTTCCACGCGCACGTTCAGGAGGGCAGCCGTTCTATGATGAACGTCACCTTCAGAAGCGGCAACGACGAAGTTGACGCGGCTGTCGCCAAGGAAGCCGCACAGCGCGGCATGAGCAACCTCAAGGGTCACCGCTCCGTCGGCGGCTTGAGAGCGTCCATCTACAACGCCATGCCTTATGAGGGCGTGGAAGCGCTCGTCGCCTTCCTCAAGGAAGTCGAAGCACGCTAAAAATTATTTAGGAGGTTTATCATGATTCGTATACTTGCAACTGACGGAATGGATAAGTCCGGAGTCAAGGCTCTTGAAGCCAAGGGCTGCGAGGTAGTCAGTCAATTCTATGAACCCGATGCGCTCTCAGAAGCCATAAAGGACTTTGACGTAGTGGTCGTGCGTTCCGCAACCAAGATAAGGGTTCCCCAGATTGACGCGGCTGTTGAGGGCGGAAGGCTGAAGCTCGTCATCAGGGGCGGCGTAGGCGTGGATAATATCGACGTCAAGTACGCGGAGAGCCGCGGGCTGGTCGTTCGCAACACGCCAAGGGCGAGCTCCGACGCTGTGGCCGAGCTTGTGCTTGCACATATGTTCTCCGTGGCGCGCTACATCTCAGTGGCGGGCTATACCATGCGCACAGGCGCTTGGGAGAAGAAGGCGTACAAGGGCTTTGAGCTTTCGGGCAAGACCATAGGTATCATCGGATACGGCAGGATAGGTCAGGCCGTTGGCAGGCGCTGTCAGGCTTTGGGCATGAAGGTCTTGGCATATGATATCTTCAAGGTTGAGGGTATCGAGAACGAGAATATGCACTATGTTGAGATGGACGAGCTGCTTGCAAACTCCGACGTCATTTCCCTGCACATTCCCTCACTGCCCGGCAAGCCCATGGTCAACGCGGAGACCATCGCCAAGATGAAGGACGGCGTTGTGATAATCAACACCAGCAGGGGCACGAACATCGACGAACCCGCCCTGCTCGAAGCGATAAAGAGCGGCAAGGTCTACGGCGCGGGTCTGGACGTTTGGGCGGAGGAGCCTTCCAAGGATTTGGAGCTTCTGAGCCATCCCAGAGTATCCTGCACACCGCATATCGGCGCTTCCACCAACGAGGCGCAAAAGCGCATTGGCGCCGAGATTGTGGACATAATCAGCACATTCTACAATCTGTAATATGCATTTTGGGGCTTCGCGGGCAAAACCGCGAAGCCTCTTTTAGTATTATTCACCCCGACGGGACGTAATAATGAATATGGAGGTAACGATGGAAGGAACGGATCTGCATTACCTGAATCTGTTGGCGCGGGAGTTTCCCACGCCGAGAGCCGTTTGCGCGGAGATAATCAACCTAAACGCCATTCTGAATCTGCCCAAGGGTACGGAGCACTTCATGAGCGACATACACGGCGAGCATGAAGCCTTCCTGCACATTCTGAACAACGCCGCGGGAGCGGTTCACGAAAAGGTGGACTTCGTCTTTGAGAACACATTAAGCCTCAGGGAACGCCGCTCACTCTGTGCGCTGATCTATTACCCGCGTGAGAAGCTCACGGCGATACGCGAGACTACCCCCGACCTTGACGATTGGTATCGCGTTACGCTGTACAGGCTCATTCAGATAGTGCGTTCTTCGTCGGCTAAGTTCTCACGCT
The DNA here is from genome assembly GCA_035399665.1 of Clostridia bacterium. Taxonomy (GTDB): domain Bacteria; phylum Bacillota; class Clostridia; order Christensenellales; family CAG-138; genus DAOPJM01. The sequence goes on from DAOPJM010000011.1 coordinate 27,366, forward strand.
CCAAGGTGAGAAAGGCTTTGCCCGCGGATTTCGCGTATATCATGGAGGAGCTTATCAACACCCATGACCTTGTAAACAAGGAGAAGTATTACGAGAATATCATCAGTGCGATAATCCAAACGGGCAGCGCCGAGGCTTTGATAATCGAGATGTGTACGCTTATTAAGCGCATTTTGGTAGACGTGCTGCATATCGTAGGCGATGTGTTCGACCGAGGCCCCCATGCCGACATCATACTTGATCATCTGATGAAGCATCATAATGTTGATATCCAATGGGGCAACCACGATGTGCTTTGGATGGGCGCGGCGGCGGGCAGCAGGGTCTGTGTCGCCGTGGCAATCAAGAACTGCATACAGTATGACAATATGGCCATGCTTGAAACGGGCTATGGCATAAACCTTTTGCCACTTGCCATCTTCGCGCAGGAGGTCTACGGCGACGCCGAGGTGTTCAAGCCAAGAAAGCTCCCGAACGAGCGATTCAAGCCCAAGGACTATACGCTGTATTCAAGGATGCATAAGGCCATATGCGTAATACAGTTCAAGCTTGAGGGTCAGCTTGTGCAGCGGCGTCCGGAGCTTTTGATGCAGGACAGGGATATGCTGTCCCGCGTGAATTGGCAGGACGGCACGATAGAGCTTGACGGCAAGGTCTACCCCTTGCGCGACACGGACTTTCCCACCATAGACCCCCTTGACCCCAACCGCTTGACCCCTGAGGAGGAAGCCTTAATCGAGCAGCTCACGGACTCCTTCACCATGAGCGAGAAGCTTCAGGCGCATGTCGAGTTCCTCTATTCCGTGGGCGCGGTGTACAAGTGCTACAACGGCAATCTGCTGTTCCACGGCTGCCTTCCGCTCAACGCGGACGGCAGCTATATGGAGTTCGAGTTCGAGGGCAGGAGCTATTCGGGCAGGCATCTCATGAACTACTGCAACCGAACCGCAAGGAAGGGCTATTTCGAGCCTGAGGGCAGCGCTGAGCGCGAGTGGGGCAGGGACTTTCTGTGGTATCTGTGGTGCGGAAGAAATTCCCCCATATTCGGCAGGGACAGGATAACGACCTTTGAACGCACACTCGTAGAGGACGCGGCCACCCATCCGGAGCCAAAGAACGCCTACTTCAAGTATCGCGAGACCGAGGAGTTCTGCAAACGCCTGCTATTGGAGTTCGGGCTTGATAAACCGTGGAGCCTTATCGTCAACGGGCATATACCCGTCAAGGTGAAGGACGGGGAGGACCCAAGGAAGGCGAACGGCAGGCTTGTCGTGATAGACGGCGGCTTTTGCAGGGCCTACCAAAAGCAGACGGGTATCGCGGGCTATACCATGTTCTTCAACTCATACGGCTTGAGGCTTGCCGCGCACGAACCCTTTACAACCTTGGAGGACGCGATAAACAACGAGACAGACATAAGCTCGCATATCTTCTTGGTTGAGAACCTTTCGCAGCGCGTGCTGGTGGGCGACATGGACAACGGAGAGGATATAAAAAATCAGATAAATGAGCTGGAACAGCTTCTGAACGCTTACAGGGAAGGTCTTATAGTCCCGAAAAGCTGAAAGCCCTGTCCCGATCGATTAAGGACGAGGGCATTTGATAATCCGAGAGAGAATAAAAAGGGACCGCCCCATAAATTCGGGGCAGTCCCTTTTATCGTTTTGCTTTACTCGTGGTGGTGGCAGCCGCAGTCGCAGTCGTCGCCGCACTCCTCGCAGTCGCAGTCTTCTTCGTCCATGAGCTGCTCTACAACCTTGATAAGCTCGTCAAGCTTGTCGTCGTCGGCGGGAACGAACTCCTCGATGACTTCCTTGGTCTCCTCATCCTCATGCTCCAAAATCTTCATGATGTAGCATTCGGTCTCGGCGTCGTCCTCGGAGGGCTCGGCGTCTACCAATACCGCGTAGGACTGATCCTCATGATCAAAGTAGTATATTACTTCCAGTTCAAACTCATTGCCATTCTCATCGGAGAACACAACGATATCACGTTCTTCTTCCATTGTTTTGCTCCTTCTTCAAAGATACAGGTATTCTACCCTACTTCGCGTCATATTTCAACACCTAAAAAACATATATAATGCAAGTTTTGGCAAAGCCTGAGTGACAAAACTGCAAATCTAAAAAATTTTGAGATACGCAAAAAAATATCTTGCTATTTTGGGCGATATTAGTTAGAATATGATTGAGGTGACGATATGGACATAGATTTTTTCAAGAGGCTTGCAAGTTCGCTTGCACAGCAGTTCGGCGAGAACTGCGAGGTGCTGGTTCACGACCTTAGGGGCGGCGACCCTGAGCACACGATAGTAGCCATCGAGAATGGTCATGTTTCGCATCGTCAGGCGGGCGACGGGCCTTCGCGCATAGTGCTTCAGGCTATGAACGAAAAGGACCCCTCACAGCTTGAGGACAGGTCAGCCTATCTTCTAAAGACGCACGACGGCAGGATAGTCAAGTCAAGCACCATCTACATTCGCAACAGCGAGGGTAAAATAGACGGCATACTGTCGATTAACTACGACATCACCGAGCTTTTGATGGCGCAGAGGGCGATAGGCTCTTTGCTCAATCACAGCGAGGAGCAGAGGGTTCCCGCCAGAATTCCGCAGAACGTCAACGACTTGTTGGATGATCTCATCGCGCAGTCGGTGCAGATCGCGGGCAAGCCCGTAGCCTTGATGACCAAGTCTGACAAAATCAAGGCGATTCACTTTCTCAACGACGCCGGAGCTTTCCTTGTCACCCGCAGCGGTGATAAGGTTTCCAAGTACTTCGGCATCAGCAAGTATACCCTGTATTCATACATCGACGCAAATATAGAGGACTGAAAGGAGTTCTGTTATGGATTACGAAAGGATCAAACAAACGGCGGAGGGCTATCTGGGCGACATGACCAAGTTTCTGCGTGACCTTATCGCCATACCGTCGGAGAGCTGCGACGAGGAGGGCGTTATTCGCCGCACCATCGACGAGATGAAGAAGTTAGGCTTTGACGAGGCGTACATCGACGGCGAGGGCAACGCTCTTGGGTTCATGGGCAAGGGCGACAAGATAATAGCCTTTGACGGACACATCGACACCGTGGGCATCGGCAACATCGCGAACTGGACGAGCGACCCTTACAAGGGCTATGAGACCGACGAGATTATCTACGGCAGAGGCGGTTCCGATCAGGAGGGCGGCGTTGTCAGCGCGGTCTACGGCGCACGCATTATGAAGGACCTTGACCTCATCCCCGAAGGCTATCGCGTACTCGTAGTCGCTTCCGTACAGGAGGAGGACTGCGACGGACTTTGCTGGCAGTATATCTATAACGAGGACAAGATTGTCCCCGAATTCGTAGTTTCCACCGAGCCTACCGACGGCGGCATATATCGCGGTCACAGGGGCAGGATGGAGATTCGCGTTGACGTCAAGGGCGTATCCTGCCATGGCAGCGCACCCGAGCGCGGCGACAACGCTATCTACAAGATGGCGGACATTCTGAGGGACGTTCGTTCGCTCAACGAGAACGACGCCGAGGACGGCGCCGAAATCAAGGGCCTTGTCAAGATGCTTGACCCGAAGTACAACCCTGAGCATTACGAGGACGCCCGCTTCTTAGGACGTGGTACCGTTACCTGCTCGCAGATTTTCTACACCTCGCCGTCACGCTGCGCGGTTGCGGACTCCTGCGCCGTTTCGCTGGATCGCAGAATGACAGCGGGCGAGACCTGGGATTCATGCTTGGATGAGATTCGCGCCCTGCCCGCCTGCAAGAAGTACGGCGACGACGTGAAGGTCTCCATGTATATGTACGACCGCCCCGCGTGGACGGAGCTTGTCTATGAGACCGAGTGCTACTTCCCGACATGGATCAACCGTGAGACCGCCGCCCACGTTCAGGCTTTGGCCGACGCGCACACGGCGCTGTACGGCAAGGAGCGCATAGGCGCCGAATCTGCGATGCATCTTCGCCACAGGCCGCTGATTGACAAGTGGACCTTCTCCACCAACGGCGTTTCCATACAGGGTCGTTACGGCATTCCGTGCGTCGGGTTCGGCCCGGGTGCGGAATCGCAGGCTCACGCCCCCAATGAGATTACATGGAAGCAGGACCTTGTGACCTGCGCCGCCGTGTATGCCCTCGTTCCCTCGATGTACAAGGCGGAGAACAAGACGGGCGACGTCGTTCAGTTCCGCGCCGGTACCACCAATAACAACATTCGCTGAAAGCAACGGAGGTTTTTTAGCATGAGCAACGTATCGCAATTCACCGACAAACTGGACATGCTGGATTTCTCCCGCATGTTTGAGGGCGACTTCTTCCTGACATGGGAAAAGACCGACGACGAGATCGCCGCCACCTTCCTTGTCGCGGACGCCCTGAGGCATCTGCGTGAGAACAACATTTCCTCGAAGATCTTCGACAGCGGCCTTGGGATATCGCTGTTTAGGGACAATTCCACCCGCACCCGCTTCTCGTTCGCGTCCGCCTGCAACCTGCTCGGCATCGAGGTACAGGACTTGGAGGAGGGCAAGAGCCAGATAGCCCACGGCGAGACCGTCAGAGAGACCGCCAACATGATTTCGTTCATGGCTGACGTCATCGGCATTCGCGACGATATGTATATCGGCAAGGGCAATACCTATATGCACAACGTGGTCAACGCTGTGACGGCGGGCTACAAGGACGGCGTGCTTGAGCAGAAGCCGACCCTTGTCAACCTTCAGTGCGACATAGACCATCCTACGCAGTGCATGGCGGATATGCTCCATGTTATACATGCTTTGGGCGGCGAGGGGGATTTGGAGACCCAGATTGCCAACCTCAAGGGCAAGAAGGTTGCCATGACTTGGGCGTACAGCCCCTCCTACGGCAAGCCGCTGTCGGTTCCTCAGGGCGTTATCGGTCTGTTCACCCGCTTCGGCATGGACGTGACGCTCGCGCATCCCGAGGGCTATGAGGTCATGGATGATTGCATAGAGGTCGCTAAGGCGAATTGTGCAAAGAGCGGAGCCGAGTTCAAGGTGACCAACGATATGCGCGAAGCCTTTGAAGGTGCGGACATCGTGTACCCCAAGTCTTGGGCGCCGTTCAAGGCGATGGAAGAACGCACCGAACTGTACGGCAACGGCGACTTGGAGGGCATAAAGGCGTTGGAGAAGCGTCTGCTCGCGCAGAACGCAGGGCATAAGGACTGGGAATGCACTGAGGAGATGATGAGCCTGACCAAGGACGGCAAGGCGCTGTACCTGCACTGTCTGCCCGCCGATATTACCGATGTCTCCTGCGACGCGGGCGAGGTTGCCGCGAGCGTGTTCGACCGCTACCGCGATCCGCTGTATAAGCAGGCTTCGTTCAAGCCCTATATCATCGCGGCGATGATATTCCTTGCCAAGGTCAAGGACCCCGCCGCCATGCTGAAACGGCTTGAGGACGAGGACAAGCAAAGAAGAAAGATGTAGTTCTATAATTGATAATGACGGCGACGCAGTACATCCTGCGCCGCCTTAACTTTTATTCGCTTGTTCTGTTCAGCTTGAAATTACGGCACACGCCTTGCTGTTTGCGGCTAACGCTTTTCTTCCGAAAGCTCCTTCTTCTCCTTTGGGAGGATGAGGTTTAGAACTATCGCAACAACGGTGGCAAGGACGACGGGGGACTTACCGATGATGATGGCTACGGCCTCAGGCATCTGCGCGATGGAGTCGGACGCCTGCGCGACGCCCACGCCCAACGCGGCGGACAGACCGACAATGGCGGAGCTGCGCGAGGTCAGCCCCTCGCCCGTCAGAAGCTTCATACCCGTCATTGCGATGCTCGAAAACACCGTGATGGTGGCTCCGCCCAACACGCACTGAGGTATAGTTGTCAAAACGGCTGAGAACTTGGGGAGCAGACCTGCAAGTAGTATCATCCCTGCGGCTATGGCAAGCACTATGCGGTTGACCACCTTGGTGGTGGAGACGATACCGACGTTTTGCGAATAGGTTGCGGTGGGCAGACCACAAAACAGCGCGCCGACCATGTTCAACGCCCCGTAGCAGACTATGCCGCCCTGCAGCTCGGAGTTAGTGGGTTCGCGCCCAAGTCCGCCCGCCGTAGTCGCCGTGAAATCGCCTATGGCCTGTATTGAGTTTATGGCGAACAGCAAGCCTATTGTGACACAGGCGGCGGGATCGAAGCTGATCCCAAAATGCAGGGGCTGAGGCGGGGCGAACCAACCCGCCTGAGCAACTTCTGTGAAGCTTACCATGCCGAAGCAGGCGGCGAGCGCATAACCCGCGGCCATGCCAATAAGTATTGACGCGAGCTTGCATATTCCCTTGCCGAAGTTGTTTAGGGCGACGACCACTATCAGCGTGAACGCGGCTACGGTCCAGTTCTGCCACGAGCCATAGACAAGGGCTTCTGACAGCCCCTTCACGCCTACTACCAAATCGTAGGTATTGGCGGAGCCGCCCGCCATGTAGTTAATCGCGGTGGGGTAGAGGGACAGACCTATGGTGAACACGACCGTGCCGGTGATGAGCGGCGGGAAGAATTTGCGAATACGCTTAGCAAAAAAGCCTATGACAAGAGCGACTGCTCCGCCTACGACCATCGCGCCCGCGATCATGGCAAGACCGTTCTCCTGAACAGCAATCGCCTGCATACTGGGAACATACGCAAAGCTTATGCCCATGATGATGGGCAGACCCGACCCAAAGCGCAGCCACTTGAGCTTGATGGGAAAGAGCTGAAACAGCGTTGATATGGCGGAGACGGTAAGCGCCGCCTGAATGAGTATAACCCTGTCGGCCTGCGAAAGACCCGCGGCGTTCGCCACGATTATGGCGGGTGTAACGCAGCCCACAATCAGGGCTACAACGTGTTGGAGCGCAAGCGAAAAGGCTTCTCCAAACGGAGGAACGCCATCCAAGCGGAATAGGTTCTCCTTCGACCCTGAACGGATTTTCATGACTGCCGCCGCCTTTCATCTGAATATATACAAAGAATGTCCCATATTGCAAAAAGCCCGCAACATCGGACAACATCAATTATAATATACGTTATGGGACAATGTCAAGCGTAACAGGTCAGTCGACCGCGTCAAGTTGTTCGGGTAAATTAAGAGCAGAAGGCGTTGGGAACGGCGGAAAGGGTTTTCAGGAGAAGATAGCGCCCATTGACCTTGCCGAAGGTCTGCGGTGCGGGTTCAAGGCAGCTCAGGTCTCGCTTTTTGTGCAGGAAGCCTTCAAACTGTTTCTCTGCGTAATCGCTGTATCACGCATAGCCCGTTTTTCGAGTGAGCTTTACGTTCGGTACGGCTGCCGCACAGATCGCCCTGTTCCCGTTTTACGATCGCTTCCCAATGATCTTGAAAATAGTTCACCAATTCTGTCAGCAGCTTCAGCCCTTCGGCGCCTTTGCTCCTAAGGATGACAGCGGGTTTTTAGCCGCTCTCGAACTCATTCCCTGTACGCTTTCCAACCCCCTTTGTCATCCTGAGCTTGCGAAGGATCCTGGCGAAAACATGGAAGTCAAGAAGCGCTCGCGGCGGGAACGGCTTGTCCCACGGGGGAGCGTCCCTTTCAGCGGCAAGCTTCTTTCAAGATCCTTCGTCGCCTTTGCTCCTCAGGATGACAGCGGGGTTTGTTTCGAATACCGATCAGGCATATAGAGCGGCTGTAACTTCCTTGTTGTCCAGAGTCATAGCGTAAAGCTACACGGATTCTTGCCATACAAAAACGAGCGTTGCCCCTTTTTTTAGGGGGAACGCTCGTTGTTATCTGCTTTGATGCGATTACTCGGCCCTTGCTGCCATAGCGACGTTGACCAGCTCGCGGAAAGCGTTCATGTCGGTGACTGCAAGATCCGCCAAAACCTTGCGGTTTACGTCTACGTTGGCGAGCTTGAGACCGTTGATCATACGGCTGTAAGTGGTTCCGCAGATGCGTGCGCCCGCGTTTATACGAGCGATCCAGAGCCTGCGATACTCGCGCTTCTTCAGCTTTCTGCCGACGTAGGCATATGCCATGGACTTCATAACCTGCTGACTGGCTGCGCGGTACTGCTTGCTCTTGGCACCATAGTAACCCTTGGCCATGCGGAGGACTTTGCGACGCTTCTTAACTGCGTTAACTGCTCTCTTGATCCTTGCCATCTTCCTGTTCCTCCTTACTTATACGGTATCATCTCGCGGACCTTCTTGGCTTCGCACTCGGCGATGTAGCCTGTCTGACGAAGTCCGCGCAGACGCTTGGTTGTTTTCTTGGTTAAAATGTGAGACTTGTAAGCCTTGCCGCGCTTAATCTTGCCCGACTTGGTTAGGTCGAAGCGCTTTGCGGCGCCGCGGTGTGTCTTGATTTTCGGCATTGTCGTTCCTCCTAATTTATCGGTTCCGCCCCGTTAATCGTGCGGTTGTACCCTTGTCTTATTTAGCAGCTTTTGGGCCTATGAACATGAACATGTTCCTGCCCTCCTGCTTGGGAGCCTTTTCCATGACCGCGTCCGATTCGACCATCTTAAAAAAGGCATTCATTACATCCTCGCCCATATCACCCTTGGTGATGAGCCTGCCTCTGAACTTGATGGAGACCTTGACCTTGCAGCCGCTCTTCAAAAAGCCCAAACACTGTTTTGCTCTGATCTCAAGGTCGTGTACGTCTATCGTAGGCGACAGGCGGATCTCCTTGTTTTCGATCACCCTCTGGTTCTTGCGCTGTTCCTTTTCGCGCTTTTCCTTGTCAAACATGTACTTCCCGTAGTCCATGAGCCTGCATACGGGCGGGTTCGCTCCGGGCGATACCATGACCATGTCAAGCCCTTTTCGTTCCGCCAAATCTAAGGCGTCACGAGTGTCCATGATCCCGAGCTGTGCGCCGTTTTCATCGACCATACGAACCTTGGGTTCGCGAATCTCCTCATTGATCTGCATCTGCGCTGCTATGGTAAAACACCCCCTGAATAAAAATTGCGGACGCACAAAGCGCCCGCGATGAATGACTTCATTTGATACCGTGCCCGGCTGAACGTCGGCAGGTGAGAGGCAGGCGCCTCTGCTTAAGCGTTGTTATTATACAAGCGTCAGCTTGCATTGTCAAGCACATTTTCAAGATTTTTCGGTATATTATCGGCCGTTTCTACCCAATTGTTGCCTTTATGCCGCACCCTACGGCAAGACGGCTCACAAAGGGCGGCTGCTGAATTAGCGGAAGTCCACATAGACCTCGTTGATATCCGGGTCGTTCGTCCAGTCGGGCAGCGGCGTCCAGTGAAGGTTCTTATCATAGCCCGATACCTCGGCAAGCTCCTCAACAGCGGACCTTAACGCCCGCATCACGCTCTCAAGGGTTCGGGTGTCTGCGTCCGCAAAGCTGTATGACGCCGTGTTGTACGCCGCTTTCGCCGCTGTGTACGCGGCGGTCAGCTGCGCCATTTCAACGCTGTTCGCCCACTCCGCCTCGGCAAAGCTCCCAACCTTGTCGGCGTTGGCAAGGTATTTCATAGCCTTCATGCCGATATCCTCAAGCCAACGCGCATACTTATAGGAGCAGTGTATCAAGGGCTCAACCTCAATGCCGTAGACCTCGCGTATGGCGGTGGCTCGAATCTCATCGTCGGGCGTGCAGAAGGCCCAGCCCAAAACCATGTGCATAGGCCCGTCAAGACTGTGCGTCCTTATGGAGCTTGTGTCCAGCTTGGAGGCGAAGTTCAGCAGCGCAAGCGTCTGTGTCATGCTCGTATTGGTAAAGAAGCCGCGCTCGACGGTCGAAACCAAATCCGGAAGCAGTGTCAGCATATTCTGTGTCTTGAGCTTGTTGAATATGGCAAGCAGCATCTGCTTCTGTCGGTAGACACGATTGATGTCGCCCTCCGTACCGGAGACCATTTCCTTACGCGCCCTAACGTAGACCATAACATCCTCGCCGTCAAGATGCTGCCAGCCGCGCTTCAAATCACCGTAGGTTATGTCAACGTTGTAGTCAACCCCTCCGATGAGATCCACTATCTCGATGAGGGCGGGAAGCTGCACGGCGTAGAAATAGTTCACGGGTATGCCGCCAAGCATGTACTCCGCGGCCTGACAGGTCTTTAGAAAGCCCGCGTAGTTGTCGGCATATAGCCCGCCGCCTACGTTGAAAGCGCCGTTGAGCTTATATATGCCATATGCGCCGGGAACGTGGCACAGAGTGTCTCGCCGAAGTGAGATAAGGTCGGCGGTCCCCTTAGTGAAGTTGACCGCGACGACAATCATCGTATCGGTGTGACAGTCCGCGCTGTAATCCTTGTACTCCTCGTCAATGCCGATGAGCAGGATATTGACGATTTCGTCGCCTTCGCCCGTGTCGGTCAGTTTTACAACCTGTTCGCCCTCGTCGGCGTCAATCTCGCCGATTTCGGCGTTCGGCTCCGGGGTAGGCTCTGCTGTGGCTTCAGGCTCCACATACCATGAGCCTGCGCTTTGCAGCGCGGGTGAAGGCACAGCCTCTATCTTTGCGGAGGTGTTGAGCGCGGTCGATGGGAAGAACACCGGGATGACGAGCAGTCCGCAGCATATCACGGCGCAAAGCAAGACGGCAAGAACGCAGATCCAATTTTTCCTGCGCCTTGCCTTTTTACAATAACTCTTGCACCTTAAGTATGCGTTGCCATTCATCGCTCAGCCCCGATTATACCTCAAGGGCGCGCCCTGTTAAAAAGCCATGGCGCACCCTAAAAAAGCTCTTAGGAGATCATGTCGCCCTGGTGAGCGATCAGCGTGGCGTCGTAAACGCCGTCCACCCTCAGGAACTTGTCCACGAAGTTGGTCTCGTTCTGGCGGACGCGCAGCTCGATAGCCAGCTCGATGCTGTCCTGCTGTACGGTCTTGCTCTTGAGCTTGCCCTGCGGAATCTGCGCTACCATTTGCTTGATCTGCTTTGCGGCGCGCTCGTCGTAGTGCAGTATCAAGAGGTAGGGCTGGGTGGACTTGCCCTTGAACATCGTCACGATAATCATGATGACGCCAATAAGTACGCAGCCTATCATGCCCTCGATAAAGTAGCCCGCGCCGAACGCTATGCCCTGCGCTATTGACCAGAACAGGAAAGCGGTATCGATCGGGTCCTTGATCGCCGTCCTAAAACGAACGATGGACAGTGCGCCGACCATGCCCAATGACAGCTTGGTGTTGTTGGACATGAACATGATAACCATTGCGGATACCATGGTCAGCATGATAAGAGAGAGGTTGAATGTTCTTGAGTAGATTACTCCGGAGAAGGTGAACCTGTATACAAGGAAGATCACAACGCCGAACACAAAGGCCAAGAGAATGGCCAAGATGGTCAGCGCGGGCTGTCCCTGCTGCAAGGTGAACAGTGATTTTAGGGTGTCTCCGGTGGATGTAGCTGTGAGTGCCATAATTCCCTCCTTGGGTGTCTGCTTTTTTCTATACGTTGTACTGCCTGCAATACAGATACTTGCTCGCCGCCATATGAACCGAATTGTTCATCTGAAGCAGAGAGCGTATGTATCCCGGCAGATACTCGTTGAACTTAACCTCCACTATGCACTGCCCGAAGAACTCGGTGGCGGGGTAGGTGGGGGCCTGCGCGCTGAACAGGTCGGTGCAGCGCATACCCGTGCGGATGTCGCGGTCGATGGTGACGCGGACATTCTGAACGTTGTAGATGAATGGCTCGCGGTCATAGTCCACAAGCACCTTGGGCTTCAAGCCCCTCGTTACAAACTCGCCGTAGAACTCGCGGGCTATCGGCTCCTTTCGCTTGAGCATGAAGGCGTAATTGCCCGCTGCCATGGCGTCACACTCGGCCTTTGAGAGCTTCAGACTGTCCTTTTTGATGAACTGCCCGTTCTTGTGCTTGCGTTCAAGCTTGATGGCCTTGGGAGAAAGGTTGTATATGCGTATGCGGAACTTGTCGCGAAACTCCACGCCCGCAACCTTGTCCTCGACCGCGCTGTCCCAGGGGTCGTCGAAGTAAAGACTGCGGATGAAGTATGTCCCGTTGTTCTTGACGGCATGGGGGTCTATGTCCATGGTCAGGCGTAAGCGTATCGCCAAAAGCTCGGCTTCGGCTTCGCTGACCATGTATTTTAGTTCGTACCTGTAACCTGCCATATCGCTCCTTTAGTCGAGGTTCGACGTTCTGCCGAACAGCTCAATCATCTTCTCGTCGGTCAAACGATAGTTGGTGTTTTCGTTGATATACTCCTTGACGTACTTTAGGAAGTAGTCCGGGTATTTGTCGGCGTACTCGCGGATGACGTCGCATTGGGTCAGCCAACTCTTGTAGTTGAGGCTCCACCTTGGGAAGTCCCAATTCGTCATTTCGTCTCGGATATTGTCCTGAAGCACGTCCACCTTTGCCCTGATGTTCTCTGTCGAGTATACATCATTGACCATCGTGGCGCAAGCCTCAAGGAAAATTTCAACAAATTCGTTGTTCGACAGAAGCGAACGTGACAGCACCGTCGAGAAGCCCTTGTTCACCCCGTGTCCCGCCGGGTTGAAGTACTTCCAGAAGAAGTTGCGGCGATACCCCGTGGTGTAGGCAATCTCCTTGTCGTCGTTGCGGTTCATCGCCCAACAGAAGTCGTAGACTATCCACCGCCACTTGTTGTCCTTCTCGGTCGAACGCCACCATTTGATATTGCCCGTGTCGGTGTTGCCAACCGCAATCTCCATCGCGCAGTACAGCGCGTAGTTCTCTACATCTACCTTTGAGCAGACATAATTGTAGTCCGAGCTGTTCGACAGGTCGCAGTTGCGTTCCTTGCAGTAGCTGATGAGCGCGTCATAGTCGGCCTTTGCGGAGGCGTCGCCCGTGACAAGGGTGCCGTTGCCCACCAATACCGTGATGGTATCGGGGTCGTTTACGCTGTAATGCTGAGCGATATAGAACTTGGAGACCTTCTCGCGGAGGTTGTACACGCCCCAGTATTCGCCGTTGAGATAGACTATGCATTGCACATAGGCCTGTACCGCAAGGTCGATATCGTTGTCATCCAAAAGCCCCGACACCAAAACGTCCCTGATGCGTGAATTGATGTTGTCCTGAGCGGAGGCGCGCAGCACAAGCGACTCATAGCTGTCAAACGGACGGTTGGAGAAGAAGGGGTAGTCTATGCTTGAAGCGCCATAGCCCTTTCTTGCGACGAGCGCGAAGCCCTTTTGTGAACGCATCCTCGAATAAGCTCCAAAGATACGAATCATCAGATCCTGCTCATGCAACACCTCGCTTCCGCCCGCCGAAAGGTAGGTGAAGTGCGTGGAGCGCTCCCATTCACGGCCCGATTGGTTGTAGTTCGCACCCAGCTGGGTGTCCTCGTCGTAGCTGTCGCTCTTGATGTATATGCCCGTGTTCTCGCTCCACAGGTTGTAGGGATCGGTCACAAGGAACACCACGGGCAGGCTGGTGTTATGGGCCTCGATGGTCCCGACGGCGCCAACTATCACATAGGTGTTGGAGGCTATGTCGCTGTAATAGCGTGATCCGTCCTCAGAAAACGCCCTTGCCCTTAAAACCGTGTTGGAATTTATGCTTATAGCCGTACCCTCGACATAACGGGTGCTGTCCACGGTCGGGTCGTAGCAGGTCTGCGTACCAAGCTTGTTGGCTTCAACGTCGCTGTAATTCGCTTCCGCTATGTTGGGTGTGTAGATGGTGTAGGTGACGTAGCAGCCCTCAGGCACGGTGATGGTCACCTGCTGAGCGCTTCCGTATATTCCGCTGTCTTGCGAAAAGGTCGGCGTATCACAATAGCCCACCTTGCTGTAACCCTCGTTCTTGAGGTTCATGGTGGGGCTGTTGAAAAGCACCCACTCTCCGCTCTCATCTCTGCCGTAGGATATTCCGGCACGGCTGACAGGCACGTCAACCTTGTCTATGAGGTTCTTTTCGGCGTCGAAAAGACAGAGCGTCTCGCCGGCGCCTGATATTCCGAAGCTTAGGGTCATGGCTTTTTGCTCAGGGGTCACGTCCTCGGCGTCCTGCCACTCCAAGGGAAGGCTGCCTTCCATGTAAACTATCAGATATCCTTTAGCGGCGATAATCGTTCCGTCAGGAAAAACCCATTTGCTGTTGTCTGTCAGCCTGTCCGACAGCGCGTACCCCGTGAGGTCAACCGCCGTGTCGGAGCTGTTGTAAAGCTCCACCCAAGCCCCAAGGTCAACGTCTGTCGGCCTGCCCGACGTACTCACAACGTAGGTGTACCCTGAGCTGAGTATCTCATTTAGGCATATATCATGTACGCCGATGTCGGGATAGCGCACCGCCTGAAACGCCTGCCACCCCGCCGCTGTGTTGGGATAGCCGGGAGTCGGCTCTATGCATGGCTCAAAGCCGAGGTCGTTTAGCGGATCGAAGTCGCCGTCCGCGCCGTAGATTCGCGCCCAGCTTACGTCCTTGGTCTGAGACTCGAAGGTGACAAGGTCGAGTATGCCGCCCACCGCGTTTGTGAAGATCACAGTCTCGCCGCTGCCCGAGAGCGCGAAGTCAAGGCAAATATAGCCCTCAACGTCGGATTCAGTGCAGTACAGCACAAGATAGCCGTGCGGCGCGATGGCTGTACCTTCGGGGAAAGTGCATTTGTAGGGCTTGGTCTCATCGTCACTGATGCCGCAGCCCGATATGTCCACCGTCTCGTCGGTGGTGTTGTAAAGCTCTATCCAGTCGCAGGAGGTGCCGTCAGGGCCGGTCAGCGTGGAGCCGTTCTTTGCCATAAGTTCGGTGATGTACACGCCGTTGTGCTTGGACTCTATGCCCACATTCTGCCCTAAGAGCTTGCTTTGCTCGTACGCCGCGATACCTTCGCTGCTGTTCTCATAGCCGGGGGAGGGGAGCATCTCGACCCAGCTTGAGCTTGTGAGGTCGTAGCTGAATGTATAGCCCGAGAACACGCTTGGGATTTCCAGGGAAAGCAGCATATTGCCGCCCGCGTCCGAGAAGCGCAGAACCTCGCCGCTTGACAGCTTGAAGTTGGCGACAAGCGCATCCTCCACGGATTCGCCCGTACACCAAATAACAAGATATTCGCCGGGCTGAAGAACCGTGTCGTCGGGTATCAGCCAGGCGTCTGTCTCGCGGTCACTCAGGGTGTAGCCCGCGATGTTGTGCGCCTTGTCGCTGCGGTTGTACAGCTCCACATAGTCGGGATGATTCCCCAATGAATCCGACACAGCGCCCTTATTGCCTGTCATAATCTCGCTCACTATGATGGGTGACGCCTGCGCGACCGCGCCGAGCTGCGCGTTCTTGGCAAGATTCACCCCCACTACAAGCAGAATTATGAATAGGGCGACAAGAGCCGCCGCAATCAAGAGTTTGATAGGTTTCATCAACGTCTTCCCTTCCTATATATTATAGCGGCGCACCAAACACGCCGCCTTTAGTTCCGTGACCTATGATAACACACCTGACCTTAAATTGCCATTAGAAAGCCAAAGAATTTACATTTTGTATGAAGTCGGTCTTTACGAGACAAATCCTCATGTCCTCCTAATGCATTCAGACAATAAACCTCCGCTGTCATCCTGAGGAGCGGAAGCGACGAAGGATCTTGAAACAAGCTTGTGATGAATAGCGCCGCTCCCGCGTGGGACAGGGGAGGCGGGCGAACGAAGTTCGCCCCTGCATTTTGGTCGTTGACGCGGGGGAGCGCCCCTTGACTTTCATGTTTCCACCAAGATCCTTCGCCTATTGCTCAGGATGACAGCGGGGGTTAGCCGGCGGAACATAATTATATGACGGCGGGGGATGACAGGAGTGGCCTTGACGGCTATTGTTTTCAGCAATAGCCTTCGTTAGACAACAGGATGATTATGGGGTGTTGGAGATCACGGGTTTTACTGCAAACAAGAGCCGCGGAGCATCGATAGCTGCGCCGCGGCTTTGCATTATAGTATATTTATTCTCAGAAACAATCGTCAATCCTAATCTTGGCGACTATCTTGCGCACATTGGAAGGGTTGCCCTCTGCAACGCACACCATATGAGCGTCCTGCGGGAAGCACACCAAGAAATTTCCTGCCTTCACTCGGCAAATGGCCTGCGCCTCGCCCGTATAGAAGCCTATGTCCTTTTCGGAGTCGAATTCGCCCAAAGGCTTCAGCTGCGAAACGTCCCGCAGCTTTATAAGCTCCGACCCCTCAAGCGTATAGTGAATGTCGAGCCAATGCCTGTGCGCCTCATAGCGGCAGTCAGCTTCGAGCTTTGTCTGAATCGTAAGCAGCGAAAGCCGTATTCCTCTGTCAGCGCTTTCATAGCCGCCCTCGGGCAGCTCACCGCCGAATCTCGCTATCAGATTAAGCGCCTCGCGCACTGTCGGCAGGCTTGCGTAGCTGTCGGCGTTCGTCAGCCTGTCGAATATCACAGGTACTTTGCCTTCGCTTCCTCTATCATATCGCAGGACGCGTCGACTATCGCCAAATCAGCTTCAACAAGCGGCGCGAGCGGGCTGCGTACGCCTCCGACCTCAACGCCCTGCTTTTTCAGTATCGCCTTGGTCGCGGCATACATATTGCCGTGAGTACCACAGAAGCGGTAGATGATACGGCAGACCTCATTCTGAATAGCCCTTGCTTCCGGCATCCTGCCCTCGCCATACAACGCGTAGATCTTCTTGAACAGCTCAGGCATGACCGCGTAGGTTCCGCCTATGCCCGCCGTCGCTCCCGCAGCGAGTCCGGAAAGGAACTGCTCATCCGGCCCGTTGAACACAACGAAATCGTCGCCGCCCATGTCGTTGAATATCTGAATATCCTGAACGGGCATGGAGGAGTTTTTAACCCCCACCACGTTGGGATTCTTCAGCATCTCCCGAAGCAGGCTCTGTGTAAGGCTGACGCCCGCCAGCTGCGGAATATTGTAGATGACAAAGTCGGTATTGGGGCCCGCGGATGAAATATCGTTCCAATACGCCGCGATCGCGTGTTCGGGCAGATGGAAGTATATCGGGGGTATGCTTGCTATAGCGTCCACGCCGAGACGCTCCGCGTGAGCCGCAAGCTCCATGCTGTCTTGGGTGTTGTTGCACGCAACATGCGCTATCACAACCGCCTTGCCCTTGGCCTCCGCCATGACGCTCTCAAGCGTGAGTTCCCTGTCCGCGATGCTCTGGTATATGCATTCTCCGGACGAGCCGCCGACGTAGAGACCCTGGACGCCCTTGCCCAGCAGGAAGCGCGTCAATGCGCGTACACGTTCGGGACTTACACTGCCGTTGTCATCGTAGCAGGCGTAGAAGGCGGGAAATATCCCACTGTACTTATCTTTTCTTTTCAAGCTATATCATCCTTTCACCGCACCCATGGTGATACCCTGGGTAAAGTATTTTTGGAACATTAGGAAGATGGCGATTATCGGGACGGCCGCCAAAGCCGCACCCGCCATGATTAGGCCGAAGTCCGTACTCATCTCGGATTGCAGCTTAGCAATACCCAAGGAGATGGTGAGATTGCCTTGGAGTTCAGCATGATGAGCTGAAGGAAGTAATCATTCCACGAGGTTATAAACGTGAAGATCGCAAGCGCTCCGACGCCGGGCTTGATTATCGGAAGCACGACGCTTGTGAAGGTGCGGAACTCGCCCGCGCCGTCTATGCGAGCGGCTTCAAGCATCTCGGTAGGAATGGTCTCGGAGAACTGCTTTATCAGGAACACGCCGAAGGGCCAGCCCACCGTGGGCAGTATCACGGCCCAAAGGTTGTCATGCAGGTTCAAAAACGCCATCTCTTTGAGCAGCGGTGTTAGGATGACCTGCTTGGGCAGAGCCATCGCGCATACGAGCAGCGAAAACAGGAAGGCACGGCCGTAGAAGCGTTTCTTGGCCAACACATATCCCGCCATTGACGCCGAGATACAGGTGAGCGCCATTGCCGCGACGGATATCAGCACGCTGTTGAACAGCCACTTCAATGCGGGGTTTTTGAATAGCCTTACATAGTTGTCAAGCGTGGGCGAAGTGGGGAACCACTCGGGTTTTGCGGAGTTGATCGTCGCCGCGTCCTTGAGCGAACCCGTGATAATCCAGTAGAGCGGGAAGCTGAACAGCACCGTAAGGATAATCAGTATCACGAACGCGAATATTCGGTACGAAAGTTTGTTCTTGGAACCCATGTTGGAATGCATGTCTTTCCGCCTCCTAATCCGCTTTCCCCGTACCTGCAAGCTTGAATTGCAGCGCGGAGAACAGCGCGATGATGATCGCAAGTATGACGCCCATGGCGTTGCCGTAGCCGTAGCGATACAGCTTGAAGGCCTCGTAATATATGTAATACATCACTGTGCTTGTCGAATAGTTTGGACCGCCCGATGTGAGCAGCTGTATAAGCGCGAAGCACTGGAAGGTATTGATGGTCGTGATTATGAGTATGTAGAGCGTTGTCGGCATTATGGAAGGCCACTTGATGCGCCAGAAGGTCTGGAGCTTGTTGGCGCCGTCCACCTCGGCCGCCTCTACGAGGGAGTTATCCACGTTTCCCAAAGCCGCCACATACAGAACTATGGGCTGACCTATGGACGTGGTGAACAGAATTAACAGTATGCACCAGAGGGCGGTGTTCTCGTTGCCGAGCCAACTGATGTTTTTGTCAATAAGCGACGCGGACTTCAAAAGGTGGTTGAACAGACCCGTATACTGGTTAAACATCCACTTCCAAACCACTGTGACGGCAACCGTGCCAGTGACCACCGGCAGATAGAAGATACAGCGAAAGAAGGAGCGCAGCGAAGGGCGCATTGGATATATGACCGAAGCAACCCACAGCGAAAACGCCGTGACCGCGGGTACAGCGACCACAACCAGCACGGCTGTATTCTTCAAAGACTTGACGAACACGGGATCCTTGAACATCTCCACATAGTTGCCGAACCCGACAAAGGTGAAGTCAGTCATCGTGTAATCGAAGAAGCTTGTGAACAGGCACATGACCATCGGAACGATTACGAATCCGACGAAGAAAATTAGCGCAGGCAGGAGAAACAGATATGCCGATACCGTTTCACGGCGCACGGGTGCGCGGCTCATGCCTGAGAATCTATTACGAGCGGCCATACAAAATTACCCCCCTAACCGTCATGCGTTGAAAGGCGCGCCTGCCCTGTTCGGAGCGGGCGCGCCTTGGAGAAACAAGGTTTACTCTGCTTAGGAAGCCGTTGCGGCGTTGCAGGTTGTGACGTAGTCGTTGACCGCGGTGGTCACGTCAGCTCCGCCGAAGATCTGCTGCAGCATGTTCCACCATGCGGTGCGCTGCTCAGCCCAACCCTTGGTGACGTTGTAGTAGTCGCCGAGGTACTTCTGGAAGGAAGCGAACACTGCCATGCGAGCTTCGCTCTCCGTGCCGGCATAGACGTTGCCGTAGGAGGAACGAACGGGGAAGAATCCGGTTGCGCTGACGCTCAGGGGTCCCTGGGTCGCATCGTCACAGACGAACTCGATGAACAGCTTGGCAGCCGCGATCTTGTTCTGGTCGCCGTTATTGAAGATACCGAAGCCCCAGATGCCGCCGCAGAGCTCGGGAACGCTGTCATCGGACGGGAACGCGACTGCATAAGGCGTGAAGTTGACCTGGCTTGCGTAGTTGGCCTCGTTGCTGGCGTTCCAGCAGAAGCTCATTGCGATGGTGCCGTTGGAGAAAAGCTGGAGCTCGTCGGAAGCGACGATGCCCGCGTCATAGCCGATAAGACCCGCGTTGGCCCAGTCTACAAGCTGCTGCAGACCCATGACGCCCGCTTCGCTGTTCATGGTCCACTCGGTATGCTCGGCATTGGTGTACTTTGCGCTGTACAGGTTCATGGCAAGAGCGCGGGTGCCTTGGTCGCCGCCCTGACCGCCGCAGTATACAACGCCGGTGGTCTCTACGCCGTAGTCAACAAGAGCCTGAAGAGCCTTGCCGAAGTTCTCGGTCGTCCAGGTGCGGGTCTCCTGATCGATGTACTGCAAAGCGCCCGCGGCCTCAAAGATCTCATAGTTGATGGCCATGCAGTGCGTGGTCATGCACATGGGGTACTCATAGTATTCGCCATTGGTCCACTGACAGGCGGAAACGACCGCTGCGCTGGTGGCGGAGATGTCGGCCATGGCCTCTTCATCCCACAGATCGGACAGATCAACCATCTTGCCCTTTGCGCCCCAGTTGCTCACAAGACGCTCGGGTCCTTCGAAGATGATGTCGGGAGCGGTGCCGGCTTCGAGAGCTGCGGTAACCTAATCGTCGCCGGAGCTGTAATCGAGGTACTCAACTTTTACGGTGATGTTCGGATACATCGCGTTGAAGCTGGCGATAAAGCCCTCAACGGTGGCGGAATCCTTCCAGCTGCCGATGGGGTAGGTCCAAAGGGTGATCTCAGCCGTGATGTCGGCGGGTTCTTCCGTTGCGGGTTCTTCCGTTACGGGTTCCTCAACTGCGGGAGCCTCGGTAACAACGGGTTCGTCGGTTGCGGGGTCCTCGGTGGCGGTACAGGCGAAAGCCACAAACACCATGGAGAGAACGAGCAGGATCGCAAAGATTTTCTTCATCTGGTTTTACCTCCTAATAGATTTCCTTTCGTATTTAGTGATTATATCGGCTTATGCCGAACTCGACACTCAGAGTATATGTGATGTGAAATGAAATGTCAAGATATAAAATAAATAAATTTTTATTTTTTATCGAAACGAAAATGTTTTTGCTATATGGGGCAAGAGAGTGCGCAAGAAGACCATATTTGCCGCATTACACCACTCACTCCTCAAGTATTTTGCAAGACCCTTCGACCATGTAATGGGTTGACAGCGGGGGAGTGAAGGGCAAATGGAGAACAGGTTAATAGAGTGGCTAAACCCCCGCTGTCATCCTTAGGGATGAAGCTCCCAAGGATCTTGGAGCAAGCTTGTCACTGAAAGAGACGCTCCCCCGAATCCCCCCCGCCGTCATCCTAATACGTTCCGACAACCAACCACCGCCGTCATCCTGAGGAGCAATACTCCGAAGGATCTTGAAACAAGCTTGCGGTTAAAGATGCGCTCCCGCGAATCCTCCCCCATTGTCATCCTGAGGAGCGGCAGCGACGAAGGATCTTGGAGCAAGCTTGCGGTTAAGGGTGCGCTCCCGCATGGGACACGGAGGGTTGAGGAAGGGGCGTTGCGGGGGAGCGGGTGTTGACTGCTATTGTTTTTAGCAAGATCCTTCGACAAGCTCAGGATGACAGAGGGGGTGGGTTGGCGGAACATTATTGGATGACAGTGAGAGAGGTTTTGCTGAACACTATTGGATGAC
>DAOPJM010000012.1:0-12057 GCA_035399665.1 Clostridia bacterium
GGTTGACGGCGGGGGTTTGTTGGCGGAACATAATTGGATGACGGCGGGGGATGGATAAAAAGAGAATATGAAGAACTGACCGTTGAGCTGTTTTCCCATTATACACAAACGGAACGGGCAAAGACGGTTGAACCGGCCTTGTCCGTTCCTATCTTGAAGTTTAGTGGGATTTTGTAAAGGGCGAAGCTTTACCAAAGGTTCCCCTTTGGCGGCGCCCCACGGTATCCCAATTAGTCTGCTACACCCCGAAGTAGTCCGCCAGGTTAGCGTTCGGACAGATTACTGTCTCTATAACAGGCGTCTTTGCAGTCAGGAGCGTTGTGACGCCGGGGCCGTGTCCCATCAGAATACAGTTACTGTGAACGACAACGCCCACGGTGACGGAGCCTGTGAGGTAGCCCCTGCCGTAGCTTGTATCACAGTTTTCCAGAAGCACTATATCGCCGTAGCGCAGCTTATCAAGACCGAGCCGCTTAATCTCGGCCGCGTCCTCGGTCATGATATCGTAGTCGCCCCTGTATGAGCTGTTGTTGCCGATACCGCTGCCCATGAGGTACGCCGGCACCCTGTGCGCCACGGGAACGACGAGCTTGCCGTCCTTGACCTCTATGTTCATCTTGTGGAACAGCTCAGGCGAGCAGCTCATAGCCCTTACGCTTTGCTCAAAGCCCTCTATCAGCATACCCTGCCCCTGCGCTCTGACCTGAATCTTGTCGCCCACGCAGAGCTTGTCCAGGGTTTCGGCGTCGAAATAGATAAGCACATGCTCTATGCCGCCGTGAGTACCCGTGACGAAGCCCTTTGCGCCCTTGGCGTCGCCGCTCATAACGACAGCGACGTTGCCTATGCAGGACAGCGCGGTAAAGGCGGCGTTCTCGTTCTCATCCTTGTTCTTGGCGGAGACGCCCGGCTCGACGTGATCGACCTCCATGCTGAACACGCTGTCGCCTATCTTTACATTATAGGTAATCCCGCCCACGCCGGGCAGGACGTGCGGAGTGCCGTCATGATTCAGACGCCACGGATTGGCGCCCATGGTCGGATGATGCACCTCGCCCATCACTGACAGCATCGCAAGCCGTCCCTCGTTTATTACAGCCTTCATCTCATAAACCTCCTGTGATTTATAATCGTCTATACATCCAGCCGCAGTATATCCGCCCCAAGCGCGGAAAGCTTCTGCTCAAAATGCTCATAGCCCCTGTCAACATAGCCTATGTTGTAGATGCGGCTTTCGCCCTGCGCCATTAGCCCCGCGACTATAAGCGCCGCGCCCGCCCGAAGGTCGGTTGCGTACATATCATCGCCGTGAAGCAGCTCTACGCCCCTTACCTTCGCGGTACGTTTGGACACCGTTATGGATGCGCCGAGGCGCCTAAACTCCTTGACATGGTTGAAGCGGTTCTCAAATATGTTCTCCTGAATGACTGAAGTCCCCTGCGCCGTGCAAAGATACGCCATCATGGGCTGCTGAAGGTCGGTGGGGAAGCCCGGGTAGACCATAGTCTTGACGTTGACCGCACGCGGCCTTCTGTCCATGGACACCCTAAGGTAGAACTCCCTCCCGTCGTCGCCCTCGGTGACGGTGGCGCCGCTCTCCTGAAGCTTTGCGGAAATCGCTTCCATATGCGTGGGAATGACGTTGCGAACGATAACGTCGCCCCGCGTTGCGGCGGCGGCTATCATGTAAGTGCCTGTCTCTATCTGATCCGGAATAATCGCGTAGCTGCACCCATGCAGCTTCTTCCTGCCCTGAATACGAATGACGTCTGTGCCGGCGCCCTTGACCGACGCGCCCATCATGTTCAGAAAGTTGGCGACGTCAACGACGTGCGGCTCCTTTGCCACGTTGGAAAGAATGGTCTGCCCCTCCGCCTTGCACGCGGCGAGCATGACGTTAATGGTAGCTCCGACAGAAACGACGTCGAAGAATATCTCGGCGCCCTTGAGCCTTGCGGCCTGTGCGCGTATAACATTGCGGCTTTCGTCCATGTAGATCTTCGCGCCCAATGCGCGCATACCCTTGATATGCTGATCTATGGGTCTTGGGCCTATGGCGCAGCCGCCCGGCAATGCAAGCTCGATCTCGCCCTTGCTCCCAAGCATCGCTCCAAGCAGGTAGTACGAGGCGCGCATGGTGCTGACCTCCTTGGAAGTGGCGTCGATGGTGTTTATCGTTGACGGGTCTATCTTTAGGCAGTCGCCCCGGGTAAACTCGACTTGGGCGCCAAGCTTTGTTAAGATATCCTTGAGTATTGACACGTCTGCGATGTGCGGAAGATTTTCGAGTACACAGCATTCATCCGCCAGTAACGCGGCGGGGATGATAGCAACGGCGGCGTTCTTCGCGCCGCTCACGGTCACAGTCCCGGTCAAGGGTCTGTCACCGTGTATGCTGTAATATTGGTCGTGTTGGATTATGTAGGCCATTTCGCGCTTCCTTACCGTATTGATAGCAACAGTTTAGCCTATTTTCGGCTGTTAGTCAACTTGTAAGGCAAGATATTACTTATGAACAATTTATGTACGGGTGCGTCGGCGCAAAGTGGCCGCCAACGCCGTCACGTCACGCGGGTGAACGCGATAACAGGCTTGAGAGCGGCGGCCCCTTATCATGCCATGCTCGTTTTAGGCTTTACCTTGACTTTGGGAAATGCTATAATATCCATATTAGGGAGGTGATAACATGAACGAAAGCTTGAAAGCCTTGATAGCATCCTCAAAGCGGGTGGTGTTCTTCGGCGGAGCGGGGCTGTCCACCGAGAGCGGCATCCCCGACTTTAGGAGCGAGAACGGCATATACCGCACACGTCAGGAGTACGGAGTTTCGCCCGAGGAGATACTCTCTCACAGCTATTTTGTGCGTCACCCGGAGACCTTCTTTGATTACTTTCGAAAGTTTCTGCTGTTCCCCGACGCCAAGCCCAACGCCGCGCACCGTGCGCTTGCAAAGCTGGAAGCCGGCGGCAGGCTCTCCGCCATTGTGACGCAGAATATTGACGGACTGCATCAGCTTGCGGGAAGCAAAAGAGTGCTTGAGCTGCACGGGAGCGTTCATCGCCATTACTGTATGTCCTGCGGCAAAAGCTACGAACTCTCAGACGTTTTAAGGGTCAAGGGGGTTCCGCGCTGTACCTGCGGCGGCGTAATACGCCCCGACGTGGTGCTGTATGAGGAGAGCTTGGACTACGACGTCATGTCCGCCGCCATATCCGAAATTTCCAAGGCTGACCTGCTAATAGTCGGAGGGACCTCGCTTGTGGTCTATCCCGCGGCGGGACTGCTGGACTATTTCGGCGGCGACAAGCTCGCCGTAATCAACCTTTCACCCACGGGCCGCGACAGGCAGGCCACGCTATGCCTGAGGGAGAAGATAGGACAGGCTCTGTCCTTGGACGATGAGGACATATGAAACGTTACAGGCTTACAGCTCTATTGACGCTTGCTCTACTGCTGCTTGCGGCTGTGCTTTGCGCCTGCGACGACGGCGACACGCGGGTAACGTATGAGGTAGTGGCAGAAACCGCGATGGGTGCGCCCACCCCCGCGCAAGCCAAGGACGAAGCAATATCCTTTGCAATAGAGCTTGAAACCACAATTGCGCCTACGGGCATACCCACATTTACGCCTACGCCCTCGCCAATACCCACGGCGACGCCAACGATTGCGCCAACGCCCTTTACGATAGCGTGGATATCGGACACACAGGCCTACGCGCTCGGCCGCCCCGACCCCATAAACGCCATGGCGGATTGGCTTTTGGAGAATCGCATAAAGGAGAATATAGTCTGTATCGTGCATACGGGGGACGTTTCGGACAACGGCGCGTCAACCTGGCAATGGGATTACATCAACCCGCCCTTTGAACGGCTTTTGAAGGAATACCCCATACTGTTTACTGCGGGCAACCATGACGTCACCGAAAGCGGCAGCATCCGCTATTTCCTAAAGCAGCCGCCCATTGCCGCGAGCATACCCGATGGACAGGCGTTCACCGATTCGGCGGGAAGCTGGGCGACATTTTCAGCGGGCGGCAGGGATTTCATATTGGTATCGCTGTATTGGAACGCGGACTATAACAGCTATAAGCAGGCGGTGGAGGTGCTGAGCAGCCACATGGACAGCGTCGGGATAATTGTCACCCACAGCGCCCTTGAGAGCGACGGCAGCCTGACCGGTCCCGGCACAAGGGTTATGCGCAAGGTCGCGGAGCTTTGCCCCAACGTTAGACTTGTGCTCTGCGGGCATATGCGCGGCTCGGTGCGAAGAACGGACTTCATCGATGACGACGGCGACGGCAGCTACGAGCGCAAGGT
Source organism: Clostridia bacterium (assembly GCA_035399665.1). Lineage (GTDB taxonomy): Bacteria > Bacillota > Clostridia > Christensenellales > CAG-138 > DAOPJM01. Next base: position 4,317 of record DAOPJM010000012.1, read on the forward strand.
TGTCACCATGATGTATAATTTCCAGGACGACAGGGAAAAGGGGTTGGGGTACTTGAGGTTGCTGCGCTTTGACCCCGCAAGCGGCGATATACACGTTCAGACATATTCGCCTTACTATGATGATTACAGTTATCAAGAGGACGAGAACTTGGATGATTTTGTAATAGCGAAGGGGTTTTGAGGCGAGGGGTTGCGCAGGGGGGAGCGGGTCTTGACTTTTAAGTTTTTAGCAAGATCCTTCGCTGCGCGCAGGATGACACGGAGGGGTTACGGCTTGACACAGACGCTTTTCTTACCTATAATATAGGAAAAATCGAACGGGGTTGGGCGTTTTGAAGCCTTCCGCGTTTGTTCAGACGTCATTTTTGAGGTGTACATGAAAGTAATGACCCGAAAAGCCCTAAGCTACACAGCCGCACTGCTGTGTCTTACACTTTTAATACCGTTGTGCGCGGCGTTTCCCCGCGAGACCCTTGCCGAGGACGGCGTGGCCACAGACCTAAGCGCGTACTGCGTCTTTACATCCTCCGTCTCCGACAGCGGAATCAAGCGCGCAACCGACGACGACACCACCACTCATCAGAACTTCCATAAGGACGGCTACATCGAGACAGCTTGGAGCGCGGACGTCGCCGTCGCGCAAATATACGTTCAATGGGCGTCGGCTCCCACTCAGCTCACCGTTACTCAATACGACGCAGCGGGACAGGTTCTGTCCCAAAGCGACAATATTCCTTACCTTTATGAGCAGTCCGTGTCGGCGGTTGACGGCGCGGTACGCATACGCCTTGAAAGCAATGACGACATGGACATAGTCACGCTTCACGCCATGAGCGCCGGAAATATCGCGAATGTTCATGATTGGCAGCCCCTGCCCGACAAGTTAGACTACCTCATCATCTCCATGCACCCCGACGACGACGTCCTTTTCATGGGCGCGGTAGCTCCTACACTCTCCGACGCGGGCTACACGGGCAGCATATTCTACCTTGGCACAAGAATACGCGACAGGGTCAGCGAGGCGCTGAACGGCGCGTGGACCATGGGCGTGCGCTGCCAGCCGCTGATGTGCGGCTTTCCCGACATTCCGCCCGAATACAAGGAACGCTTTGAAAGCACCTTCACCAAGAACGACGTCATTGAGTACCTTGTTCCTCTGCTTCGCCAATATCGCCCCGAGGTGGTGTTTACGCACGATGTGAACGGCGAGTACGGGCATTGGCAGCACATTATCTGCTCCGCCGCCGTGCAGGAAGCGGTCAGGCTTGCCGCCGACCCCTCATATGATCCCGATTCCGCCGCCGAATACGGCGTGTTTGAGGTCAAGAAGCTCTACCTTCACCTCTATTCCGAGAACAAGCTCACGCTGAACGTGACCTCGCCGCTTGCAAGCTTTAACGGGCAAAATGCCTTGGCTGTCGCGACCGAGGCCTTCTGCTGCCATGTCTCACAGCTTAAAACCGTTCACAGCGTCACCAACGAAGGTGTTTACAGCCTGTCGGATTTCGGGCTTGCCTACACCACGGTAGGCTTGGACAGCGGTATAAACGACGTGTTTGAGAATATCGACCCCCTGAGCCTTTCGACCCGCGCCACGCCGTCCGCCGAGCCTGCGCCGTCCGCCGAGCCTGTGTTGGCGCCCACGCAGACCCCCTCCGAGGTTCCCGCCATTATTCCTGTCGTCACGGAAAACGCGTCGACGCCCGCCCTCGGCAGCACGACGCCGACGGCGGAGCCGATTGAGGAGCCGTCCGAGTCCGCCGCGACGTCGTCCGCTTCACAAAGCAAGGGAGAGCATTCGATACTGACGCTCATACTTGCGCTTATTGCCGCCGCCGCGTTCGGTCTGGTGTGCGCCGCGCTGATACTGATGCGCAGAAACCGCCGCGACCGATGAGAAGGGGCGGTACGAAAAAGCTTATTATCCTGTCTCTCTGCCTGCTGCTCCTTGGGGCTGTGGTCGTTTCGCCCGCCGAGGCCGAGAACGCCGCCGCAAGGGATTACAGCTCACGCTGCGTCTATACCTCGTCGATAGCCGACAGGGAGCTTCGTTTTGTCCGCGATCATGACGCCGCGACCCAGGCAAGCTTTCCCGCCGACAGCTTTGTCGCCGTGAGCTGGGGCGAGGAATCGCCTGTAACGCGCCTGCTTGTGGAATGGGTTTTTGTTCCCTTGCAGCTCACCGTTACTCAGTTTGACGCGTCGGGGTTGGAAATAGCCCGCGACGAGGGCGAATACATGATATGCCAAACCATAGCTGTGGCCCCCGAAACGCGTTCCGTTCGCCTTGAAAGCAGCGTCGGCATGGAAATAATCGCGCTTGAGGCCTATGCTGACGGGGTCTTGCCGCGCAGCTATCACGAATGGCAGCCCCTTTGGGATACCCTTGATTACCTTGTCGTGGCCACTCACCCCGATGACGATATACTGTTCTTGGGCGCGGTTGCTCCCACACTCTCCGACGCGGGCTACACCGGTACGATACTGTACATTGTATCGAACGCAAGGGTCAGAAGAATTGAGGCGCTGAACGGCGCGTGGGCGATGGGCGTGCGCTGTCACCCTGTGCTGGGCGGCTTCATCGACGTCAACCCGCAGTACCGCAAGCAGCTTGGAGAGCGCTTCACCCAGGACGAGGTATGCCTTTACCTTGTGCGCGAGCTTAGAAGGACGCGCCCCCGCGTGGTCTTTTCGCAGGATGTGAACGGTGAGTACGGGCATTGGCAGCACATAGTTGTTGTCGCCGCGCTGCAAGACGCGGTAAGGCTGGCCGCCGACCCCGACTTCGACCCCGAATCCGCCGCCGAGTTTGGAGTTCATGAGGTGCAAAAGCTGTACCTGCACCTTTACCCCGAAAACGAGCTGATTATTGACGTCAAGACCCCGCTTGAAAGCTTTAGCGGGTTGACCGCGCTGCAGGTCGCGCAGGCAGCCTATAAGCTCCACAACTCGCAGCAAACAGGGCGCCATACGGTGCAAAACCGCGGCGTTTACGACCTTTCCCGTTTCGGGCTTGCCTACACCGCCGTGGGCGCGGACAGCGGCAAGAACGATCCCTTCGAGAACATAGACCCCTCTTTGCTTGTGGGCTATGTCGCTGCCGAGGCGGAGGACACGCCCACGCGCACGGACACGCCCACGCGCACGGATACGCCCACGCGCACGGATACGCCCACGCGCACGGACACACCTGCGCGCACGGATACGCCCACGCGCACGGATACGCCTGCGCCTGAGGCTTCCGCCGTCCCCGCGCTTTCAGGCGCCGGCAGGCTTGGACTGTGGATATGCGCCGCCGCTCTGCTCGTTGCGGCTCTGATAATCGTTTGCTGTATAATCGTCTCAAGGAGGATGCGTTCATGAAAAAGTCGGCTCTGATCCTTGCCCTTATTGTCCTGCTCATGAGCCTCGGCTGCGGCACTCAAGGCGGCTCCGCAGTGCAGGAACCCACGATTGCGCCCGCCGCCGAAACCACCGCTCCCGAACGCGTGGAAATAGTCGTGGAGAAGGTCACGCCCTCGCCCGAACCTACGGCGGAGCCTACTCCGTCGCCCTCCGAGATCCCCTATGTTACCTTGGAGGGGCAGACCCTGCGCTGTGATGCCGTTTCGCTCATGCTCACCGACAAGGCTTCTCTGTCCGAGCTGGACAAGTTTCCGCTTCTTGAATCCGTCAATCTCATGTCCCTGCACCTTGAGCTGTCCGAGATGCGTCAGCTCTGCGCGGATTACCCCAAGCTTGCGTTCGCTTTCAGCTTTACCGCCTTTGGTATAGAGCTGAACGCCGAGACGACATACATCGATATTCATGGCACAGCTCTCACCTCGCCCGACAGTGTGATGGAGATACTGCCCTATCTGCCCGCCCTTGAGAAGATGGATATGCGCAGGTGCGGTCTTGCGAACGAGCAGATGGAGACGCTCTGCACGGCCTACCCCGCCGTCAAGTTCGTGTGGGAGGTCAAGATGGGCGATCACGTCCTGAGAACCGACCTTGTCGGCTTCTCTACCAAGAACCCAAGCAAGTATTACAACGACAGCTCCTCAGAGGAGTATATCGAGCGCGTGAAGAACACGCGGCGGCTCTATGACGAGGACATACAGGTGTTGAAGTACTGCACCGACCTTGTCGCCCTTGACCTTGGGCATAACTACATAAGCGACCTCTCCGTGTTGGAGAACCTGCCGAAGCTGCAAATACTGATACTCGCGGACAACAAGCTTGTCGATATATCCGTACTGTCAAAGCTTAAGGAGCTTGTCTATGTGGAGATTTTCATGAATCTCATCGTGGATCTTTCTCCGCTTGAGGGGCATGAGCATATGCTTGACCTCAATTTCTGTCATAATAAGGTCGTCGATTTGACCCCGCTTTACGGTCTTGGCACGCTGGAGCGCGTTTGGTGCGCCGACAACGAGTTCAAGAAGGCGGACGGCGACGCGCTTCAGGGCGCCCTTCCCGAGTGTGACGTCAACTATACCACGCCCGACGACACCGCCGACGGCTGGCGCGAGCATGAACGCTACACCTGGATGCGCGAGTACTTCGCGGACAACAGCCCCTATAACCCAAGCTAACGGAGGAGCGGCCAAGGCAGTTCGCAAGACTGATAAGTGATGCCGCTATAACCCAAGCTAACGGAGGAGCGGCGCCATTCACCGCAAGCCTCTTTCAAGATCCTTCGGAGCATGGCTCCTCAGGATGACAGCGGTGGTTTGTCCCCTGCACATTCGCCCTATGACTTGATTATTTCACCAACCCACCCCCATTGTCATCCTGAGCTACAAGCGAAGGATCTTGCCCAAAGCTCAACTGTCAACCCCCGCTCCCCCGCGCGACAATCACTAAAAATGTAGGCGCGAGCTGTGTTCGCCCGCCCCTTCTCAAGACGCACGTTTGCCGCCCGCCCTCGTGCGTTTTTGGCGTTTTGCTTGACTATGGCAATGCGTTGTGATATATTACATCAGACTTTATCGTTTTTGGGAGGTGGATTCTTTGCATCCTACTTTTGACCTTGGATTCATACAGATTCCCGCCATGGGAATATGCATATTGATAGGAACTATCTTTGGGCTGGCGCTGCTTTTCTTCATCCGCAAGTACAGCTACCTTTCCCGCGACAACATCCTGGACTCGCTGCTTTGGGCGGTGCTCTTAGGGTTTGTGGGCATGAAGATACTCTACTGGATCACTGAGCCGCAAATACTTGTCGATACCTTCACGGATTTCACCTTCAAAAAGCTCTACCATCTCATCTCGGAGGGCATGGTCTTTTACGGCGGTCTTTTGGGCGGCATACTTGGACTGGTCTTTTGCTCGCTCAAAACCAAGAAGCGCTTCTTCGCATACAGCGACCTGCTCGCTCCTTGCTTCTGCCTTGCCCATGCCGGCGGGCGCATCGGCTGCCTGATGGCGGGCTGCTGCTACGGCATGGAGTACGATGGGGCCTGTCATATCGTCCTAAGCGGCGTATCGCGTTTCCCCTCGCCCTTGGCGGAGTTCATCCTGCTTATCGGTATGTCCGTCACCCTCACCCTGATACTGCGCAAGAGCCGTCACAGCGGCACGGTCACGGCGTTTTACCTGATAATTTACAGCGTTGGACGCTTCATACTGGAGTTCTTCCGCGGAGACGCCGAGCGCGGGTTCGTGGGCGCGTTGTCCACCTCGCAGTTCATCAGCATCTTCATCCTGCTCGCGGGTCTTGTAATCCTTTGGATAAGCCGCAAACAGCCCTCCGATAAGCCGCTTCCCGCCGAGGCGGAAACGGTCGTGAACGATAAGGAACTGCCCCAAGCCGAAACCGCCGACTCAGCGCCCGACGCCGAAGCCGACAATACAGACGCAACTACTCGCGAAAGCGATAATAAATAAGAGGGAAGCTATGAAAGTAAGTCAACTGTTGGGCGAACGCTACAAGGAGCGTTCCTTTGACATCGAAAGTCAGAACCTGATGACCCGCGGCGGGTACATCAAGCAGGTCGGCAACGGCATCTATTCGCTGTTCACGCCGGCCAAACGGATTCAGAACAAGCTTGAAGCCATCATCCGTCAGGAGATGGACGCGATAGACGGGCAGGAGGTTCTGTTCCCCGTGTGTATGCCGGCGTCGCTGTGGCAGCTTTCGGGCCGCTTTGACAGCGTGGGCAAGGAGCTTGTGCGCTTAAAGGATCGTTCCGGCGCGGACATGGTTCTTGGCATGACCCATGAGGAAGCCGCCGTACACATGGCGATGAACACGGCCGGCACTTACCAGAAGTACCCCTTTATGATTTATCAGATTCAAACCAAGTTCCGCGATGAACCCCGCGCAAGGGGCGGTCTTATCCGCGTCCGCGAGTTCACCATGAAGGACGCCTATTCTTTCCACCTCACTCAGGAGGACTTGGAGGCCTATTACGATCGCTGCTATCGCGCTTATGAGCGCATATTCGCCCGTGTGGGCATTCCCGAAGTCATAGCGGTCAAGTCCGATTCGGGCATGATGGGCGGCAAGGTCAGCCACGAGTTCATGCTTTTGACGGGCATAGGCGAGGACACCATAGTCACCTGCCCCGATTGCGGCTATCGCTCCAACATGGAAGCCGCCGACAGCATAATCGAGAACGAGTCTCCCGCCGAAATGGAGGAGCTGCGCTTGGTCGAGACCTTCGAAAACGAGACCATTGAGGAGGTCGCAAGCTTCCTTGGCGTTCCTCAAAGCAGCCTGATGAAGGCCGTGGTCTATCAGCGCAACACGGATGACAGCTATGTGGTAGTGTTCATCAGAGGCGATTTGGAGCTGAACGAGACAAAGCTTACCAACTATCTGCGCTGCGAGGTGCATCCCGCCCTTGAAACCGAGAACGCGGGTCTCACCGCCGGCAGCATAGGCCCCGTGGAGCTTAAAACCAACGCAACGGTGTTGTTTGACCGCTCGCTCATCGGCGGCGGCAACTGGGTTTGCGGCGCCAACCGCAAGGGCTATCACCGCAGAGGACTGAATATTGAACGCGATCTTGGCAGCTTGGAGTATATCGACCTTGCCAAAGCCGTTCACGGCGGCATCTGCCCCGTTTGCAAAAAGCACAGCTTGCAGCTTTCCAACGGCGTCGAGGTCGGCAACATCTTCCAGCTTGGCACAAGGTATTCCGAGAAGATGGGTTTGCAGTACGACGCCGCCGACGGCACGCGCAAGAATCCCATCATGGGCTGCTACGGCATAGGCGTGGGCAGGCTTATGGCCTCCGTCTGCGAAGCAAAGCATGACGACTACGGCCCCATTTGGCCTGTCTCCATCGCGCCTTGGACGGTAGAAATCTGCGCGCTGCGCGCCGATAAGACCGAGGTTCGCGCCACCGCCGACAAGCTCTACTCCGACCTTACCGCGCTCGGCATCGACGTGCTGTTTGACGACAGAGCGGTTTCGGCGGGCTTTATGTTCTCCGACGCCGACCTTTTGGGCGCGCCCGTTCGTGTTGTAATCAGTCCCAAGACTGTCGGCAAGGACATGGTCGAGCTTGTCACCCGCGACAAGAGCGTAAAACGCGACGTCACCATCGAGACCGCCGCCGCCGAGATACAGGCGATTATCGCCGAGCTGAACGACAGACTGAACGCCAAGGTTCCCGCATCGCTGTAATCAAAAAATACACTTGTTTATACTTCGGAACGGACAAACGCTTTGCCCGTTCCGTTTGTTTATGGGGAAATGCTCAATGCGGCGCGGGCGGCAAAGCCCCGCTGTCATCCTGAGGAGCAA
>DAOPJM010000012.1:12157-34590 GCA_035399665.1 Clostridia bacterium
GTATTCGCTAATCCTTCAGACCTACTCCACGCTGTAACACCAGTTGGTGAAGTCACGCAGTATCATTATGTAGTCCCAATAGTTGATCACACCATCGCCGTTGACGTCGAAGTACTCCTTCGCCCCGACTTTGGGGGTAGTTCTCCTCAAGGAACTCCGCAAACCAAAGCACATCCTTGTAGTTTACCCTGCCGTCTCCATTGAGGTCAAACTCCATGACGTCGCCCACATGCACCTTGCGCAGTATGACCTTCCAAAGATAGACCACGTCGAGCATATTGACCTGTCCGTCGCCATTTAAGTCACCCTTCAAATTCTCCTCGGAGAACTGAACCTCGATGGTATGCCCTTCCGTCACGTCCTCGAAGGTGTAGCTTTCCACAACGCCCACGCTCTGCCCGTCAACTATGACGTCCAGTATGCTTCCACCCGCGTCGGGTGTGATGGCATAGGTCATATCCTCGCCGTCAAGCACATAGCTCTCGCCCGCGGGGGTTATCTGCCCGTTACCCGTGCAGCTTGCGGTAATGGAGCGGACTATGAACCTGCCGCGCGCGGAATAGTAAGTGATGTAATCTGGTACATTATCACCCGATTCTTGCTCGGTTGTGTTTCCTCCGACACGATAGTAATAGACCACGTCCGGTTCGATATCGCTGAGCGATACCGTGTAATCGTTGCTTGTCAAAGCGCCGTCTTCCGAAAACTCATCATAAACGTCCGCGGGGGATATCGGCACAGACGATAGACTTGCGGTTTCGGAAAATACATAATCGGAGTCGTTGATGACCGCCAGCTCCTCACCAGATTCGCCATAGAAGTTAAGTATTTCATTGACCTGATAATTACTCGGCGGGTTGCTGCTGTCGTACTCTAACTCCTCTTCATCGGTCGAATACAAGACAAAGGTGTTCGTAACCTCGATACTCACAACTTCGGCATTACTGACGGTTGTGTGTGAATCAACCGCAAAGGCAAAGGTGATGTTAACATCCGTACCATCGGTGGTTACTCTGGGCGTATACGCCACGTGCATGCAGCCTGAAAACATCAGGATTGTCATGCACAGGCATAAGCCAAAAGCAAGAAAACGTTTCTTCATAGCATTCCTCCTAAATCAATTTTGCGCGGAGACCCTTCACCACGCGTTACTTACCTAATTATATTTGCACCCTATAAATATGAAAGCAAGTGATTTTTGGAATTTTCACATTTTAGTTAACACTTTACTATAAAAAGACCGCGCTCTTGTCTCCAAAGCGCGGCCTATCCTGTATAATTATCACTTATCCGACGTTATTTACCACACCCACGAATATCACGTTGCCGTCATAGTCAGTTATCGCATAAAGGAAAGGTCTGTCAAGCGTTACGGTAAGCTCCTTCAAGCCCTCAAGCGCGGTGGTGGCTCGATTGATAACCGCGGTATACGCCGCCGCCTCAACGCCCTTTTCGTCTACCGCGATATGCGTCTCCTGCAAAATAGCATCGATGTAGGAGGCGACGTCGCACATATTGGAGAAGTCTGCGTCATCGGAGGACAACGCCTTGGTCAAAAGCCCGTTCCGTCGGAGCAGCTCGTCAAAGTAAAGCTTGCTGTTGAAGCTGAACTTGGGCATATTGAGCGTAAGCCGATACTGCTGCGCGAAGCCCTCGCTCAGAATCGTTTTCAGCGCGCCCTCGTCGTTCAAAAGCTCCGCCAGGCTCACGCCCTCGTCGGGCAGCACAAGCTCCATCTGCCCCACGCCTATGATGGGCAGGGTCACCTTCGTATAACCGTCGCATACCGCCGCAAGGGTAATCTCACCGCGGGACATGAACTCCGCGCTGCTGTCGCCGTTTGCCCCGTGGAAGGGCGCTGTATAGCCCGCGCTCTTGTCAAATTCGCCTGCCCATGAGCCGTTTAGATATATGGTGTTGATAAGCACGGTGAGAATAGGCGGGGTAAGCTCCAATGAAGGCTCTATCGTACCGCCGGTGTTGGCGACTATCCATTCCTTGATGCGCTTCTCCGTGTTGGCGTCCTCAAAGTCAACAACCTCCGCTGCCGCGCCATAGCACTCCTCCATCGCCGCAAGGAAGTCCTTGGAATAGCTGACCTTGCCGCCATTGAAGCTCTCTGTGAGCCAAATGGAGTTCGCTATGGACAGCTTGCCCGTCTCGTCGTCAAGGCTCAGGCTCTCTATAAGCTCGGCGCAATAGGCGTTCAGGCTCTCCGCGTCCTTGCCGCCCAGCAGCGCGAGCATCTCGGTCAGGGTGTCGCCGTCCGCGCCGTTTGCCGCCATGCACAAGGCATAGTAAAGGGACAGGGGCGAAACGTTCAGGTTGCCGCTCTCGCCGTTTAGGGTTATGTAAGCCATAAGTGAGGCGAAGTCCGCGTAATCCTCAACCTTGACCTCGACCTTGGGTTCAGTCTCTCCGATAGGTTCGGCGGGATCGACAATAAGACCCTCATCGTCACTGCGGTTGACCGCGAAGTAGTATGAGACGGCGTTGTCATAGCCGTTGTCGTAGTGTATGCAGACCTCGACCGCGTAGCCCGACCCGCCCTCAGGCAGCAGGATGGTAAGTCCCTCGTACTCCAAAGCCTCCTCCGTGGGTTCGCCAAAGCCCATGCGCCATGCCTTGGCGTGGACTATCTCGCCCTCGGTGACAAGCGTAACAAAGCCGCTGTGGTTTGTGATGTTGGGCAGGTCTTTGTAGACGGAAGCGTCATAGGGCGCGGCGGCGTCGGCCATCGTGCTGACGGTCTTTTGCGGATCATTGGGGTCGGCATAAGACCAGCTGTACCCGCCCACCATGGCCGTAAACGCGGCCGCCGCTTCGTCCAAGGTATAGCTCAAGCCGAGCGCGGGTATCTCAAAAGGGGTTTCCTGTTCAGGCTCCTTCGCGGCGTCGCCCAAGGGAGCGCCCTCGCCGGTGCAGCCCACGGCGGCAAAGGCCACGGTAAGCGCCAATATCAATGCGAACAATTTCTTCATGTCGTTCTCCTTTCGAACGGGGCTCACCCGCTCTCCTTCAAAGATAACACCTCGCCAAAGCCCGAAAGGTTGCAAAATAGTGCGGTATAATTATGCTGTGGGCTTATTTCGCGCCCTGCGTTTCCAATATAACAAAACGAAATATACGCCTACGCCTATGAGTATGCCCATAGCGACAAGCTGCGAGAACGAGAACGGCCCAAGCCCGCCCCGCACGGCGTCCCCGCGCCAAAATTCTATTGTGAAGCGGAATGCAGAGTAGCTCACAAGGTATATTGCCGTCAAGTGACGGCGAGCCTTTTTAAGGCGCGGCACGACAGGGTTCAAAAAGATGAACAGCAGCACCCCAAACAGAATGAAGTTGAAGGCGGATTCGATGAGCTGCACGGGTATCCTGTGCTCATGGAAGGCGGCGAAAACCCCACACTGCGATTCCACGCCGTAGCAGCAGCCCGCAAGATAGCAGCCGATGCGGGCAAAGCCGTGAAACAACGGGGTCGTGACCGCGACTATCGCCCACGCGGGTTTGGTTTTGTTGAGATAGCGCGGGAGCAAAAACGCGAGCGAAGCGTAATAGCCGAGCAGCCCGCCGTAGAATACTATACCTGAGCTGTTGAACAGGTCCACCAAGGGCTTACCCTGCCGCAGCAGATAGCTTGCGTATGAGATGATGCCGAAGAACTTCGCTCCTATGAGCAGCCCTACAAGGGAAACCATCATGCAGGGCATGATTATCTGCCATGGCTGCTTGGATTTTTTACACAGCAGGAAGGCGGCGACAAAAACCGCCAGTATCCCAAGCGCGCTTAGGTTCTGGTAGTTCAACACATATTTCATCATAAACGAAGCGAATTCACTTTGCATGAGAGGAAGTATACCACAGACGATGGGAAATTGCTACTAAATGATGCGAATTCTGAATAAAAATTGAGAAATTTTCAAAATGGACTTGAACTTATCATTATCAATCTGTTATACTACAAATAAGTAAACAAATAGCCAGTGATGGGAGTATACCATGAACATTCAATACTACTTCAACTATATCACTATCGTGGAGGAGGGCAGCCTGACCTCGGCGTCGCGCAGGCTTAGGGTCGCACAGCCCGCTCTCTCGAATCAGGTGAAGGCGTTGGAGGAGGCCTATGGGACAAAGCTGTTCTACCGCGGCGCAAGGAGATTAGAGCTGAACGACGCGGGAGCCGTGCTCTACCAAAAGGCCAAGTGGATGGCGGATGTTGAGGCGTCGGCCAGAAGCGAAATTCTTTCGGGCGTGTTGGGCGCAAGCGGCACCCTTAAGATTGGGGTATCGTCGTCGCTGTCCGACGATGCTTTCTTTTCGAGACTCAAGTTATTTGCCTCAAGGTACCCCGACGTAACCATCAAGGTCGTGGAGGCGGAACGCTCCGAACTTTTGAAGATTCTTCAGGCGGGGGCGGTGGAGGCCGTCTTTACGCGCACCTTCGCTCCGGAAAACGAGAACTTTGACGTAATCTATGTCAAGGAGGACAGGGTAGCCGCCATATACAGCGCGGACAGCCCCTTCCTAAAGGACGTCGGCGGCGACATAGTAACGCTTGAGCAGCTTGCCGACCTTCCGCTTGCCGTGGTCGAGTACTCAAAGAACGCGATTGCCAACGCGTTCAAGGAGAAGGATATACCTCTATATATCAAGTTCTCAAGCACCCGCATTCAGATTGCGGAGCTGTGGGCAAAGGCGGGCAAGGCTGTTGCTCTCGTTCCTCAATCGTACCTTACGGGCAACCAGTTTGAGAAAATGCGCTGTAAGCTGTTGCCCGAATACGTCGATATTCAGATGCCCAGAGTCAGCATATTGGCGCAGAAGCGCGAGTATCGCTCCCAGGTCGTAAACAATTTTCTGCACGAGACCGCAGAATACCTCCGGCTTGATCTCGATTCCGCCATATTTGCATCCGACGACGACTCGGACGACATACTGTTCTAACAGAACAACAGGGGGGGAGCATGAACATTCGTTATTATTACAACTTCATTGTCATTGTCGAGGAGGGCAGCCTCACTGCGGCGGCGCGCAAGCAGCACATCGCGCAGCCTGCCCTGTCCAACCAGATAAAGGCCTTGGAGGATGACTACGGCGCAAGGCTTTTCTATCGCGGCTCGCGCAAGCTTGAGCTGACCGACGCCGGATACATTCTCTATGAGAAAGCAAAGCTTATCTGTGCTATCGAGGTCGCGGCGCAAAACGAGATACGCTCCGGCTACAAGGGCAGTCACGGACATCTCAAGGTGGGCATAACCTCATCGGGATGCAACTCCACCTTCTATCGCGCATTGGTGAAATTTGAAACGGAACACCCCGACGTCGGTCTGCGCGTTATAGATGACCATCCCGAGGAGCTGCTGAAGCTTCTTCAAAACGGCGAGATTGAGGCGGCCATAGCCCGTTTCTATGACGAGATCCCCGAAAACTTCGAGGTGCTGTTCACGGAGAAGGACGTCAACATCGTGGCGTACTCCGCCGACATGAAGCTGTTCCCCAGGACTAAGAGCAACAGCATAAGCATAAACGATCTTTCGGGCGTCCCGCTGTCGCTTATCGAGCGCCTTGTCCCAACGATTGAGAACGCTTTCAAGCGGAACAACCTCATGTGCAACATTCGCTGCGTCAGTACAAGAATGCACTTGGCCATGATGTGGGCAAGGGAAGGCAGAGCGGCGTGTATAGTGCCTAAGCGAGCGGTGCGCGATCTTGGGTTTACAGACCTTCTCTATAAGGAGCTTCGCCCCTGCGAGATAGAGATGCCCGTTCGTCAGGTGATAGTTCAGAAGGGCAGGTACAGGGCGCAGCTTGTCAACGAGTTCATTAAAACCATGTCCGAGGTCTATTCCTTCGACATTGACGAGGAAATCCTCACAAACAGGAAAGAATCGATATACCCACATGACTAAGGAGGACAGTAAATGAAAAGACTAATCTGTATCGCGCTTGCGTTGACGCTGCTTGTATGCGGCTCGGCTTGTTCGGCAAGCGGAGGAACCTACACCGACAAGGAGGGTAAAGTGATAAAGCATCCGATAGCAACGATTACCATGGAAAACGGCAGCGTGATAAAGGTCGCGCTGTACCCCGAAAACGCGCCCAATACCGTGGCGAACTTCATAAGCCTTGCCAACAGCGGCTTCTATGATGGGCTTATCTTCCATCGCGTCATCTACAACTTCATGATTCAAGGCGGCGACCCCGAAGGCACGGGCAGCGGCGCTTCGGAATATACAATAGCCGGCGAGTTCAGCGAGAACGGGATAGAGAACGACCTTTCGCATGTGCGCGGCGTTATCTCTATGGCAAGAACGAATTTAAGCATGGACTCCGCCTGCAGTCAGTTCTTCATCTGCCATGCGGACAGCACCTTCCTTGACGGCAAATACGCCGCCTTTGGCATGGTCATAGAGGGCATGGACGTGGTGGACGAGATTGCAAGGACCACTACGAACAAAGCGGACAAGCCCATCAACGACCAGGTGATAAAGAGCATCACGGTCAACACCTTCGGTCACGATTACGGTGAGCCGGACAAGATGAACTAACATCAATTTGAACGCCCCACAGCTCCGCCCGTCAGGGCGGCGCTGTTGTCTGCCGACTTTGTGATGACGGAGGGGGCGCAGGAGGATAGGAAGGGGGTTGCGCCCCTTGACTTTTTAGTTTGGGGCAAGATCCTTCGACAAGCGAAGGATGACGCGGAGGGCTGAGGACGGGTGTCCCGCCGTGAGCGCCCCTTGACTTATAAGTTTTTAGCAAGATCCTTCGACTTCGCTCAGGATGACAATGGGGGTGGGTTGGCGATGCATAATTGGATGACAGCGGTGGTGGGTTGGCGATGCAATCACGTCATTGGGCAATGTGCCGGCGGCAAACTCCCGCTGTCATCCTGAGGAGCGCTCCGGCGTTCTTAATACCCTAACGAGCTTTCGTCATAATTGCACATTTTTAACGGAGCAATTGTAAAATAGCGGCGGAGACGCTTTTCACCGCCGTCCCTTTGGTGTAAGCTCGCATTATCAAAGAGGTTTGGGGTATTATTGATGAAAAGCAAGCGACCCGCAAGGACGGCTTCCACAATACTATATGTCATAACGTCGGCGGTGTTCATCTGTTGCAGCGCGTTGCTGCTCTTTAACGGCACCACAACAGGTAAGAAGGCCATGCTCCTAACCGTTATCGCCGTGACCCTGCCCCTGCTCTTTGCAACCCTGCTCAGGGGCAAAAGCGAGGACGAGCTATGCAACAAAAAGCGCGTCATTCGTTCAGCGCTGTTTGTGCTGCTTGCGTACTACTGCATCGCGCTTGTTGGCCTGCTGTTTCTGGGCGGTCGCGGCGATTCCCAATTCGCCAACTATAACTTCGTCCCCTTCAAGAGCATATCGGCTTTCGTAAGCGAGCTTGTGACGGGCGATTACAGCTCCACCAAGACAATAGCAATCGATAATCTCTTGGGCAACCTTGCACTGTTCGCGCCCATGGCAATATTTCTGCCCTGCCTGTTCAGCCCTTTTCGCAGGTGGCGGCTTTTCCTGCCCGTTATCGCGCTAATCATAATTGCCGTAGAATTCCTGCAATTGGCGTTTCGCTGCGGAACCTGCGACATAGACGATTTTATGCTGAATTTTGCGGGCGCGGTCACAGCCTATGCCTTTATCCGACTGCCCTTCGTTCACAGACTGCTTATAAAGATGCACTGCATGGATGTGTAAAGGAAACAAGAAGCATACAAAAAACGCCCCAGGAAGCTCTTGAGGCGTTTTGTCGTTTAGTAACTACACTTACTCAGCCTTGGGAGCGCCTACGGGGCAGGTCGCTTCACAGCTGCCGCAGTCGATGCAGGCGTCAGCGTCGATGACGTACTTGCCGTCCCCCTCGCTAATAGCCCCTACGGGACACTCTGCCGCGCACGCGCCGCAGGCTATGCAATCATCGCTAATTTTGTATGCCATATAATATACCTCCTTGTTTAGATTTCATAAACATTATAGCAGACCCGTTTGAAATTGCAAGACCTTTTCACTAATTTAACCTTCTTCAAAAACTTGTCCTTGCTTGCCGCAAAACCACTTTGATAGTCGAATGACTTTTCATTTTCGTCTCATCGTGGTATCTTTTGTCCATAACGGGAAGGAGGACGGTTCATGAACGACAGCTATACCCAGCGCATACTTGCCATGCCGCCAAAGCGCGATCTAAGCCGCAGTCTCATGCTCATCCCCACTGAGGACATAACGCCGAATCCGCGACAGCCGCGGCGCGAGTTCTCACGCGACGAGCTGTCCGATCTGATGAGCTCCATAGCCCAACACGGGCTTATTCAGCCCTTGACCGTAAGACCCACGGAGCATGGCTTTGAGCTTGTGGCGGGCGAAAGGCGGCTTCGCGCCTGTATAATGCTCGGTATGCGCGAGATCCCCTGCGTCATAAAGAGCGTCAGCGCGGAGCAAAGCGGGCTTATGGCATTAATCGAGAACGTCCAACGCCGCGATTTAAGCTGCATAGAGGAGGCGGAGGCGTATAAACGGCTCTTGGTGGAGTTCGGGATGACGCAGGAGCAGCTTGGAGTCAAGCTTGGTAAGAGCCAGTCATACCTTTCGAACAAGCTGAGACTGCTTCGCCTGCCCGAAAGCGTGCGCGAAAAGCTGTATTCGGGCGAATTGTCCGAAAGACACGCCAGAGCGATGCTCGCTTTAGGGTCTGAGGAGGCGCAGTTCGAGTGTGCTAACCGCGTCATAGCGGGCAAGTGGAGCGTAAGAAAGACCGAGGAGTTCGTGACAGAGCAGCTTAAGGTGAAGCCCGCGAAGATACGCTGCTTGGTCAGAAACGACAGGCTGATTATTAATGCGATTAACGACACGGTAGCAAAGTTGAAGGACAGCGGCGCGAATATCGCTGTGCGCGAGTTAAAGCAGCCCGACGGCACAGATCTAATAATAAGTATCAGGAAATAGATTCAATTGGAAAACCGCAAATTAAGCGACAGCCCATGGCTCAGGATGAGGGTGGGGGTATGCGGGGGAGCGCTTCTTATCACCGCAAGTGTTTTTCAAGATCCTTCGGCAAGCTCAGGATGACGGCGGGGGTTGAAGGGCGGATAGGGAATACGATTGAGAGCGGGTATAACCCTGTTGTCATCCTGAGCCGTAGGCAAAGGATGACTGTTGGTATGCAATTTATGAATACCAAACAGGATGACGGCGGGTAATTCGGGGCAGCGGGGTAAAGCTGTTCCTACACCCTCCCCGCTGAGTATACGCCAAGCAGGGTCATGTCCTCATTGAGGGCGAGGAAGTCGGCGGCGGCGCCCGATTCGATTACGCCAAGCTTGGTTTCACCCAAGACGCGGGCGGGGTTGGCGGTGCAGCTTCTGATGGCGGCTTCCTTTGGAATGCCGAAGGATATGGCCTTCTGCATTATTCCAAGGAGCGTGCGCGCAGAGCCGGCAAGCGTGCCGCTTGGCAGCCACGCCGCGCCGTCATGTACCGAAACTTTCATACCGCCCGCCGCATAATCGCCGTCGGGCAGGCCGCAGGCCGCAAGCGCGTCGCTTATAAGGCAAACGCGTTCGGGGCCGAACATACGAAACGCCATGCGCACCATGGCTGGCGAAACGTGAACTCCGTCCGCGATAAGCTCCGCCGTGACATTATCATGCTCCACGGCGGCGGGGATGGGCCCGGGGGCGCGGTGGTGCATAGGTTCCATACCGCAGTAGAGATGTGTAACGTGGCTCACGCCCGCGTCGAAGGCGGCAAAGGCCGTCGCGTAGTCGCAGGCAGTGTGCGCAAGTGAGACAGTGCAGCGCTCCTTGGCGCAGGCTATCAGCTCAAAGGCTCCGTCCAGCTCGGGCGCAAGGTCGGCTATGCGTATAAGCCCCTCACAGGCGTCCCAAAGGCGCAAGAACTCCGCTGCACTTGGCAAGCGCAGCTGTGTCGGGTCCTGCGCTCCGCCCTTTTTATGTGAGAAGAACGGCCCCTCCATGTTAATGCCGAGCATACGCGCAGAGCCTGTGTGCTCATTCCCATGGTACTCGGCCGCCCTCCGGTACGCCGCCGTAAGCACCTCCTCCGATGTGGTCAGAGAGGTGGCAAGGAAGGAGGTCGTCCCATTTTTGGCAAGGAAGCGGGCGATTTTGTCAATATCGCCGCCGTAGGTGAAGTCCTCGCCTATCGCGCCGTGACAATGCAGGTCGATAAGCCCCGGAACAACGAGCGCGTCATATAAGGACACGCCCTCGCCCGAATGCGGAAAAAAGCCCGTGAACACTCCGTTCTCCACGGTGAAGTCAAGGCGGTGGAAGCGAAAATCGGGCATGAACAAGAGCGCGTCTGTGTAGCGCATAGACTAAATTCCCTCCAATTTGCCGCTTTGTGTGAGCAGACGGAAGAAGGTCGGGGTAACGCCCGTGCGCTCCATGCTCTCCTTCACGCCGTCAAGGGCGGCCTTTTTGCGTTTGCTGTCGATATTGCCGAGACTTGCGCGTATGAGCAGGTTCTTCGGCGTGTCCTGAAGGTCAACGAACTCCATTACCTGCGTCTTATAGCCGCAGCAGGTGAGCAGCTCGGCTCTGATTGCGTCGGTGAGAAGTGCGGCGTAGCGCTCGCGCATCACGCCGTAAGCTCCGGGGATTGGGGTTTGCGCGGGCGAAAGCTGTCCCGCCAGCTCGTGTTGGCAGCAGGGTGCGGCAAAGATGTACCTCGCGCCCTCGCGCACGGCCGCCATAAGCGCGTAGTCCGTGGCTGTGTCGCAGGCGTGGAGTGAAATCGCCATGTCCATTGGGCGTTCCCCATGATACTCGCGTATATCCGCACATACGAAACCCATGTTGCCATAGCCGTACTTTTGAGCTGCCGCCCTGCAAAAGCTCAACGCGTCCGCTTTAAGGTCCACGCCAGTCAAGCTGACACTGCGCCCTTTCAAAACGGTAAAATACCAGTACACCACAAAGCTCAAATAGGACTTGCCACAGCCGAAATCCACAATGTGCAGCGGGGATTCATCCTTGCCCGCCGTGTCGTCGATGAACTCTAAGTACCTGTTAATCTGACGGTACTTGTGGTACATCGCCTTGACAACGCGGCCGTCTTGGGTCATGACGCCCATGTCCACAAGCGGCGGCACAAGCTGCCCCTCCGCTATGATATAGCTGCGCTTGACGTCATGCCCCTCGGCTTGCTTGGGCGCGGACTTGGAAGCGTGTTCAAAGTACAGCAGGGATTCACCCCTGCCGCGCCTAAGCTGAAGCTCGCACCCGTCGTTCCACGCCGCCATCTGCGCAAAGCCTTTGAAGGCTTCCTCCAAATACGCGGCAAGCTCCGCGTCCGTCACCCGCTTGTGAAAGGCCTGCGTTTGGGTAAGCTGTTCCAAGTTGTAGTATGTGCCGTCGCGCTTTAGGGTAATCTTGCGAAAGCGTTCGCCTTCCCTTGCGCCGCTTAGGACTATGGTCTGCGCGCCCCGCGCCTTCCTTAAAAACTCCGACAATTCCTTCATAATTATAACAGCCTGATGCTCAAAGCGTCCGCGTCGATCTCGACCTGTCTGCCCATCGCCAAGGAGCAGGAGGGTAAATCGTGACCGCAGCAAAGCCCCGCGATTATGGGCTTGCCCGTGGGGACAAGCAGTTCGTCAAATATCTGCTCAAGGCTGAGCGAGTTTTCGGGCGTCTCCGCCGCGCACTTCGTCCAATAGCCCAGGATGAAGCCTGCGCAGTCGTCAAGCTTGCCCGCGTTGCGAAGCTGCGTCAGCATACCATCGATATGGTAGGGCTTTTCCTCCACATCCTCAAGGAAAAGTATCTTGCCCTTGGTGTCAATCTCCCACTTGCCGCCGAGCGATTGATGCACCAGTGACAGGTTGCCGCCCGTGAGCGTCCCCTTAGCCTTTCCGCCGTTTAGGGCGGTGAAGGGTCTGCCCTCCGGGTTTAGAAGCTCGCCTTCAAGCCCGCCGAACAGGGCGCGCTTTAAGTAATCCATTGAGTACTCGTCCAAGGGCTTATAGTACTCGGTTGAGGGCATGACGGTGTGGTATGCCACCATGTCCGAGAGCTGATTTAACGCGATAAGAAGGGCGGTGACGTCGCTGTACCCCGAGATGAACTTGGGGTGCTTGGCTATCTCGGCCATGTCCAAGAGCGGCAGCAGGCGGTGCATACCATAGCCGCCGCGCATGAGGAGTATGCCGTCAATGGAATCATCGGTGAACGCGTTCATGAGGTCGGCGGCGCGCTGCGCGTCATTCCCCGCGAAATATCCGTGCCGCAGACAGCAGCTTGGGTAAATGACCGGCTCAAGTCCCAAAGCCCTTACGGACTCGTATGCTTTGTCGTGTCTGCCGTTGGGGACAGGGCCTGACGCCGCGAGCAGCGCGACCCTTGCGCCCTTGAAAAGTGGTTTGGGTGTGATCATATGTCGCCTCCGATTATTGGATGTCTACATTATAGTTGAAACGCGCTTCACAGTCAAGAACGCGGCGGCGGCAAACTCCAATGGAAGCTGCGCTGCCGTTTGGCGGCGCGGGGCGGCGGGGGATGGGGTGGCGTCCGGTCAAGGCGGCGCGGGCTCTCTGTGGTTTTTTGTACAGCAAAAAGCCCCGCTTTATAAGGCGGGGCAAAGGCTTTGCGCTTGATTTTTATGCTATCGTCAGGGCGACGCGCATCATGTCGGAGAACGCGGTCTGACGCTGCTCGGGCGTGGTGATTTCGCCGCCGTCCTCGGAAATTGTGTCGGATATGGTGCAGATACACAGAGCGTGCTTGCCCGCTCTTGCGGCGTTCATGTACAGCGCGGCGCTCTCCATCTCGACCGCTAAAACGCCCATCTTGCGCCACTCAAGTCCGGAGTTCGCATCGTCATAGAACACATCGGAGGACAGAATATTGCCGACCATATGCCGATAGCCCCTGCGCTCGCACTCCTCGACCGCCTTCTTCAGAAGGCCGTAGTCCGCAATCGCTGAGATCGTGCCGGGCAGCCTATACTGCTGCGCGTAGTTGGTATTATAGCAGGCGCCCTGCGCTATCACTATGTCAAACAGCTTCAGATCGGGGTGCATACCGCCGGCGGAGCCTATGCGGATGATGTTCTCGACGCCGAAGATATTGAACAGCTCATAGGAATAGATGCCAATCGAAGGCATACCCATTCCGCTTGCCATAACGGACACGCGCTTGCCCTCATAAGATCCCGTGTATCCCTGTACGCCGCGCACGTTGTTCACAAGCTCCGCGTTCTCAAGGAAGTTCTCCGCGATAAACTTGGCGCGAAGCGGATCGCCCGGCATAAGCACGGTCCTTGCAAAATCCTCAGGCGCACATTGAATATGCGGGGTGAGATTCTTTATCGTCATTGTCAAAAGTCCTCCGTTCATTTTTATCCATTGTAGCACAAGCGCGCCCAATAAATCAAGCGTTCTCTATGCCATTCCTTTGACTATACGGTGACAAAAAAGCGACCCCGCCATGAAAACGAGAGTCGCCATAAACGCAGAAATACAGCCTTTGACGCTTTACGCGCCGTGCGCTCCGCTTTTCGCCGCTTTGTGCGCGGGCAGGCGGCGGGGCTTCCTGTCCTTTATCGCCGCGCCTATAAGTCCGCCGAGCGCCGCGGGGAGTACCCACCCTAAGCCTATGCCCGCAAGCGGCAGCATGGACGAGCCGAGGTCAGCCGCCACAAGTCCGTCAAGCGTCACATAAGCGGAGACGACCAGCGCGAACAGCGCCGCGCCGCGATAGACATAGCGGCTCTTAATCTGCCCATTAGCAAGCGTGAGCAGAACCAAGGTCATAAGCACCGGGTAGATTATCTCCAGTACGGGCGAGGAAAGGGCGATGATCTTCGATATGCCAAGGGTGGACACGACAAGGCTGAACGCCGAAATCGCAAGCACCATCGGGACATACTTCAGCTTGCCATGCGAAAGGTCCACAAACGATTCAGCGCAGGCGGAGACAAGCCCTATCGCGGTAGTAAGGCAGGCGCAGGCGACTATGACGCCAAGCAGCACCTGTCCCGCGGTTCCGAGCAAGCCGTTTGTAATGGCAAGCAGCAGTCCCGCCTGACCCAAGTCAAGCGAAAACACGCTTGACGAGGACGCGCCCAAATAGCTTAGCCCCCCGTACACAAGGAACATCCCAAGCGCGGCGACGCCGCCCGACATCGCGGTCATGCGAAGCTGCGAGCGCCTGTCGTTATAGCCCTGCGTCTTGAGTGAGGACAGCACCACAGCCGAAAACAGCAGTGCGCCCAGCATATCCATGGTCTGATAGCCCGACTCAAGCCCTTCCCTGACAAGCTCAGACGGCACGGCTCCGCCGATGGTGGTGCCTATGGGGGTGACTATTCCGACCACAACCAAGGCTATTATGCAAAGGAACATCAACGGGCTTAAAAAGCGTCCCACAATATCGACTATCTTGGCGGGGCGCACACACAGCAGCGTGACCACGCTAAAGAACGCCACGGCCGAGATCCACGAGGGGCAATTGGGCAGCAGCGGCTGAACGCCAAGCTCGAAGGTGGTGGCGGCGGTGCGCGGAATCGCGGCAAGCGGCCCCAAGCACAGCACGGTAACGGCGATGAGCAGCGGCGACAGCACGGGACCCAGCTTCTCGGTTACGCCCGAAAAGCCCTTGCCCGTTTTGAAAACGCTGATGAGCGCGATAACGGCAAGACCCGCGTCCACGACTATGAAGCTTATAAAGCCCCAACCCCAGTTAGTGCCGCCCTCCAAGCCGAGATAAGGCGGGAATATGAGGTTGCCCGCTCCAAAGAACATTGCGAACAGGGCGAATCCCAAGACCATGACACTTCTAAAGCAATTCTTGCCGCACATATATATTGCCTCCGTTTTTACCACCGGAGAGAATATACCGTAAGCTCCCGCTTTGCAAACCTCAAGCAGACGCGCAAGATGAGAGTTAATGTTAAAAAATCTCTTTACACGAAACTTTTTGCTTGTTATAATGGGTGCGCGGATAGGGCATTTTACCCCATGGAGCAAAATTTATCGTATTCTTACGAGATTTTCGGAGGAGCTATGAGCGAGCTTGATTGCCTTGTCGGGCAAAATGTTCGGTTGCTGAGACGCGCAAAGCATATGACCTTGGACGAGATGGCTTCATATATCGGCAAAAGCAAGGCCACAGTGGGCAAGTATGAGCAAGGCTCCATAGCCATGGACATAGATACCCTCTTTGACGTCGCTAAGGCGTTATCCGTCAAGCCCTCCACGCTTTTGACCGATTTGGCGGCAGACACGAGGGCGGAGCGCAAAGGCGGCTCCGCGCTTGAACAGAGCGGCAGACGCTACCTCTATTATTACGACGGCAGGACGGGGCATATTGTCAAGAGCTTGCTTGTCTTTGACAGCGAGGAGGAGCCTCTTGTCACCATGTTCTACAACCTTGACTCCTTTTTAGAGCCGCAGCGTTCGCGGGCGCTGTACTGCGGCAGGATGCAAAGGCATGAGCTTATAACCAACTACCTCCTGCAAAACCAGACCAACGGCATAGAGCATGTCTTTATATGCACCCTAAAGCCCCTCGGCTCGTCGGGGGTGGAGGACGGACTTCTGTCGGGGCTGTCGTCGCGCACGCTCCTGCCCGTTTCCGCCAAGTGCGCCCTCTGTGACCGTGTGCTTGCTGAGGACGACGCATTAAAGGAGCGGCTGACCCTCACCCGCGACGACCTGCGCTTAACGCGCAAGTTCAATATGTTCACCGTGGAGCATATGGACGAGTAGCTCTGTATCCGAAAAGGAACGAAACCCCTTTTTTGGGGGCTTTGCTGAAATATTGTGAAGGGACGACATCTTATGAAAAAGTATCTGATGGCCTTGGACGCCGGCACGACCTCAAACCGCTGTATAATCTTCGACCTTGACGGCAGGCGTGTAAGCAGCGCACAGCGCGAGTTCACGCAGCTCTACCCCCATGCGGGCTGGGTCGAGCACAACGCCAACGAGATATGGGCGACACAGCTTGCCGTGGCGGTTGAAGCCATGCAGACGGCGGGCGCGACTTGGGAGGAGGTCTACGCAATAGGCATAGCCAACCAGCGCGAAACCACCGTTGTGTGGGACAGGCTCACGGGCGAGCCAATCTGTCCCGCGATAGTGTGGCAGTGCAGGCGCACGGCTGAGTACTGCGATTCCCTGAAGGCGAAGGGCAAAACGGAAAGCTTTCGTCAAAAGACGGGACTTGTTATAGACGCCTACTTCTCCGGAACCAAGGTGCGCTGGATACTTGAGAACGTCGCGGGTGCGCGTGAACGCGCCGAGCGCGGCGAGCTGCTGTTCGGCACGGTGGATTGTTGGCTCATATGGAAGCTGTCGGGCGGCAAAGTTCACGCAACAGACTACTCCAACGCCTCGCGAACCATGCTCTACAACATCAACACCCTGTCTTGGGATGAGGATATTCTGAGGGAATTAGACATACCAGCCTCCATGCTCCCCGAGGTCAAGCCCTCAAGCGGGGTGTTCGGGTTTGCCGACCCGCAGTACTTGGGCGGACCCATACCCATAGCGGGCGTGGCGGGTGACCAACAGGCCGCGCTTTTCGGGCAAACCTGCTTTTCGGCGGGTTCCGCGAAAAACACCTACGGTACGGGCTGTTTCCTGCTGATGAACACGGGGCGGCAGCCGGTATTCTCCAAAAACGGGCTTGTGTCCACAATAGCCTGGGGCGTTGACGGCAAGGTCGAATACGCCTTGGAAGGCTCTATCTTTGTTGCGGGGGCGGCGATACAATGGCTGCGCGACGAGCTGAAGCTTGTCGAAAAGGCGTCCGACACCGAGCGCTGCGCTCTAAAGGTGGACGATGCCAACGGCTGCTATGTGGTTCCGGCGTTTACGGGACTTGGCGCGCCGTATTGGAATCAGTACGCAAGGGGAACAATAGTCGGGTTGACGCGTGGCTGCAACCGCAACCACATCATAAGGGCAACCTTGGACAGCATTGCCTATCAGGTCGCGGACGTGCTTGTCGCCATGAAAGCCGATTCGGGCATAGACCTGACCTGCCTTTGGGCGGACGGCGGCGCGAGCGCGAACAACTATCTTATGCAGACGCAGGCGGACATAATCGGAGTGCCCGTCATGCGTCCCGAATGTGTTGAGACAACCGCGATGGGCGCGGCGTACCTTGCGGGGCTTGGCGTGGGCGCGTATAAGAGCCGCAGCGAGATAGTCTCTCATCGCAGCGCGGAGCGCGTCTTTACCCCAAGCATAGGCGAGGACGAGCGCAAAACCCGCGTTTCGGGCTGGAAGCGCGCCGTGCGCTGCGCAAGGCTTTGGGCGGAGGACGACAAGGAGTGACGGCATTGACGCACAATGTCGGGATTGGAGATATATATGTATGACGTGGTAATAATCGGAGCGGGGGTAATAGGCAGCTCTGTCGCCCGCTTTCTCACAAGATACAAGGCGAACATCTGCGTGGTCGAGCGTGCGGAGGACGTTTGCGACGGCACCTCCAAGGCCAACAGCGGCATAGTTCACGCGGGCTTTGACGCGCCCGAGGGCAGTCTTATGGCCAAGTACAACCTCATGGGCAACCGCATGATGCCCGACCTTGCCGGAGAGCTGGATTTCCCCTTTGAGCAAAACGGCAGTCTTGTGGTCTGTCTGGATAAGGACGATTTGCCCAAGCTCCAAAGGCTTTACGAGCGGGGCGTTAAGAACGGCGTCAAAGAGCTTGAGTTAGTGGATGAAAAGCGTCTGCGGGAGCTTGAACCGAACATCGGCCCTAACGCGGTCGCCGCGCTTTGGGCGCCCACGGGCGGCATAGTCTGCCCATTCGGGCTTACCATAGCTTTGGCGGAGAACGCCGCCGACAACGGCGCTGAATTCATGCTCAACACCAAGGTTTTGAGCCTAACGCGCAGTGCGGACGACACATGGACGGTTTCGACCGACAAGGGCGAGCTTGTGACCCGCGCCATCGTGAACGCGGCGGGCGTGTACGCGGACTTTTTCCACAATATGGTAAGCGAAAGCAAAATTCACATTGCGGCGCGCAGAGGCGATTACATGCTGCTTGACAGGTCGGCCGCGGGCTTTATCAGGCATACGATATTCCAACTTCCCGATAAGCTGGGCAAGGGCGTGCTGATAAGCCCGACCCTGCACGGCAACACCATAGTTGGCCCCACGGCGGTCGATATCGACGACAAGGAGGGTACCAACACCACGGCGGAGGGCTTGGCGGACGTCGCAAGGAAGGCTTTGGACGCTGTGGATAAGCTTCCCCTGCGTCAGGTGATAACAAGCTTTGCGGGACTTCGCGCCCACGAGGACGGGCATGAGTTCATCATTGGCTGGGTGAAGGACGCCGAGGGCTTTTTCGACTGCGCGGGCATAGAATCTCCGGGACTTGCCTCATCGCCCGCGATAGGCTTGTGTGTCTCGGACATGATAGCCGAAAGGCTGCACCTTCATAGGAACCCCGATTTTAAGGGCGAGAGGAAGGGCATACTCGACCCTAAAAAGCTCAGCATAACGGAGCGCAACGCGCTTATCAAAAGCAACCCCGCTTACGGCAGGGTGGTTTGCCGCTGCGAAACCGTAACCGAGGGCGAGATACTGGACGCCATTCACCGCAGCTTGGGCGCAAGGAGTCTTGACGCGGTAAAGCGCCGCACGCGGGCGGGCATGGGCAGGTGTCAATCCGGCTTCTGCTCACCGCGAGTGATGGAGATACTCTCACGCGAGCTGGGTGTGGACATGGCCAAAATCACCAAGTGCGGCAAAGGCTCGGAGCTTATCGAGGGTCTGACCAAGGACGATTTTACGGGGGAGACTTTATGAATTACGACATAGTTGTGATAGGCGGAGGCCCCGCGGGACTTGCGGCGGCGGTCGCGGCGTTTGACGCGGGAGTACGGGACATACTCATATTGGAGCGCGACGACGAGCTTGGCGGCATACTCAACCAATGCATACACAACGGCTTTGGGCTGCATACCTTTAAGGAGGAGCTGACCGGCCCCGAATACGCGGCTCGCTTTATACAAAAGGTCAAGGACAGGGGCATAGCCTATATGCTGAACACCATGGTGCTTGAGCTGACAAAGGACAGGCACGTCATCGCGATGAACCGCGAAAACGGGGTTATGGACATAGAGGCCAAGGCCGTGATCCTTGCCATGGGCTGTCGTGAACGCGCAAGGGGCGCCCTCAACATACCCGGCTTTCGTCCCGCAGGGATATACTCGGCGGGTACGGCGCAGCGGCTTGTCAACATGGAGGGCTTCATGCCGGGGCGCGAGGTTGTCATACTCGGCAGCGGCGATATAGGTCTTATCATGGCGCGAAGGATGACCCTTGAGGGTGCGAAGGTTAAGCTTGTCGCGGAGCTTATGCCCTATTCGGGCGGTCTCAAGCGCAACATAGTCCAATGCCTTGACGATTTTAACATACCCCTGCTGCTAAGCCACACGGTTGTGGACGTCAGGGGCAAGGAGCGCGTTGAGGGCGTGACCATAGCCCAGGTTGACGAGCGCCTAAAGCCCATCGCCGGTACGGAGAAGTACTATCCCTGCGACACCCTGCTTTTGTCCTGCGGACTTATCCCCGAAAACGAGCTGTCCCGCGACATGGGCGTTCTGATGAACCCCGTCACCAACGGCCCCGTGGTCAACGAAAGCTTCGAGACCTCCGTTTCGGGCGTGTTCGCGGCGGGCAACGCCCTGCATGTGCATGACCTTGTGGACTATGTGTCCGAGGAAGCGGGCTTTGCGGGCGTACACGCGGCCGGATTCGTCCTTGACGGCTGTAAGGACGAGCATCGCAGCGAGATTAGAGTAGAGCTGTCGGGCGGCGCAAGGTACGCGGTGCCTTCGAGCATAGATCCGAAGTTCGTACCCAACGGCGTTACCATACGCTTTAGGGTTGGACAGGTCATGAAGGACAGAAAGGTCTGCGTCTATTTGGACGGCGAAAAGGTTTCAGAGCGCAAGCGGCGAATAATGGCGCCGGGCGAGATGGAGCAGGTCGTTTTAACGGGCGCTGTGCTTGCGGCGCACAAGGGGATAGGGAGCATTCTTATCGCCGTGGAGGAGGAGTGAAGATGGAGATTAGAACACTAACCTGCATAGGCTGTCCCATGGGCTGCCAGATAGAGGTCGGCATGGACGGCGAAGTAATATGCTCCGTTTCGGGCAACAGCTGCATGAAGGGCGATATATACGCCCGCAAGGAGGTCACGAACCCCACGCGCATAGTTACGACCACCGTCAGGGTCGAAGGGAGCGTGTCGGGCGCGCAGACGGTCTCATGCAAGACCCGCTCGGACGTACCCAAGGGCAAGATTTTCGACTGCGTCAGGGATGTCGCCGCCGTCAGCGTCCACGCTCCCGTCCATATAGGCGACGTGGTTAAGGCAAACATCGCAGGCACGGGTGTTGACATGATAGCAACCAAGGACGTGCCGTAAAAGCGCCGCACGCCCTAATTCCCCCGTTGGTCATCCTAATATGTTCCGCCAACAAACCCCCGCTGCCATCCTTAGAAGTAAAGGATGACAGGGAAGTTTACCCGCTCTCAAGCCTGTTCGGTGTTCATATTGTAACCCCCGCTGCCATCCTGACATGCTCCGACAACAAGCCCTCACTGTCATCCTGAGGAGCGACAGCGACGAAGGATCTTGAAACAAACTTGCGGTGATAGGACGCGCTCCCCCACCCCCCTTCCCCGAAAATATCAATCAAATAAAGCAACGGGCGGATGGTATCCGCCCGTTGCCGCTTGTCCAAAGTGATTGCCGTATCGTTTTTCGCTTATGAATCCGGCTCCATATTCATGCTTATCATGTTCAAAACCTCGTCCGAGAAATACACCACTATGGCTTGCGCTATGCCCTTGGCCGCGCCGCGCTGACCCTCCTCGCTTTGAAGCACCGCCCTGTCGTGCGCGTTGGTGTGGAAACCGACCTCGATAAGCGCGGCGGTGATATTGTGCTCGCGTATCATGAAATAGTCCTGATCCTTGGGCGAAGCCTGGCTGTTCGAGATGTCCACATACTGATACACCGTATTGAGCAGAGCGTTCGCAAGTCGCAGGTTCTGTTCGGCGCGATAGTTGGAATAATACTTCGCGTAGCGTTTATTTTGGTTGCAGTACACGCGAATGCCGTTGACGGAGGTGCTGTAAGTGCCGTCGTCGTTCTGCGCAGGCGCGTTCGTGTGTATCGAAATGAATACGCAGTTATCGAGCAGCGAGGAACGTTCCATATCGAAAAGCCGAGCCGTTTCCTCATTGGCGACGGTGGTTTCGTCATAGGGCGTGTTGAAGTAGGTCCCGGCGGTTGAACCCGCTGTGTTCTTGTAGGCGTCGTATTCGTCGTAGATGAGATTCATCACAGACTGCATATGGTACAGGAAGGTCTGCGTGTCGGAGTCGGAGGTGTTGCCGAGCAGCAGGCCTATGGCGTAGTTGTTGACTATTGTCATGCGCTGCATATTTCCGACCATGTCGGCGTTGGCGCGGGTCATTACGACCGTCGCGCCCAGGCTTTCAAGCTCCGCCTTGCAGTATGTGGCTATGGCCAGAGTGGTGGCGGATTCGCAGTAATTCTCCGCGCTGTAATGCCCATAGCAGTTGCCCGTGTAAGGATTGATTCCGTGACCGGGGTCAAGAAACACGACCTTGTCCGCAAGCGGGCCTGTGGGCTTGGGCGTGGCCGTGGGTACGGGCGAAGGCGTGTTGGTGGGTGCGGATGTGACATAGTAGTCCGACGGCGGGAGCGTGTCAAGCCCCACAAGATAACGCATGATGTACGAGGCGTCGCGTGCGGTGACGCTCGAGGAGCTGTCAACATCGGCAAGGGTCAGAGCTTCCGCGGAGAGCGACTGCAAGCCAACGAGCGAGCGGAGTATGAAGGATGAGTCGGAAGCGTCCACCCTTCCGTTTAGGTTGACGTCGCCCAAGGGCTTGACGGTATCTGCGGAGCTTAATCCGCCACAGCAAAGCACTGCTGCGATAAGCAGCCCAAAGAGGAACAGGCGCAGCTTCCCCGCGCTCCCAAGTGTACCTGAAGACCTTTGTTCATTCATGGTTTGATTATATAGGTTAAATCGCTTCAAGTCAAATACTAATATTGATAAATATGTAACGTGTGTCAAAGTGAACAGAGGTGTATGCCGTCCCCGGGAGCTGCAGCGACGAAGGACGGCAAGCAAGCTTTACCCTCGATAAGCCTGTTTGGTATTCGCAATAAACCACGTTGTCATCCTGAGGAGCAATGCGACGAAGGATCTTGAAAAAGGCTTGTGGGGAAAGGGGCGCTCCCCCGTTGTGACAAGCGCGTCCCGCTGTGAACTGCTGAGGCAGGAGGTTGACGCGGGGGAGCGCTCCGTGACTGTTTTGTTTTCCCCAAGATCCTGAGCGATGGCTCAGGATGACACGGGGTGTGGGCTGATGGTGCAATC
>DAOPJM010000012.1:34690-40066 GCA_035399665.1 Clostridia bacterium
CAAGATCCTGAGCGATGGCTCAGGATGACACGGGGTGTGGGCTGATGGTGCAATCGCATCATGTGGCGAATGTTCAAGCGACAAAGGCCCTAACACAAAACCGAAGATTTTACATAACGGATATGGTATTTGGTGCTTGAGCTATGGTATGATAAAGTGTAGAAATCTCGGAGGTAACGACTGTGAGCGCAGCGATTCAGAATATATTATTGTTCGTGGCGGGACTTGCATTTACCCTTTTCGGTATGCATATGATGTCCGGCGGACTGGAGAGGCTTTCGGGCGGCAAGCTTGAGCGCGCACTCGCGGCGGCGACGGCGTCCAAGAGCCGCTTCCCCATCATCGGCAGACTGAAGGGTATGCTTGTCGGCTGCGGCGTGACCGCCCTTGTGCAAAGCTCGTCCGCGACCACCGTAATGACCGTGGGCTTTGTCAATTCGGGCATACTCAAGCTCGAACAGGCCGTGGGCATCATCATGGGCGCGAATATCGGCACGACCATCACCACTTGGCTTTTAGCATTGACCGGTTTGGACGGCAGCGCTTGGTATATACAGATATTCAAGCCGTCCACCTTTTCACCAATACTTGCCGTTGTAGGCGCCGGACTGATGCTTTTTTGCAAGCAGCAGAAGCGCAAGAATATAGGCACAACGCTCGTCAGCTTTGCCATACTGATGTTCGGCATGTCACAGATGAGCAGCGTTTGCGGTCAGCTTGCCGGCAACGCGCTTGTCGCTGACATCTTCTCGGCGCTCGAAAACCCCATACTGGGCATACTTGCGGGCGCGATTTTTACAGGGATTATTCAGGCTTCCGCCGCCACCCTCGCCATTGTTCAGGCTCTTGCGGCTTCGGGCAGCATCAGCTACGGCGCGGCCATACCCATAATCTTAGGCTCCAACATCGGCACCTGCGTCACCGCGATACTCTCCTGCATAGGCGCCGGCACCAACGCCAAGCGCACGGCAATGGTGCATCTCTACTTCAACATCATAGGCTCGCTGTTCTTCATGTGCGCGTTCTATCTGCTGAACGCCATTTTCCACTTCGATTTTCTGTCTAAGCCGCTCAACGCCGCCGACATTGCCATCATCCACACCATTTTTAACGTCTCCGCGACCGCGCTGCTGCTCCCCCTAGGCGGACTTTTGGCCAAGGCCGCCAAGTTCACCATCAAGGACAAGCCCAGCGCCGTGGACAAGGAGGCTTCCCGTCTCGATCAACGCTTCCTTCATACTCCCGCCATCGCGTTAGAGCAGTGCCGCATAGTCGCGGGCAACATGGCCGCCATAGTGCGCCGCAATCTCTCCGACGCCTTGGGCCTTTTTGACGGCTATACCGAGACGTCCTTTGACAAGGTTCAAAACGATGAGGAAACCGTAGACGGGCTTGAGGACAAGCTTGGGACATATTTGGTACAGGTATGCGCCCAACAGTTAGACGAGGACGAGAGCCGCGAGGCGAATCTGCTGCTGCACTCCATAGGCGATTTTGAGCGCATAAGCGACCACGCGGTGAACCTTTCGGACTCGGCGCAGGAGATGAAAACCAAGTCGGTGCAGTTCTCCGACGCGGCAAGGGCGGAGCTGAACGTTATCAGGGACGCGCTGTATGAGATAGTCGATCTGTCGTTTACGGCGTGGCAGAACAATAACGTCGCCATGGCGCAGAGGGTTGAGCCGCTTGAGGAGGTCATTGACCTGTTGCAGCAGGAGCTGAAAGACAGGCACATACTGCGCTTGCAGGCGGGAGAATGCACAATAGCCCAAGGCTTTGTGTTCAACGACGTGCTTGCAAACATAGAGCGTGTCGCGGACCACTGCTCCAACGTCGCCGTCGGGGTAATTGAGTCGCAGGGGATGTCCATGGACTCGCACCGCTATCTTAACGCCGAGAAGGAGGCGCCCTCCGAGCAGTTCCGCGGTCTGACCCGCAGCTACCTTGAGAAGTACAAGCTGGACTGAGCGAGCCTTGACCCCTCGAATAATACAAACAACGCGCTGCGGATATCCACAGCGCGTTTTGATACTCGGCTTTTGACCCTACTCGTCCGTCGGAGGGGTTGCGGGCGCGGCGGTGCGGACTATACGCGCCTGTCGCTTGGCCTCGGCCTCCTCGCCTTCCTTTATGCGTTCGGCTTCAATGGCGGCGTAGATGGCCTTTTCCACCTCGTCACAGATTTCGGGATTGTCCTTTAGGAACAGTCTCGCGTTCTCACGGCCCTGACCTATGCGCATATCCTTATAGGAGAACCATGCGCCCGACTTGATGATGATGCGCTTGCCGACGGCCATATCGAGTATGGAGCCTTCATGCGAAATGCCTTCACCGAAGAGCATATCAAACTCCGCCACCTTGAACGGGGGCGAGACTTTGTTCTTCGCGACCTTCACACGGGTGCGGCTGCCGATGAACTCGGTACCGTTCTTGAGCGTCTCAACGCGCCTTACGTCAAGGCGCACAGATGCGTAGAACTTCAGCGCCTTGCCGCCGGGGGTGGTTTCGGGGTTGCCGAACATCACGCCGACCTTTTCGCGCAGCTGGTTGATGAAAATGACTATGCACTGCGACTTGGAGGTCACTCCCGCAAGCTTGCGCAGAGCCTGCGACATAAGCCTGGCCTGCAAGCCGATGTGTGAGTCGCCCATGTCGCCCTCAAGCTCCGCCTTTGGCACGAGCGCCGCCACGGAGTCCACGACTATAACGTCAATCGCGCCGCTTCTGACAAGAGCCTCGGTGATGTCCAAGGCTTGCTCGCCCGTGTCGGGCTGCGAAACGTAAAGCTCGTCCGCGCAGACGCCCAATTTCTCGGCATACACGGGGTCCAAGGCGTGCTCGGCGTCGATGAACGCGGCGGTTCCGCCCGCCTTCTGCGCCTGTGCCACCACATGCAGGGCGATGGTGGTTTTGCCTGAGGATTCAGGCCCGTAAATCTCGATTATACGGCCGCGGGGCAGACCGCCCACGCCGAGCGCAAGATCAAGGTCTATGCATCCCGTGGATATGACCGATACGTTGTTCATATTGGCAGCATCGCCAAGGCGCATGATCGCACCCTTGCCAAATGCCTTCTCTATCTGCGTTAACGCCAACTCAAGCGCTTTATCCTTTTCACGTTCCATCTTGTACAACAATCCTCCACATTTACTTCTTACATATTATAACATAAACAAATGTTCGGGTAAACAGCTTTTTATAGAACATTTTTATGAATTGGCTCTGATTCAGCGCAATTTCCAAGGGAGCGGGAAAGCGCCGAAAAAGCCTTGGCGGGGCTTCACGGGTTTTGCCCGCAAATTCTCACAATATCTGCACAAAGCGACTATTGCCAAAGTCCCCGCCGATGCGGTATAATATTTATATGATGATTCAATCTTACATAAGCAACCCCATGCTGCTTGTATATCTGTTGCCTGCGCTGCTTTTGAGCCTCACCCTTCACGAGTGGGCGCACGCGTACGCCGCGCACCTCTGCGGCGACGATACCGCCAAGATGATGGGCAGGATGACGCTCAACCCGCTTGCGCACCTGGATATATTCGGCACAATCTGCCTGCTGCTTGCGGGCTTTGGGTGGGCGAAGCCCGTCCCTGTGAACAGCCGCAACTTCAGGAGCTACCGCAAGGGTACGGTCATAGTGTCGCTTGCGGGCGTTACCATGAACTTCCTGCTGCTCGTGGTTTCGAGCCTTATATGGTTCTTGGGAATGAAGTATCTGCACCTCTACAACAACGAAGCTTTCATGTACATCTGCATGTTCTTCGTGAGCTATAACTCGGTGCTGATGCTGTTCAACCTCATCCCCATCTACCCCTTGGACGGCTACCATGTGCTTGAGATTCTCTTGGGCAAGTACCTGCCAGCCAAGTTCTTTATGTGGATGCGCAAGTACGGCAACTACCTCCTTATCGCCGTCATCATCGGTATGCGCTTTACATCCGTTAGCCTCTTTTCATGGCTGCCCAACCTTATCATCGACCTGATATACAGCGCGCTGTAAGATGGATTACACGGTTAACCAACAAGCGTTTGAAGGGCCGCTCGACTTGCTTCTAAGCCTCATTGAGAAGGCGGAGCTGGACATCGAGGACATATTCATATCCGAAATAACCTCACAGTACCTTGCGATAGTCGGGGAGATGGACGCCTGCGACATGGACTCCGTGAGTGAATTTATGACCGTCGCGGCACAGCTGATACTGATAAAGTCGCGGCGGCTTCTGCCGAAACCCCAGCCCCTCCAGGAAGGCGAGATCGACCCTGAAAAAGAGCTTATCGAAAGGCTGCGCGAATATCAAAAGCTCAAGCTCGAGAGCATGGAGCTGACGCAGCTATACCTTGAGAACGCAAAGAGCGTGGTGCGCAAGCCCGAGGAGCATATTAAGATTGACAACGTGTACACCGATGACATAAGCCCCGAGCAGCTTTCCGCCGCCTTTTTCGAGGTGCTTAACCGAGTGAAGGACGAGGACAGCGCGCCTGTCGCAAGGCGGGTGCGTCAGGACGCCTTCACGGTCAGAAGCTGTGCCAAAAAGATACGCGATATGCTGAAGGCAAAGCCGCGCCTTGCGTTCACGGAGCTGTTCTCCGACAATTACAGCAGGGAGGAGCTTACCGCTACCTTCCTTGCGCTCTTGGAGCTGCTAAAGCATGGCGAGATAAGAGCGACCCAGAGCCGCCCCTTCGCGCCCATCATGATACGCGCCAAGGAGCTGAACGAAAACGACGACTACACCTACATCGATGAAGCCGATTAGAAAGCGATACAAAGCATGGAAAACATCTCATCCGCAATAGAATGCCTGCTCTTTGTCTCGGGTGAGCCCGTGGAGAAGGCGGAGCTTGCGCGAGCGCTTGAAGTTGAAATCGGTGAGATAGAACAAGGTCTTGCCGAGCTCAAGGACGCGCTTGAAAACCGTGGCATACGGCTTGTTGTGACGACAGCTTCCGCGCAGTTAGGGTCGAACCCGGAGTACTATGACGCGGTGGAGCGGCTGCTTTCGCCCGCGGTAAAGCGCAGCGCCTCACGCTCGCTCATGGAGACCCTGAGCCTTGTCGCCTATCGACAGCCCATCACCCGTGCCGAGATTGAGAACATTCGGGGGGTTCGCTGCGACTATGCCATAGGGCAGCTTTTGCGCCTTGGGCTGATATATGAGTGCGGAAAGAAAGAAACCGTAGGCCGTCCCGCGCTGCTTGCCACCACGGACGCGTTCCTGCACAAGCTTGGAATCTCAAGCCTTGACGAGCTTCCAAGGGTGGAAGCCGAGGACTTCGGAACGGTATAGCGCCGAATAGAATGACTACCGGTGGGCGGGCGAACTGTGTTCGCCCGCCTGTTCATAGTGTTACACGGGGGGCTTGAACGTACCT
>DAOPJM010000012.1:40166-42439 GCA_035399665.1 Clostridia bacterium
TGTTTCAAGATCCTTCGTCGCGGCGCTCCTCAGGATGACAGCAGGGGCAGAATGGCGGAGCATTATTTGATGACAGCGGGGGGATTCGGGGGAGCGCAAATGTCAAAATGCGTGTTGCGGAGTATTTCCAACGCCAGTGCGCACATAAATAGAGCCGAGGCGTTCTTTCTCGGCTCCTCAATCTTTCTGTCAGTAGCTTCCGCCGCTGCTCCCGCCGAAGCCATCGCTGTCAACGGAGCTGCCGCCACCGCCATTACTCTTGCTTTCAATCGTTCTAACCGTTTCAGTGGTATAGAGGAAGCGGTCATTGCCGCCGTTCCCGACAAAGCTGTCCCTGTTGACATAGACTGTCGCCAATGGCGCGTCCATGCCCCCTGTTGTCTTTTTCTTCATAATCATTACTATCACGCCCGCGACTACCAGACCTATCACGATCGCATACGGCAGACCCGCCTTGACGTTGTCCATTCTGCTGCCTGAGTCGCTTCCGACGTCAAACGGCTCGCCGTTTTCCGCCAGATACCCCAAATAATACTCGCATTCGTCAACATAAGCCGCAAAGCCGCCCGCGTAATCGTCTTGGGAGATATATGAAACGATCTCCTCCTCAAGCCTTTCCACGCCATAGTCGGTGAACGGACACTCCGAAAGCGCGTCCGCCCAACCATAGGTCACGGTGACGTACTCGCGCTGTGACGTTGCAACCACAAACAGTATCCCTCTGTTCGCCTCGCCAAGTCCCAAGGCGTTGTCACGATAATAGTCCTTGGCAAACTCGCGTATGCTGCCGCCCGTGTACGCGTCTACCGTGCAGAGATACACGCCCACATCGTATTCCTCGGCAAGCGCCTCGCAGCGGGTCTCAAGCTCGCTGACTTGGCTGTTTTCCATCACATTCGCCGCGTCGCTGATAAACGTGTTTGCGCCCAACACCACAGCGGGCAGGACTGCAAGAGCAAGCAGCAGTGCCATAACGGAAAGTATTCTTTTCACAGCACACCTCCCGAAATTAGGATTATGAGCAGCATAATAAGGGTTATCCCAACCGCCAACCCCGCGAACCACACGAGCATCAGACCCTTGGAAATCGGCAAATCGCCTACGGCCTTGCCCGTCTGCCCGTTCACCATGAAAAGATAGTCCTTGTCCTTATGACGGACGCGCAGCTGCCAAACCGGAAGCAGTGCGTAACTGACCTTGAGGTCGCTCACGGAAACGTCCAACGACTGTGTGGTAACGACGGAATACCCCGTGATTGTCTCGCGCAGCAGACTTTCCGCCGCGGAGTTCACTCGTTCTTCGGCACGGCTTCGGCAGTCCTCGGCTGAAACGTCGTACTTCTCGGCCGCCTTACCGGGCAGGTATGCCGTCGAAAACGGCACAAGCTGGGAGTAGTCGAACGGCTCGATGGCGTCCATGTATCGGTCGGGGGTCTTGGTTGACCCATCGGCGGGTAAGCGCTCGAAGCTGAAGCTGCCGCTCCTGTCCACCTCGAAATGCATGGTCGTGGTATACTCCTTGTTCCCTCGGCGGTGAACGGAAACACGCTCGGCGTTGCAGACTATGGAGGCTTCGGCCGCTCCGTCATAGAGCCAGAAGGGGAGGTATATGCCCTTAATCTCGTTTATGACACGGAATTCCTTGAACGCCTTGGGGACAAAGGGCTTCTTCACATACTTATACAGGGCGGCTGCGGCCGCGTCACGCTCGACCTTGAAGGGTATGGCGTAGTCGGGTCTTAAGCTGCCGGACAGCGCGGCGGGGACTATGGTCGGGTTGCCGCAATAGGCGCAGGAGGTCGCGGCGGTGACGGCGTCGCATATTATCTCCGCACCGCAGGAGGGACAGACGTAAGCCCTCAGGTTCTCCGCCTCGTCCTTGTGCCACTCCGACCCCGCGCTTTCGGCGGCCGCCTTCTCGTCCTTGTTCTTGTAGAGAGCTTCCACCTCTGAAGCAGAGTAGCTGCTCCCGCAATAGTCGCAAACCAGCCTGCCCGTGGCCGCGTCAAAGTGAAGCGGTCCGGTGCAGGCCGGACATTGATAATTTGTTACTTCTGTCGGCATCAATAAGCTCCTTTGGGGCGCTAAAGACTATTTCCTGTCTTCGTCGCCGAAGGGGTCGCCGCACTCGGGGCAGAAACGCGGAGGCTTGGTCGGGTCCTTAGGCTCCCAACCGCACTTGTCACAGCGATACTGCGGAATACCCTCGGGCTTTTTAGCGCCGCACTCCGGGCAGAACCTGCCCTTGTTGACCGCGCCGCAGGAGCACTTCCA
>DAOPJM010000012.1:42539-48386 GCA_035399665.1 Clostridia bacterium
GACCGCGCCGCAGGAGCACTTCCAACCCGCCTTGGGTTCGGGCTTTTTAGCGCCGCATTTGGGGCAGAAATTGCCCGTTACGACCGCGCCGCAAGCGCATTGCCATGAATCCTTTGAAGGAGCTGCGGCAGACTCCGAGCGCTGCGCGCCTGCTGACTGTTGCTGCTGACCCATCTGATACAGATTCTGGGTGTTCATGCCGCCTGCCGCGCCCGCCATATTCATGCCCATGAACGCCATAGCCGCGCCTGAGCCTTCGTTGGAGGCCGCCGACTGCATCGCCGCCGCCTGTGCGCCGACAAGATGCGCCGCCGCCATAGTGGGATCTCGGAACGCCGCGTTGCGCTGCAATTCCTTGATCATCTTCTCGTCCTCATCGCTTGCCTTGACCGAGGACACGCCGAAGGACACTATCTCAAGGCCGCGAAGCTCGCGCCATTTGGATGAAAGCACGCTGTTGAGCGCGTCGGACAGCTCGGTGGTGTGTCCGGGCAGGGAGGAATAGCGAATGCCCATGTCGGAAATCTTTGCGAACGCGGGCTGAAGCGCGGTCAGAAGCTCGCTCTTAAGCTGGCTGTCGATATCGGTACGGGTATAATCGGATTCCACATTGCCGCAAACGTTGGTGTAGAACAGCAGCGGGTTGACGATATGATAGCTGTACTCACCGAAGCAGCGAATGGAGATGTCCATGTCAAGCCCGACATTGTGGTCAACCACGCGGAAGGGCACTGGGCTGGGGGTACCGTACTTGTTTCCGATAATCTCTTTGGTGTTGATATAGTACACGCGCTGGTCCTTGGGAGCTTCGCCGCCATAGGTGAAACGCTTGCCTATATTGCGGAACACGGCGCTGATGCTCGGCCCCAAGCTGCCCGCGAAAATGGTAGGCTCCGTGGAGGCGTCGTATACGAACTCGCCGGGTTCGGCGCAGACCTCGACAACCTTGCCCTGCTCGATTATGAGCATACATTGACCTGTGGCTACGGCTATGACCGAGCCTGTGGAGATGATGTTGTCGCTGCCCTTGTAGTTGGATGAACGTCCGGAAACGCGCTTCTCGCCCTTGACCGCGAGAACGTCAGCGGGCAAGGCTTCACAGTAGAAATACTCTTTCCATTGGTCGGCAAGCACTCCGCCCGCCGCACCCGCGATGGCTTTGATAAGTCCCATGGCTGTACTCCTATAAATGATATTGAACGATTTTCGTCCTTGAATATAGAATACCATATTTTTCGACACCTGTCAATAATTTTCGTTTGCTAAAAAGCATTCGCCCTTTGACGTGGTTGCATCGCGAACCCGCCCATACTGTCAAATGATTATGTTGCGCAAACTCGTCCTCGATGTCATATGATTATACTACGCCAACTCGCCCTCGATGTCATCCTGAGCGAAGTCGAAGGATCTTGATGGAAACATGCGAGTCAAGACCCGCTCCCACCTTAACTATGACCAAGATGTCGCGAACCACCCCTTATGTTAAATCTTCAACTTGACTGTTATTCCGCCATAGAGCAATATGAAAGCCTTGCAAGCAGGGGTATCAAAATATTGACTACCTGCATCGCTTCAGTCGTGGAAAGCTTCAGCTCTATCGATATAGCATTGCTGGCTATGAGCTTCGCGCCCTTTTCGCCGCCGACCACCGCAAGCAGCCTTGCACCGTCTGTCTGCGCGCCTTCACAATACCTAAGCACGGCCTTGCCCTTCTCGACGCTCACCAGATTTATCATGGAATTCTGCGCATACGCCTTGACAAGCTGCAGCTTCATCAGCATCACCACGGGCGCGGGCGGCTCGCCATACCTATCGCTGTACTCATCGAACAGCTCGTCGTAATCATGAGAGTCCTCAATCCCCGCGATACGCTTATACATCGACAGCCTCAAGACCTCGGAGCGGACATACTCCTGCGGCACGAACGCGTCAGCTTGAATATTCACCTGAACATCTATTTCAGGGTGCTGCTTCTCGCCCTTGGCTTGGCTTACCGCCTGGCGAATTAGTTTACAATAATAATCGAAACCTATATCCGAAATATGTCCGTGCTGCTCCGCGCCCAAGAGCGAGCCTGCGCCGCGAATCTCAAGGTCGCGCATGGCAAGCCGATACCCTGAGCCGAACTGTGTGAACTCGCGAATCGCGGAAAGGCGAAGCTGCGCGCTCTCAGATATGGTGCGCGGGCTATACACCGTAAAGTACGCATACGCCATGCGCGTTGACCTTCCGACCCTGCCCCTCAGCTGATAGAGCTGCGCAAGCCCCAAGTGGTCAGCGTCAAGCACGACAAGCGTATTTGCGTTCGGTATGTCAACTCCGCTTTCGATGATGGTACTGCATAATAGAATATCCGTCTCGTGGTTGATAAAGCGCACCATCGCCTGTTCAAGCATATGCTCGGGCATCTGCCCATGAGCGTGGTCAATTCTTGCGTCCGGCAAAAGTTCGCGAAGCTTGCGCAAGGTCCCGTCCATAGCGTCAACCTTGTTGGACAGTACAAACGCCTGACCGCCCCTTGCAAGCTCACGCGACAGAGCGGTTCTGACAAGCGCGTCGCTGTACTCCATTACAAACGTCTGCACAGGATAGCGATTTTCAGGGGGCGTATCGATGACGGATATATCGCGTATGCCTGTGAACGAAAGGTTCAGGGTACGCGGAATCGGCGTTGCGGTTAGTGTCAAAACGTCAACATCGCTCTTTAGTTCCTTAATACGCTCCTTGTGGTTGACCCCAAATCGATGTTCTTCATCAATAATAAGTAACCCTAAGTCATGGAAGCTCACCGACTTAGCAAGCAGGGCATGAGTGCCTATCACCATGTCAATCTCGCCCGAAGCAAGCCCGCGCTTGATGTTCTCACGCTCCTTGGGCTGACCAAAGCGCGACAGACAGGCGACCTTGATGGGGAAATCCCGAAATCGGGCAAGTACGGTATTGTAATGCTGCTGCGCCAATATGGTGGTAGGAACCATGAGCGCAACCTGCTTGGAATCCTGTATAGCCTTGAAAGCGGCTCTCAAGGTGACTTCCGTCTTGCCGTAGCCGACGTCACCACACAAAAGTCTGTCCATAGGCAGCGGTTTTTCCATGTCCGCCTTGATCTCGGCGGCAGAGCTAAGCTGATCGGGCGTCTCGGTATAGGGGAAGCTCTCCTCCATGCGCTTTTGCCATGCGTTATCGCGGGAAAACGCGAATCCGCGCTTGCTGCTGCGCTCCGCATACAGCTTCGCAAGGTCGATGGCAAGCTTCTTCGCGGAAGCCTTCGCCTTGTTGACCTTCTGACCCCAATCGCCGCTGCCCAGCTTTGAGAGACTCGGCTCAGTTCCCGCGTCGCCGCCAAGGTATTTCTGAACCCTGTCAAGCTGATCCGTAGGTATGTAGAGCTTATCACCCTCGCGATACTCTATAAGAAGATAGTCTCGCGTGCTGCCGGCAGCCGTCAGCATGACCACCCCTTTGAAACGGCCAACGCCGTGCGTCTCATGAACTACGCAGTCGCCAACCTTGAGGTCGGCTATTAATGTGTTGTTCTTGCGCCTGTGAACGGACTTCGTTTCGCGTTTTCCGAACAGCTCCAGAGGCGAGAGTACGGTAAGGTGAAGCTCCGGAAAGACAAAGCCACGCGGAATAACGGAGGACAGCACAAGTGTTTCTCCGCGCTCCGGCGGGCGGCTCAAGTCACTTGCCTTACCGCATAGAACGTTGAGGTCGCTCAACTGATCCAATACCCGATCCTGCTCTTCACCCGCGTAAATCAAAACAGCGTCGCGATTTGACCTGTCTCTTATTAGATCCTTGCCCAAGTGCTCAAGGTCATGCAGGTATTGCGGCGCGGGCTGCACCGTAAACGCCGCCCGCGAATGAATACTCAAGGCGTTTCCCGTTCTAAACAGCGAGAACACCCCCGCCGTGCGCGGAGTGTCAAGCCTTCCCATAAGCTGCGAGGCGGACGCGATAAGACGTGCCTGTGCGGGATGTCCCTGTTCACGCTCCAATGCCGCTGCAACCGTCTCCTCAAACATCAATTCGGAACTTTTTGCCTCGTCCGCTATGCGCTCTGGCTCTATCAATAGGAAGCGACAATCTTGTGGAAGATAATCCGTTAGCTGTTCGGTCTTGGCAAACAGCAGCGGCAGCAGCACATCTGCGCCGACGCAGGGCAGCCCCTGCTCCCATGACTCACGCTGCGCGTCAAAGCCGGCCTTGCCCTCTATACGCTTTAGAACCCTGTGTATATCCTGCCCGGACTGCGGGGTCTCAAACGCCGGCGGAATGACGATATGCATAAGCTGCTCGGTCGATCGCTGCGATAACGGATCGAAGGAACGAATCTGGTCTATCTCGTCACCGAAAAACTCAATGCGGCACGGCTCCTTGGCCTGCGGCGGGAACACATCCAGTATATCGCCTCTCAATGCGCATTGACCCGCGCCCTCGATGAGGTCGCAGCGCTCATAGCCCGCCGCGATAAGCCTTGCCATCAAGCCTCGAGGCTCAACGCTGTCACCTGTCGAAACGGTGATGATGTTGGTGACAAGCGCCGACTTGGGGGCAAGCTGTTCAAGCAGCGCAGCGGCACAGGTGACTATCACCGTGGGTTGCCCCAAGCATAAGCGTATAAGTGTGGACAAGCGCATACCGCGCCGCTCCGATGAGACTGCCTTTAAGTCCACAATAGGCAGATCTCTGGGAAGGAAGAGCTGCGCTTCCGGCAGATATGCGGACAGCTCTGCGTGAAAGCGCACCGCTTCGGCATCGGTCGAGGTCGCAATTAGTAAACTGCTGTCCTCTGCAAGCACAGCCGCGACAACAGCTCGGCAGCATTCGTGCATACCAAAAACGGCAACGCTGCCCTTGCCCTCGTTCAAAGCTGCCAGAAGCTGCACGCAGCCTGCGCTCCGACTTACCGCCTTGATGAGTTCACGCATATATTGAACCTGTTTCAATGATTATCGCCATATCGATGTAGGTACTTCTTTCCTATTATAATGCAGCTGCTCACGGTTTAGTATTCGGGCTTTCGCCCTGAACCTGCGGCTTTTGCTCTGCGGGCGGCTTTTTGTGATTGAACTTGGCCTGCGCCTCGTCCATATGCCCATTACACAACCGGGCTTTCGCCCTGAACCTGCGGCTTTTGCTCTGCGGGCGGCTTTTTGTGATTGAACTTGGCCTGCGCCTCGTCCATATGCCCTTCTACTACGTCAAGCGCGGCGTCAGCGGCCTGCTCAAAGCATAGCTCAAGCTGCTCAAACTCGTCCTTTGAAGGACGCTTCAGCACATAGTCCGCAAGCAAAAGACCCTTGTCCTGTCCAATTCCGACACGAACCCTCGGAAAATCTCCACTGCCCATGCAGGCCGTGATACTCTTCATGCCGTTGTGACTTCCCGCGCTGCCCGAAGCTCTGACCCTAAGATACCCAACAGGCAAATCCACATCATCATAAATCACAATGAGTTTTTCCGGGGGCAGCTTGTAGTAGCGCATCGCCGCACCGACGGCGTCGCCCGACAGATTCATATAGGTCTGCGGTTTCATCAAAAGCAGCTTTTCGCCTTTATACATACCCTCGCCGCAAAGTGCGGAGAACCGTGTCTCCGTTACACTGATTCCAAGGCGCTTTGAAAGCACGTCCAAAGTCATAAACCCGACATTGTGACGTGTGCGGCGATATGAAAGCCCCGGATTACCGAGACCCGCTATTATGAACATATGACCTCCGTGTCTGCGGTCGATTTAGCCGGCAGCGCTATACCGCGTTACCCGTACCAAACCTTCCTTATTACTGATTCTCTCCGAACAGCGCGTCATAGACGTTCTGCAAGGCTTCCTCGGATTCGTAA
>DAOPJM010000013.1:0-2154 GCA_035399665.1 Clostridia bacterium
CTTGTACGATTTGCGGCGAAACCAAGACCGAAGCCATTCCCGCAGCGGGTCACACGGCTGTTACTGATGCTGCGGTTGCGCCAACCTGCACAGAAACGGGCTTGACCGAAGGAAGCCATTGCTCGGTATGCGGTGAAATCATTGTCGCACAAAAGGTGGTCGCGGCAACCGACCACGATTGGGGCAACTGGACGGCAAACGGAGATGACACTCATACCCGAATTTGTACAAACGACAGCTCACATACTCAGACGGAGAGCTGTACATATGAGCTTACAGGTCACGATGACAGCTCCAACCCTTCGACCCATACCTATACTTGTTCAATCTGCGACGGGCAAAAGCAGGAAGCTTGTGTGTTTACCTCAACCGTTGTTCTTCCCGCGACATGCAATGC
This sequence comes from Clostridia bacterium, assembly GCA_035399665.1. Taxonomy (GTDB): domain Bacteria; phylum Bacillota; class Clostridia; order Christensenellales; family CAG-138; genus DAOPJM01. The sequence continues at coordinate 398 of DAOPJM010000013.1, forward strand.
CACAGGAACAATGAGGTATACTTGCGACACTTGCGGCTATACCTACGATGAGACCATACCCTTGACAAGCCATACCTATGGAGAGGGCGTTACGGTTGCTCCTACCTGCACAGAGGAGGGCTACACGCTCTATAAATGCACAGTCTGCGGGTACAGCTACAAGGACAAACGCCTTGTACCTTTAGGTCACAGTTGGGGAGACTGGGTCACAAACAACGATGGCACCCATACGCATACATGCCTGCGCGATTCATCACATATAGAAACCGAGGACTGTTCTTATGGGATGGAAGTTGTTACATCCCCAACCTGTGAAAGCAGCGGTTTAGAGCGATACACATGCATTGACTGCGGATACAGCTATGATGTGACAACAGATCCGTTAGGCCACGATTGGGGCGATTGGGTTTCAAACAATGACGGAACACATTCGCGAACCTGCGACAATGACGGCTCACACATCGAAAGCGAGGGCTGCACCTTTGACGAGGGCGTTCAGACGCTTGCGCCGACCTGTACAGAAGAAGGTGTTATGACCTATACCTGCACGAAATGTGGGTACTCATACACAGAAGCCATTGCTGAGCTTGGCCATGATTGGGGTGATTGGGTCTCGAACAGCGACGGAACGCATACTCGAACCTGCAAGAACGATCCTTCACATACCGAGAGCGGAGAATGCACATACACTGACTTAATTGGACATGACGATGGCTCTGACCCGTCTGTGCATTCGTATGCTTGTCCGTACTGTAAAGACGTTATTCATTCGGCCTGCGAGTTCAGTTCAATCGTGTTGTTCGAAGCCACTTGCAGCGCAGAAGGCACAATGCAGTACACCTGCGGCATATGCGGATATGTTTACGAAGAAGCGATACCCATGACGCCTCATGAATATGACAATGGTGTTGTCGTTGCTCCAACCTGCACTCAAAACGGATATACACTGTATAGCTGCAAGAATTGTTCTTATAGCTATGAAGCGAAGAAAACAGCTTCGTTGGGACATCAATGGGGCGATTGGACAAGCAACAGTGACGGAACGCACACACGCACATGCGAAAGAGATTCATCACACACGGAAACTGAGAGCTGCGCGTACACTATCGAAACCTTGAGCGAACCCAACTGCACAACGGCAGGGCGCAATCGCTATACTTGCTCGGTCTGCGGATACAACTACGAGGCGGAGATACCGGCTCTGGGACATGATTGGGGCGATTGGGTTTCCAATGGAGACGGCAGCCATACGCGTACTTGCTCAAGAGATGTGTCGCACACAGAGACGACCGCCTGCACATATGGTGAAGGGGAAGTCATACTTGAGCCGACCTGCGGATCCTTGGGTACCATGCGCTATACATGCAGCGAGTGCGCTTACAGCTATGAGGAAGATATCCCCATGTCGGATCATGCTTGGGGCGCTTGGAGCTCAAACAATGACGGGACTCACACTCGTGTCTGCACAAACGATTCAAGTCATGTTGAAACCAAGAGCTGTGTCTATGTCAATGCTGTTACTGACCCCACCTGTCTTGAAAACGGGTATACCACTCATGCATGCGGCGACTGCGGATATAGCTATATCGATTCCGAAACCACAGCTTTAGGTCATGATTATCAGCGCGATACTGCTCGTGACGTCGCCGCGACCTGTACCGAAACAGGCATAGAGGCGTATAGCTGCTCACGCTGTGATTCGACAGATGACAAGACGACTGAAGCGCTTGGGCATGATTATGTTGCCGTTGTCACAG
>DAOPJM010000013.1:2254-45740 GCA_035399665.1 Clostridia bacterium
CAGGTGCGGAGGCTTACAGCTGCTCACGCTGTGATTCAACAGATGACAAGACGACAGCTGCCCTTGGGCATGATTATGTTGCCGTTGTCACAGCTCCTACTTGCACTGAGGACGGGTATACAACGCATACCTGTTCAAGATGTACGGTCAGCTACACTGACGCAACGACGTCGGCTTTGGGACATGATTACCAACGTGACGCGTCAAGAGATGTAGCCTCAACCTGTACCGAAACAGGTGCGGAGGCTTACAGCTGCTCACGCTGTGATTCAACAGATGACAAGACGACAGCTGCCCTTGGGCATGATTACCAACGCGACGCATCAAGGGATGTCGCGGCTACCTGTGTCAACAAGGGTAAGGAGGCTTACAGCTGCTCTCGCTGTGATTCAACAAACGATAAGACAACATCTGAACTTGGACACAGCTATTCGGCGACAACCATAGACCCTACCTGTACCGAGGAAGGCTATACAAAGTATGATTGTTCAAGATGTGACAGCAGCTATACGGACAATTACGTTGACGCCTTGGGGCATGATTGGGTAATTGACGAAAGTAAATCATATGAGGCTACCTGCACGGAAGCGGGGTATGAATGCAAGACTTGCAACCGTTGCGGAATCAAAAGCGAAGGAGAAATCGCGCCGCTGAATCACCCGGAGACAGCCGTATTGGATTACAAAGCTCCTACCTGTACAGAGTATGGTTCAACCGGAAGGACTTTTTGCTATACTTGTGGTAAGACTATCAAGGAGCCTGAGATTATCCCTGCGACAAATCACGCCAACAAGGAGCTGCGTGACGCGCAGAATCCGACCTGTACCGAGGTTGGTTGGAGCGGGTATTACTACTGCCCCGACTGCGATACTCAACTCACCGAGAACAGCGAGATCGCGGCGCTTGGGCATGATTGGGTCGATCCCACTTGCACCGAGGCCGGCTATTGCACAAGATGCGACGCTGCGGGTGTTCCTGCACTTGGGCATGATTATGTGGATACAGTAATCGACCCGACTTGCACAGCCGCAGGGTATACACTGCACGAGTGCTCGCGCTGCGACAGCAGTTACCAAGACAAGGCTGTTGACGCGCTTGGTCACGATATGCTGGAAGCAACCTGTACACAGCCTTCGCGCTGTACACGCTGCTCCTATACCCAAGGGTCGGCGTTGGGACACACCTACAATGATTCGGAGTGGACTTACTATGATGTAGAATTCCACACCCAAACCTGTTCTCGCTGCAACAAGGCAATCTACGAAGAACACACCTTGGGCGAAGGAACTGTTATAACGCCTCAAGTCGGCTATGAGAACGGGCTTATGCGCTACACCTGCGAGGTTTGCAAGGCGACCATAGATGTGGTGATACTGCCCGATGTGGTATACGGAGACGCCAACTGCGATAATGCGATTACCGCCGCCGACGCCGCATGCATCCTGCGCTCCATTGTCGGACTGCAAACCTTGAGCGACGCCGGTACAAGAAATGCCGACGTTAACGCGTCGGGCGGGATAGACGCGGTCGACGCTTCGAACATACTGCGCAAATTAGTGCGGCTTATCACGCTGTACCCCGCAGAGAAGCAATAACGCGTTTGATTAACAATATACAAAGGCCTCGCAAAAAGCGGGGTCTTTGTATTCTATTTTGTGCCATGCAGGGGTATAAAACCAAGAAGACGCCGAAAAGTTAGCACACGAGTTTAGTTTTCTCAATATTTGCTTGCAATGAGTTATCTGCTGTGCTAAAATATTATGTATAATTTTTGTGAGGTGAGCCATGAACATCGTTTTTAAGGAAAGACGCTTTCCATCCGCAACGGGGATTTGCGATATTCGCTACTGTATTTGGCAGCCTGTGAACGAGATTCGCGGAGCGGTTCAGATAACGCATGGCATGGCCGAACACATTGACAGATACAATGATTTTGCCTGCTTCCTTGCCGAACGGGGCTTCCTCGTGTATGGCATGGATATGGCCGGGCACGGAAAGAGTGTAAAGGATGAGTACCCCTTGGGCTTCTTCGGATCAGATAATGGTTGGGACAATATCATTGCCGATATGAAAAAGCTTCGCGAGCTTGTTATGAAGGATCATCCCGCCATTCCCACTGTACTTTTCGGACATTCGATGGGCTCTTTTTTGGCAAGAAGCTTCGCGGCGCGCCACGGTGATTTGTTTGACGCCTTTATATTCTCCGGTACGGCAGGCAAGAATCCAGCTCTCGGCATCGCAAAGCTTATTGTGAATGGCGAGATAAAGAAGGGTAAAGGTATGCAGCCGAGCGTGAAGATGGACAAACTCAGCTTCGGCTCATACAACAAGCAGTTTAAAAAGCCGAACACAGCCTTTGACTGGCTTTCACGCAATCCGGCGCAGGTTCAAAAGTACGTGGATGATCCGCTTTGCGGTTTCGTGTTCACGGCTTACGGGTTCAAGGATCTGTTGGCCGGTCTCGGTGAGGTTTCCGAGAAGGGATGGGCCTCTCGTGTTCCGCAAAAGCCCATATTGATGATATCGGGGGCAATGGATCCCGTGGGCGGCAATGGCAAGGGCGTTCTTTGGGTTGAAAAGCGACTTGCCGAGAGTGGACATACCGTCTGCTGTAAGCTCTATCCGGATTGCAGACATGAGTTGCTGAACGAACTGAACCGTGATGAGGTGTTCAACGATGTGCTGCTGTTCTTGGAAACCATTTGCGTAATGGGGGAGTATGAATGAGCATAGTAGTCTATAGCGATAGACATACGGCGTGTACCGCGGCCGCGACCCTGCTTGCGGCACAGCTAATAACAAAACCTTCATCGACACTCGGACTTGATTATGACGAGCGCCTGAATTTGGTCTATTCTTCTCTGTCCGCCATGTCGCAAAACGGGCTTATGGATTGGACAAGAGTGAACATATTTCAGCTCTGCGAGTATGTCGGTTCTTCGGGGATATTTGACAGCCTCAACAAAACCTTGCTTGATAGCATAGGCTTTGATACATCAAAGGTTATAAGGCCTGTCAACACCGCTAATAATTGGCAGCTCACCTGCCACAGCTATGAGCAATCTATATTGAAAGCAGGCGGTTTGGATATGGCAATACTGGCCATAAAACCCGACGGGTCGATACTGTTCAACGCTGCGGGGGCAGATCTTGCGCCCGTAACTCACGTTGACAGCTATGACACGTTGAGCGGTGTTACAGCAGGCATGGTAACGATAATGAACGCGAAGAAGCTTGTAGTCTTGGTTTTGGGCAGCGAGCTATCCAAGACGGCGCGAGCTTCGCTGAACGGGGTCATTACAGACGCCATTCCCTCAAGCTTATTACAGCTGCATTCGAGCGCGACCTTCATACTTGATGAAGAAGCCGCGGCTTTACTATAAATCTATCGGAGGATAATATGTCAGGACATTCAAAATGGGCGAACATCAAGAACAAAAAAGAGAAGACAGACGCACAGCGCGGTAAGGTTTTTACCAAGATCGGCCGTGAGATAGCTATCGCGGTCAAAGAGGGCGGAGGCGCAGACCCTATAAACAACTCAAAGCTTCGTGACGTCATTGCAAAAGCGAAAGCCGCAAATATGCCCAACGACAACATAACGCGTTCAATAAAGAAAGCTGCCGGCGATGCGAATGCCGCAAGCTACGAGGAGATAACCTATGAGGGCTACGGTCCAGGCAACATCGCGGTTATTGTCGATGTAGTAACGGACAATCGAAATCGTACCGCTGCGGAGATGCGCCATGTGTTCTCTAAATCAGGCGGAAATCTCGGCACCAACGGTTCCGTTTCTTGGATGTTTGACAAGAAGGGTCAGATTATCATCGAGCGCGACGTTGATATGGACGAAGATGAGGTCATGATGACGGCGCTGGACGCGGGCGCGGAGGATTTCGTATCCGACGATGACGCTTTTGAGGTATATACAGCTCCCGCTGATTTCTCAATCGTCCGTGAAGCCCTTGAAGCTGCGGGCTTCAGCTTCCTGGAGGCCGAGGTCAAGATGATACCCAAGACTCCGGTGGAGATAGCGGATGCGGAGACAGTTGAGAAGATCGAACGCTTCTTAGAGCATCTTGACGACAACGACGATGTGCAGGAAGTTTATCACAATGGCAATTTGCCGAGTGATGACGAATAGACTAAAACCACAGGACATCTTATTGGAAAGAATAATTGGAGGTAGTTATGAACATCATTACCAAAAATGATCTGGGAACGATAAGCATTCCCGAAGATCTTTTTACGTTGCTCGCGGGTTATGCCGCGATTGAGAATTATGGTATCATCGGTATGGCTGCGAAAAACGCTTCCGATTCTTTCGTTGAGCTTTTTACAAAAGACAACCTTAAGAAGGGCGTAAAGGTGACCATCATATCCGAGAATGAAGTCGATGTCGATTTGCATGTTATGCTGCAATACGGAGTATCCCTGCCTGCAGTCGCTGAAAATGCAAGGGACAACGTTAAGTACAGGCTTGAAGAGCTTACGGGCGTCAAGGTTCGCTGTGTGAACATCTTTGTTGAAGGCATTCGCGTTCAATAAGGATTCGGAGGAATAGTATATTGAACAACAACGTGATTAACGGTGCCATGCTCCGCGATATGTTCTTAAGCGGAGCGGCGCTGTTGGAGCAGAATAAAAAAGCCGTCGACGCTTTGAACGTATTTCCCGTTCCCGACGGAGATACCGGCACAAACATGTCCATGACAATGCAGGGCGCGGTAAAGAATCTCCGCCTTATGCCGACTACCGTTGGCTGCGACGCTGTAATGAGCGCTGTTGCTTCCGGGTCTTTGCGCGGCGCAAGAGGTAACTCAGGCGTTATTCTGTCACAGCTTCTGCGCGGCTTCTCAAAGGTCGTCAAGGGCTGTGAAACGATAGATGTTAAGATGCTTATCGACGCGTTTGTCGAAGGTACGGCTTGTGCTTACAAGGCGGTCATGAAGCCCAAAGAGGGAACAATACTGACCGTTTCGCGTATGGTTTCTGAGCATCTTGCCGCGGACGCCGCCAATCTTGAGAAGCTTGAGATGACAGAGGTCTTCAAGTCCATCATTCAAGTCGGCGAGCAAGCTCTTGAGAACACTCCAAACCTGCTTCCCGTGCTTAAGGAAGCGGGTGTTGTGGACTCCGGCGGCAAGGGTCTGATGATTATTTATCGTGGCTTCTACTACGCCCTTTGCGGCAAGGAGATTCCCGATTATGTGGTAGTGGAAGCGCCTGTTTTAACAAACGCAACCTTTGATATTGAATCCTTCTCTACCGATACTATTGAGTATGGATACTGCTCAGAGTTCTTTATAGTTCATCTCAAGGATGGATTGACCGAGGAGGGCATAGACCTTTTCCGCCAGCATCTTATGCGTATCGGAGATTCCGTGGTCGTCGCAAGCGATACAGATCTTATAAAAGTACATGTACACTCGAACTGTCCGGGAAAGATACTTCAGCTTGCCCTGCGCCTTGGCGAGATTGACCGCATAAAAATTGACAACATGCGTGAGCAAAATCGTCAGCTCTTAGAAGCGCGCAAGGCAAACGAGAAGGAATATGCCATTATCGCCGTAAGTGCGGGAGATGGTCTTGATGAAATCTTCAAAAGCATCAATGTCGATCGTCTTATTTCGGGCGGCCAAACTATGAACCCCAGTATAGACACCATAGTCAACGCCATCAAGCAGGTCAACGCAAGGCATGTATTTGTATTGCCGAACAACAGCAATATCATCATGGCCGCTGACCAAGCCAAGGATCTTTGCGACTGCGACGTTACCGTGCTGCGCACAAAGACCATTCCCCAGGGAATATCCGCCGCTATCGCTTTCAACCCCGATAACACTTTGAAGCAAAATATTACTGATATGACCGAAGCCTACGAAGGCACGCTTTCGGGCGCGATCACCTATGCGGTACGCGATACACAGTTCAACGGGCAGACCATTAACGAGGGTGATATCATAGGTCTTATCGATAACAACCTGTGCTTGGTTAAGCCTTCCGTTTTCGAGGCCGCAAGTCAGCTTCTTGTTGACATGATAGAGGATCATGGGGTGGACTCATCCGTGAGCATATACTATGGCGACGGAGTCGATGAGGAAGCCGCCAACACGCTTGCCGAGGAGATTGCCGCGAAGTATGACGACGCCGATGTAAATGTGTATTCCGGCGGTCAGCCACTCTATTACTTCTACTTTGCCGTCATGTAGGAAATGGAGCTTACCGACATCAAAGGTATAGGCGCAAAGCGTGCCGAATCATTTAGAGAAATGCAGATCCTGTCCCCGCGGGATCTGCTGTTTTTCTATCCTTCATCCTACATAGACGACAGCGATGTAAAGACAGTCGCCGCGTTGCAGGACGGGGAGAAAACTACGCTAAAACTGGTGATATGCTCATCGCCTTCGGTTTTTTATCGAGGAAAGCTTTCCATGGTCAGCGTAAGCGCTAAGGATGATACCGGCAGAATTAAGCTAAAATGGTTCAACCAGCCATATATAAAGAATCGACTTTGTAAGGGCATGGAAGTTTTCGCTTTCGGCAGCGTCAATCTGCAAAATGGAGCAGCGCTCATCAATCCTCGCATATCGGATAAGTTGATGGGCATAGTTCCTGTTTATCCTCAGATTGCGGGAGTACCGAATGCTCTTCTGAGATCTGCCATTTCAGAGGTTCTGGATACGTTCGATGAAGACGATCCTGTTCCCACTGAGCTAATCAGAAAATACGGCCTGATGGCTCAAGGCGAAGCACTCCGCGAGATTCACATACCCTCCGAAATGTCACGCTTGCAGAAGGCGAGGGAACGTGCTGCGTTTGTAAACTCCATGCTGTACTTCATAGCGGCGGGACGTTTTGACACGGATCGTTTAGCAAAAAAAGGTATTGCCTATAACGTTGACGGTCTCATGGCAAGATTTATAAGTAAGCTAAGCTTTGTTCCGACAAACTCACAGCTTGAAGCAATGAGATCGATAGACAGCCATATGAGCGCCGACAAACCCATGAATATACTGTTGCAGGGTGATGTAGGTTCCGGAAAGACGATGATTGCCGAGTATGCTCTGGCTGTTGCTGCGGCTAACAATAAACTCGGAGTGATGATGGTTCCGACAGAGATTTTAGCTTATCAACACTATACGGTCATGTCTAAGCTGTTTTATGGTATGTGCTGTCTGTATGTCGGAAGCATGAGCGAGGCTGAAAAAGCGGAAGTGAGACGACAGATCGCGGCAGATGAGGTTAGTATAGTGATAGGTACCCATGCACTTCTAAACGGTAATTTGGAGCTGCACAGACTTGGACTTGCCATAACCGATGAGCAACACCGCTTTGGCGTCATGCAGCGGGCGAAGCTTGCTAACAAGTCGCAAGACGTAGATCTATTGGTTATGAGCGCGACCCCTATTCCAAGAACGCTCGCACTGCTTCTCTATGGAAATCTTGATATGGCGACATTGAGTGAGCTTCCGCCTGGGAGAATCCCGATTAAGACAAGGTTTGTCTCGCAGGACAAGCGCAAGGATATGTACAGATATATTGCTAAAAAAGCCGCTGAGGGCGAAAGAGCTTATGTCGTTTGCCCGCTCATAGAGCCAACAGAAGGCTATGAGGGCTTGTCGGCAAGTGAAGTTTTCTCTGAGCTGTCGGAGCTGTTGCCAAAGATAAGGCTTAAGCTTTTGCACGGAAGGATGAATGAAGCTGAGAAGATGAGCGCGATGCAGAGCTTTGCAAGAGGTGATACAGATATTCTTGTTGCCACAACCGTAATAGAGGTAGGAATTGATGTACCGGAGGCTTGCAGTATCGTCATTGAGGGAGCGGAACGTTTCGGACTTTCGACCTTGCATCAGCTTAGAGGTAGGGTGGGGAGAGGCAAAAAACAATCTTATTGCTATTTACTCTCTGACAACGCCAATCCGAACAGCAATGCGAGAATAGCCGCTATGCTTAATTGCAGCGATGGCTTTGAGATTGCAAAGCAGGACCTTGAGCTGAGGGGCGCGGGGGATGTATTGGGCATTCGCCAACACGGACAGGGCGACGCGTTCTCATACATGCTTCATGGGGGATACGATCTTGTTGATAAGGCTTCACAAGCCGCTAAGGAAGTTCTGGGCATGCAGCAAAGTGAAGCGCGTGCATTAATCAAGCTTGCCGAGGAGCGGTTTTGCGACAGCCGAGACATAGTTATGAACTAAAGAATGAGAGGCCTCATCGTTGATGAAGCCTCCCGCACACGTTTGAATTACTGCATATTCTTCTCGGCGTAAGCGATCATGCGCTTTACCATTTCGCCGCCGATACTGCCCGCCTCGCGGCTGGTCAGGTCGCCATTGTAGCCCTGCTTCAGATTGATATTCAGCGAGGACGCAACTTCAGACTTGAAGTTGTTAAGGCCGTTCTTAGATTCGGGGATCAAAGCTCCGTTTCTAGCCATGCAATTTCACCTCCTTTTGTAAGTGTAATCTTAATCTCTCCGATTTTTCGTTTTGTATTAGTGGTAAATTCTGCTTTTTTCGCTTTGTTTTGTTTATGTCTTGAAAAAAGGCGTCTGTTGAGTTATAATAAAGTGATTTTTTGTGGGGTAAAATGATGAAAGAAAAACTCTTGGTATCTGAAAACGAACTTAACAGACAAACGCAAATCGCGGCACGCATAGAAGCCGAGAATGCGGGGCTTGATAAGCTCTGCTTCGTAGAGACCTACGGCTGCCAAATGAATGTTCGCGACAGTGAGACCATATATGGACAGCTGCTTCGCATGGGCTATCGTGCGACTGCAGACAGAGACAAGGCCGATGTGCTGATCTTCAACACCTGCTGCGTGAGAGACCACGCGGAGAAACGTGTTTTCGGCAATATCGGAGCTTTGAGGGAGCGCAAGCAGGAGAAGCCGGAACTCATTATAGGAGTCTCAGGCTGTATGATGCAGCAAAACGATGTTGCCAAAAGGCTTATGCGAAGGTTCCCATATGTGAACCTGGTGTTTGGAACAAACGTACTGCACAGACTGCCCGAGATGTTTGAGATGGTGCTGCAAGGCGAAAGAGTGTGCGTTACTGACTCCGATGACGCCATAGCGGAGGGCTTGCCCGCCTTGCGCGACTCGTCCGTTTCCGCGTTTGTGAATATCATGTACGGCTGCAACAATTTCTGCTCGTACTGCATTGTGCCATATGTGCGCGGGCGAGAGCGTTCAAGAAGTGTCGAGGATATAGTTGGCGAAATCGAAGCGCTTGCAAAGACCGGAATCAAGGAAATCACTCTGCTTGGACAGAATGTTAATTCTTATTCAAGTGAGGGCGCTGACTTTGCGGAGCTTCTGCAAAGGGTCAATCGCATTCAATCGATAAGCAGGATACGCTTTATGTCGTCGCATCCAAAGGACTTGTCGGACAGGGTCATTGACGCCATCGCAGGCTGCGACAAGGTGTGTCACCATGTACATCTGCCCGTACAGTCGGGGAGCGACAGGATACTTGCGCTTATGAACCGCAAATATACCAGAGAGCGTTATCTTGAGATAATGTCTTTACTGCGCCAAAGGATAGATGATATCGAATTTACCACCGATATCATTGTGGGCTTTCCGACGGAGATGGAGGAGGACTTCGAACAAACTCTGTCACTCGTATCAAAAGCTCAGTATGCTTCTGCCTTTACGTTCAAGTATTCACCGCGAGCCGGTACAGCTGCGGCGAAGATGGATGGACAGGTGGAGGAAGCGGTAAAGAAGGACAGGCTTTTAAGGCTTAACGAGCTGCAGGCCGTCTATACTCGTCTTGACAACGAAAAGTACTTGGGCTATGTCGGTGAAGTCTTGATCGAAGGATTCGATGAACGAGATGAGACGCTGCTTTACGGTAAGTACTCAAACTTCAAGATGGTATATTTCAAAGGGGATCCATCGAGGGTCGGCCAGTTCGCGACCGTGAAAGCTGAGCGCTGCATGAGAAACTCGCTCATTGGCAGTGAGGTGAAATGAAATGGAAAACAATGCAACTCTCTTGGAAAGCTTAGCGTGTGAATATCGAGAGAAGCTCACCACGCTTATGGATTTGCTGCAAAGCGATAACTACGACGGTAAGGAAGCCGCCGCGTTAAGCTGCGATATTGAATACCTTAGAGATGTTATAACGCAGGAGATAGCAAAGGGCGGTGTGAGTGTGAGCTGTGCGGGGGATTGTTCCGTATGCTCCGGCTGCGCAAAAGGCTATAAAGGGGAGGAAAAATAGTATGGCGGGAACCATAACTCCCATGATGCGGCAATACCTTGAGCTGAAGGATCAGTACAAGGATTGTTTTCTGTTTTATCGTTTGGGCGACTTCTACGAAATGTTTTTTGATGACGCCAAGACAGTCTCAAAGCTGCTCGGCTTGACATTGACAGGACGCGACTGCGGGCTTGATGATCGCGCTCCCATGTGCGGAGTTCCTTATCATTCAGTTGACGGCTATATCAATCGTTTAATAGCTTTGGGCTGCAAGGTGGCTATCTGCGATCAAATGGAGGATCCCGCAACCGCAAAGGGGCTTGTTGAGCGCGCCATAACTCGCATAATTACTCCGGGAACGGTCATCGATAACGGTGTGCTTGACAGCAGCAAAAACAACTATATCGTCTGCGTGTACCTTGCAAAGAATGGCATAGGCTGTGCCTGCTGCGATGTATCAACGGGTGCGTTTTCAATAGCCGAATACCAAGGCGAATCTGCAGCGTCCTCCCTTATTGACGAGTTGGCAAGGCTCGATCCCGGAGAGGTTTTGGCGAATGAAACGCTGTTCGAAAACGAGCTGCTCACTCACAAAATAAAAAGCCTCTACTATCTTGAGAAGCAACCCGAGGTAGCTTTCCGCCAAAGCAGCGCCGTTGGTCGCCTCTGCCGTCATTTTGGCGTTAATTCGCTTGACGGTTTCGGAATAACGGATAAAGCCATTGCTGTTTGTGCTGCGGGTGCCTTAATGAAGTACCTTGAGGACACGCAGAAGAATGCGCTGTCACACATACGCTCTGTTAGATATGTCAATTCGCGTGACCATATGCATATCGACGCTTCGACAAGGCGCAATTTGGAGCTGGTTTCGCCGCTCAATCCCGACGGAAGCGGCAAAAATACATTGTTCGGACTGCTGAATCTTTGCAAGACCGGTATGGGTTCGCGAACTTTGAGGACATGGATTGAAAGCCCGCTGCAAAACAAGCTTGGTATAACACAGAGACTTGACGCCGTTGATGAGCTGTTCAATGAGTATCAAGCCTGTCAGAAGTTCTCCGCACTCTTGGACCGCGTATATGACATAGAGCGCCTATCAAGCAAGATAGCTTACGGAACGATAGGTGGCAAGGACTGTGTAGCTTTACTGCGTTCATTGCAGTGCATTGCTCCGATAAAGGCAATGCTGGGTGACGCACAGAGTGACGCGCTTGTCCGCATACAGCGGGAGCTTGACTGCATGGATGACGCGATTCAGCTTTTGGATTCTGCCATATCGCCTGACGCGCCTGTTGCCGTCAAGGACGGAGGGTTCATACGAAGCGGCTATAACGCGGAGGTGGATGAGCTTAGAGAGATCGAGCGCAACAGTAAAGCGTGGCTTGAAGCCCTTGTGACGCGTGAACGTGAGGCCACCGGTATCAAGACCCTGCGTATAGGCTATAACCGCGTGTTTGGCTACTATATCGAGGTCAGCAAGTCATTCACGGGCAAAGTCCCATATAACTACGAACGTAAACAAACCCTTGTCAACGCGGAGAGGTATATCACTCCGGAGTTGAAGGAGATAGAACAAAAGGTGCTTACGGCGGGGGATAGGCTCCTGTCGCTTGAGACGGAGCTTTACGCTCAGGTTAAGGAAGCGCTGCTTGACTGCATAGAAAGATTACAGGCCGATTCAACCCTTATAGGCGAACTCGATGCTTATTGTGCGCTCGCCATAACCGCAAAGGTCAACCGATATGTTAAGCCTGCCATAAATGAAGAAGGCATCATTTCCATATATGGCGGAAGGCACCCGATAGTCGAACACAGCAGCAGTGAGAGCTTCATTCCTAATGATGTACTGCTGAACCGTGACGCGGACAGGCTGTTGATTATAACAGGGCCGAATATGGCGGGCAAGAGTACGTTTATGCGCCAGACAGCCTTGATAACTTTAATGGCGCATATAGGCTCGTTCGTGCCTGCGGACAGCGCTGACGTCTGTATAGTGGACAGGATATTCACAAGGATAGGTGCATCTGACGACTTGGCTTCCGGCAGAAGTACGTTCATGGTAGAGATGAACGAGATGGCCAACATTCTGAATAACGCGACGCGGGACAGTCTGCTGATTCTTGATGAGATTGGGCGCGGAACCAGTACCTTCGACGGTTTGAGCATCGCATGGGCGGTACTTGAGCATGTAGCGGACATAGACCGTTGTGGCGCAAAGACGCTGTTCGCGACTCATTTTCATGAATTGAGCGAGCTTGAGGGCAAGCTTGACGGCGTAAAGAACTTTCGAATCTCCGTGAAGGAGATGGGGGAGAGCATACTGTTTCTTCGCAAAATTGTGAGAGGCAGTGCCGATAAAAGCTTTGGAATCCAGGTCGCAAGGCTTGCCGGCATACCTGATTCTGTCCTCAAAAGAGCCAAGGAAATACTTGGTGACCTGGAACAGGCGGATCTTGCGGCGAAGGAAAAGCGCGGCGGTCAGGTCACACAGGAAGAACAGCCGAAAGCCGGAGTGATTACGGGTGACGCAGACCGTGTTGTGATTCAAGCAATCAAAGCTTTGGATATAAACGCGATGTCTCCTATGGAGGCGTTAAAAACTCTATTTGAGTACAGCGAGATACTGATGGGGTAAGCAATCATGAATAACGTTATCAAGCCTTCAAAAATAATTGTATTAAGCCCGCATGTTGCAAACAGCATAGCTGCGGGCGAGGTTGTGGAACGCCCGTCTTCCATTGTTAAGGAATTGGTTGAGAACTCCATTGACGCCGGCGCAAGCTCAATTAGCGTTGAGATAAAAGAAGGCGGAATTGAAAGCATACTCATTTGCGACAACGGATGCGGAATACCGCCTGAAGATTGTCTGAACGCTTTTATGCGCCATGCGACGAGCAAAATTCATAGTGTAGAGGATCTTGGAAACATTGGCACACTCGGATTTAGAGGTGAGGCTTTGGCTTCCATAGCCGCCGTCGCAAGGACGTCGCTTACTACAAGGACTGCCGACAACGAATGCGGAAGGCGCGTTGTAATCGAGCAAGGGAAAATAGAGGAGAACGTTGACTGTGCTTGTCCGTTGGGAACGCAGGTTTTGGTGACGGATCTGTTTGCAAATATTCCCGCGAGACTGAAGTTCTTGAAATCTCCAAGAGCGGAGTCAGGCAGTATCGGTGATTATCTTTCAAGATGCATACTTGCCAACCCCGGCATTGCGATAAGATACGTCAGCAACGATAAAAAGATCTATGAGAGCTTTGAAGGACAATCCCTTAAGGATACCATCGTGCAGGTTTATGGACAGGCGGTGGAGTCGCAGCTTTTGAAGGTAGAATTTGACAATGGCTATATCCGAATTGACGGCTTTATAGGCTCATCCGAGCTGTCAAGTCCCAATCGCAGCCGCCAATCATTCTTTGTGAATGGCAGATACATTAAGTCCAACGCTTTGTCATTCAACGTCCTAAGGGCATATGACACACGGTTGATGTCTAACAGATACCCATTTGCAGTGCTTAACCTTACCATAGCTTTGGGTGAAGTTGACGTTAACGTGCATCCTTCAAAGACTGAGATACGTTTCGTAAACGAGGGTAAGGCTATGAACGCGGTATATATGGCTTGCAGGGAAGCGCTGAGCCGCGAGGTGATAACATACCCCAAGGTGAATGTAGCTTCTGAAGCTATGCCCTCAAGCTGTGAGGTTGTCATGAAAAGTTCGACAGCCGCGCCGTCATACGGAAGCATCGAGGACATACCCTTCGAGGAAAAGCCGATAGTTCGCAGCAGTGGCGACATGAGCGGTGGAAGTAAGGGAGCGGCGGATATTCCTAACCGAAAGCCGGAGACTTCATTTTATCATTCAAATGGAGCTTCATTCAGCATGAGAGAACCTTCTCGCTCCGCGGGAAACACATGGGAGTCCAAACCATTGTGGGATATTGCAAAACGTCCGACAAGTGTGGCCGAGCTTCGTGATGTGAATGTTGTGGGTCAAGTGTTCGGAACGTTCTGGATAGCGGAGAAGGGCGATGATATGTACCTCATCGACCAACACGCCGCGCACGAACGCAGACTTTATGAGCAGCTCATTAACCAAAAGATAAGCATGACTTCTCAAAGGCTGCTGATACCGATGACGGTGAAGCTTCTTCCGGAGGAGTATGAAGCCGTGTATTCATATACGAATGAACTCAAGCTGCTGGGATTCGTATGGAGCCAAGGCGACGAGCCATTGACCTTAAAGCTCAGTTCATTGCCCGTACTCGGAGGGAAGCTTGTAAATACAGCGTATTTTCCCGAGGCATTGGAGATACTGAACAACGGCAGTAAGCGTGTCGGTGAAGACCTCATAAAGGAACGGCTTACGCAGTCCGCTTGCAAGCACGCGGTTAAGGCAGGCGATGCATTGAGCCGTGAGGAGATATGCAGCTTACTCTCGTACTTCATTACTGACGGAATACCCTTGACTTGTCCGCATGGTCGTCCGGTCATAACCAAGATCTCACGCCACGAAATTGACAAGATGTTCAAACGAATAGTATGAGCAGCTCATCGGTTATTGCAATAATAGGGCCTACGGCCTGCGGTAAAACGGCTCTGTCTGTTGCTCTTGCGAAGCGCATAGACGCGGAGATAGTTTCCTGCGATTCCGCTGCCGTCTATAAGGGGCTTGACATAGGCACGGCCAAGCCCACGCAGGCTGAACAGTCGGGCGTTATACATCATATGCTAAGCTGCATTGATCCAAGAGAGACGAGCTTCTCGGTTCATGAGTTTGCTGCACTTGCGCGAAAAGCAATAGACGAGATTCAAAGCCGAGGTAAATGCGTGATAGCCGTCGGAGGCAGCGGGATGTATCTCGACGCGGTTTTGTGCGATATGGAACATTCCGCGCCATCCGATTCCTTGATTCGGGGAGAGCTTGAGCGTGAATATGATGATAGTCCCTTCACCCTGTACGCAGAGCTTAACAAAGTCGATCCGCATTGCGCAGAGCGCCTGCACCCAAATGACAAGAAACGTGTTGTGCGCGCAATGGAAGTGTACAGGATAACGGGCAAGCCGTTCTCCGAGCTAAACACGGATTACGCTGCGGCGCAGCAGCGCTATCGCTATGATACGGTAAAGGTAGGTCTAAATACTGACAGAGAAGTTCTTTACGCAAGAATTGACAAGCGTGTCGATGACATGATGAAGCGAGGCTTACTCGACGAAGTGAAGGCTCTGCATACGCAAGGCTTGGATGCTCGGCTTACTGCGATGCAGGCGATTGGATACGCGCAGCTGCTTGCATACCTTGATGGCAAGATTACGCTTGACGAGGCAGCAGAGGTGATTAAGCGCGATTCGCGCCGATTTGCAAAACGCCAGCTCACATGGTTCAATAGGGACAAATCGGTGGAATGGTTCGACGTTTCTCGGTTCATCAGTATCGACGAACTGTGCGGCGCCGTATATGAATATCTTAATATGAAAGGCAAGCTATGAGGATTTCAGAGTATTCAAGAAGGCTGATTATGTCCTGCACCCAGGAATTAGACAAGGTATTTGAAGGTTTTGACAGGAACGCGCTTTGTGTGGAGGAACGGGTTCTTGAAGCGTTTGCGAATAATCGCGTCTCCACACGGCATTTTGCGCCAAGCTACGGCTACGGATATGATGATATCGGCAGAGACACGCTGGACCAAGTATTCGCAAACGTTTTTGAAGCCGAGGACGCGCTTGTGCGGCCGCAGCTTGCGAACGGAACGCATACACTTTTTACCGCGTTAGCTGGGCTTACAGAGCCTAACGAGGTGATAGTTTCGGCAACGGGCGCTCCATATGATACCATGGAGACAGCAATAGGCTTGAGCGGCTCGCAATACAGTTCGCTCATCAGACTTGGTATTGGCTTTGAAGCAGTTGAAATGGATGGGGATAAGCTTAACATACCAAAGGTGCTTGAAAGGCTTATTAGGAGCAATGCGAGGCTGCTGTATGTACAGCGTTCCCGCGGTTACAGCAGCCGAGATGCGCTCTCTGTTGAGGTCATAGACGAGCTGATACAGGCCGCTAAAAGAGCAAAAGAGGACGTGATAGTATTTGTCGATAACTGTTACGGTGAATTTGTGGAAGCTCATGAACCATGTTACGTCGGAGCAGATATAGTCTGCGGCTCGTTGATAAAGAACCCGGGCGGCGGACTTGCTCCTACCGGCGGGTACATCGCGGGAAAGGCTGATTTGATAGACAGGATAGCACAGCGAATGACTGTGCCCGGCACGGGCAGAGAAGTGGGTTCTTATGCCGCCGGCTATCTGCCGTTTTATCAAGGCCTGTTCATGGCGCCTCATACCGTGGCGCAATGTCTGAAGGGGGCGGCTCTGTTTGCCGCGGCGCTTGAAAAATTAGGTTATAGTACCACGCCTGCGTCAACCGCTGCGCGTCATGACATAGTTCAGTCCATTACCTTTGGCAACAAAGACGCTTTGATAGCATTTTGCAAGGCTGTTCAGGCGGCTTCCCCGATAGACTCCTTTGTTACTCCCGAACCATGGGACATGCCGGGGTATACCGACCCTGTTATTATGGCAGCGGGAACAATGATACAGGGTGCGACCACCGAGCTGAGCTGTGATGGCCCCATACGCGAACCATACACCGCTTATCTGCAAGGCTCTTTATCGTTGGAACACGCACAGCTTGCGGCCATGCTCACGGTGGATGCTCTGCGAAAGGGATAGCGGCTACATCCTGCGCATAAGTCCGACAACCTTGCCGACAACCTCGACACGTTCAGGCTCAACGCATATAGGAGAATAATCCTTGTTTTCGGGCATGAGCTTCACACAGGTTTCAGTAACATAAATGCGCTTGACCGTGACCTCACCGCCGTCTATACGTGCAACGACGATGTCACCTTCAGTGAATTGTTGACGGGTGTTGACGATGATGATATCATGATTCATGATTCCGGCGTCAATCATGCTGTCGCCTTGAACGCGGAGCATAAAGGTTTCGGAAAGCTCAGCTCTGTGTACAAGCTGTTCGGGCAGCATGAAGCTTTCCTCGATGTTCTCATCAGCCATAATGGGTATGCCGGCGGCTACTCTTCCAAGCAGGGGAACAGAGCCTCGTCTCTTCGGCAAAGCTTCTTCGGTTATGGTGTATGCACGATTGTGGTTGGGATCCTTGATTATGTAGCCCTTGTTCTCAAGCGTGACAAGGTGAGCCTGAACCGTAGCTGTTGAGCTTATGCCAATACTGCCGCATATCTCACGGACGGTGGGCGGATAACCGTTAGCTTCGTAGTATTCACAGACAGCGCTGAATACCCGTTGCTGCGCTCTTGAAAGATTGTCCATTTTCGCTGCTCCTTGCTTAGTTAGGAACAGTATATCATGGATATAACTAAATTGCAAACATTTGTTCGGGGTTTTTATGAAAAAATGTGTTCTTGGGCTTAGAGAAGCCTGCAACAACTGCGGTGAGTGTGACAACCGCTGCATACGGGACGTCAACAAGATATGCGATAACTGCTTCGCCTGCATAGACGAGAATCAAGCCGACTATGCGGAGATAAGGATTACCGATATTCTGATGATAGAGGAGGGCCCAGAGGATAGGGGAGAGGACGAGGATTAGATAGGGTCGTCTTTGCCTATTTCGGGAATGTCTTTTTCATCGTCCCTCAGTGTAACCATATTAGCCGCGCTTCTGCGACGCTCTTCTGACATTGCCGCATAGTGCCGCCTTGTAGTATTGACGTCCTTATGTCCGAGAACGTCAGCTACAAGATATATGTCGCCGCTTTCGGAGTAGAGCATGGTTCCGTATGTACTTCTTAGCTTGTGAGGGGTTATCTTTTTGAGCGGACAAGCCACCTTGGTGTACTTACTCACAAGGTTTTCTACCGCTCTTGCGGTTATCCTGCGCCGCTGTATCGACAGGAACAAAGCATCTTCATGACCTTCAAGCGTGACCTCTTGGTTTCTTTGCTCCAGATATCTAAGCAGAGCAGTTCGCACTTCATCCCCAAAGCTCAGTATTTCCTGATCGCCGCCTTTGCGCGTAACAACGAAGCTGTCGGTTTCAAAGTCTATATCATCGACGTCTATGCCTACAAGCTCGCTGATACGGATTCCCGTACCCAGAAATAGGGTGAGTATTGCCGCATCTCGGACTTTTGTGGTCTGATGATACTTCTTTTGTCTCTCTGAAAGACCCGCGCCATCGTCGGTTCTGTCAAGCAATTCGGCAACTTCATTCGGTTCAAGGCGTATAATCGCTTTCTCATGCAGCTTAGGAGAATCGACTAATGCGGCAACGTTTGCGCTTATCAGCTGTTGCTTGAAGTAATACTTTAAAAAGGATCGTATTGCCGCAAGCTTTCTTGCCTTGGCGTTCTCGCTGTTTTCGAGTTCGCGCTCATCCTTTTTGTATAATGTAACCGAATCGAGGTAAAGTTCAATATCAAGAGCCGATACACTGTCCAAATCCGATAGGGTAATGCTCTTGACTGTCTTGTCCTTAAAGCCGTCTTGTTCCGTTACCAGAAACTCAAAGAAAGTTCTCAAGTCTATCGCGTATCCATATCGTGTTAACACACTGCTTCGCGTTTCCATGCTTCTAAAATACAACCCACAAAACTGCGGCAGATCCTTCAGAACTTGCCTAAGCTTGACGGTGTAGTCCTTTTTGCGCGTGGTTTGATAATCGCTCATTCAAACAGCTCCTTGGGGAAGATGAACTCATTATAGCGCAACTATTCGTTAAACACAACTTTAACGAATAGTTGTTCATGAAAAGTTTGGATTTTATGTTTCAGGAACGACTTATGGTGTCGATCGCGGCTCTTGCCATACTGTCGCAGCGATTGTTGTATTCGTTGGAAGCATGTCCCTTAACCCAAACAAACTTAACTTGATGCAAAGATTTCACATCGATGAGTTCATTCCAAAGGTCTTGATTCTGTACGGGAGTCTTTGAGCTTGTCAGCCATCCGTTGCGCTTCCAATTCTCAATCCATTTCTTTTCAAATGCGTTGCAGACATAACTGCTGTCCGAATAAACCGTTACAATACACGGTTGATTCAACAGCTTCAAGCCTTCTAAAACGGCCTTTATCTCCATACGATTGTTTGTGGTTTCAGGCTCCGCGCCGCTTTCGGTCTTTTCGTGCTGATTATATAATAAAATACACGCCCAACCGCCTGCGCCCGGATTGCAGGAACACGCACCGTCCGTGTAAAGACTAACTTCCTTCATTTGGTATCACTCCCAATGCCTTAACAAATTGGATGCAGCTGTCTATGGCCGCGATCTGAGTGTACTTCAGCTGCATCGCGTATTCTGTGCTGCTCCAATTCATATTAGCATTGTTTTCGAGAAATGTCGACAGGAATTTGTGTAAAACCTCCAAAGTACTGCAAAGCTCGGTTAGGCTTCCTTGAGCGTCGCTTGTCTTAATCGTTTCGATAATATATTGTATATTATCTACACTTAGCGCAAAGCTTTCATTGACGTCGTCGGCACCGATTTCGCCTCTGTCAAACGACAAGGAGAAGTCCGTGAGCTGCGACGGCAGGCTGAACACATAGGCAAATCCGTTTTCTGCCGTTTCAGCAATGCTTTTTTCTGCGCTTAAGCTTACCTGCAGCTCATCGGTATGAACAATATAAGCACTGTTTTTGTAACCGTCTTCTCTTAGTTGCTGCTGCACCTTATACAGGCTTGCTTCATCGGTGTATGCCGCGCCTATCACGCGGAAGCTCTCATCCTTAATAACATAACCCGCCGCGCCTATACCGCGGTACTGCTCAGCGGCGATTGACGCTGAAGCCTCATCGGAAAAGTAATCCAACTGCAGCATGTAAAAAGTCATAGCGGCAAACTGCATGTTTGTTGTTACAAGCTGATCTTCGTTTGAAGAAGGGCTGAGACCCTCTACGGCTTCGTCTCCATTTTGCAGACCCTCATTGACGTTTTCGTTTATGGCGTCGTTCTCGAACTTCTCAGAAAAGCAGCTGATTATCGGAGCGATTATTCGTTCGCTTACATAGTCGGCCGCCTTGCTGCTTGAAATAATTGCGACAACTGCGGCGCACGCAAGCAGCAACAAAACGACAACTGCCCGTCCTCCCCCGCGAGTTTGCTTTCGCTGTGACCCGCCGTATCTGCTTTGGTATTGCATCTAATGAAAACCTCCTTACATTCTGTGATACACTTTATGCAAGGAGGTGAGATATTATCTTATTTTTTGGATAGGATTACTTCATGCGTTTCTTGTCGCGTTTTGAGCGAGTGTCGTTTGCGTCCAACACTTCGTATGGCGCGTCTATTGAGGGCTTTTCATCCGAAGGAGACTTGTCAACGGCGGCAGGCTCACCATCGCCGTGATAAATGAGAGTATTCTCGTCCACCGGTCCAAGCTGTATCGCATTGCTCACATACTTCTTGACGGAGAACACGAAGTTCGTCCACTCGCCTTGAACGCTTGAAACCTCGATATGCTCACCAAGCTTGTCCAGCACCTGCTTAGCTATCGATAGACCGAGACCGGTACCGCCTTCTTTGCGCGACTTATCGGCCTTATAAAAGCGCTCAAAGATGTGCGGGAGATCCTCCTGTGAAATACCACAGCCATTGTCCAACACTGTAATATACACATAGCCCGTATCCTGCGTTGTGGTAATCCTAATAAGACCGTTGGGCTTTGCTCCGGCGTAACGCATGGCATTGTCCAAGAGTACGACAAGAACCTGCTCGATTCTGTCAGGATCACTTACCACATCGTGAGCGTCGCAAAGGTCTATTTCAAGTCGTATTCCACGCTTTGATACTTCGGTTTGATAACCCTGAGCCACATCGGAAATGAGGTCTTTAATATCAAATTGACGAACCTCCATGTACTCTGTACCGGACTGAAGCCTTGACAGCTGAAGCATATCGGTAATAAGGCGTGAAAGTCGCTCAATTTCATGCAGCATAATGCCGTAGTAGCGTTGTCTGGTTGCTTCATCCTTGACCATATTGTCGGCAAGGGGTTCCAAGAGGCCGCGAACGGCGGTCAAAGGCGTGCGCAGTTCATGGCTGATATTGGCGACATAGTCGCGGCGAACTCTTTCAAGCTTCTCAATCTCGCTGATATCCTTAAAGAGTCCTACAACGCCGGTGCAGTCGCCATTATCGGTAATTACGGGTACAATAGATATCCAAAGCATTCTTTCACCGGGCAGCTCATAATGCAGTGTCCTTGGCTCTTTTGAGTCTAAGACAGCCATGAAGGCGTCCCAAATACTGTTATCGGGTATTAGGTCGATGGGTGAGGTTACGTCAACCGCGCCGAACATCTTCATCAGAGCTGGATTGTAATGCGTCAGATTACCGAGGTTGTCAAGAGCCGCGACCCCTTCTGAGAAGCTTGACAGAATATAGCTGAGCTGTCGCTTTTCGCTGTCAAGCTGATGTATTGTAGATGACAGCGCCTCGCTCATTTGGTTCATCGCTCTTGCGAATATGCCCATTTCGCCTGAATAATTTTCGTTGGCACGAACTTCGTAGTTACCCTTTGCAAGCTCTATTGCCACATCTGTCATAGCGTTGATAGGCTTGGAAAGCTGACGAATGCTGATGAACGTAAAAACTAACATCAGGGGCAGGATGGCAGCCACCATTATCCACAGTACGGAATTCAACTTGTCAAACGCTTCATCGATGTGACGTATGTCGCGCAGAAATAAGACGCATCCTTCCAACTCATTGTTTTGGTTGTAAAGAGGCGCTCCGGTACAGATTACATTTGTCTTTGAGTCCAAAGTAAGCTTGGGTATGCTGACTCGTTCGCCCGTTGCCATAGCGCCGACGATTATCTCATTCAGTCCTGTGTAGTCGTTCTCGGTCAGCGTTGTGTAAGCCTGCTGGGTTATGCCGTCATAGTAGTATACTGAGACGTCATTCGTCTTTGACAATAGCTGTAACGCTTGAAAGAAGTACGACCTGCTTGCGAACATACTGTCTTTGATATAGTAAAAATCTATTGCCGCGTCAGAAACAGAGCTCAACGAATCAAGCTCCAACTTGATGTAGGTTCGTTTTCCGAATTGGGAATACGCAGCCACAAGAAAAATATTGCACAGCAGCAATATTATGACGCACATAATCAGTGCGCGTTTGAAGATTACACCCTTGAACATCAGTCGAGTTCGAACTTATACCCCACGCCGTAGATTGTCTTGATACTCCAGCCGAGGTTCGTGGAATCCAGTTTCGCACGCAGACGTTTGATGTGCGTATCAACGGTGCGAGTCTCACCCGGGAAGTCATAGCCCCAAACCTTTGAGAGCAGTGATTCGCGTGTGAACACCTGTCCGGGGTTCGACGCGAGCATATAGAGTATCTCTATCTCCTTCGGTGTACAGATAACCGGCTCGCCTCTGAGCAAGACCGAATAGGAGTTCAGGTCTATTGAAAGGCCATTGTACTCGATATGGTTCTTGTCATGCTCGGTATCCCTTGAATTGACTCTGCGCAGAATGGCCTTAATCCTTGCTACGACTTCACGCGGACTAAAGGGCTTTACTATGTAATCATCCGCACCTAATTCAATGCCGATAATTCTATCCACTTCTTCGCCTTTCGCGGTTAACATGATAATGGGTACGGTTGATTTTCTGCGAATCTCCCTACAGACTTCAATGCCGGATTTTCCGGGCATCATTATATCGAGTACGCAAAGCGAAATAGTGGAGTCAAGCGCCGCCATCGCCGCGTTCCCGTCGTATACGTCAACATAGGAGAAGCCCTCCGACTCCAAGTAAAGATGCAAAGATTCATGGACGACATATTCATCGTCGGCGATCAAGATTTTCCCTTCCATTGCGTCACCTCATACGTATTTTTTCACGATATAATTATAGCACATAAATAGCGAAAGTGTTCAGCATTTCATGGTTTTTTGAAATCTTTTCACTTTCGCTACATAACTGTTTGTTGTTATGGCTATGGAATGGGAGTAGCGGAAGGCTCGGCGCCCTCCCCCGTCCCCGCGTTATCCGGAGTTGGCGTCACTTCGGCTCCGCAAATCGAGCATATCGGGAACTCCAAAATGAAGTCTTCGGTCGATTTCGCCGTTCGCTTATAGGTGTCGCCAAAGACTTTTGCCAAAAGTTCATCGCTCATGCGGTAGAACGGAGACGACTGTCTGATCAAGCAATAGGTAACCGTGGTGATATCCTCAACGGCACATTTATCGCAAGCGACACAGCCCGACTTTGTGCAAATCTTGAGCGAGACATGCATATCGCAGGTCGAGGTCGGCACTTGGCTGTATGTAAAGAAATCGTCAATTAGGGCAAAACGTTTGCCAAAACTGGATCGAGTGTAATTGTAGTAGTCAAGGCAGGCGTCACATGCGACCAAGCCCGAAACAGGGCATATGGTCTTGGTAATCAAGCCGAGTGAGGATTCATCAGCGTTTATTATCTTGCTGTCGGCTTTGCCCTCCATGATTTTGGACATGAAGTCCTGCCACAATGGCGCCGCATAGTCACCGCCGGTAGATCCGCTTTTGAGCTTGTTGGCAGGATAGTCATGTCCTATCCAAACGACGGAGGTATAGTCGCAGGTCATGCCGGCAAAGTACACACTCGCATAGTCGGAGTTGGTTCCTGTCTTCCCTGCCACGGTATGTCCTTCAATCTTTGCTGCCGTACCGGTTCCGGATTCAACGACGTCCGTCATCATATCCACAAGCATATAGGCGGTTGACGCGCTGTTGTATACCTGTGTGGACGCACCGCGCATTTCATAGGCGTCTAAGATGACATTACCCTGTTCATCGATAACATAGGTAAAGGAGATCGGGTCGTTATAGTAACCATTGTTTGCAATGGCGGCGTAGGCAGAAGCCATCTGTATCGGCGTTATGCCAGACGTGCCTAAAGCAAGTCCTGGGCCGTCCTTGTTAAGCTGCGAGGAGGGTATGCCCATGCGTTCCATGTATTCTACGGCAAGCTCAACTCCTACATAGTCGAACAGCAGCCTTCCCGCTACAACATTGAGAGACTCGGTCAAGCCCTCTCTGACGGACGTAGGGCCAAAGTATCGACTCGTTTCCCTTACTCCCACGCTCGGATACCCATTCTCGCCGCCCCAACCATCTATCGTCCAAGGAACGTTAGCAATAATCGTTGCGGGCGACACGCCGTTATCGAGCGCAGGCCCATATATCGAAAGCGGCTTGATGGATGAACCCACCTCTGTATAGCTTTGATATGCGCGATTGATGCCTTTTCTGATCTCCGGCTCGGTGCGCCCGCCAATTATTGCGCGAAGCTCTCCTGTGTCGGAGTCAATAACCACTGCCGCAACCTGAGGTTCAATGGTTTTAATGGTAATGCTGTCGGAAACTACCTCTTCAACCTCGGCTGCGTCGGGGTCGGCAAGCTCCGGGTATTCGCTCCAATTGGCTATGCTTTCCTGGACAGTATCTTGAATTGAGGTATCCATCGTTGTGTAGATCGTGTATCCGCCTGAACGCAGTTTGTTTTCATAGATGGCACGATTCGACGCCGTGTCTGCAAGGCCATCCTTTTCAAGCCAACAGCCTATGACGTCCTGAATGGCATACTCGATGAAATATGCGCGTTCGTACATGCCTGAGTATTGGCTTTCTTCGAATATTACCTCGTTTTCATTAAGTGCGGAATTGTATTGCTCACGGGTAATATAGCCGTTTTCGTACATACGCTTGAGAACTGTGTTAGTCCGCTCTTGAGTGCGCTCATAGCGATTAGTCCCGTCCTCGTCGGTACGCACATACATATTAAGACGGGGATTGTAACCATAGGGGTTTTGCGTTAACCCCGCAAGCAGGGCGCATTCACGCAAAGTAAGCTCTGAAAGCTCTTTCCCGAAATAGTCCTTGGCGGCGGTAACAACTCCATAATTAGAGCCTCCAAGGTATATGTCGTTTAGATAGGCTTCAAGAATCTGATCCTTGTCCCATTCCTTTTCAAGCTGCAAGGCAAGGTACGCTTCCTGAATCTTTCGCTTGTATGTACGCTCGGAAGAAAGCACCTTGTTCTTGATAAGCTGCTGCGTCAGCGTACTGCCTCCGGAGGAATTACTGTTGCCCAATATCTCCAACGCAGCCGAGAAAAGACGCTTAAAATCGACGCCCTGATGTTTATAGAAGCGAACATCCTCAACGGCGATGAAAGCAAGCTTGAGGGTCTCCGGCACGTCCTCAATATTAACCCACTCGCGGTATTCTATGGCTGACATTGTTGTAAGCTCATTGCCGTACATATCGCAAATTGTAGTACTTCTGTCGCTCTGTGTAAGCTGCGAGGTCTCGAAGTATGGTACCGTACTTATATACGCAGAGACAACGCCGTAGACTAAGCCCAATGCACCAAAGCCCATTATGGCCGCGGCAACTATTATGAGCTTAAGCGCGCTAAACAATACGTCAAGCACAAAAGGACGCTGTTCGCGTCTGCGCGTCAGCTTGAGCTGTAAATGCTCTGACCTGCTGTTTGCAGTTAGAGACTCCTGTGTTGTTCCTTTGTTTCTACCGGCTTTCATTGCTCCTCCTATCTTGGAACTTGAGTATATCATATCCTCAAGGCTTTGTCTTGTGGGCTTTTCTGAAATTCAAAAAATAATCATATATTTGTCACAAAAGGTGTTTACAAATCACAACCGATGTGTTAGAATGCTCAGGTCGGTTGACGTGGGGCATTAGCTCAGTTGGTAGAGTGCCACACTGGCAGTGTGGATGTCAGCGGTTCGAGTCCGCTATGCTCCACCACGAAATAAGACACATTTGCCTATTGCGCAGATGTGTCTTTTCTTGTTTTACAGAACGCTTCTGCATCATATTATAGGGACAAGAGGAAAATTAATACCGCGCCCACTGAACAGACGCGGTACCGGTTGTGAAGAACTCCTATCTACTCAGGCATCGGGCCGCGATATTCCGACTTGCCAAACCCAAGTATGGGCAGGAACACATACGGCGCGAGCACAAGCCCTGCCTTGAAGCCGCTGCCCTTGTTGAAACAATTGCCAAGCTTTATATAGGTTAGTATGCTCATGACTATACCGACGATTGGAATTAACTCAAGAAGGAACAGCCATCCCTTGCCCCAAGTGATTTCATACAAGACGTAGTCACTATAGAATGGGATAACAGCCGCCCAACCATGCGCTTTGGCCTTCATGAAAACAAAGCACAATCCGATGAGTATCATTGCGCAAACTGCCAGAGACAGCAGCGAGATCACCAAGGCGTTGGCAAGTATAGGCGCTAAATACTTAATGTAAGTGGGCAGTTGTTCAAACGGTATGGACATAATGACCTCCTTCGCGATCGTTCAATCAGTGTAGTGTGGGCTTGGCATAACAGGGCTTGTCAAATGCCAAGATGCGCATTGGTCAAAGAGCGTCAGAATAAAGCGCCTCCGAAAGTGCAAACAAGGTCAGAGCTTAACCCTTTACAAATACTCCGCCGTAGATGGACTTGTCAAAAGCCAATATTGGCAGGAATACGATGGGAACCAAAGCCAAGCCGGCCTTAAAGCCGTTGCTCTTGCCAAAGCAAGCGCCAAGCCTGATGTAGCACAAGATCGTGACCACTACATTGGCTACGGGGATTAAGAGTAATAAGAACTTCCAACCATTGCCGTAGACAATTTTGAACAGGATATAGAGGTCGTAGAACGGGACGATGGCGGCCCAACCGGGCTGACCGGCTTTTCTGAATATGAACCAAAGAGCGACAATCATCAAGGCACACAGCGCGCAGCTCAAAGCACTCGATACGCCTGTTAATCCGAGCGATGAAGCAATGTACTCCGGTTCAGGAATCAAGTCCAAAAGAGTAATCATTGTACAGTTACCTCCCAATATATTTGTCGGAAAATGTTCAACGTTCCAACAGCGTAATTATACTTCTTTCAACGCAAATGTCAATATAAATATCAGCTGAGGCAACTATGGCAAGTGTCGCGAAACAAATTTAGAAGAAAAAGTAGTTGACAATAACAAAAGTCGGTGTTAAAATACAGCTTGTGTCACGGGAAACCGTAATGCGAAATAATGTATCTCTGGGTGTAGCGCAGTTTGGTAGCGTGCTTGAATGGGGTTCAAGAGGCCGGAAGTTCAAATCTTCTCACCCAGACCATAAAGAAGTCCCGAATTGTCTGACCAAGTCGGGACTTTTATTTTTAACTTTTACTCGGGATTAATTACGATATACAAGCTGTCCTCGGTAAGCTTTGAGCTGCAGCTGTAATCATCCCATTCCCACTTAAACTCCTTATCATTGTTTGCAGCGTCGAATATCGATGTAACAATAGGCGGTATGTCGGCCGCCTCATAGCCATACAGATATGAAAAGATAATACCGAGCGTATCCGCCAAACGCTGCTTTTCCACTTCAACGCTTGAAACGTAAAACTCGGAAAGCACTCCGTCAAGATTATACGGACGGTCCACGACTAAGGTAAAACCATAAAGATTATAGGATGGTGAATATATGAAGAGTTTCGCGTTTGTAACCTCACCATCGATAATGATTGAGTATTCTCCGCCCTCGCCGTCAAGTGTGAGTCCCTTGGCATGAAGTGCGCTTACAACATCGCATTCAGTCAATGGCGTACTCGTTGGATACGCCTTCGCCAATGCTTCCTCTTTGTTTCGTGATACCCGTTCACCAATAATCCCAACAATTATCAGCACAATAACAAGCACCACCCCACATACGCCGGCAATGAACTTTCTTCTGTTCCTTAGGACATAACCACGACTTGGCATATAACCTCATTCCCAATGAAGATAAACTGACGAGCTTTGGAAGGTTTAATACCGGCTGATGGCGTATTCCGATAATCTCATCGCCATAAAGCCACAGCATTCGACAAGGATATGTTAACACAACGACTGCGCGAATTCAAGACAATACTTCTATTTTTGAAGCGATTTGCCAAAGCATTTACCAATACTTCAGAACACAATAGGCTGTGACAGCCATACTGCCACAGCCTTTGTTCAGAACCAAGTTATTGAGCAGCTATTTCAACGCGCCGCCGCAGTATTCACAACAGCCGTTCTCGTCGGGCGTCGTTGCAGCTCCGCAGAGCGGGCAGGTCATGGCCTGCTTGGGCGCGCTCGCTGCCTCCGCAGCCTTCTTGAAATCATCCTTGACCTTGCTGAAGGTCTGCTTAATCTCGTCAGCTCTTGCCGAAGCTTCCCTGTAAGCTATACCGCCGCGATTGTTAATCTCGCCCTCATTCAATTTGAACCTAATCTCATTGAACCAGGGTGAGTTCACATGAACCATCAAATAGAAATCATATGAGTATTCGTATCTTGGCGGATTGTAGCTCACGGTATTCCCGTCAGCGTCCCTGCGCTTGAGTTCGCTCCTATTCTCATCGATATCAAGATCACACCCTGTAATCTGCGTAAAGTCCATGACGTCGGGGTTCACGTCACGCCAGTTTCGTTTTGAGCTAATAAGGCACTGCGCCTTATCTTCATCAAAATAAATCTTTGTAGCGGCGCCGATAACCTTGGTTGGGTTGAATTCCGCAACACGTTCTTGATTGGCTTCGCGATACGCAAGCTGCTCCTTGATATCATCTACCGTCGATCTGCGCCTGTCGCTGAAAAACGGTGAAAGCTTGTTTGCGCAATCCTTGCACAGATTGCCGTCCTCGAGCTTGCGGTTACCTAAAAAACCTATTTTCTCGCCGCAGACACTGCAAAATTTCTTGTCAAAAAGTCCCATCTTTACCTCCTAAAAATAATCTATGCGTGTTACTATGGTCAATCCTGATCTTCATACTCCAAATAATTCTCTTTCGTCTTGATCTTGTCCCAAAGCCCGTAGGTTTCCGTGTGCGTTAAGGCATGCATCATCTTCTCCTGCGCGTCCGGCACTATGGTTGTCAGATGCTGCAGAAGCTGCTTTGCCTCCTCGCGCTTTGTATGCCCCGCAATATCGCAATTTGCCGCAAGAACTGGCAACTCAAGCTGCCTTGCGACAGACAAGGCATATTTCTCCGGGAGAAAAATCAACGGCCGTATGATGGTAACATCAGCCCTTGAAAGGTAGGTCACCGGGTCGAAGGTGTTTATACGCCCCTCATATAGAAGGCTCATAATAAGTGTTTCAAGAACATCCTCGCGATTATGACCCAAAGCTACCTTGTTGCAGCCGCGAGCCTTCGCCGCGTTGTTCAAGGCTCCGCGCCTAAGCTTGGCGCACAGGGCACAGGGGCTGCGCTCCTCTCTGTACTCAAACACGACTTTCCCTATATCGGTGTGAAGGACCTCGAAATCTATGCCGATGTCCTCCGCCATCTTGTATATTGCCGTACAATCCTGACTCTTCAGCCCTAAATCAAGCATGACGGCGCACACATCAAACTTGGCATACGCAAAGTGTTGATAAAGCTTCATAGCGCGCATTAAAAGAAGGGAGTCCTTCCCTCCCGACACTCCGACACAAATCTTATCCCCATCCTTGATCATGCCAAAGCGCTCGTCAGCTCTTCGTATCGAACCTAAAACCCTTTTCATAATAAAAGTATATCATAGTTGAGCGTCTGTGTAAAGTGCGTGTATTCGCAAAAAGTAATTGTAAAATATTTGCGGCTTTAGTGTATCATGACCTTGCTCATTAATGCCTGTCATGGTATAATTCCTCCTTGATTACTTGCAGGGGTAAATGATGAACGTTGTTGAACTTTTTGCGATAGCCGTAGGGCTGTCGATGGATGCTTTCGCGGCTGCTGTGTGCAACAGCCTCGGTATGAAGAAATTCGTCTGGTCACAGGCTTTGCTCTGCGCCCTGTTTTTTGGCTTCTTCCAAGCGTTGATGCCGCTTTTGGGGTACTTGCTCGGTTCAAGCTTTGCCGAGTTTATCGCTCCTTATGACCACTGGGTTGCGTTTGCTCTGCTCGCCATAATCGGCGGTAAAATGATATGGGATGCTTTCCATCCGGATAAGAACGAGAATCCCCAAAAGCAACGCGGCGCCCTCCTGTCGCTGCTCATAATGGCTGTCGCCACAAGCATAGACGCCTTCGCCGTAGGAGTAACATTCCCTACTCTGCTCACGATCCCGCTTTACGTCGCTCTGCTCATCATTGGATGCACCACTTTTGTACTGTCGTTTTTTGGCGTGTATATCGGAAAGCTATTTGGGACACGTTATCAAAAACCGTCGGAGATATTCGGAGGCTGTGTGCTCGTTCTGCTTGCAATTAGAATTTTGATCGAAGGGCTGTTGGCATGAGCTCTGTGCGAAATCGCCGCAGATCGCGCTATCTCGGCTTGCCGCTTTGTTTGATTGCCGCGGCGGCTTTGATATTCATTTTCTGGCGTATTGAATCCGAACGTCAGCTGTCAACGGCCGAAGCATCACCTTTAGCGACATTGGTCAGTTCACCTGAACCTATCGTATCCGCTGAACCCACGGCGTCCGCCGTTGCGACGGACGTGCCTTCCGCAACTCCCGAACCTATCGCAGCCCCCACCGCTTCGCCTGTGCCGACGGGTCTGTTGGGAGGAAAGTTCGCGGATCTCTTTGCTTCCGATTCTGCCGCAACTTTCAATGACAAGTCCTATATCTCGGATTCCGCTGTTCTGCTGTTTGGAGAGTTCTACGATCCGTCAAGCTATTCGAAAAAAGTAACCTACTTTGTCATCGATATCTACATACGGGATATTGAGCTTTTAAGAACCGGCTGTGCTTATGACGACTTCAATCGCTCCAGAATCGGCTACTTCGATAATATATGCTCTTCCTACTCAGCGCTTGCCGCAATCAACGGTGACTACTACGCTTTCAATAATGACGGCATTGTTCTAAGGAACGGAGAGCTGTACCGCAAGAAGCTTGATGGGTTCAACGATGTATGCGTCCTATTCAGAAACGGCGAAATGGCAATATATGATACCGACAAAATAAACATTAATGAGTTGCTTGCGCTCGACCCTTGGCAGGTTTGGGACTTCGGGCCCTCGTTGTTGGATGATGACGGCAACGCAAAGAGCAGCTTTAGCAGTGACTATTCCGGCATTCTCAGCAGAAATCCGCGCACAGCAATAGGATATTTTGAACCGGGTCACTATTGCTTTGTTGTCGCCGACGGCAGACAAGGCTCCTATTCACAGGGTCTTAGCATGAGCGACCTTGCGCGCTTGATGCAATCTCTCGGCTGCAGTATCGCTTACAACCTTGACGGCGGACAAACCAGTCAGATGTACTGGGACGACTCCACCTGCAACAACCCGTACCATGACGGCAGGGCGACGAGCGATATCATCTATATCGCTGCAAGCGTACCCCAAAGCTGACGATATTTACACTTTCGTATAGCAGCTCTCGTCGATGCTTGACGGGGGCTTCTTTTTCGTTTACAATCGTCTTGTTAGCAGTAAAATTCTACGCTCGTGGAGGGTGCAATGTCGCAGATAGCGGTATCAAAGCTTTCGTTTACATACGATGGGAGCTATGACCCCATCTTTGAAGACGTCAGCTTTTGCATAGACAGCGATTGGAAGCTTGGCTTTATAGGCAGAAACGGTCGAGGTAAAACC
Organism: Clostridia bacterium; assembly: GCA_035399665.1. Classification (GTDB taxonomy): domain Bacteria; phylum Bacillota; class Clostridia; order Christensenellales; family CAG-138; genus DAOPJM01. Next base: position 34,074 of record DAOPJM010000013.1, read on the forward strand.
ACCTTTCTTCGATTACTGATGGGAGAGTTGGAGTATTCGGGAAGCATAAACGCGTCCGTAGACTTTGAGTATTTCCCCTACCCCATTTCCGACACACATTGCAGCGCCCTGGAGGCTGCCGAATCCGTATGCCCGGAGCTTGAATACTGGCGTTTGGTACGCGAGCTTTCGCTTTTGGAGATGAGCGAGGATGTATTGAGCCACAGCTATGAGACGCTGTCTGCCGGTGAGAAAACCAAGCTGTTGCTTTCGGCATTGTTCATGCGAAGCTGTCGTTTTCTGCTCATTGACGAACCGACCAATCATCTGGATATGCATGGCCGCCGCGTGGTTGCGAACTACCTAAACTCCAAAAAGGGGTTTATACTTGTTTCACACGACAGGATCTTCCTTGACAGCTGCGTTGACCATATACTTTCGATAAATAAAACAAATATCGAGATTCAACAGGGCAACTTTTCCTCTTGGGATGTAAACAGAAAGCGTAACGATGCTTTCGAGCTTGCTGAAGATGATAGACTTTCGAACGAGATATCTCGCCTTGGACGTTCGGTTCGTCAAACGACATGCTGGGCGGATTCAGCGGAAAAAGCCAAACGCGGAACAGTCTCCGAAGTCAGCGCTGACACGGGGTATGCCGGACATAAAGCCGCCAAAGTCATGAAGCGTGCTAAGGCAATAGAGCAGCGTAAGGTGCGCGCCATAGATGAAAAGTCATTATTGCTTCACAACATTGAAAATGCCGAAAGCCTGAAGATACATCCCCTGCCCTATTTTACAAACAGATTGCTTTCGTGTGAACGACTTTCGGTATGCTACGACAGCAAGCCGATATTCTCTCCAATATCCTTGGACCTTGAAGTCGGCGACAGAGTCGCATTATGCGGCGGAAACGGCTGCGGCAAGTCGAGCCTTATCAAGCTCCTCTTGGGAGATGGTATCGATTATGCCGGCAGCTTCTCTCTCGGAAGCAGGCTTTTGATTTCATACGCTCCGCAAACGAGTGAACACCTAAGCGGCGGACTCGCAGACTACGCCAAACAGCGCGGAATTGACGAGACCTTATTCTTTACTACTCTAAGGAAACTGGATTTTTCAAGGATTCAGCTCGAAAATGATATGTCCTCCTTCAGCGGCGGTCAAAAGAAGAAAGTTCTTATAGCCGCAAGCCTCTCTGAACAGGCTAATCTCTATATTTGGGATGAGCCGCTTAACTATATTGACGTGTTTTCGAGAATGCAGATAGAGGAACTGATTTTGAAGTACCGCCCGACTATGCTGTTTGCCGAACACGACCGCGCATTTGTGAACGACATAGCAACGAAGAAGGTGCTTATGACCACTCCTATGTAAGCTTTTTGAAACATCTGTATATATTTATTGTTTCCCCTTGCACTTGTGGCTATGTTTGTTGTATAATTTAGCGATCTGAAATTTGTGAGGTGGTTTTTTCGTGGACGTCAGTCCCAGTAGTCCTGTTCCTATAGGTTACATTGTTCTTTTTATTGTTTTTCTATTTTGCAGCGCCTATTTTGCGGGCGCGGAGACATCCCTATCATCAGTCAGCAGAATACGCATGATACGCTTTGCCGATGACGGCAGCAAGAGAGCTAAGCGCGTTCTTATGATACTTGATAACTACGATTCGGCGATTTCTACCATACTCGTATGCAACAATATCTTCCATATCGGCTCCGCATCCATAGCGACTTTGTTTGCTGCGCGTATGTGGGGTTCCGGCGCTGTTGCATGGACGACAGTGGTTACTACCCTAATCGTTTTTTTCATTGCTGAAATGATACCCAAGGCCTTTGCCAAAGCTTGCAACGAACGTTTTGCGCTCATAATCTCGGGTTCGCTTTCACTCATAATGAAAATCATGAAGCCAATCGTGTTTGTTTTTACAAGCATGGGCAACGGTGTTAAGAAGCTCTTTCGCATGGGCGGCGACGTCGAAGACCCAACCGTTACAGAGGAGGAACTGCACGATATAATTAACACCATATCCAAGGAGGGCGCGATAGACGAGGAAACATCCGAGCTTGTACAAAGCGCGCTTGAGTTTACCGACACGCCCGTTCGAGATGTGTTTACTCCTTGGAAAGATGTGCTGTGCGTCAAAAGTGACATGCAGCCCAAGGAGATAGCCGGCTTAATCGACGGATGCAACCATTCGCGCCTGCCCGTCGTTGACGCCTCGGATGAAGTCGTCGGAATGCTGCAAATACGAAAATATCTGAAGGCTTACATAGAGCGCCATGGTCATGTTTCATTGTCTCGCATCATGGACAAGGCTCTTTTCGTCATTCAGGGTGCGCCCATAGATGAGCTGCTGACCAATATGAGCGCGGGCAAGACCCATATCGCAATCGTTCGTGACGACAACGGTAAGAACCTTGGCATAATCACCATTGAGGACATCTTGGAGGAGCTTGTCGGGGAGATATACGATGAAGATGACGTCGCGCTTGAGGAAGGAGGTGAAAAGGCATGATCTGGAACTATATCTTGATTATAGGCTGTATTGTTTTCTCCGCTTTTTTCTCAGGCTCGGAGATGGCGTTCACCTCTGCAAACCGCATGAGGCTTTCCCATAAGGCCGAAAAACGTCCCGTAGTGGGACACATAGCGCTTGACATCTATGATAACTTTGAGAAGGCGTTGGTATCGATACTTGCGGGCAATAACCTTGTTAACATAGCCGCCTCGAGCGTCGGCACCGTCATTGCCATAAGTCTTATGGGCGAAGGCGGAGCATGGGTTGCTACCGCGGTCATGACCCTCCTGATATTGACCTTTGGAGAAATCATACCCAAGATAATCGCGAATCAACGTCCCGAAGCCTTTTCCTTGGACGTGTCATTGCCTTTGCGCGTGTGGATGACAGTGCTGTGGCCTATCACCTTCATACTGAACAAGCTGCTTATTCTCGTATCAAAGATGTGGGGACGTGCGGCAAAGCGCAATTACACCATGACTGAAGACGACTTTGAGACCGTTCTTGAGACTGTTGAAGACGAGGGCGTTGTCGATGAGGACACCTGCGAACTTCTGCAGTCAGCGCTGGACTTTGACGACGTGTTGGCATATGAGGTCATTACGCCTCGCGTCGATATGGTAGCTCTGGATATTGAGGATGAACGCGATGAGCTTATCAAAACGGCCTTATCCTCCCCCTTTACGCGCTTACCCGTGTATGAAGACACTCCCGACAACATCATAGGCGTACTGCATCTGAATCATTTGTTCAAGCAAATGGTAAAGGACGAAAACGTAGACTTGCGCTCCGTCTTGATGAAGCCCGTGTTTGTTCATAAGACAACAGCCTTGCCTGATGTTCTCAGCACCATGCGCAAGGAGAAAAGCCACATGGTAATAGTCACCGATGAGTATGGCGGCACGATGGGCATACTTACCATGGAAGACGTGCTGGAACAGCTTGTTGGCGATATTTGGGATGAGTCCGATGAGATCGTGGACGAATTCATCGAGATAAGCCCGAATGTATATGAGGTAGACGGTGATATGCGCCTTGCCGACTTCATGGCGGAATTTGATAAGGATGACGAGGAGGACGAGGACGACAACGCGACCGTAGGTGGTTGGGCTGTGGAGCAATTGGGCGGCTATCCGAAACTCCATGAAAGCTTCGTGTTCGAAGATCTGAAGGTTACTATCACGCGAAAGCAGAATCTGCGTGTCATTCGCTTAACCGTGGAACAGGACCCGAATTGGGTTGAGGAACCTGAAGAGGAGGATGAGGAGGAAAACCTTCCGCTATAATGAATGATGAACTGTTTTTGGTAAACATAAAGATAAAAGAGAGGACGCCGAACGTCTATCCGTTCAGCGTCCCTTCCATTATGAACGCCGGGGAGCTTGACTTCAAAGCTCCCGTCACTGTATTATCAGGCGGTAACGGCTGTGGCAAGACAACTTTGCTGGAGATGATTGCGGAATCGCTCAGAGCATCCCGAATCAGTGAAGCCGGCGGGCAGAGCGATAAGGCCAAGATATTCACCAAGTACCATAAGTACTGGACTGTCGCACGCAGTGGTAAGCGTATGCGCAGCTGTTTTCTGTTCTCGTCCGAGGATTTCACGCGATATATTGAATGGACAGAGCTTGAGAAGCGCAGAGCCGAGGCGGAGCTAATGCGCATACGCCTTGAAAATGACAACGATCGCTACATGGCGATGCCTTACCTGCACACTCTTGCCGATTTGGAGGGTATGTATGACACTTCGCTTTCCGCTCAGTCACATGGTCAGGGTTTTCTTGAATTCTTCAAGGGAAGGCTATCATCCTGCGGACTGTATATGCTCGATGAACCTGAGGGCGCGTTGACCTTTGAAAACCAGTATCTGCTCTCGGTTATGATAATTGAGGCGGTAAAGGAAGGGTGTCAGTTCCTGATTTCTACCCACTCCCCCATTATCACAGCTATACCGAACGCTGATATTCTGTACTTCACAGACGATGGAATTGAGCATCGCCGCTATGAGGATTTGGAGAACATACGCTTTCTTGAAATGTTCATGAAGAGACGCAAGTCACTTTTCAACTACGACGAGTAGAGAGCCGTAACTGAACGGCGAACACAGACTAAAACAATATACGATATTTTAGTATCAAAAATGGCGAGCCTATATCAAGACTCGCCTTTTATGTCAGTAGTTTTAGCGCTTTCGCAAACGTAATTAACGTACGCTTTCGTTCATGTCGTTCTCGACACCCTGCTCCTCTACCTGAGAGATCGCGCCCCTCGCAAAGACCAACCTTGCTTTATCGGGACCCACCTGAATAATTACGACGTCATCCTTAAGGGATGTTATAGTGCCATAGATGCCGCCAATCGTGCGAACCCTGTCGCCTACCTTCACAGCCGCGAGCATTTCCTTAACTTTTTTATCCTTTTTACGCTGAGGGATAATCATGACGAATATAAGGACGACGAACAGCGCTATTAGAGGAAGATAAGAAGTCAGACCGGAAAGGCTGCTGGTCGAATCCGACGCGCAACCTGCCAAAGCCATAATGTTTGTGAATAAACCCATCTAAAACCCATTCCTTTCAATTTCTGTTCATTATTGTACGACACATTATCCGCATCGTCAAGTAGAAATTTTGTGACTTTCGTGTGGCGCTTCAAATGAATGCAACAAATAATTTATACGATTATTTGAAACTGGTATTGCAAAGCAGGAAGTTAAGTGCTATAATATTTACGCAGTTTTTACTGTAATATGTGGAGGAGATTGAATATGAAGAGAATTTTTGCCCTGTTACTCGTACTGTTGTTCGCATTCACCGCATTTGCTTGCAGCACAGACAAACCCGCGACCGAGGAGCCGGAAACCGGTGATCCTGAAGTCGTTACAGAAAAGGCCCCCGAAGACTACACCGGCAGCTTGGTTGTCTACTCACCGCATGACGCCGATCCTCTTGCGGCCGGAATCGCCATGTTCGAAGAAAAGTACCCCAACATCACGGTTGAGGTTATCGCAGCCGGCACCGGTGAACTGTGCCAGCGCATCGCAGCCGAATCCGCAGCACCTCTGTGCGACGTCCTTTGGGGCGGCGGCGCGGATTCTCTTGCCGCTTACACCGAGTATTTTGACGCCTATGTTTGCGCCAATGACGACGTCATTGCCGATGCGTTCAAGGATGCAAACGACATGTGGATTGGCGAATCGCCCTTGCCCATGGTAATTATCTACAACAAGACGCTCATCGCCGAGGAAGACGTCCCCACCACCTGGGCAGGTCTGTGCGACGAGAACCTCAAGGGTCACATCGCCTATGCTTCCCCCGCAAAGTCCGGCTCTGCCTACACTCAGCTTTGCACCATGCTTTTTTCTCAGCCCACCATTGATGAGGGTTGGGAAATGGTTGACAAGTTCATTGCCAACTTGGACGGCAAGGTTCAGGAAAGCTCCGGCAACTGCCACAAGCTGGTTGCTTCCGGTGAATACTGGATTGGCGTTACCATTGAGAAGTCCGCCGTTCTGTATGCGGACAACCCCGATATCGGCTTCCTCTATCCCGAAGGCAACTCCGCTGTTCCCGATGGCGTAGCTCTTATCAAGAATTGCCCCAATCCCGAAAATGCAAAGCTGTTCATTGACTTCGTAACGGGTTATGAGTGTCAGCTTGACCAGAACACCAACTGGAAGCGCCGCCCTGTTCGCTCCGACTTGGAGCCTGTCGGCCTGTGCGCTCTCTCCGAATTGGATCTGTGCGACTACGATTTCGAGTATGCAGCGACCCAAAAGGAATCCATCATCGAAAAGTGGAATGAGCTTCTTGTAGGCTAATTCCGTTGCTTGCGCGGGAGCGCTTCAGGGCGCTCCCGTTTCTTTTATAGCGAGTCTTTATAGGAGCGCCTGATAAGCTCGGGTTCTGTTATAAAGCTTCGCCGAGGTTTCGGTGTTTTGGGGGAGGTATACATGAATGATACAACAGTGAATACAAAGAGCAATGAGGTCGTTATAACCCACGCGGTCAAACGCTTTGGAGACTTTACGGCGGTCAACGATATCAGTTTGACAATATGTCCCGGGGAATTCTTTACTCTGTTGGGGCCGTCAGGCTGCGGTAAAACAACCCTGCTTCGCATGATCGCGGGCTTCAACAGTATTGAGGGCGGCGATTTCTTCTTTGGCGAAAAGCGCATAAACAATGTGCCGGCGCATAAGCGTGATATCGGTATGGTGTTTCAAAACTATGCCATATTTCCCCACCTTACGGTTGAGGAAAACGTCGCATACGGCCTAAAGGCTCGCGGCATGAATAAGAGCCTGATAGTACCTAAGGTTGAGGAGGCTTTAGAGCTTGTTCAGATATCACATCTTGCAAAGCGCAAGCCTAACGAGCTTTCTGGCGGTCAACAGCAACGCGTTGCTTTGGCGAGGGCGTTTGTAATAGAACCGTCAGTGCTGCTGATGGATGAACCGCTGTCTAATCTTGACGCAAAGCTTAGGGTACAGATGCGCACGGTAATAAAGAAGCTTCAACGCAGGCTTGGCATTACTACAATCTATGTCACACACGATCAGGAGGAAGCGCTGGCCATCTCGGACCGCATTGCCGTCATGAAGGATGGACAGATTATGCAGCTCGGCACTCCGTATAAGATTTACACAAAACCCGAGAACCCTTTTGTGGCGGGCTTTATCGGAGTCTCCAATTTCGTTGATTGCTCTGTATGCTCACAAGGCGCCGCAGGTAAGGTGACTATCACCGGAGAAACACAGCTGAATATGAAGCTGCGTCATGAATTCAATGGTGAAGTAAGGCTTTCCGCAAGACCCGAGCAGTTGTTCTTTACCAAAGACGGTATGCCCGCGACAGTGAGGTTTTTAACCTTCCTCGGTGATTTTATTGAGTATGAGCTTGAGCTGGACAACGGTCAAACGCTTATCCTGAACGAGTACACAAAGGACACGCAGGTAATTCACCAAGTCGATGAAAAGGTTCATGTGAGCTTCGACCCTGAGCGTGTGAGCCTCTATGCCGCCGAAACCGGGGAGGTGCTTTCATGCTGAAGATTTTCGGCAAGGAGGTGAAATTCGACTTTTGGTTTGTCACCAAAGTTGCCGTCATCCTCATGCTGCTGCTGTTCATCGTCTACCCCTTCATTTCGTTGATAACGCGAAGCGTTTTCTCCACGAAGGAGGAGGGAATCACGCTGTACAACTTCATTCGTTTCTTCACGAAGAAGTACTACTATTCCTCACTGATCAACTCGTTTGTGGTTTGCAGCTTTACAGTGCTTTTGACTACCCTTGTCGGAGTACCGATAGCTTATATAATGACGAGGTACAATGTTTGGGGCAAGCAGATAGTGCATGTGCTGATAATCATGGCTTTGATGTCGCCGCCGTTCATTGGTGCGTACTCTTGGATTATACTGCTTGGAAGGAGCGGACTGCTTTCAAAGCTGCTTTCTCCGCTGGGGATGACTGTTCCCACCATCTACGGTCGAAACGGCATAATATTCGTGTTTACTCTGCACTTATTCCCGTATATCTACCTCTACACTTCGGGAGCGATGAACAGTATAGACAGCTCCTTGGAGGAAGCCGCCGAGAATCTTGGCTCCTCAAGAATCAGCCGTATCTTTAGGATTACGCTTCCTGTCATATTGCCGTCAATACTTGCGGGCGCGATAATGGTCTTTATGACCTCGCTTGCCGACTTTGGCACTCCCATGCTTTTGGGCGAAGGCTATACGGTTCTGCCCGTTCTTGTCTATAACGAATACATGAGCGAAATATCAGGCAATGCGAACATGGCGTCCGCGCTCTCGGTCATAATAGTGTTCTGCTCTCTGTTTGTGCTGCTGATACAGAAGCTTGTGGTTGACCGAAAGAACTATACCATGACGTCCATGCGTCCGCCGCAGGAGATAATATTAAAGGGCTTTAAGCGTTTCTTGGTTTCACTTCCGGTCTATATCATAACCTTGCTTGCATTTTTGCCGCAGATAGTCGTAGTGGTGCAGTCGTTCATCCAGCGTTCGTTCTCCGGCGTAGTGCAGGGCGTTAACTTCGAAAACTATAAGGCCATACTCAGCCGCCTCGGACGCAACATTTTCAACACTTATTTCTTTTCCATTGTGGCGATTGCGTTCATCGTACTTATTGGCATGTTGGTGTCATATGTGCTCGTTCGCAAGAAGGGCAAGGTCTCACAGCTCATAGACCTGCTGATAATGTTCCCCTATGTTATTCCCGGTTCCGTGCTTGGCATAGGGCTTATCGTTGCGTTCAATACCAACGGTATAAATGTCTTTGGGCTTTTTACCATACCCTTCCCCATCCTTACCGGAACAGCGGCAATTATGATAATCTCATATGTTATCCGAAAGCTGCCGTACACTGTGCGCTCAGGCTCGGCCTTTCTGTACCAGATGGACCCCTGCATTGAGGAAGCTTCGATAAACCTTGGCGTGTCTCCAATCAAAACCTTCTTCAAGGTCACCGCAAGGATGATGATTCCCGGAATAATGTCAGGCGCTATACTTAGTTGGATTACCTGCATAAATGAGTTGAGCTCGAGTATCATGCTGTATGCGGGCAAGACGTCAACCATAGCTGTCGCCATCTATCAAGAGGTAATGCGGATGAGCGACGGAACCGCTGCGGCGCTTGCGACGATACTGACGCTAACGACGATTGCATCGCTGCTTATTTGCTTTAGACTTACAAAGGGCAAGGTGAAGATAATATGATTCGCAACATAGTGTTCGATATGGGCAATGTGCTGATTGCCTATGATGCTGAGATGTTCGCTAAGATGCATGTTCCCGATGAGGCCGACAGGCGAACAATCATGCGGGAAATGTTCCTCTCCTACGAATGGGTTCAGATGGACAGAGGCAAGCTAACGCCTGATGAATGCTGTAAGATAGTATGTGCAAGGGTTCCCGAGCGGCTTCACGACGCGGTTCGTACCCTGCTCTACGGTTGGCATATGGACAGTATGCAGATTCCCGGCATTGACGCGCTCATTAGGCGGCTCAAGGACAAGGGCTACAAGCTGTACATTCTTTCGAACGTCAACTCGTTGTTCTATAACTACTGTAAAAGACTTGCGGGCAGTGACTGCTTCGATGGGATGTTCATATCATGCGAATACGGGGTGGTCAAGCCCGAAGCCGCAATCTATACCATCTTCGCGAACAAGTACCATCTGCAGCTTGACGAATGTGTATTTGTGGATGATACTACCGGAAACGTCGAAGCGGCTGTAAACATTGGAATGAAGGGCATAGTATTCCACGGCGACTCCGTGGAGCTGGCAACGAAGCTTTCTGCTTTGGGCGTTGACGTAGGCTGACAAATATTAAGCGCTAAACAAAAACAAGCATGGGCTTTTGCCCGTGCTTGTTTTTTATAGCACAATAGTTTTAGTACTTGGGCATATCCGATTCCTTCACCTTTTCTATCATAATCGTATTAGACCAAAAGCCCATCTTTAGGCTTCCCTTAACAAATATAAACGGGTTTTCGTTAGTAATCTCAAAAGCTAACGGTGTGCAGTTTCTTGTCATGCCACAGGTCATCGTGAGAGTGTACTTGCCTAAAGCAAGGGGAATCATAACATCTCCGCAGTTGGCGACATGTCCGTAGGGCTGTTGATTGAGATATACGCCATAGCCGACAGCGGCGCCTGCGGGATTGCCTTTGCGGTATATGCGCAAGCCGCCGTCTTGAGGAATGTTCACGGCCTGCTTGCACTTCGGGCAAGTATTGCTGCCTTTCATATCAAAGACTTCACCGCATTTGTCACATTTCAATCTGGTTGTGATTGCCATAATATCTCTTCTTTTTCTTGTTATCATACATCAAGAAATCCATTATGTCAAATCGCTGTCAAGAAAAAATTCAGGCAGACGAGCAGAAAAGGGGCTTTTAGAAACTCACCCGATAAGGAATTTAGCTTTTCCTTCGTGTCTTTTCTAATGAATCGACGAGCATCGACCACTTGACGCATTGGCGCGGATTCTCAACGGGATAGAAAAAATAGAGCAAGTCGTTGTGGTAGGTTTCGACAGATTTTCCGCAGTCGAAGGGCATTCCCGCAAGATCAGCGGCGGGAATGAAAAAGTCGGTATCCTCCCCAAACAGCTTGCCATTGAAGCGGAAGCCCTCACAATCCAAGGACATTACTCCCTCCCCCGCTTCCGTTAGCTTGTCCAGACAAACCGAGACGCGCACCTTAGCCGACAGCTTCAGATTGTTGGCTTGTTGGTCGATATAGTCCTGTTGGAATGCGTACCACTCTCTAAGGTGCTTAAAATCGCCGCGGTCGAAGGTGCAATCCTTCTGCATAACGGCGTCAAACCCGCAGCTGTCGCAATGCACATGATTATCCTTTGTAGTTAAAGTGAACTCCTTGCCGCACTCGGGGCAAACGAAAAGCAGCCCGTCAAGCCCAAGCGTCCTATCCTTGCAAACTCGCAAATTCCCTAAGCAGTCATTCTCGTAGCTCATAGCCTCGGAAAGGGCAAGCTCTATCTCGGATTCACTCATAGCTTCGATGTCGTTGGCGTCCAATATCTTCTTCGTCTCCAAGCGAATGTTGCCCGCTCTGGATATGGGGCTCCATTTCGGACGAACAAAGTATGCTCCATTGGCATTACAGCGATACACGGGAACGCGGAGACGCTTTATCAGCCTTGCCGTGCCGCGAGCCACGGGAAAGTTAGAGCCGCAGCTTGAAAGTCTGCCCTCAGGCATCATGACTACTATATGGTTTGACTTGACAGCGGCGTAGAGCTTATGTATTGACTCCGCATCGGCGTAAAAGAGCCTTTTCGGGATAACGCACAGCGACCTCAAAAGAGACGACAGCGACTTAGAATCGCAGTACATGCGATTGGCCATAATTGTAATGCGGCGAGGATATAAAGCCATTGCCACATGAATGAAGTCAAAGTAGTTCGGATGTGTGCTCAATACTATCGCGGGTCCGTGAAGCCCCTTTGTCGCCTCGTTATCATAGCTGATACGATTCACTATGGAATAGTAAGCTGAAATGACATAGTAGAGAACGAAATACAGCGGTAGATTGGCCTTCTTCAGAGCAGTTTTCATTTTGCCATACCTTTCAGTGATGGTCTTATTATAAACTAATTATCGAAACTCGTCAATAAGCGGA
>DAOPJM010000014.1:0-24657 GCA_035399665.1 Clostridia bacterium
TGGAGCTGGTGAGCAGATTCGGACTGCCTACCTCCTCATTACCAATGAGGTGCTCTACCTACTGAGCTACACCAGCACTCGCAACGCCAATTATAGCGAAAGCCATCGGCGAATGCAAGCCTTTTTTAGAAATTTTCAAAAGTTTTTTGCGACGCAATATTTACCGTATCTTAGACGCGCCGACAGCGGCTATGAAGCCCGCGTTCTCAGGAACCACGAAACGAACTCCGTGAAGCCTGCCGACGCTGTCCAGTATGTCCTGAGTGAGCGTCTGCTGCTGCGCTATCGTGCCCGCAACCACTACCTTGCGTGAAAGATGCGTCTTTACGGCGCAGGCCGCCATGACGCCTATGCTCTCGAACACAAGCGTGTAAAGACCCTTTGCAACGTCCTTTGAGTCGCTGACGCCGTCCAACTTAGCGAGGTTCGCGACGGTGGTTTCAGGCCTTAGGTTGGAAATCTCACCTTGGCTTACGTCTCTGAGCTGTATATCCACCTTGGAGTTGTCGCCCTCATGGGCAAGCTCCGAAAGTTCATTCAAGGTATCAACCTTGCACAGCCTTTTACCGAGTGACAGCAGCATGGCGCCGCCAACTCCCGTGCCGCCCACATGCCATGAGCCAAACGGTGTCACGCGCACGAACGACGTGCCTGTGCCTATGCTTGCGACCAAGCAGTTATACGACTTAGCTAAGGCCATAACTCCCCTTGAAAGCGAGACGAACTCATCCACCTTGATGGTGGGCAGCCCCGCGATTTTGCCCTCGACATAGCTTGCGCCGACGCCCGTCACGGCCACCCTGTCCACGCCCTCTATGTTGAAGCGCGTTAAAACCTCGTCTAAGCTCTCATCGTCATGCTTGAGCATGGTGCGAATGATGGTCTTGCCTCTCGTCAGAGCAAGCTTCGTGGCGGAAGCTCCGATATCGATGCCTAAGACTCTGTCCCTCGGCTGCAAGGCGTAGTACACGGCAGGGACAATGATTATCGCCGCCGCAAGCTCCAAGCTGCCATTAAGGCTGATGATAGTGGTGACTATGGTTCTCAAGGTATCGGAGGCGCTCGCCTTGACGAAGATCATCATGCCCGAGATGACCAATACGGTGTTGGTCAATGTGCCTACAATGGCGGAAATGATAAGCGACAGCGTGACGGACAGATGGGTTTTCTTGAGGCCCGCGAACGCCAGCCCCGCAAAAAGGCCCACAAGCAGCCTCGGCAGCACGGACACCAACGGATTGCCAAAGCCGAACGCTAACATAGGTGTCATAATATAGGCGCGGATTAGGCAGGATACCCCCCAAACGCCGCCAACCACAAGACCGTAGACCGACCCAAGCAGCACCGCGGCGATAATGGTCACGATATGCAAGGTAGTTATTTCTACTACGTTGACGCTGATGTAGCCTGTGTTTGGCACAAGGTTCATCACAACTACCAACGCGCAGAATATCGCCGCAAGAATCATCCTGCGAAGTCCTTTTCTTCTCATACGCCCTCCCCATGGCTTGCAAAATTACAGGGGCATTATAGCACGGGGGCTTGCTTATTGCAACCTTGCCGCGCTAAGTTGAGCGAAAAAGTAGTTGTAATGGTTTCTTTCATAATAGAATCCCCGGTCTTTGCCATTTTACCATTTTCATGAAGCTCGTAGGGAAAGGTGCGCCCACCCAAAAATCCCCAGCTGTCATCCTGAGGAGCGGCAGCGACGAAGGATCTTGAAGGATGCTTGTGGGGAAAGGGGGCGCTCCCATTGTGGTTATTGTCGCGGGGGAGCGGCTCTTGACTGTGAAGTTTTTAGCAAGATCCTTCGCGACAGCTCAGGATGACACGGGAAGTGGCGGAGAGGCGGAACATAATTTGATGGCAAAGGGGCTTGAAGGGCAATCAAGAACCCCCCGTGGCGGGGACGCACGGGGGGGGTGTTGGGTGAGATGGGGTTAGCGGCGGTTGTTGCGGCAGCTGCAGCAGGAGCGCACGCGGTAACGCTGCTGGACTATTTCAAGGCACTCGCCAAAGCGTTGATAGTGTACTACCTCGCGCTCGCGCAGGAAGTACAGCGGCTCGATAATCTGGCTGTTCGAGGTCATGTTCATCAGATGCTCGTAGGTCACACGCGCCTTTTGCTCGGCAGCCATGTCCTCAACCAAATCCGCCACGGGGTCGCCCGTACACGCTATATACGATGAGGTGAACGGAACTCCATTCGGGTCTGCGGGGAACACGCCGTGATCATGCATCACATAGTAGCCCGACAGCCCCGCCGCGTCCAATTCGCATGTGGAAAGTCCCTGCATACACTGGCGTATCATCGTGCCGAGCATCTCCCAGTGCGCAAGCTCCTCCGTGCCTATATCGGTAAGGGTTGCCCTCACCCTGTCGTCGGGCATGGAATAGCGTTGGGTGAGGTAGCGCAGCGCGGCGCCCAGCTCCGAATCCGGCCCGCCATACTGCGCGAGCAGCAGCTTTGCCATCCTTGGATCAGGCTTTGTGATATTTACGGGGTATTCAAGTTGTTTTTCATAGATCCACATATTCAGCCTCCCATTCCCATGTCGGTGTTCACCCACGGCCAACCGCCGTAGACCCAGCAGCCCGCATCAGTCGCGGACTGTCCAAAGTTCAGCAACGGTCCGTAGGTCGCCTCATAGGTGTCGATTAGGGCAAGCAGCTTCTCGGCATAGCTGATGTAATCGGCCTTTGCCGCCGCGTCATCGGGGTGAGTGTCCAAATAGAGCTGCAGTTCTATGCAAGCGAACCTTGCCTCCCTTATCCTTGTCAAAAGCTCCTGTTCGTTCATGAGTTGCAGCCTCCTTGAAAGGTATAGTCCGAAACCAACTCCGGAAACAGTGTACCAAGCCTAAGCGCCTCAGCGGGGCAATAGCCGGCCTTGTACACTTGAAACGGAAAGTAAGCCGTGGCCAACTTGCAGCCTGTGGCTGTCTCTGTGCCACAGCCCGCCGTACTTACCGCGCCCGCAAGCACGGTGTTGTCCGCGGCTGTCGGGTCCACCCCGCCGCCCCGATCCTCGAAGCAGCAGGCGCTTCCCGCAGCGTAAGTATTCTGCATGTTTTGACCTCCTGATTTTATAAGATATACGGCATATTATGTCTAAAGCGAAGAAAAGGTGCATATACTCGGCTTGGAGGTGCAGAAATGGAGGGTGTTATGGATTATCGTGAGTTTACCAAAATGGATGTCGTGGACATATGCAGCGGCGCGTGTCTCGGACGGGTTTGCAATTTGGAGTTTGACATATGCAGCGGAACGATACTCTCCGTCAGCGTTCCGGGTAAGAACAAGCTCTTAGGGCTTTTGAAAAGTACGGAATACACAATTATTCCGTATTGCCGCATAAAAAAAGTCGGAGAGGACGTGATTTTAGTGGAGTTGTAGGCAAATCTGTGCTATAATACAATATGTAGTGTTTCTACTAAGAATGTACGGGAGGACAAGCCTATGAAATGCCGTTACTGCGGCAGCAGTGAGAGCAAAGTCGTGGACAGCAGACCGAACGAGGACGGCACCGCCATACGCAGACGCCGCGAATGTATACGCTGCGGCAGGCGCTTCACCACCTTTGAAAGAGTCGAGGAGCATCCCATCATGGTGGTCAAACGCGACGGAAGGCGCGAGCCCTTCGAACGCGAGAAGATCAGCCGCGTAATCATGAAGGCCTGCGGCAAGCGTCCTATCCCCGCCGATGTGCAGGACAGGCTCGTCGAGTACATCGTACGCGAGGCCACAAACTCCATGGAGTCCGAAATCAGCTCGGTGCAGATCGGCGAGATCGTCATGCGGCAGCTGCGCGATGTGGATGAGGTTGCTTACGTTCGCTTTGCCTCCGTGTTCCTTGACTTTCAGGACACCAACAGCTTTCTCAATGAAGTTCAACGTATACGCAAGGAAAAGGAATGAATTTAGGTTACAATTACAAATTCGTCGATGGTGTGGGTATATTCAGCTTGCCCTTGTTTGACGCGCAGCTCGGTATATCGAGCGGCTTTTCTTCGCGCTTTGGCGGCATAAGCACAGGGAGCATAGCCGAAATGAACCTGAGCTTCACCCGCGAGGAGGAACCGCGCCTGACCACCATGGAGAACTACCGCATATTTTGCCGCGCCGCGAACATACCCGTTTCCTCCATGGTAATGGACAGCTATGAGCACGGAACCACCGTGCGCAGAGTTTCCGCCTCCGATTGCGGCAAGGGCTTCGACAGACCTTCCCTGCCCGATTGCGACGGGCTTGTCACCAACGACCCTTCGGTAACTCTCATGACCGGTCATGCCGACTGCATGGCAATCTACGCATACAACCCCGTTACACGCTCCGTCGGACTTGCCCACGCGGGTTGGCGCGGAGCCTTGGGAAGGATGGGCGCGTCCCTCGTGACGAGCATGATGAATGAATTCGGTTCGGCCCCCGCCGACCTTTTGTGCGGGGTGGGCCCTTCCATATGCCCGCGCTGCTTCGAGGTAGGGCGCGACGTCGCGGAGCTGTTTTGGAACGAGTTCCCAAGCGACGATATAAGGGGCATAAACTCCGCGGGCAAGGACACCATAGACCTATGGAAGGTGGTACTCTCGCAGCTCCTTGAGCTTGGGGTGCGTGAGGACAGGCTTCAGTTCATGGGGGTCTGCACCATGGAGGACAATAGACTGTACTCCTATCGCAGAGACAAAGGCAAATCGGGCGGAATGACGGCGTTTATTCGGCTGACCGCGCAATAGGGCGCGACCGCTTAACAGCTTATTATTGATTCGAACGCAGGGCGGAACGCCGTATAACAAGCGTGGAATCATGTATTATTATACTGAATGGAGTCAAGCATGGAAAGACCCGGCGAAAAGGAGTTTTTGGCGAGCTATCGGCAGAAGGATTACCCTAAGCCCTCTGTGACGGTGGATCTTGCCGTATTTGCAAAGGACGGCGACAAGCGTTATCTGCTTATGGTGCGCCGCAAGAACCATCCCTATCGCGGGTATTGGGCGCTGCCGGGCGGCTTTGTCGACCCGAACGAGACCACCGAGGCGGCGGCGCACCGCGAGCTGATGGAGGAGACCTCTCTTGGCGGACAGTCGCTCGTCAACTTCGGGGTGTACAGCACACCAAACCGTGACCCAAGGGGTTGGACTATTTCCGTTGCCTACCTCGCGGAACCGCGTCTTGCGGACTGCGTGGTGGAGGCCGCCGACGACGCGGCCGACGCAAGGTGGTTCGAGGTCTTGGCAGAAAGGAATGAGGACGGTCTGTTCACCTTCAAACTGTGTGCGAACGGCGCACAGGCGAACGCCGTCTTGAGGCTTACCCGCAACGAGTTCGACAGCTTGACCTTCACGGTTGAAAGCTCCGAGCTTCTCGCCTTTGACCACGCCGTCATAGTCGCGGACGCCTGCAAACGCATAGGGCTGTTTTAGCCTGGTTTTTTTTGAATGCCAAAAGGGACTGCCGGCAGCTGCTGTGCTGCGGCGGTCCCTTGATTATTATTGAGTTTGGTATTCCTCAGCCTATGGGCGTGTCGCGTCTTGACAGGCGGCGCACCATCATGAACGCAAGCACGAACATACCTATTAGAAAAACAATAAATATGATAAAGGCGCCCACCGTTCCCACCGTGAGCAGAAAGTCATAAAGCCCGTGCAGCAGCAGCGGTACAAGGAAGGCCATCAGCATATCCCACGAAGCCGCAGCTCTGCTGCCCTCCCTCTCATGCTGCTTTGCCATAGCGTACCATACGCCCATGAACACCCCGAAGCAGGCGTGTCCGGGAATCGCGGTTACGGCGCGCATTAGCGCGGTACTCAAACCGCCTTGGAAGACATACAAAATGTTCTCCAGCAGCGCAAAGCCCAATGAGACGAACACGGCATATACAACCCCGTCGAAGCGATAGTTGAAGGCGGGATTTTTCCATGAGCCAACGCGCAAAAACAGCAACTTGAAGCCCTCCTCCGCCCCCGCGACGAACACGAAGTGAAAGAGGAGGTTGTACATTATGTCATCTTCCGAATATATGCCCAAAAGCAGCTTGTCGCCTATCAGCTCCACCGCCATCGCGGGAAGCGCGGCCAACGCTCCAAAGCCCAGCAGCTTAAAAAGCAGTCCGACAGGCTCCTTTTCCGAGCGGTCTGCACGATAAACCAGAATCAGCAACGCAAGCGCGGGCAGCACCGCCGCCGCAAACAATATCCTCATGTCGTCCCCCTGTCACCTTGATAAAATATTCGCACAATCCCTCCGATATGCAGCAGCTAAATTACCGCAGCGTTACGGTTCACACGGCAGCTCCAAGTCGGTTTGAGTCGAACGACCGCGGCTTTAGTGGGCGAACCTTAGGAGTCTTCAACAGCTGCGACACAGTACAGAAGGTATAACCCCTTGCGATAAGCTCATCCAAGATAGGCTCCAAGTACCGCGTCACAAGCGGCGCGCCGTTGTGGAAGAGTATTATGTCGCCCGGCTTAACGTTGTTCAGCACTCGGTTAAGTATGCGCGTCAGGCTCGTATCGGCGTGTGAGTCGCTGGAATCAATCGCCCAGAGTATGACCTCACAGCCCAAATAACGGGCTATCGCGTCGGATGTATAGCTGTGCGCACCGTACGGCGGACGAAAGAGCTTTGAAGGACTGCCCTTTATCTCGATAAGCCGTTCCTGCACCGCGTTGATTTCGCGGTAAACCTTGACCGCGCTCAGGGTGGGAAGCCTCGGATGGGTCTGCGTATGGTTGCCTATCTCATAGCCCCTCGCCTCGAAATCCAATATGTAATCCGCGTGAGTTTTCAGCCAGCCGCCCGTCGGGAACCATGTCGCGCATATGCCGTAGCTGTCCAAGGTGGAAACGATATAATCCGTATATGTCTCACCGTAAGCGCAGTCGAAGGTGATGGCTATCATCATGTCGTCGCGCTCATAGTTGCCCCTGATGCCCTCGTACTCCTTGTCGATCAGCGCAATTCCGCACTCGCAGAGCGCTTCGCTGTATCCCTCAAGCCACACGCTTGCCATTGTCTTGACCTCATACCCCTCGGGCATGGTGAAGCTGAACTTGACGCGCTTGTCGCCCGCCTTGATATCGGCCTTTGCCAACACAACGCCATCATCAAGCCTAAGCTCCGCCGCAGCGCTCGCCTGCAAGCCCTTGGTGTTCTTCAGGTCCACAAGCATATATACGTCCTTGCCCGCCTCGAAAACATATATCTCGCGGTCGAACTCGCCCGTCACAGGCTCGGCTTCGGTCTGCTCGGCCTGCGCCGCGACCGCGCAAAACAGAATGGCGGCGGCAAGCAGCAGCGTCGCCGATACTTTGAAAAGAACCCTAAATTTCATTCTCCACCGTTTCCTTTGCGGTCATGCTTTCGTATAACCCCAAATAGCTCTTTGCCGACTCCGCCCACGAAAAATCGGTTTTCATGGCACGGGTCATGAGACGTCCCCACATCGGCGGATCGCTCTGTCTGTATCTTACGGCATGCTGTATCGTATACAGCATCTCATGCGCGTTGTAGTTCCTGAATGAAAAGCCCGTACCCATGTCTGTATACTTATTGTACGGCATAACGCTGTCCTTCAATCCGCCCGTTTCACGCACCACGGGTATGCTGCCGTAGCGCATGGCTATCATCTGAGACAACCCGCAAGGCTCGAACAGCGAGGGCATCAGGAACAAATCCGATCCCGCGTATATGAGGTGCGCAAGCTTGTCGGACAGCACCGCACGGAAGGCAAGCCTCCCCGCGTACCTTTGCGCGGCGTTTTGCAGCATTTGCTCATACTGTTTTTCACCCATGCCCAAGAACACCAGCTGGACATCCTGCTCCATTATATCCTCCAGCACGCAGCTTATGAGGTCAAGCCCTTTTTGGGAGGTCAGCCTTGCGATGAAGCCTATGACCGCGACGTCCTGTCTTTGTGCCAAGCCGAATTCACGCTGCAAGGCGGTCTTGGCCGTGCGCTTCCCGCTCTTTGCCCGCACATTGTAGCCGCAGGGCAGGAGGGGATCGTTCGCGGGGTCGTACAGCGAGTAGTCTATGCCATTGAGTATGCCTGAAAGCTTATCCTTGAACTTGGTCAAAAGCCCGTCCAAGCGCTCCCCCATGTACGATGAGCATATCTCCTCGGCGTAGGTCGGGCTTACCGTAGTAACTCTGTCGGAAAACACTATTCCCGCCTTCATCATCGAGCAAAGGCCGTAGAACTCAAGTCGTTCCGGGTCGTACCAGCTGTCGTCAAGCCCTGTCAGACGCTTGATGAACTCCCAAGCAAACAGTCCTTGGAAGCGCAGGTTGTGAATGGTATACACCGTCTTAACGTCGCGGTACTCGTCCCGGTGCCTGTACTGACCGCACAGCAACGCGGATACAAGTCCCGTCTGCCAGTCGTTGAGATGCAGCACGTCCGGAATAAAGCCTATCTTGGGCAGGCACTCCAATACGGCCCGACAGAAGAACACGAACCTCACACCCTCGCGCTCGTCGCCCGTGTACAGCATATCCTGCGAGAACAGCGCGAGGTTGTCCACGAAATAGAAGCGCACGCCGTCCACTGTGAGGCTGTCAATGCCGCAGTACATACGCTCCGCGCCCAACAGAAGCTCGAAGTCGCAGACGTGCTCCATATTCTTTATGTATGAGTAATCGATAAGCTTATACTTGGGCATGATGACGCGAACATCCACGTCCAAAGCGCGCAGCGCCTTGGGCAATGAGCCTACTACATCGGCCAAGCCTCCCGTTTTCGCAAACGGTACGCATTCACTTGCGCAGATCAGGACCTTCATCGCTATACCACCTGGTTCTTGCGGATAAGCACGGGATAGCCCACATCGCCCATCAACACCCTGTTGGGACGGATTATCACGCCCTTGTCCAGCACCACATGCTTCAATACAGCGCCCTCGCCTATGGTTGCGGCCTGCAATATCACGCTGTCCGTGACCTTAGCGCCCTTGTTTATATGTACTCCCCTAAACAGTACGCTGTTGGAGACGGCGCCGTCTATCACGCAGCCGTCGGCGGCGAGACAGTTTGACACATTCGCTTCCGCTCCAAACTTGGCGGGAACCTCGTCCTTGACCTTGGTATAGACCGGGTGAGACGAGGTGAACAGCTCCCTTGCAACATCCTTATCCAACAAATCCATATTGCGTTTGTAGTACACGCCGAGCGAATCCAGCCTTGCGATATAACCGTCATAACGCCAGCCCATCATGCGCAGCGAGCGGCACTTCTTTAGAATGACGTCCCTTATGAAGTCATACTCGCCCCTTGAGTACGCCTCCTCAACGAGGTACTCAAGCAGGGTCTTTTCCATTATATAGACGTCGCAGGAGGCAAAGCGCGTCCTGGGGCGGTATGGGTCAAGCTCTATATCGTTTATCCTGCCGTTCTCATCGACACAAAGCCTCAAATCGTTGTTCTGATCCTCAGGGTCGGTGGGGTCGCAGTCATTGTACATCATGGTGATGTCCGCGCCTGTGGACTTATGATACTCCAGCATCTCATAGAAGGTCGTATTGAATATGGTATGGCTGCCCGAGAGTATGACATAACGCTCGCTGCAGCGTCTGACAAAGCCCAGCACGGAGCGCAGTGCGTCAACGCTCCCTCGATACAGACCCGTGTTGTCCTTGGTCAAGAACGGCGGCAGCATGAACAGTCCGCCATGCTTGCGGTGCAGATCCCATTCCTTGCCGGAGCCTAAATGATCCATGAGCGAATGATAGTTCTTCTGTGTAATCAGTCCCACGTTCTGAACGCCCGAATTGACCAACGAGGAAAGTATAAAGTCGATACAGCGGTATCTTCCTCCAAATGGGACCGCCGCGACGGAGCGCGTCAAGGTAAGCTCCTTCAGCTTGGGATTGTTTTCTCCTGTGTAGATAAGTCCAAACGCTTCGTTCAACATCGTCTCAGCCTCCCTCCGTTACAGTATTGACGCGGTGACCACCGCGCCCCTTGGGACGCGGGTACCCGCGGGTATCTTAACATCGTTGCCTATGAGCGTTATATCGCCCGTCAGCTTGTTGTCTATCTTCTCTCCGAACAGCGGTTCCGCGCCTATCACGCAGTCATCGCCTATTATCGCGCCCTCACCCACTATCGCCTTATTCACAATGCAGCCGTCGCCTATCATGGCGTTCGGGAATACGACGCTGTCCGAAGTGCGCGTCGCCCTGCCCACCTTACTGCCCGAGAACAGCACCGAGTGCAGCACGGTTCCTCTGACCACGCTTCCTTCGGTGACAAGGGCGTCGTGAATCACGGCGCTGCTGTCCACATAATGCGGAGGCATGACGGGGTTTCGGGAGTATATGCGCCAATCGGGGTCGTTAAGCTCGAACTTTGCAGGCTCGCCCAAGAGATCCATGTTGGCCTCCCAAAGGCTGCCCACCGTCCCGACGTCCTTCCAATAGGAATCGAAGGGATAGGCTACAAGCTTCAGTCCCGCGTTCAGCATACCCGGTATGATGTTCTTGCCGAAGTCATGCTCGGAATCGGGGGCGGTCGAATCGTTTTCCATGAACTCGGACAACAGCTTCCAATCGAAGATATATATGCCCATGGAAGCGTTGTTGCTCTTGGGGTTCTTGGGCTTCTCCTCGAACGAAACTATGTTGTCCTTCTCATCCGTATTCATTATGCCAAAGCGGTGCGCGTCCTCCATAGGTACCTTTATGACCGCTATGGTCGCCGCCGCCTTCTTCTCAATATGATGCTTTAGCATCTTGGAGTAATCCATCTTATAGATATGGTCGCCCGAAAGTATCAGAACATAGTCGGGATCGTATTGTATGATAAACTCGCGGTTCTGGTATATGGCGTCCGCCGTTCCGCTGTACCAATGGCCCTTGTTCGCGGTAACGTACGGCGGAAGCACGAATACGCCGCCGTCGTTCCTGTCCAAGTCCCAATGCTGGCCCGTGCCAAGGTAGGAGTTTAGAGCGAGCGGGCGGTACTGCGTAAGAACGCCCACCGTGTCGATACCGCTGTTAACGCAGTTCGAAAGTGGAAAATCAATTATGCGGTACTTGCCCCCGAATGGCACGGCCGGTTTTGCCATGTTGGATGTGAGTATCCCCAGTCGGCTGCCTTGCCCGCCCGCAAGCAGCATGGCCACTATCCGTTTCTTCTTCATGCTTCTTCATCCTTTCTTGCAATCGCTTTAGTTCATACACCCTTGGGTCTATATTGAACATACGGGAAAGCCCCTATATGTCATGCGTCTATGTCGGAAAGCTTCATGAAATATACCGCCGAGTATGGCGGAATCCTTATGCCAAGCCGCTGCCTGTAACCGTCCAAGGGCTCGGGGCGAGTTGTCAGGTCGTCATTGTGATACTTGCCCGTGCCGCCGAAGCGCTCCTCATCGGTGGAGAACAGCTCGGTATACGTCCCCTCCTCGGGGCAGCCCAGCATATAATCATCCCATGGAATCGGAGTGAAGTTGAAGCAGCATATGAGCTTGTTGCCCTTTAAGTCTATCCTTGCGAAGGTAACTATGCTGTGAATGGCGTCGTTGGGGTTGATCCACCGAAAGCCCTCCCAATCGTCGTCCCGCTCGTACAGGGCCGCAGTCTTGCCGTAGAAGGCGTTCATCTCCTCAACAAAGCCCGACAGCTCCTTGTGCTTTGGGTAGTCAAGCAGTATCCAGTCAAGCGACTCATCGAACTTCCATTCGATGAACTGTCCAAGCTCCATGCCCATGAAGGTGAGCTTCTTGCCCGGATGCGCCATGAGATAGCCGTATAAGAGGCGAAGCTGAGCGAACTTCTGCCAATAATCGCCAGGCATTTTGTTCAGCATACTGAGCTTGCCGTGAACCACCTCGTCATGCGAGAATGGCAAAATATAATGCTCCGAGAATGCGTACATCAGGGAGAATGTCAGCTTGTCGTGATGCCATTTGCGGTACAGCGAATCCATCTGCATGAACGAAAGCATATCGTTCATCCAACCCATGTTCCATTTGTAATCAAAGCCTAAGCCCTCGCTCGTGCGCGAGGTGACATTTGGGAACGCCGTACTCTCCTCCGCTATCACAAGCTTATGCCCGTCAAGCGCGTGAGCCGCCGCGTTAATCTTCTTAAGTAGCTTGATGGCGTCGTAGTTCTCCCTCCCGCCATCGACATTCGGAACCCACTCGCCGTCATTTCGCCCGAAGTCAAGGTAGAGCATACAGCTAACGGCGTCCACCCTAAGCCCGTCAAAATGGAATTCCGACAGCCAGTACACCGCGTTCGATACCAAAAAGCTCTGAACCTGTGTCCTTCCGTAATCGAACAGCAGCGTTCCCCATTGCTTCATGTCGCTGCGCCTTGGGTCGGGATGCTCATAAAGCGCCGTCCCATCGAAACGCGCAAGCCCGTATGAATCGCGGGTGAAGTGAGCGGGAACCCAATCCATGATAACGCCTATGCCCTGCTCGTGAGCGCGATCGATGAAGAACTTCAAATCCTCAGGCGTTCCATAGCGTGAGGTCGGGCTGAAATATCCCGTTACCTGATAGCCCCAGCTCGGATTGAAGGGATACGCCATAAGCGGCATAAGCTCTATATGCGTATAGCCCATATCCTTGGCGTAGTCGATAAGCTCATATGCAAGCTCCCTGTAACCCTTGCCCTTCTTCCACGAGCCCATGTGAACCTCATAGATATTCATGGGCCTTTCATGCGAATTTCCCAAGGCCTCAAGGTATTCACAGTCGCTCCATTTGAAAGGCTCAGTGTCGTAGATAACCGAAGCCGTTCCGCCCGCTTCGCTGTTGAAGGCAAAGGGGTCGGCCTTGTACACCAACGCGCCGTCCGCGCCCGTCACAGCGAACTTGTAACGATTGCCCTCGGACGCGATACCAATGAAGCACTGCCACACGCCGGTCTCTCCGACAAGCCGCATGGGATCGGCTCCAAGCGTCCAGCTGTTCCAGTCGCCTACCACGTCTATACGCTGTGCGGCGGGCGCCCAAACCGCGAAGCGCCACATAGTGATGCCTTCGTGAACGGTCTTATGACACCCTAAGGAACGATATGCCGAGGTAGTTGTTCCCTCATTAAAATAATAGAGTTCAAGTTCAGTCAAAAAGGACATTCCCACACCCCCATATATTCATCCGAATATATCATAACATATTTGTCGCAACAGTTCAAGAATTCTTTTGTTGACAATGGGTGAATTAATATACCGTTGCCATTTGATTCTCTTATCCATCCATTCAAAATGTGAAATAATTGTGCCTTCGTTGACAGGAAAGGTCGGTTGCGGTAACATACGGTAAGAACCAAACGGAGGCCAACATGAAGAACATTGTGGTTTTTGGAGACTCAATCCTTAAGGGCATACAGCTTGATCCGATTTCTCGCCGCTACACTATTGACAACAACATCGGCGTGGAGGACTTGGAGCATTTGTACTCCCTGCATATAGAGAACAGCTCCCGCTTCGGCTGCACTATAACCAAGGCGAAGCAGCTTTTGGAGCGCACTCTAAGACACGGCAAGCCCGGCGACATCGTCCTGCTTGAGTACGGCGGGAACGACTGCGACTACGATTGGGCCGCGGTCTCGGCCGACCCCGACGGCGATTATGAATGCAAGACCCCTTTGGCGGTGTTCAAGCAGACCTATAAAAGCGTAGTCGAGATGCTCAAGAGCAGCGGAGTTACGGTGTTCCTGACCAACCTGCCGCCAATCATCGCGGAACGTTATCTAAGCTGGATATGCCACGCGGGGCTTTCGCGTGAGAACATCCTAAAGTGGCTCGGCTCGGTGGAGACAATCTACCGTAAGCAGGAGCTATTCTCCCGCGCCACCGAGGAGATAGCCCGCGAATGTGATGTGCCGATAATCGACCTTCGCTCGGAATTTTTGAAGAATCGCCGCATCGACGGCTTCTTCTGCGAGGACGGGATTCATCCCAACAGCGACGGACAGCGGCTCATCGGCGACGCCTTCCGCCGCTATATCGACAGCTATCGCGTTGAGAATACGAAACTTATCCCCCAGCCGCAGGTTTAAGCCGAAATTGGCTTTTCCGCCGAAACCATAAGGCTTTTACGACAGGTTTACCAAAAAATTAATAAAATGTTGCCTTTCTGCCGAAAAAGCGGTGGTGACAAACATTGACGTATGGTGTATAATTCATTTAGTATGGGGTGGATTATACGCCTTTTTGATTGGAGGTGGGCCGATGGCCGAGATGCTTTGCGAATACCATGTGCCCATCATGGCAAAACAGGTCGTGGATCTGCTTGCTCCTGAGCGCGGCGGCGTGTTCGTTGACGGAACCTTGGGCGGCGGCGGTCACTCCGAGGCGATTCTGGAGCGTTTGCCCGAGGGCGCAAGGCTGTACGGCATAGACCGTGACGGCGACGCTATCGCCAACTCCACCGCAAGGCTTATGCGCTTTAGCGCCGCTTTCGCGGCGGTTCGCGGTAATTTCTTTGACATGAAGGCGCTGCTTTCGCAATACGATATATATGGGGTGGACGGAATACTCTTGGACTTAGGCGTGTCCTCGCATCAGCTTGACTGTCCCGAGCGCGGCTTCTCCTACCGTTACACGGCGCCGCTGGATATGCGCATGGACAAGGACGCAAAGCTCAGCGCCTATGACGTCGTGAACCGTTACCCCGAGGCGGAGCTTAGACGCATTTTCTTCGAATACGGCGAGGAGCGCTTCTCGTCAAGGATAGCCCAGACCATAGCGCGGCGCAGGGCAGAAAAGCCCATTGAGACTACTACGGAGCTTGCGCAGCTTGTGGCCGGCGCTATACCCGCGAAGTTTCGCAACGAGCCTCAGCATCCCGCAAGACGGTGCTTTCAGGCTATACGCATAGAGGTCAACGGCGAATTGGACGGCCTTAAGGCGGCTGTCAACAGCGCCGAGGAGCTTCTAAACCCCGCCGGGCGCTTGGTGATACTCACCTTCCATTCTTTGGAGGACAGGATAGTCAAGAACTGCTTCAAGACCTTTGAGCAGCCCTGCACCTGCCCCAAGGACCTGCCCGTGTGCGTGTGCGGCAAAAAGCCCACCGCCAAGATACTGACAAGGCACCCGATAACGGCGGACGAGGACGAGCAGCTAAATAACCCGCGCTCCTCCCCCGCCAAGCTCAGAGCCATAGAGAAGCTTTGAGGAAAACTGCCACGGCTCCGTGACGTCGGAAAGGAACTTATTCATGGATATACAGTTCGACCGAAGTAAGCACAAGCGCGGCGACGACAGACAGACGCGCATCTATAACCCGGGCAAGGC
Source organism: Clostridia bacterium (assembly GCA_035399665.1). Lineage (GTDB taxonomy): Bacteria > Bacillota > Clostridia > Christensenellales > CAG-138 > DAOPJM01. Next base: position 15,253 of record DAOPJM010000014.1, read on the forward strand.
TGAACCCATCGTCAATGTGGACTTTGACGACCAGCAGCTTCCTTTGGTGCGCCCTCAACCCACGGGTAAGCAGACGGTAGTCAAGCCCGTGGAGCGTGAGCATTCGCGTTCGGAGTTCATGAGCCGCCTGCTTATTATACTCAGCGTCTTTCTGATGGCGGGAACGGCCCTGCTTGCGCTTTGGGGCAATGTGGAGCTGACCGACATCTATTCCTCCATCAACGACATTCAAGAGGATATCGACTCAACCAAGGAGGATATCTCCCTGCTGAAGAAGCAGCAGAGCCAGTACGACGACTACAACTCCATCAACGAGACGAACATTGAGTCGGGACGCACAAGGCTTTGGATAGAGGTCGATGAATAACATAAGCCTACCGCGGGGAAACAGCGGAGCTTTCGCTCGAGACCTGCGCGGTTACCACCGATTCAGTAAAGGAGACGGATTTGGCACGAAAGGATACACAGAAAAAGAAGCGTAAGCGCCTGTCCCCCGCCAGGAGCAAGCTAATGATTGCTTCCGTGGTGATGATGGCTCTTTTTGCCGCGCTTATAGCGAATCTGACCTATTTCGTCATCTTCAGAGGCGAGGACTACGCCGAGAAAGCTCTCAAGCAATGGACGCGCAGCGTCTCCATAGAGGCTGAGCGCGGTGACATTTACGACCGCAACGGCAACCTTTTGGCCTCAAGCTACACCACGTATCAGGTAAGCGCGAACCTTCAAAAGATAGGCAAGGACGACCTTGAGCGCACGGCGAACATACTGTCCGCGCTCTTGGATCTTGACTACGACGCCACGCTTGCCAAGCTGCAAAAGACCGATTCCAACGGTAATCTCAAGTCGCAAGTCAAGATAAAGGATCAGGTCGAGCAGGAGGTCATTGTACAGCTCTCGGCACAGCAGTTCTCAAGCGAGCTTTCATACACTTCCGATGTAAAGCGAAACTACCCCAACGGAACCCTTTTCGCCCAGCTTTTGGGCTTTACCAATACCGACGGCGACGGCCAGTCGGGTCTTGAGCTGACCTACAACAGCTATCTTTCGGGTACAGACGGTTACCAAGTGACCGAGACCGACCGCGACGGCAACACCATAGTCGGCAGCGATGAGCAGTATGTCGATCCCGTGAACGGAGCTGTCGTTACCACGACCACGGACACCACCATGCAGGCAATATTGGAAAACGCCCTTGAGGAGGCCTGTACCGTGAACAACGCCAAGACCGCGCAAGGGCTGCTCATCAACCCTAAGACCGGTGAAATCTACGCGATGGGAAGCTATCCGACCTTCGACCCAGCCAACCCGCCCAGAAGCGACGCTGCGCTGCTGCTGGAGCTTGCGAAGCTGCGCCCCGTCACCGACACCTATGAGCCGGGCTCCATCTTCAAGGTTGTGACGCTCGCTTCCGCTCTCGATTCAGGCACGGTCAACGAGAATTCAACCTTCAGCTGCGACGGCGATCTTACCGTTATGGGCAGCGATATACATTGTTGGAAATCCTCCGGTCACGGAACTCAGACCCTTACACAGGCCACCGAAAACAGCTGCAACTGCGCCTTCATGTCGATGGCGCTGAACGTTGGTGCGGAAGCCTTCTATCGCTACATATACGCTTTCGGCTTCGGTACACCCACCTCCACCGGGCTTACAGGCGAGACCTCCGGCAGCGTCACCCATATCAAGTATATCAAGGACGGCGACCTTGCCCGAATCGGTTTCGGGCAAAGCATATCCTGCACAGCCTTACAGCTTGCAATGGCGGTTTCCGCCACCATCAACGGCGGCGAGCTATTGCAGCCCTATGTCATTGACAGCATAGTCGGCTCCGACGGCACGGTACTGCTTGAGGGCGAACGCACGGTCATTCGCAGGGTCATTTCAGACGACACCTCTACCTTGGTGCGCTCCATACTCACCTCTGTCGTGGACAACGGCAGCGGCAGAAACGCGCAGGTCTACGGCTATTCGGTAGGCGGAAAGACGGGTACCTCCCAGAAGTATGAGGACGACGGCACGGTATCTTCTACTAAGCTCATCGCGTCCTTCGTGGGCTTTGCACCCGCCGACAATCCGCAGTATCTCTGCCTTATCATCGTTGACGAGCCTCAGGTCCCCGTGGTCTACGGAAGCACGGTTGCCGCGCCCTTTGTACAGCAGGTACTGAGCGATGTACTCACCTACTCCGGCACGGCTCCCAACCGCGACAACGAGGCCGTTATCGTCCCCGACTGCTCCAACATGACCGTTGAAGCCGCCGTCGCGCTTTGCAAGAGCAAGGGGCTGACCTGTTTATACATGGAGGATGAGCTTCAGGCGACCGTTGTAAGGCAGGCCCCCGCGGTCAATACAGTTGTGGTCAATGGCAGTATCGTCATTCTGTACACGCCTTGGACGACATTCCGCGCCGAGGATGAGGAGATAGCCTACGTCGAGATGCCCGATATCGCGGGTATGACGCGAATGCGTGCTTTTGACGCCCTGCAAAAGGCGGGGCTTGTCATGGTCTACGACCGCAGCCAAAGCTACGGCGTTGTTACCTACACTCAATACTCGGCGGGCACTCAGCTCCCTGAGGGAACTACGGTGGAGGTGGGATTCACCTTTACACCTGCGGATTAGGAGGATCATTGGGATAACTATGCTCTTTTCCGATATAGCGGCACAGATTGAGGGAGAACAAACGGGCGGCGACGCCGAGATTCTCTCCGTAGAATACGATTCAAGGCGGGTAAAGCCAGGTAGTCTGTTCTGCTGTCTTGTCGGGCTTGTGTCCGACGGACACAGGTTCGCCGAGAAAGCCGTTCAAAGCGGCGCAGTCGCTCTCATAGTGCAGCAAAGGCTTCCGCTTGACGTGCCTCAGCTTGTCTGCCGTGACTCGCGTAAGGCCGCGGCTTTGGCGGCGGCGGCGTTCTATAAACACCCCGAACGCGAGATGACCATGCTCGCCGTCACAGGCACTAACGGCAAGACAAGCACGACCTACATGGTCAAGTCCGTCGCGGAACACGCCGGACTTACCGGGGGGCTTGTCGGCACCATACATAACGCCGTCGGCAATACTGTGTTCGAGACGGGCAGAACAACCCCGGAGTCCGTCGATCTGTACGCCCTGCTCAGGAGGATGCGCGACAGCGGCGCGACCCTTGTTGTAATGGAGGTATCAAGCCACGCCCTTGTTCAGGAGCGTGTCGCGGGAATACGCTTTAAGGCGGGGCTGTTTACCAATCTCACGCAGGATCACCTTGACTATCACAAGACCTTTGACAACTACCTTGAAGCCAAGAAGCGTCTGTTCGGTGTAAGTGATCTTGCCATAATCAACATGGATGACCCCTACGCCGAGCGCATGGCGGCGGGTCTGACCTGCCCCGTGCAGAGCATGAGCCTGTATCAGAACGCCGACTTTAGGGCCGACGAGATAGTTATACGGCCCGAAGGCGCGTCCTTCACCCTGTACACACCCAAGGGCAGCGCAAGGATAAGCCTTCATATCTCAGGTCTGTTCTCGGTCTACAACGCCATGTCCGCCGCCGCTCTGTGTATGGCGGCGGGGCTGGAGCTTCCCGACATCGCCGCGGGGCTGTGTCAGCTTTCGGGCGTATCGGGCAGATTGGAGCGTGTGAACACGGGCAGTCATCCCTTCTCCGTGTATGTGGACTACGCCCACACGCCCGACGCGCTCATGAACGTACTCAAGACCTGCGAAGGCTTTAGGACGAACCGCATCATAAGCGTGTTCGGCTGCGGCGGCGACAGGGACAGAACCAAGCGTCCCATCATGGGTAGGATAGGCGGGGAGCATTCCGACTTTGTAGTGGTGACAAGCGACAATCCTCGCACCGAGGATCCTCAGTCGATAGTGGACGAGATAGAGCCGGGAGTTAAGGCGACCGGCACGCCCTATGTGTGCATAACAGACAGGCGTCAGGGCATAGCCTATGCCCTTGAACACGCCGAAAGCGGAGATATCATCGTTGTCGCGGGTAAGGGTCATGAGGATTATCAGGAGATTAACGGCGTGCATACGCATTTTGACGACCGCGAGGTCGTAAGGGAGCTGCTGGGAGAAATTAAGCCTCAAGGCGAGGCGAAGGTTTAGCCCTCGGGCGATCTTCTTTGGGGGAGGATAATACTATGCAAATGATACGGAATTTCACGCTTGCCATAATGGTGGGCTGCGGGCTGTCATGGCTCATAGGCATACTGCTGTTGCCTATGCTAAAAAGGCTCAAGTTCGGGCAGCATGTGCGCTCGGACGGGCCGCAGTCGCATCTTGCCAAGGAGGGTACGCCCACCATGGGCGGTATTATGATGATAGGCTCGGTCTTGGCGGCCACGCTGCTGTTTTCCGGAGGCGACTACCTGATGGCGGTACCCGCGCTTGTCGTGTCGCTCGCCTACACGCTGATAGGCTTCCTCGATGATTTCATCAAGATTAAGCTCAAGCGTTCGTTGGGACTTCGCGCCTATCAGAAGATAATACTCCAATTCGGCTTCGCCATAGCCGCGGCGTTCTGGATTAAGTCCGTCGTCGGTACCAAGCTGTATCTGCCCATATCGGGCGGCGAATGGGATTTGGGTATCTTCTTCATCCCCTTTGCGATGTTCATCATCATCGCCGCCGTCAACTCGGTCAACCTGACCGATGGTCTGGACGGACTTGCGGGTTCGGTCACGAGTATATTCATGCTTGGCATGGGCTTCGCCGTCATCGTGATGGTCAACATACCGCAAGGCTCTGTATTCAGCTCAGGCTTGCAGTATACGGGTCTTGTCGCCTTCATCGGCGCGGTGATAGGCTCCTGCATGGGCTTTCTGCTGCACAACAGTTACCCCGCGAAGGTGTTCATGGGCGACACCGGCTCCTTCCTCTTAGGCTCCGCCGTGGCTATGGTCGCCATGCTGTCAAGGCTTTCGCTGCTGCTGCCCATAATGGGCTTCTGCTACGTCGGCTCATCGCTCTCCGTTATCATCCAAGTCGGCTCTTACAAGCTGCGCAACAAAAAGCGTGTGTTCAAAATGGCTCCGATTCATCATCATTTTGAACTCATGGGCATAAAGGAAACAAGAATAGTAACGGCTTACAGCGTAGTCACGGCTCTGCTTTGCGCTCTGTCAGTGCTGCTGCTGGCCATATGAAAGGCTAAGTTATGAAAACTGCACTCATAGTGGGTATGGCAAAGAGCGGCATAGCCGCCGCCAAGCTCCTATACAAAGAGGGCTATAAGGTCATAGTCAACGACATGAAGCCCGAAATCGCGGGTCTGAAGGATGCGTTGGACGGTACAGACTGCGAATGGCGTTTGGGTGAGGAGCCCGAGGCTCTGCTTGACGGCGTTGACCTCATCATCCCAAGCCCCGTCATTCCCATGACCAAGCCCTTCATAGTCAAGGCCCAAAGCATGGGCATAGAGGTCATTTCCGAGATTGAGCTTGGGTATCGCTATTCCCACGCGGAATTCGTCTGCATTACCGGCACGAACGGGAAAACCACCTGTACGGCGCTCACGGGCGAGATTTTTAAGGCCGCGGGCTTCCACACCTTCGTGCTGGGCAACATCGGCGTCGCAATATGCGAGCACGCCCTTGACACCCGTTCGGGTGATGTGATAGTGGCGGAGACCGCCGCGCTTCAGCTTGAAGGCAACGTGGATTTCCACGCGCATATCGCGGGTGTTTGCAACATCACCCCCGACCACCTTGACCACTTTGGCAGCATGGAACGTTACATCGCCTGCAAAGCCATGATTTTGAAGAATCAGACGGCGGACGACTTTGCTGTCCTAAACTACGACGACCCGATAGTACGTGACTTCCACAAGCTCACGCCCGCCAAGGCTCTGTACTTTTCCAGGAAGTCCGTCCCGCCCCGTGGGATGTACCTTGACGAAAAGGGTGACGTCGTCTACGATTTGGATGGTCGGCGCGGAGTTCTGATTAAGGCTTCAGAGATTCGTATACCCGGAGCGCACAACCTTGAGAACGCCATGCTTTGCGCCCTCTGCGCGATGGCTCGCGGCATAGCTCCCGAGGTCATCGCCAAGGTTTTGCGCGAGTTTGGCGGCGTCGAGCATCGCATAGAATACATCTGCACCCGAGGCGGTGTGGACTACATCAACGACTCTAAGGGTACGAACGTCGATTCCACCATAAGGGCCATTCAGACCATGACCAAGCCCACGGTTCTGATACTCGGCGGATATGACAAGCATGTTTCCTTCGATGAGCTGTTCAAGGGCTTTACGCCCAACATCAAGGCCTGCGTCCTCTTGGGCGCTACAAAGAACCAGCTCCTTGAGACGGCTCGCCGCTTCGGTTATGGGGACGTCTGCCACATGACCGAGAGCTTCAGGGAAGCCATGGACACGGCAAAATCGCTTGCGAAATCGGGCGAAACCGTGCTTTTGTCCCCCGCCTGCGCAAGCTGGGGAATGTTCCAAAACTTTGAGCAGCGCGGAGAGATCTTCGCCAAGATTGCAAGGGAGTATAAGGACTGATGGAAAGCGTAACGGCAACAAAGAAGAAGAAATTCTCCCTGCCCAAGCTGCAGTTTAAGCAGCGCGGGCGTATTGACTTTCTGCTGCTTTTATCGATAACCGTGTTATGCGCCATAGGTCTTGTCATGGTCTTTTCCGCAAGCTACTACTACGCCGCGCATACCCAAAACGACGGCTTCTACTACCTGAAGCGTCAGGCGGGATTCATGGCCTTGGGCTATGTCGCAATGCTGCTGCTGTCTCGGATGAATTTCCGCGTCATATCTAAGCTGGACTGGGTGTTTATTGCGGTATCAATCTTCCTGCTCGTAGCGGTGCTGCTGTTCGGTCAGGTCAAGAACGAGGGCAAACGCTGGCTTGAGGTTGGCGGCATCTCGCTGCAGCCCGCGGAGATGGCCAAGTTCGGAATGATGTTTTTCATGTGCTCCTACATGGCCAAGCACCAACGTGAGATGAAATCGCTCAAATGCTGTCTTGTGCTGCTCGGCATCATCGGTGTGCTGTGCGGACTCGTTATCCTGCAGCCCAACATGTCCATGGCGGTTATCATCGGAATGTCCGGCGTTATCCTGATGTTCCTTGGGGGCGTTGACATCAAGTATCTTGTCGTCATAGGCGTCCTTGCCATCATAGCTTTCGTCGTCCTTGTGCAGGCCGCAGATTACAGGATGGACAGAATGCTTACCTTCCGTAACCCTGAGCAGGACCCCTTGGGCAGCGGCTATCAGCTCATACAGTCCTTCTACGCGATAGGCTCCGGCGGTATCTTTGGCAAAGGCTTGAACAACAGCTATCAAAAGCTGCTGTACATGGTCTACGGTGAGTCGGACTTCATCTACGCTATCATCTGCGAGGAGCTTGGGCTTATCGGCGGCGTTACCTTAATCCTGCTGTACGCCTTCGTTGTGTATCGCGGAATGCGCGTTGCACTGCGCTGCCGCAGTCGTTTCGGAAGTCTGCTTGCGGCTGGTATTTCGATAACCTTCGGTTTGCAGGCCTTCATCAATATCGGCGTTGTTACGGGGCTTTTGCCGACTACCGGACAGACGCTTCCGCTTGTCTCTGCGGGAGGCACATCGCTGCTGGTCTTCTGCAGCGCGATGGGCATACTCCTGAATATCTCCCGTGAGATCGACCCCGCTGTGATGCCGGCATAGTACACTTTTTTACCTCGAACGGCATATGATGATGTATGCGTGTTTGAGGAGGGTTTATGTCGATACTCATCGTGCGGGGCGGAACGAAGCTTGAGGGCGAGATTTGTGCGCAAGGATCCAAGAACGCGGCGCTTCCCATACTGGCCGCTTCCCTGCTTTGCGGGCGGACAGTCAGGCTGACGAACGTCCCAAGGCTTTCCGACGTCGCCAATATGACGGCAATACTGTGTCAGCTCGGCTGTGTTATACAGCAGGACGGCGACGCGCTCACCATCGATTCTTCAAGGCTCACAACCTGCGTTCTTCCCGAACGTCTGAGTAAGGAGATGCGCTCATCCATCTTTCTTTTAGGCTCTGTCTTGGGACGCCTAAAGGAAGCTGTCGCCACCTACCCTGGAGGCTGTGAGATCGGCAACCGACCCATAGATCTGCACTTACAGGGCCTAAAGCGGCTCGGCGCGGAGATTCATGAGGACGGCGGCAGGATACGCATAAAGGGCGGGCGCCTAAAGGGCGCCGTGGTGCAGCTTGACTATCCAAGTGTAGGCGCGACCGAGAATGTCATGCTTGCGGCTTGCAGCGCGCACGGGGAAACCGTGGTGCAGAACGCCGCGAGGGAGCCTGAGATAGTGGCGCTTCAGGACTTTCTGAACGCGGCGGGCTATCACGTGAACGGCGCGGGAACCTCGACCGTTGTTATTCGGGGCGGGGGTACGCCGCATGAGCTGGAGTATAGGATAATGCCCGACCGAATCGCGGCGGGAACGCTGCTCACGGCGGGCGCGATAAGCGGCGGAAATGTGCGCGTCACTGGAATTTCTCCCGATATGCTCTCGGCGGTGGTTGACAAGTTAGTGGCAACCGGCTGCAAGGTCAGCTCAGAGCCGGATAGCATCGCACTCATCGCCCCCGAAAGACCTAAGGAGCTTGAGCGCATGGACACCCTGCCCTACCCCGGCTTACCTACCGATATGCAGGCGCAGTTCTTCTCGCTCTGTCAGGTCGCGGACGGCACAAGTGTAATCGTGGAAAACGTCTTTGAAAACCGCTTTAAGCACGCGCAGGAGCTGCGCATAATGGGCGGCAAGAACGTAATCTACGGCAGGACGGCGGTCATTCGCGGCGTTGATAAGCTCTTTGGCGCGAAGGTCACGGCACGCGATTTACGCGGGGGTGCGGCTTTGGTGCTTGCGGGGCTTAGGGCGGAGGGCGTTACCGTCGTGGAGCAGGCGGAAATAATTGACAGAGGATATGAGGCGTTAGAGGAGCAATTGAACTCCTTGGGCGCATCGATTGAACGAAAGGATAACTGATTTGAAGCGGACCGACAAAGACAGAAAACGCGGTTCAGAGCGGGGCATAGACCTCTTTGCCGAGGACGACGAGCTTGACACAGAGCTGTACTCAAACGGGAAGCGGTCAGGCGACAGCGTAAAAAGCACGGGTTCGAACCTTGAAAAGGAGGTTTCGGACTCGGGCTATCGTTTCGACCGCTACGGAAGGCGTTTGGACAAGCCCACAAAGGAATTGAAGCCCCGTGAGAATGCGCGGCAGGACGAAGCGCGGCAGAGCGACAAACGCAAGCCTCGCGACGAAACAGCGGAGCAAGTCCGCTCACAGCGTGATGAGCCTGCTGACGTCCAAAGCACACAGCAGCCCACCGACCTTGCGTACAGCGAGGACGATTTTGTAAACAATTCCAAGCGGCAAGGCTCTCAAGAGCGTCTCTTTGACGACGAGGACGCGGC
>DAOPJM010000014.1:24757-42729 GCA_035399665.1 Clostridia bacterium
GCAGCAAGCCCCAAGTCCTCCGAGCGTCTCTTTGACGACGAGGTCAGGGAGACCGAATTCAGCTTTGACAGATATGGCAGACGCGCCGCCGAGCGCGGCAAACGCGGCAAAAAGAAGCGTTTCGGCAGGGGCAAGACAGACGAATACGGCAAGCGCAAGAATGTAAAGCGCGACATCTCCAAGGTTGTGACGCATCAGACCACGGCTCAGCGCGAGCTTGATGAGGCGCAAAAGCGTGCCAAGCTTCGTGAGGATCAGCGGCAAAAGCAGCGTGATTTGGAGGAAAAGCAGCGCAGAGCCGAACGCAGGGTGCGCACCAAAAAGCGTCTCGCTGTCATGGCTGTGCTTCTCGTTCTCATTGCCATACTGTGCGCCTTCCTCTACTTCGTCTTTTTGCTCAAGGGCGTGGATGTTTCAGGCACGCTGACGCGCACCACCGCCGAGGAGGTTATTGAAAAATCGGGCTTGACAATCGGCAGGCACATGCTGTTCCAAGACCTTGCCGAGGCTAAGACCCTCATCGAACAAGACCCCTATCTGAACGCGAGCGTGGAGTATGTATTCCCAAACCGCATTCAGATTACCATAGTTGAACGTAAGCGTGTCGCCGCCGTCATGTGGGGGCCAAAGAGCGAGTTTATCGCCATCATTGACTATGACGGCATTATACTCGAATCCTCCGCCACCGATTATGAGGATTTGCCGCTTGTTCGCGGGTTGAGCCTTACGCGAGCCGAGGTGCTTTCGCGTATAGGTGACGTCAACGACGAGCAGGTACAGGGTCTTTTGGATGTGCTTGAGAAAATCAACGAATACGGTATAGACAAGAAAACCTCAAATAGGATAGTTGAGATTGACGTTGGCGAGGCCATGAACATAATAATGCTCACCGAGAGCGGCTATACCCTGCTTGTGGGGCCGCCTGCCGAGCTTGACATGAAGTTCCGCAGGCTGTCCACCTACTGGGACGCCATTATGAGCGCGGCCGCCTCCTATAAGAGCGCGGGCAGCTCGACCGTTACCGTATATTTATACAGCAGGAACGGCGTTACCGTGTCGCAGTACTCCTATGACTACGTTTTGGTTGAAACGCCCGTGGGCGAGGTTATCCCGGGCGTAAGCCCGTCGGCGTCGCCCGACAACATTATAGACCCCTACGCCACGAACAACCCTGACAGCACCGATGACCCCAACACCCCCGTGGTCACGCCCGCGCCCACGAACGTGCCTTACGCCAGCGACCCCTTTACGGGCTAATCGCAGGCTTTGCGGAGCGGAATCGGCAGCTTTATTTACAATAGCAGGCATACAAAAAGCGGCGGGAGTTATCCTGCCGCTTCTTTAATATGTTCTGTTGTTCGGCTTACTCGCCCTTTGCTTCAAGGTGAGCGTTCAAAGCGGCAACAAGCGCGTCGCAGTCTATGCCATGAACGGCGCAGGCCTGCTCAAGATTCTCGCTGTGTGCCATCGCACAGCCCAAGCAATGCATACCCGCGTCAATAAGCAGGTCGGCAAGCTCCATGTCGGTGGTGATAATCTTCTGTATCGTCATGTCCTTGGTGATAGTCATTGTTGTACTCCTTTAATTAATCTTGGGCTATTATACCCTGTGTCACGCAGTTTTGCAACTACGATTTTACGATGAATTGATGCTTGCATCGCGTGCAGGTTATCTTGATTTTACCCTTTCCCTTTGGCACCCTGAGCTTCTGCTCGCATTGGGGGCAAACGAAGTACCTATACTCCTGCTGCTCCTTCCATTTGTCCTGCGCTTCCTTAGCCTTATCCCTTGCGCGTTTCCTTCCGCCTCTGAACAACTCCCGTACCGCCGTTATCGCGGTCAGATACCGCTGATTCTGACGATAACGCAGCTCCGGCGAAAACGCCGCTATGCGTATGATAAACAGTATCATCAGCACTCCACAGCATATGCGCAAGACCATTGCCGCGGTGTAGGCCGATTCGAACGCGCCCACCATAAGCGACGCTATAAACAGTATCGCCGTTGACGCTAATATGGTCTTATTAAGCTCATCAAGCTTAAACCTTGGAAACATTTAGGCCTCCCGTATGTACACGGAGTAGGACAGCGGCGGCAGCGTCGTCTCAAGCGCGGCGTCAACCACAACCTTACCGTCCCCAACGCGATAGCTTCCTGAGAACTCAACAGGAACGCTTCCGTCCGCGCCCTCATAGAGCAGGGCGGGAAACAGTATGACCCTCTGCGGCTCGCGGCTTCTTGACACGAGCAGGATTACAGTCTCCCTTTCAAGGTAGCGAATGACGCAGAACACCTCGCTGTTCAACGCGCCCATGCGCATATGACCGCGCCTTACGGCTTCGCTGCCGTTTCGTATGGCGATAAGCTCCTTCACCTTCGAAAGACAGTCCTTATCCTCGTCGCCCCAAGGGTAGAAGCGGCGGTTGAAGGGGTCTCCCCCGCCCGTCATGCCCGCTTCGTCGCCGTAGTACACGCAGGGTACGCCGACATAGAGCATCTGTATCGCCGTCGCAAGTATGAACCTTCGCTTTCCCAACTCAACAAGCTCTGCGGACGGCTTGAACGCAAGCTGCAAAGCTCTGTCCGTGTGTCTGTCGGGTGCGCCCATGAGCGCGGACGCCATGCGTACCTCGTCATGCGAGGACATGAGGTTTAGGCTCGCCTCAAAGAAGGGCTTGGGGTAGCGTTCGCGCAGGCGTTGGAAGCTGTCATTCAGGTCGTACGCGTCGCTCTTTCCCGTAAGGAAGCTCAGCACTCCCTCTCTGAACGGGTAGTTCATGGCACAGTCCAAGGAATCGCCGTTGACATAGGCGCGTCTGCCGTCCGCGTCGAACTTGTCCGAGCAGTCCTCCCAAACCTCGCCCATCAGAAGGGCGTTTGGGTCCTCCGCCTTTATGCGCCTGCGGATATGCCTTATAAACTCATCTGGCAGCTCGTCCGCCACATCAAGCCTCCAGCCGCTGCCGCCCATGCGCATCCACTTGGTCAGTATGCCGTTTTCTCCACAGATAAATTCATCATAGCTCGGCTCAAGCTCGTTGACATTCGGGAGGGTGTCGAAGCCCCACCAGCAGTCGTACCTGTCGGGCCAGCTCATAAAGCGATACCAAGGGTAATACTTGGAGCTTTTACTGTCGCACGCGCCGCCGCCGTAGGTGTCGAGCTTGTCAAAATACACGCTGTCGCTGCCCGTGTGGGAGAATACTCCGTCGGTAATTATCGCTATGCCCAAAGCTTTAGCTTCCGCCGCAAGCCTAACAAAGTCCTCGTTACCGCCAAGTATCGGGTCTATGTTATCGTAATCGGCGGTGTTGTAGCGATGGTTGCTGTCCGCCTCAAATATCGGGTTCAGGTAGATATAGCTCACCCCAAGCTCGGCAAGATAGCTAAGCTTTTGGCGTATGCCCTCAAGGTCGCCGCCGTAGTAATCGTTGGGGGCATAGAAGTCCCTGCCCTCCTCAGGCGTTATGAACGGCTCCTCGCTCCGGTCAAGGTGTGCCCTGACACGCCTGCCCTTCATGCGGGCGGCTTCAAGCCTGCGCAAGAACTCATCATCGTCCATAGCGCGATAGAAGCGATCCGGAAATATCTGATAGCACACGCCCTCGCACCAAGCCTTGGGAGTAGCAAAATCGCCCAAGTAAGCGACTATGCGGTAGCGCTCACCCTCGGTTTCGGTGATCTTGCCCTTACCACTGTCGGCGCCGCACCATTTCCAGACCCCATCCTTGCAGATGAGAAAGCTGTAAAAGATCACTCCGGGCAAGTCCTGCACATGCAGGTTGTATTTTGCCGCGCTGCCCGAAACATCCATCGGGAGCAGTCTGCGCCCCGACGCGTCCTCTATGGAAATGAAGGCAAGAAAGTCGCCTTCACACTCAACGGTCAATGCGACTTCGCTTCCCACCGGCGCGGCCCCCTGCGGCGACCGATAACGAATATCGCGTGAATCATGATAAATCCTCATATACACACCTCTGCTTTTCTATATTATACCTTGAACCTCGCCCAATACAAGCTTTGTATAGAGGATGTTTCCGCATTTTCACATTTCGCGCTCCAAACACGCATACATTTTGATAAGTACCGTGAGATTCGGAGGTTCACCCATGATGAAGATTGTCGCCCTTGCCCTGTCACTATTGTTCCTCGCCCTGCCGCAGGGCTACGCGTCGGCAGCGTACGAGCCTTCGGGCGCAAAGGCCGCCGCTGTCAAGGCCGTAAACGGCTCCGTCATAGCCGAGCTGAACCTTGAAACAAGCTATCCCATTGCGGGTCTTTCAAGGCTCCCCGCCATCTTGACGCTTTGCCTTGCCTTTGACGACGGAATATTGAAGGAGGACGCCGTAATAAGCGTCTCCAATCGCGCCGCGGGTATATCAGGCCCCACCGCCTTCCTTGAGAAGGGCGAGCAGATATCCGCCGCCGAGCTTATTAAGGCTGCCGTCATGATATCGGCGGGAGACGCGATATGCGCCCTCGCGGAGGGCGGCTTCGGCTCGGAGGACGTTTTCGTGGGGAATGTCTCGGTAATATGCGAGCAGCTTGGACTTGAAATTCAGCTTGCCGACTGCGTGGGAACTGGGCTTACTCTCTCCTGCTTTGAGCTGCTGACGCTCTCGGAACGCGCCATGGACAGCCCGACCTTCATAAAATGGGCGTCTGTGTATATGGACAATGTGAACCACCCCGACGGCAGAAACACCGAGCTTGTCAACGCAAACCGCATGATACGCGACTATTCGGGCTGTGTCGGGCTGCTCACAGGCTCGTCTCGGGACGATGGCTACTGCGGAGTGTTCGCGGCGAAGCGCGGCGATACAAGCTATGTCTGCTGCGTAATTGGGTGTAAAAACAGCGAGGAGCGTTTCGCCCTCGCTTCAAAGATGTTCGATTATGCTTTCGCCAACTTCGACCTTGTATCCCTTTCACAGGCGGGTGAGATCGTAGCCGAAAACGTGCCCGTCAAGCGCGGCACGGCAAAGTCGGTAAACGTGGTGACGCACGACACCGAGGTCATGCTGCTTGAAAAGGGTCAGGTTTCGGGTGAGCGCAGCATAGAGCTGCCCCATGAGCTGTCAGCTCCGCTGTATACCGATGTGGCGGTAGGAAGGATATGCTACTACAACTCCGACGGCTCTCCCTACGCCGTGATAGAGCTGTACCCTGAGGTCGAGATACCCGGTAAAAGTCTTTGGGAGCTGCTGCAAAGGCTCATAAGCTCTTACCTTGCGGCATAGCTCGGCTGTATGCAAAGCTATATATCCGCACCCGTACACAGCATAAGCATCAGCTTGTATGTTAGGAGAAACTGCGGTATGCTAAGCTCCTCGCTGACGTCGTGCGCGTTGTGCATACCCGTACTTATATTTAGCACGTTTATGCCGTTTTTGAAGAGCCATGTGCCGTCCGAGCCGCTGTAAGTCCTTGCGGGAACGACCCTCTTCCCAAGCTTTTCGTACAGAGCCGAGAGCCTTTTATAGAAGTCGCTGTCCGCGGGGACATAAAGCCCGTCGGAATCGTTCGTGACCTCGACCCCGAAGCTCGTCCCAAAGGCTTCGCAGGCAAGGCGAAGCTGTTCTGTGGCGTCACGAACGCGCTCCTCAAGCAAGCCGCGTGAGAAGGAGCGAACCTCCATCTCGAATACGGCGTTTGCGGGAATGACATTGGTCACGCCGTTTGCTGTGAAGCTGCCGACATTCACCACGGTATCTGCGTCAACCCTGCCGCAGGGAATGTTGTCTATCGCCCTTGCCGCCGTCTTTATGGCGTGCCTGCCCTGCTCGGGCGCAAAGCCCGCGTGCGCCGCCTTGCCAAACACGCTGTACCTTAGGCGTATGTGCGCGGGCGCGTGGTTGATTATGGAGCCGTACTCAAAGCTGTCCATGATTATGCCCTCCTTGGCGGCAAAGACGCCAAAGTCGGCTTGAGCCGCGCCCAGCAGCCCGGGTTCCTCGGATATGGTGAACAGCAGCTCAATGGGTCTGTGCCGTATGCCGCTCTCTGTCAGACTCTCGACAAGCTCCATGGTGATGGCAATGGCGGATTTGTCATCCGCGCCCAAGACGGTTTCTCCATCGGAGCGTATGTACTCGCCCACTATTTGCGGTTTAACGCCGACGCCCGGGGCAACCGTGTCCATATGACAGCAAATGAGCAGGGGTTCGCCCTCGCCCTCCAGCTTGGAGTAGATGTTGTATCCGTCTGAGCCTATCGCGGCTCCCGCATTGTCCCTGTGGTACGCAAGCTTCAGCCTGTCAAGCTCGCCCTCCAAGAAGGCGCAGAACCTGCCCTCATGACCCGACTCGCTGTCAATCTGCACATACTGCATGAACCTCTGTATAAGTCTTTCCATATTCAGTCCTCCGCGCTCGTATCGATATCGGCCTTCTTAGCCTGTGAATGCTGCAGCTTTCTCGGGATCCTGTACAGTCGCCCGTCCTTTTCGAAGTTGGCTCCCGTCTGCTTGAAGTGGAAGCTCACCCCCGCGTTTATGCATTGCCGCCTAAGTTCAAGAATCCATTCATAGCGGCAAAGTCTTGCGTTTTCGCCGCTCTCCCCGCCTGCCACAAGCTGTACGACGCTGTCATTCAGCCAAGGCGAAAGATCTACGGCCTCCAGAAGCGGCTCGCAGGCTATGTACTTCTTCCTTGCGGGAAAGTCCATGAAAACGGGCATACGCTCCGCCGCCCGCTTCGCGTTCTCTATTGTACAGCAAAGCGCGACGTTCGGGTAGCCGTCCCCCCAATCCTCGGGCAGGCGTTCGCGGGCTATGGTGATGCGCTTGGTGATGATGAAGAACTCGACGTCGCGCCTTAGGCGTATCATATCCCACGCGTCCCGCCGCCACTCGTCCGCGTCGGGAAGAAAGAAATCCGAGGTCATACAGGAATAGAGCCGAGTGTTCGGCTCTATCCTATACCCACCCTCGCGCTTGGTCTTTACGGGAAGGTCGAAATCCTGGTTTTTTGTGACTGTTGAGGCGTCCCTGCCCACCTTGGTATCCCTGCGATAGACATAGCAGTTTAGACAGCCCTCGGAGAATTTATGGCAGCCGTGCCATGGGTTCCATACATCCTGCGCTATTTGTGCGCGCATATGAGCTTCAATGCTATCTGGAAGGCGCGTCCCTTGTAGGCGTCCACGACCTCCACTATGCTCTCCTCGGTCAAGTCAGCCGCCATGCCGGTGGCGTAATTGGATATAATGCCGATGGAAGCGTAGGCTATGCCTATCTCGGCGGCAAGCGGAGCTTCGGGAACTATCGTGAGACCCACAACCTGTGCGCCAAGCATCCTCAGCATACGCACCTCGGCGGAAGTCTCAAAGCGCGGACCATTCGCGCCCGCATAGATAACCCTGCCCGAATAGGGTACATCGTCGCGCACCATGAGCGCCTCAAGCTCGTCGTTCATGACGTCGTCGAACACGTTTTCCATGCCCGCGTGCTTTGTCACCCTGTGTTCGCGCAGGAAGCTGCTCTGCCTGCCCCTTGTAAAATCGATGAAATCGCACAGCAGGCAGGACGAGCCTATCTTGTGGCTGTAATCGCAGGTTCCGACGTTGGAAATGCTGATGATGTTCGTGACCCCGCACTCCTTCAGGGCGAAGATGTTGGCGCGGTAGTTCACGTCGCAGGCGTCCTTCCTGTCAAAAAAGCCGCTGCGGGTTAAAAAACAAAATTGCGTGCCGTCCAATGCACAGGCTTCCACAACATCCACGTCGCCGTAAGGCGTTTCAATGTGCAAAATCTCGTAAGGCAGAGTCAAGGCTTCGATTGTGCTTCCGCCTATGATTGCATACTTCATTATCCGACCTCCTTCATGTTTGCCAATAGCATAGCATAAAACGTAAAAAATGTGTATAGTGTCGAAAGATATATTTATTTGCTGCGTGAAGGGCGATTTGATGTTATCTATATTTTGTACAGGGCTTGAAATGGGCTTCGCTTTAGGCTATACTTAGTGCGTTATAATATGTTTGTGGAGGGAATATATGAAAGCCATTATAACCGTGAACGCACGCGACAACATAGGCAGCATGGCTGCGCTAAGCTCCCTGCTTGCGGCCTGCAATGTCAATATACTCGATATTTCGCAGACCATTATGGGTGAGTACTTCGTGATGATCATGCTGGTGGATTATTCCAGATGTCAGTTTGCCTTTGACGAGCTTCGAAATAAGCTCACAGAGCTTGGCTCTCAGCGTCAGATGAACATCCGCATACAGCGTGAGGACATTTTTGAAGCGATGTACCGCGTATAAGGGGCAGCTATGAGCATTATCAACACCTCGGACGTTCTTCAAACCGTCCAAATGATTGAGTCGCAGCATCTGGATATCCGCACCATCACCATGGGCATATCCCTGCTCGACTGCGCGCACCCCGACATTAAGGTTCTGTGTGAGAACATCTATCGCAAGATCACCACCTACGCCAAGGACTTGGTAAAAACCGGCGAAGCGATAGAGCATGAGTACGGCGTTCCCGTCGTAAACAAGCGCATTTCCGTTACCCCCATCGCCCTTGTCGGCGGTTCGCATGACAGCGACGAATACGTTCAGATTTGTCTTTCCCTCGACCGCGCCGCAAAGGAGGTCGGGGTCAATTTCTTGGGCGGTTACTCCGCACTTGTACACAAGGGCATGACCGTAGGCGACAGAAATCTTCTGTTGTCCATACCCGAGGCTCTTTCAGTCACCGAACGTGTCTGCTCCTCCGTCAACTTAGCCTCCACCAAGTCCGGCATCAACATGGACGCCGTGGCGCTCATGGGGCAGGTCATCAACCGCTCCGCCGAGCTTACGCGCTCAACGGGCGGTTCGGCCTGCTGCAAGCTTGTGGTGTTTGCCAACGCTGTTGAGGACAACCCCTTCATGGCGGGTGCGTTCCATGGCGTCGGTGAAGCCGAATGCGTAATCAACGTCGGCGTTTCGGGGCCCGGCGTCGTTGCCCATGCCCTAAAAAGCTATCCCGATGCAAGCTTTGACACAGTGGCCGAGGTCATTAAGCGCACAGCCTTCCGCATCACGCGAGTGGGTCAGCTTGTGGCGCAGGAGGCGAGCCGCAGGCTCAACGTTCCCTTTGGCATAGTCGATCTCTCACTTGCCCCCACCCCCGCTCAGGGCGACAGCGTTGCCGAGATACTTGAGCTTATGGGGCTTGAGCGCGTCGGTACCCACGGCACCACCGCGGCGCTTGCAATGCTCAACGACGCAGTCAAGAAGGGCGGCGTCATGGCGTCGGGACACGTTGGCGGGCTTTCAGGCGCGTTCATCCCTGTCAGTGAGGACGCGGGCATGATAGCGGCGGCCGAAGCGGGTACACTAACCATGGATAAGTTGGAGGCCATGACCTGCGTCTGTTCGGTCGGCCTTGACATGATAGCCATCCCGGGCGATACCACGGACGAGACCATCGCCGCCATTATAGCGGACGAATGCGCCATAGGCGTCATCAACTGCAAGACCACCGCCGTGCGTATACTGCCTGTTCCGGGCGGCAAGGTCGGTGAGCGCGTCGATTACGGCGGACTCTTGGGCAGCGCCCCCATTATGGCCGTACACCCCGAATCGGCTTCGGCGTTCATCCGCCGCGGCGGCAGAATACCTGCTCCCATTCACAGCCTGAAGAATTAGGAGATTATATGAAAATCGTAATCGCCGGCAACGGCAAGGTCGGCTACGCGCTGGCAGAGCAGTTGTCTCGCGAAGAGCATGACGTTACGGTCATCGACAACAACGAGGACGTGCTTGAACGCTCTGAGGAGCTTCTTGACGTTATGACCGTTTACGGCAACGGCGCATCCTTGGAAACTCAGACGCTTGCGAACGTTTCCGAAGCCGATCTTCTCATTGCCGCAACCTCCGCGGATGAAATCAATATACTTAGCTGCCTGCTTGCCCGTAAGCTCGGCTGCAAGCAGACCATCGCCAGAGTGCGCAACCCCGAATATGGTGCGCAGCTGCAGTTTCTAAAGGACGACCTCGGTCTTTCCATGACCTTCTCGCCCGATCGTTCCGCGGCTCACGCCATATTCCGCGTACTTCAATTCCCCTCGTTTCTAAAGCTTGACTCCTTTGCAAGAAGCCGTATAGAGCTTGTTGAGCTGTCCATCACGCCCGGCAGCGCGCTGGACGGAATAGTCTTGGATCACCTATACGAGATTGCCAAGGTCAAGCTCTTGGTATGCTGTGTGGACCGTGCGGGTATCATCTCCATCCCTCGCGGCGGCTTTGTGCTCAAGAGCGGCGATAAAATCTCCGTCACTGCCGCAACCCGCGATTTGGCGAAGATGATACGCAACCTCGACATAAGCTCTCTCAAGATTAAGAACGTCATGATCTGCGGCAGCTCGCCCGTAACCGAGTACCTTGCCGAGGAGCTTATTGAGAGCAGGGTCAACGTCAAGATAGTCGCGCACAACTTGGAGCGCTGCAAGCAAATATCAGAAAACATCCCGCAGGCCATAGTCATCTGCGGCGACTACAAGGACGAAAAGCTTATGCTCACCGAGGGCATTTCCAAGGTGGACGCTTATGTCGCGCTTACCGACTACGATGAGGACAACATCGTTCTTTCACTGTACGCGGGGCGCATGGGCGCTAAAAAGTCAGTAGCCTGTGTCGATCGCTCCGAGCTTATCCCCATCCTACAGGGTTGGAATACTTCAAGCATAGTCTCCCCCAAGCACATCACCGTCAACGAGGTGCTTCGCTTTGTGAGGGCCTTGGACAAGTCGGCGGGCGGTTCTATGATAACCATGCACAGCATCATGGACGGCAAGGCCGAGGCTCTGGAGTTTGAGGCGAGCGAAGGCACAAAGCACATGGACGTCCCGCTTGCCAAGCTTAGGCTCAAGCCCAACATACTGATATCCTGTATCACGCATGGCGGGGACGTCATCATCCCCAAGGAGAGCGACTGCATACGCAAGGGTGACAGCGTGGTCGTCGTCACCAAGGCGGACAGCGTGCTTTCCGAGCTGAACGACATCTTCCTTGCGGAGTAAACGATGAACATCCGCGCAATAGTATTCTACATAGGCTACATATTAAGGCTTGAGGCGCTGATGCTCCTGCCGTCCATCGGCATAGCCCTGTATCGGCATGAGATGTCCTGCGTCGTAGCGTTCCTTATCGCCTTTGCCGTACTCATGATTGTAGGTCAGGGCATGGTGATGCTCAAGCCCAATGACAGGAGCATAAGAGCCAAGGAGGGCTTCGTCATTGTCGCTTTGGGCTGGATATTCATGTCCGTGTTCGGCTGCCTCCCGTTTATCCTGTCCGGTTACATCCCGAACTTCGTTGACGCGCTCTTTGAGACCACCTCGGGCTTTACCACGACGGGAGCCACTATACTCACCGATGTTGAGGTTCTCCCCCGCTCCCTGCTGTACTGGCGCAGCTTCACGCACTGGGTCGGCGGCATGGGCGTACTCGTATTCATGCTCGCGATAGTACCTTCAAGCAAGGGTTCCGGTGACAGTCTGCACATTCTTCACGCGGAAAGCCCCGGCCCCGTGGTCGGCAAGCTCGTCCCCAAGATGCGCTTTACCGCAAGGATACTGTACGCGATATACATTGTGCTGACCGTGATTGAAATCATTCTCCTTGTCGCCGGCGGTATGCCCTTCTTCGACAGCCTCATTCATGCCTTCGGAACGGCGGGTACGGGCGGATTCTCCAACATGAACCTTTCCGTCGCCGCCTATAACAACGTATACTTTGAGATAGTTATCGGAGTGTTCATGGCGCTGTTCGGCGTCAACTTCACCATATATCACTGCGCGCTCGTGGGCGATTTCAAATCGGTGTTCAGGAATGAGGAGCTTAGACTGTATTTTCTCATACTCGTCTGCGCCATCCTTGCCATCACCATCAATATACTGCCCCTGTACGGCAACAGCTTCTTCACCTCGCTTAGATACAGCTTCTTCCAAGTCTCGTCCATCATGACGACCACGGGCTTCTCCACCGCCGACTTCTCCGAATGGCCTGAGTTCTCACGGCTGCTGCTCATCGCGCTGATGATAATCGGAGCCTGCGCCGGCTCAACCGGCGGCGGAATCAAGGTGTCCCGCCTACTCATACTCGGTAAATCCGCCATGCACACCCTAAGGAAGCTGTCGCACCCACAAAGCGTTTCCGTCCTTCGAATTGACGGGCGCAAGATTGGGGACAATGTGCTGAGCAGCGTCAACGGCTTTTTGGTAATCTACCTTGGAATATGCGCGGCTTCCATAGTCATCGTATCGCTTGACAACCTCGATACCGCGACAACCATTTCGGCAGTGTTCGCCTGCCTGAACAACATAGGGCCCGGTCTGAACGTCGTAGGGCCATTGGGCAACTACAACGTCTTCAGCGGCTTGAGCAAGGTCGTTCTCATCTTCGATATGCTCCTTGGAAGGCTTGAAATCTTCCCCATCGTCATGCTTTTCTCGCCCATGACTTGGAGGCGTCTGTGATAGCCGGACGCACAAACAACATTGGAGCGTCCCCCGCCATGGATATAATGGACCGGATTCGCGTCCTCACCTCCACCGGCAGCGACATAATCAACCTGTCGGGCGGAGAACCCGATTTCAACGCGCCCGAACCCGTTCGTGCTGCGCTTGTTGCGGCGTTGAACGCGGGCCGAACGCACTACGCTCCTGCGCGTGGGCTTACTCCCCTAAGGCGTGCCATAGCCGATAAGCTCAACAGCAAGAATTGCATTGACTGCGATGAGGGCAACATACTCGTTACCCCCGGAGCCAAGTACGCCATCTTTGAAGCAGTAATGACGCTCATAAACGAGGGCGATGAGGTTCTTATCTTGGAGCCGGCATGGGTCAGCTACTCCGCCATGGTAAGGATGGCGGGCGGCGTACCCGTCCCTGTTCGCCTTGATTATGAGCAAAACTACGCCATAACGAAGGAAGCCCTGCTGTCCTTCGTCACCGAGAAAACCAAGCTTATCATCATAAACACCCCCTGCAACCCTACGGGCAGGGTTCTGAATGCGGACGAAGCGGAGGCTGTACGCGATGTCGTGCTGTCCCGTGGTCTGTATGTAATCGCCGACGAGGTGTACGAAAAGCTCATATACGACGGCAGAAAGCATATAAGCCTTGCCTCATATGGGGACGTCGCGGACAGGGTTGTGACCGTAAACGGCTTTTCTAAATTCGCCGCTATGACAGGCTTTCGCGTCGGCTGGCTCTGCGCCTCGGATGAGATAGTTTCCTCATGCTTCAAGCTGCATCAGCACAGCGTCACCTGTCTCCCCGAATTCGTGCAGGAGGCGGCGCTTGCCGCCCTTGACTGCAAGGACGAGGTCAACGCCATGTACGCGGCCTACGAACGCCGCCGCCAAATGTTCTGCCTTGAGCTTGCTCCGCTTAACCCCATGCTTCCCGAGGGCGCGTTCTATCTTTGGCTGAAATTCAAAGGTCAGGACGGCTCAAGGCTGTGCGGGAGACTGCTTGACGCGGGCGTCGGCGCGGTTCCCGGCTCCGCCTTCGGCGCGTCTTGTACCGACTGCGTTAGACTGTGTTTTGCAAAGGATGAGGGGCTGCTTTCCATTGCGGCAAAACGGATTCTGACAGTCTTAAGATAAAAGTTTTATTCTTGTTTATTTACTGCGGGACCTTTATGCCCCGCTTTTGTTTTGCTCCAAAAATGCATATTGCGGCGTAAAGGGCAGATACTATCGAGGTAAATATGTAAAGGTATCGGAGGATGTTCAATGAAAGCAACGGGCATAGTGCGCAGGATCGACGAGCTTGGCAGGATAGTCATACCTAAGGAGATGCGCAGAACGCTCAGAATTCGAGAATGCGACCCGCTGGAGCTGTTCACCATGGACGACGGAAGCATAGTCTTGCGCAAGTACTCGCCCGTAACGCAGCTGGGCAGCTTCGCCGATGAATACGCACAGGCGCTGTACGGCTGCTTCGGCTGCAACGCCTTCATTTGCGACGTCGAGACCATAGCAGCCGCGGCAGGTCCGCAAAAGCGGCTGCTTCAAGGCAAGGCTATATCCGCTTCGCTCATAAAGCTCCTGGAGAACAAGCGCGTCGCAAAAGCAAGCGACGGAGTGCGCATAGAGCTTACCTCTTTGCGTGACCCCGCCGAAGTATTTTCACAATACCTTATAGCACCCATCATCGCGGGCGGCGATGTAATGGGCGGCGTCGCTCTGTGTTCGCAGCAGAGCCTTCCAAAGTTTGACATAGCCCACGAGCAGGCGCTAAAAACCGCAGCTCTATACTTTGGAAAGATGCTGGAATCATAAGCTCCCCTCCCATTTCATCCGAACTCCCATATCGGTTTCTCAACAAACCAATCCTTTTGTCAAACTGCCTTATGCTAAGCGTCCGTCGCACCCTCCGCAGCGGGCGTTTCCGTGTTCTTCTCGGGAGCTTCATAAATGGTCTTAACTACCTTTCGGTTTCTCCAGATTATGAGCCAGCACGCTGTCATGGCAAGACCGCCGCATATCGTCACGCAAAGACGATAGTCAAGCACCTCACCCATCGCGCCCACCAAAAGGGCGAACACGCTGCAAGCCGCGGTCATAAGCATTCCGTCAAAAGCGTTTATCCTCGCTCTCAGACTTTCCGGAATATATCGCTGTACGGCGGCACTGCGAAGGATCGCGCTGTTGCTGCCTAAGAACCCGCAAAGCGCCCTGTTGACGAGCATCAGCGGATATGGCAGCCACAATAGGCACATATCCATTGACTCATACATCTGATAGACGAAGAACACAAAACCAAATTTCCTCTTGTTGGGTATTCTCACCCTGTACTGTACCGCGCTTCCTATGGTTCTCCCCGCGAACTCGGCGACCGAGAACAGGGAGTACATCGCGGCGGTCATTCCCGGCATGGTGCGGAAGAACGCCACAAGTATGGGCGAGTACCCGCTGCCAAGCCCATTCGTTACCGCCATATACTCGTATATGCTGAGCATCCCGCGCTCCTTCTTCAGATATACCGCCGCTTCCTTAATATCGTTCGCCCACAGCTTCAGCGTATAGCGTTCGGCTTTCTTTGTGTTAACGTCTACCTTGAGGAAGCTTTCCGTGAACGCGGCGAGCAGGGACAAACCTCCCTGCGCTATAAGCAGCCACGAGACCCCTAAGGTATCGAGCAGCACCGCCGCAAGCGGCATCATTATCACCTTCAGTATGGGGTACAGCATGGAGGATACCGAATACCCCTTCTCCTCCATCCCTTTGGGTAAAAGCCCCGGATAGATACTGCTGTATGCAAGCTGATCCACCGAACCCAAGCAGGCCAGAAGCAGCGACACGCCAAGATAGCCGACGTATGAGAAATCCATGAACATCAGCCATAGTCCCATGCCCGCGTAGATTACGCCGTTGCATATGTCGCCTCCGACAAGGAAGGCCTTACGCGGCAGTCTGTCCATCCACGGCGCGACTATTATGGGCAGAAGCACATAGGGTATAAGCTCAATGGCCACGATGAGCGCGGAGGCAAGCGTGCTTCCCGTCTCGTCGAATACCAAAAAGGATAACGCGAATCCTCCCGCTATCGCGCCCGCCGATCCCATAACCGTAGCAAGCGTTACGAGGCAGAAATTCTTCGTCCAAAGCGTTTGTTTCATGTCATCACCTCTCATGAGCAATATGGTAACACGAAGCTTAAGCAATTAAAAGACGGTATGTTGGGGAAATATCCCTCAAATGATACCGTGTAAATACCGCTAAAAACTATTTGTTAGGAAACTTTGACAGCAGCTCGTATGCCTCCTTGTATCGCCTTATGGCCTTGTACCACTCTATGACCCACGGCAGATGAAACGAAGCGTATCCGGCGGGAAGCTCGGCACGGCATCGGTTATAGCAGTCAAGGAGCATCTTGCCGTATTCCGACCTGTCAAGATAATCCTCATGCTCCAAACGGCAGCGCACAAGCTCGCACATCTGTCTTGCAAGAGATTTATCTATGGATTGCAGCCCGTTCGTTTCGGCTGCGTCCAAAGCGGACAAGGCCTCGGTCTTACGCCCCGTATTCTCGCAGCATATCGCAAGCTTGTGCAGGGTCATAACCGTATGCTCCTTCAACTCCGAGAAATACCTGTAGGCCTTTTCATACTCACCCGTCTCAATCTGCGCTGAGGCTGTGTTGTAGTTTATCGTGTCCAAAAGGTCCTGCCGCTTCAGCGCAGAAGCAAGACGATAGGCCACACGGTAATGAGCCTCCATGCCGCGCATATTGAGGGTGTTGCAATGGCAGTTGCCCATGACCATCTTAGCTTCGAGCATAAGACCTGCCCTTCCCTCCTGCGCCGCCATGTCGTAGGCGGTTTGCAGCGACTCCAGGGCGTCCGGGTAGTCTCCCTTTTCGTACTGTGAAACACCAAGGCTGAAGCGGGTGTAGGCATTGGGCGTCAGGCGTACCGCCTCCTCGTACCTGCCCTGGAGCATACGCTGAAGCATAAGCTCTCGCGGCTCCATGCAGGACTCGTACTCATCATCAAGCGGGCTCCAATCATCTGTTGCGTATTTATAGAGCAGTTCTATACTCAATGCCACAGTTGTCGCCTTGTACCTATCGTTGTCGAAGCTGTGTGCAATTTGCTTTAGCCCCTCAAAATCGCCCGAAAGCAGCCGCTCATAGCCCGTGCCGGCCGCGCTTTCGGCCTCCGCCTCGATTTCATCGTCCACATGCAGAGCGAGCCTTTCCAGCAGGAGCCGAACCACCTCGGTGGATGGGCTGGCCTTGCCCTGCTCTATCTTTGAGAGGTACGATACCGTGCAGATTCCGCGGCACAGTCCCGCTTGGCTCCAGTCGCGGCGCAGCCGCTCCCGCCGAATCAATAACCCATAGTAGTTCATGTTTCCTCCAACGAAAAAGCCTTGCTTCTTGCCGCATTATACCATACATCCTCTCGGAAAACCAATATATAGAGCGCACTGAGCAACGGCTTTGTGTGCATAAATTATTTCTGAGAAGAATATATCGACAAATTCTGTTGCAAATGAGTGAGAGTTGTATTAAAATATAGAAAACTCGGAGGTGAACAATGGTTATTGTGGGGATTTGCGGAGCTTCGGGCAGCGGCAAGAGCACTCTTGCCAAGCGTATTATGGACAGCCTCGCTTGTAGCTGTGCCATAGTAGGTCAAGACTGTTATTACAGAAGCTTTCCCGAACTGCCGTTTGAGGAGCGTTGCCTTTTGAACTACGACAAGCCCGACATTTTCGACTATGAGGAAATGCTTGCCGACATCCGATTGCTTGAGTCGGGGCAACCCATCGTGAAGAAGGGCTACGACTACGCCAGACACCTTCGCGCCGACACGACGGAGCAGATCTTCCCACCCGAGGTTCTCATACTTGAGGGTATTCATATGTTCCACGACAGCCGTTTGTGCGACCTTATGAGCCTGAAGGTTTATATGCATGTTGACGTTGATGTGTGCCTGCTGCGCAGAATCAAGCGCGACATCAAGGCGAGGGGCAGAACAATCGACAGTATCTCCACACAGTACCTTGAAACCGTCAAGCCGATGTACGAGAAGTACATTAAGCACTATATCAACGACGCGGACTTTGCCATCATGCGCGGAGGCAGAAACCGCATGGCAATCGACGCCATCTCCGCTTACCTTACAACCAAGGTTTTGGCGGAACGCTTCGAGGAAGAAAGCCGTATCTCACCCCGCCAAAGCGACGACGACTAAAGGCACTGATTGCTAAAGGTCGATAACCATAAAAAGCTCCATCACAGTTAATGCGTGGACATTTCAAACCGAAAGGTGAAAATCGGCATTGACAAAACCTTGAGCTTTGGTATAATGAGTGTCGCGGCATGGGGCTTCGAATCCCGAAAAGGACTTAGAACCCATGAAACGCGTAAGGTTGCGGATAGCGCGTCCGCATCCAAGGTTTATCCCAAAACCTAATACCGTGTTTCCGTAGCTCAGCCGGATAGAGCGTCCGCCTCCTAAG
>DAOPJM010000015.1:0-41953 GCA_035399665.1 Clostridia bacterium
TGGTGGAGGTGGGGGGAGTTGAACCCCCGTCCGAAAACCTCTCAGTATGACTTTCTACGAGCGTAGCCGCATATTTGAACTTCCCTTATCCCGACTTCAAGCGGCGAAATCCGGGTCCGGTAGCTTCATAGCTCCGACTCCGCCTCAAAGCTTTGGCGGGTCAGTTCCCTATCCTAAATGACGCCCGTATCCGCAACGATAGGTTTTTGCGGGCGGACGAGCCGCTGCGTTATGCCGCGACTAATTGAGTGTTATTGTTGCGAGTTATTAGCTCTTCCCGCTTTTATCGAAGTTCGGGGCTTCGGCTCGCTTATCATGCCTCGACGATCCCCGTCGAAACCTTTTCACCCCCATGCCTATCGGTAGTCGCGCGTCTTACGCTCCACCTCGCGCTCCGCGTCCCTCTCGGCTATCGCGGCTCGCTTGTCATAGAGTTTCTTGCCCTTGGCTGCCGCCAACTCTATCTTTACCCTGCCGTCCTTAAAGTATGCGGACAGCGGAACAAGGCTGTACCCGTCCGCCTGTTGCAGGCTGTAAAGCTTGTTTATCTCGCGCTTATGGACGAGCAGCTTCCTCGTCCTAAACGGGTCCTGATTGTAGATCCCGCCCTGCTCATACGGGCTTATATGCATTCCGATTAGATACAGCTCGCCATCGGTCACCCTTGCGTAGCTGTCCTTCAGGTTCATCCTGCCCGCCCTCACGGACTTGACCTCCGTCCCCGTCAGCGCGATCCCGCACTCAAAAGCGTCCTCAATAAAGTAATCATGCCTTGCCTTGCGGTTCTGCGCGATTATCTTTACTCCTCTCTTTATGGGCATAGGACACCTCCGTTAACACAAAAAACGCCGCACCCTTGCAAGATGCGCCGTTCTTGCTTCCCCATACAAGGGGTTGTACTCTCTACAGTATTACCAGTGCGAGTGCCAAAACACCAAAGATGATGCTGGCAATCAAGGTATACTTTTGAAGCTTAGCTTCGCGCTTAGCTGCCTTGCCACGCGTGGTGAACGACTCCGTGTCGCTGCCGTAGGCCGCGCCCAATCCTGCGGACTTGGTCTTCTGGATAAGTACCAACGCGATCAGAATGACCGAAATGGCTACCAGTACATATTGAATGATTTCGCTTGCGAGTTCCATTGATTACACTCCTCCGATTAAGCTACGCAGAGCATTATAACACCCGACTATCAATAATGCAAG
Organism: Clostridia bacterium; assembly: GCA_035399665.1. Lineage (GTDB taxonomy): Bacteria > Bacillota > Clostridia > Christensenellales > CAG-138 > DAOPJM01. The sequence continues at coordinate 1,204 of DAOPJM010000015.1, forward strand.
CAAAATCGCAAGAAAAATTATTTATTCCCCGTGTATTGCCCTTACGCCCCGCCCGCCCCCGAAAGGATGCGTCAAAGCTGCACCAAGCGTCCTTCAAAACTACCCCGCCTTCTGCTGCATACCGTTGTTGTCTATCGTTGTTTCGCCCTCAAGCAGCAGCTCGCTCACCGTAACGAAGCGATACCCCTGCTCTAACGCCGTCTCTATGAGCTTGGGCAGATACTCCTCTATCAGAAACCCGTTATTGTGGCAGAGTATGATATCCCCCGCCTTCAGCTTAGGCAGCACCGAGTCCAATATCTGCTGCATAGTTCTCGATTCCTTCCAGTCCACGGTGTCACGCGACCACTGCACCACCTCGTAGCCCATGGCTCGCGCCGTATTGATCACCGTGTCGTTGTATTCGCCAAACGGCGCCCTAAACAATGTGCATCTCTCTCCGGTCAGGCGCTCTATCTCATCGTCCAAGACCTTCAGCTCTGTCTCGATCTCGGCCGCCGAAAGCTTGCTGCAATGTGGATGCGTCTTGGTGTGATTGCCTATCTCATGACCCTTCTTGGCTATCTCCTTCACATAATCCGGATACGCCTCCACCCACACGCCGCAGAGGAAGAAAGTCGCCTTGACGTCGTACTCCTCCAAGGTCTTGAGTATGAACTCCGTCTTGTCTGTACTCCACGCCGCGTCAATGGTAAGGGCTATCACCTTATCCTCGCGCTCCACGCTGTACACGGGCAATACCTTGGAGTTGATTGGCAGTATGTTCAGCTCGTACTGCTCACCCGTCGCCATAACCGGCGCGGCGGATTGCGTGTCCGCGCCCTTGTGCTTTAGGGTGATAAGCAACACAAGAGCCGCGATCAACACGACCGCGGCCACGATTACGGCTATAAAAGTTCTCTTGGTTATAACTACAACGGGCATGTACACGACCCCCTTGATCAAGTTACTTGATTGTATGCGGGGTCCGCGCTCGTTATACCCTTCTGTACACGCCGTCCTTGCGCGTCATCAGCTTAGCATCGGTAAGCTCACGGCGCAGGGTGCAGAAGTCCTCGTTGAAGCCGCGCATTATGGCGTTGACTTCCTTTTCGCTGTACTCCCTGTCCTTATCAAAGCTCTTTACAAGCTCCTCCAACACGATTTGCTTCTTGGCTTGCTTGACGGGCAGCGAGACAAGCACGCCGTCCTTAATGAAGCTCCGAATCACCTTTTGGCGTGCCGCTTCCTGCTTCTCCTGCTCCGTCATCGGTCTAATTTCCGTCTGTTCCATTAGCCTTTCCTTTCTTCATGTCCCTTGCCCCACGGTGTCCCTCGGACTCCACAAGAGGACGTGTCTTTGTTGAAACTATGTCAAACATCAGAACATCCCTTATATAATTGCGTCTAAAGAAAAAGAAGTTGACATCATTCACGGTCTGCGCGTCTTCCAACAGTTCGGGTTGACCCATGGCCTGAACCATAGTTCCCATGGTGTTGCAGAGCTTGTCCATCGCCTCGCGGTAACGCTTGCCCAGCACCGTCCCCGAACCCATGACCTTTCGCGCCTCATCGCGCATATTCAGCATAAGCTCATAGCGTTCCATGACATACTCGTCCGCAGGCTCGCTCATAATGACCTGCAAATCCGCGTCCCACTCGCAAAACGGCGCGATGCGGCGTCCGCCGTTGCCGTCCTTGCTTATCTCTATCGGTTTCATAGGGGTTTTGCCTGCAAAGATATGTTCCGCCGCTTCCACAAAGGCTACGGCAAGCTTGTCCGTGAACACGTTCGCCTTCCTGCGCTGATACATCCCATAAGCCCACCACGCAAGGCAGACCACACACAGCCCTATAAGCAGAACCCTTGTATCCATAATTCCTCCGTTTCGTGTCGCGGTCTTCTCAGTAGTCCGCTCGTTCTCAATCCGTTAGCTTGTTGCTGTAATGCCTGTCTATCGCAAGGTACACGCCCACAAGTATATCTATCCCCGACCCGCCGTAGGAGCGCGCCACCCGCACCGCGTTGGCGTTGAGCGTGGTGTACGGCATGTCCGAAAACAAACTGCGCATCAGCTGGAACATATCCTCCGACAGCAGGCCTTCCCCGCATTTTAGGAGGAACGCCGCTGAAATCTCGTTCGTATGCTGCGCAATCTCCCACGCTATCTGCTGCGTCTGGGACAGAACACGCTCGCGCTTCCTGCCGAGAGCATGGGACAACGCTGAATACCCGTCCAGATAGCCGCAAAGCATATCGTCCGAAGCGGGCATATAGCCCTGTCCAAAGCCCGACACCAGCACGGCGGCGGCACAGGCCTTGTCCATCTCCTGCTCGTTTACCGCATTCGAAAAGGCGTCAAGCTTGCCCGCGACCTGTTCGCAGCAGCGGTTCTTGTCCTTGCCCTCCACTATTAGCGCGGATAGGTCGTCATTGTCGGAGTTCAGCTCTATCACCCTGTACAGATGTCTTAAGCGTATGGGAAGATCGAGCGGTATAAAGATATTGGTAAGCGCGTCCACGGAAAGCTCCACGTCCTGCGCCTGTGAAACGTCCACGCAAAAGCCCGTTGTCGTCACGTTGATAAGCTCGTCCTCAAGGACTACGCCGTCGCCCTCCTTGATTCCAAGCTGACTGAAGGGCTTCATCGCGCCCACAACGCACGAAAATGGCTGAAGGGTGCTGCCCGCAGCTTGCAGAGTGACTATTCCGAAGGGCGTCGCTATATTTAGCGTGTTCTCCAGCACGGAATGCACCTTGCCCGTATAGCTCCCCATGCGCAAATAGCTGTGGAAGCGTTTACATATCCTGACCGCAGTCTCCATACTCAGGCTCCGTTTCGTGTTTTTCCGCTATTGGAAAAAGTGAAGGAATCGTTAGATCCCTTCACGTCTCGCCTTTATAAAGCGTCTTTATATCAGTCCTCGCCGTCCTCGTCCCCGTCGTCAACTTCGCCGTCTTCCATCACGAACACAGGCTCAAGCTGCTCGCCGCAGTTGGGACACTTGAACGATTCGGGCGCGTTGATAAGCATTTCCTCGCCGAAGAATACGGTCTTCCCGCATTTAGGGCATTCAAGCTCGATGAAGCCTTCGTCCTCGTCGTCCTCATCATCATCGTCCTCGTCCTCATCGTCATCGTCGTCATCGCCGAACAGAAAATCATCATAATCGTCGATGCATTCGTACAAATCGTCAACATCGTCCTCGATGTCGTCGATCGCTTCCTCGTGCTCGTCCAGCTGCTTGGCCATCTCGCCGAGTACCTCGACGATAGAGCTGTACAGCTTGTTGTACTTCTCATCCTCGACGCCGATGCCGTCAAGCAAGCCATGAATGTACGCAACCTTTTCGGAAATTTCGCTCATAATGCTCCTCCGTTTCAATGTTCGGCTGTTAATGCCGACTGTCCTTTATACGCGCTCCATGTAGTCGCCGGTACGCGTATCGACCCTGATTTTGTCGCCCTCGTTGACGAACAGAGGGACGCCCAGCTTATAACCCGTCTCAAGCGTCGCGGGCTTGGTTGTGCCGGTCGCGGTGTCGCCCTTGAATCCCGGCTCGGTCTCGACTACCGTCAGCTCGACGAAGTTCGGGGCCTCAACGGAGAACGGGCTGCCCTTGTAGAAACGAACCTTGACATTGTCGTTCTCGCGGATGAACGCGATAGAGTCCTCAACCTGATCGTGATTGAGGGGAATCTGTTCATAGCTCTCTACATCCATAAAGTAGTAGAGATCACCATCAGAGTAGAGATACTGCATGTCCTTGGTTTCGATATGCGCTCTCTCGTACTTGTCGGTCGGGCTGAACGTGCGCTCAAGCACCGCGCCCGTCATGACGTTCTTGAGCTTTGTGCGCACAAACGCGGCGCCCTTGCCCGGCTTGACATGCTGGAAGTCAACGATAGTCCAAACGTTGCCATCGATCTCAACCGTTACGCCCTTGCGAAAATCGCCTGCCATAATCATAAGAAAAAACCCTCCAAATATACCTTTTGTCTATTCTATCGTCAACAATTCTTTTGACGCAGTAGCAAAGTTTATCATGCCGTCCTCCGTGACGACGACACAGTCCTCGATGCGGACGCCCAAGCGTCCCTCGATGTAGATGCCCGGCTCTATGGTGATGGTCATGCCCGCCTCGAATACGTCCTTGGACGCCGTTGACGCGCTCGGCGCCTCATGTATCTGCAAGCCAAAACCGTGACCCAAGCTGTGTCCAAAGCACTCGCCGTAGCCCTTTTCAACGATATAGTCCCTTGACTTAGAGTCAAGCTCCTTGCCCGTAATGCCTGCGCGGACGGCGTTTAGCCCTCTTGTCTGAGATTCAAGCACTATCGCGTATATCTCACGGGAGAACTCGTCCGGCTCGCCTACCGCGAAGGTACGCGTCATGTCGGAGTGATAACCGTTCTTGATGCAGCCAAAGTCCAGTACCACAAGGTCGCCCTTTTGCAGCTTCCTGTCCGAGGGTACGGCATGGCACATGGCTCCGTTCGGGCCTGAACCTACGATGGGATCGAAGGACGGGCCTTCGCTGCCCTCCATGCTGCACAGGTAGTTCAGCTCGGCGGCAACCTGCTTTTCAGTCATGCCGCTGTGAATCCTTGTGAGCAGCTTCATGAATGCCCTGTCCGCCATGGCCTGAGCCAAGCGCAGAGACTCGACCTCCTCGGCGCTCTTTAATATGCGCATAGCGCAAAGCTCATTGGAGAACGGCACGAACTCATAGGCAAGCGTGGAGTACTGATTGAACACCGCCACGGATAGCTCCGCGTCCTCGAAGCCGACCTTCTTGGCGTTGTCGGCGTCCAAGGCCTTGGAAATCGCGTCAAGGCTTCCGCCGCGCCCGACCTCTACAAGCTCATAGCCCTCAAAGCATTGCTCCTTGGCCTGAATGGTGTACCTAAAATCCGTCAGCAGTGAAGCATGGTTCTTTGTGACGACAACCGTTGCGTCTACGCTGGTGAACCCCGAAAAATAGCGAATCGCGGTCTCGCCCGTGATAAGCACGGCGTCAAGACCCTTTTGTGCGAGCTTTTCGCGAAGTCTGTCAATAACGATCATAACTGTCTCCTTTGTCACACTATCGATCAATTATACCACGACAGCGCGGCAACTACAAGCGTTTTTGGTGAATTTGTTGTGTATATAGCTTGAAGCTGAGCGCAGGCTTTGCCGCCGATTAGGGCTGTTGCTCATCGTCTCCGCGCTTATACACATGGGGTGCGCGAAGCGACAGCAGCGACAGCAGCTCGTTCTTGTTCGTGGACAGCCTTGCCGCGGTCTCGCGTATGGACAGCGCTCCGTCGCTGCCGTCGCCGTATATGAGCGCAAGATCGCCCTCGTGGACGTCGGGTACGTCTGTGACGTCCGCCATACATTGATCCATGCAAATAAGTCCGCGTATGGGACACTTCACGCCCTTGATTACGACATAAGCGTTGGGAACGTTCCTTGGAAAGCCGTCCGAATAGCCAAATGGCAGCGTGGCAACGCGGCTCTCCCGCTCAGCCCTCCAGCCCCTGTCGTAGCCCACGCCCTCGCCCTTTGGAATTGTATGCAAGCAGGATATACGCGTATAGAAGCGTATTGCCTGCCTTAGGTCGATGAAGTTGCGTTCGTATACTATGGTGCCGTAAAGCAGCGCTCCCACGCGCACCATATCCATGCCGAACCATGGTGACTGCACCGCGGCATAGCTGTCCGACACATGCTTATAACGAAAGTGGGCGCCGCGCCGTTCAAGCTCGTTCACTATGTCCAGAAAGAAATTGACCTGCTTAGTGTCCTCCTCGTCCGACAGCAGCGCAAGATGCGTGAATATGCCCTCGGTCAGCACATTTTTATGCGTACAGAGCGGCCAAAGCTCGTCCGCCGTAACCGCTCCCAGTCGGTGCAGGCCGCTGTCCACCTTCAGATGTATCTTGGCAGCCTTGCCCAGGGTCTCCGCCGCCTCGGATATTATCCTGCCCTGCTCGGCGCGAAACACCGTCATGGTGATGTCGCGCTCAACGCAAATATGCAGCAGTCTGTCAGGGGTATGCCCTATGATAATCACGGGGTAATCGGGGTAGGCGTCGCGCAGCTCTAAGGCTTCGCTCAAGGTTGCGACGCCCAGATAGTCCGCGCCATTTTCCATGAGTGTCGGCGCGACAGCTATCGCTCCATGGCCATACGCGTCCGCCTTGATTACCGCCATCACCGCCGTCTTGGGTTCAAGCCGCTTTCGCAGCTCCCTCAGGTTATGCGCGATCGCCCACAGATCGACCTCGACCACAGTATCCCTAACGTCCATCAGTCCTCCAATATCTTCAGGGCGGCCCCCGTCTCAAGCAGTATGCCCACCCTTATGCAATCCTCATTCAAAATTACATCCGCGTTGTGCAGCGGGTGCGCAATCCAATCCCCGCCCGCGCCTATGTTGAAGTAACAGCCTTGGGACGCGTTCGCAAAGTAAGCGAAATCATCAGCTCCAAGGCTTGGCGCATCCATCCTGATTACGTTTTCCGCGCCTAAAAGCTCCGCCGCGACGCCCTCCACGCTCGCTGTCAGCTCCGCATCGTTGATGAGCGCGGGATAACCCGTCTTAAAGTACAGCTCAGCGCTCGCCCCGAACGCCTCCGCCGTACGCTCCGCAATGAGCGTGACCTTCTCCTTGAGCTTGTCCATTACCGCGTTGTCCAAGGCGCGCAGAGTGCCGCAAAGCACGGCCTCGCCCGCTATGATGTTCTCCTTGCTGCCCGCGTGAAAGCTGCCTATCGTGACCACTCCCGCGTCAGTGGGCGCAAGACTGCGGCTCACTATGCTCTGAAGCGCGGTCACAACCTGTGAGGCTACAAGTATGGCGTCGCAGCCGCCGTCAGGGTGCGCCCCGTGACAGGACTTGCCTATCACCCGTATGCGCATATCGGTGACGGCCGCGTTCATATGCCCCTCCAAAAACTCCGCCTTGCCCGCAGGCAAAAAGGGATTGACGTGCAGCGACACGGTGTGTGTCACCTTTGGGGAATCCATACAGCCGTCCGCTATCATGTCCTTCGCGCCGCCGTCGGTCTCCTCGTTGGGCTGAAAGAACAGCTTGACCGTGCCTTTAAGCTCGCTCTCGCGCTGCTTTAGCACCTCGGCCGCGCCCAAGAGAATCGCTGTATGCATATCGTGTCCGCAGGCGTGCATCACCCCCTCGTTCTCGGAGGCGAACGGCAGTCCGCTGCGCTCCAAAACCGGCAAAGCGTCTATGTCGGCGCGTATGCCCACGGCAGGTTCACGCCCCGTGCCTATGACGCCGACAACGGCGTGTTTGTCGCTTACGCTGTATGGGATGCCCAATTCCTGCAAGCGGTGCGATATCCTAAGGGCGGTCTCGCGCTCCTGTCCCGAAAGCTCGGGGCGGCGATGCAGCTCCCTGCGTATCAGTATGGCTCGCTTTGCAGCCCTGTCCGCCTGTGAAAACAGTCTCTCCCTCTGCTCGTTCGTCATGTCGCCCTCCCGCTCTTTTTAGTAAATATATCACCTGTGTCACTCCTTGGCAAGTCCCTAACGTTAGACATTGAGGCGCTTTCCAAATCAAACTTTGTCGCGCTTTTCGACATCGGGTTTATATTATCCCTTTATATCCCTATATGATTGACCTATGCGAATCCTGCTGTTATAATCTGTACGCCAAACGGCGAATCTGTAATCGGAGAGTTTGTGGTTTATGATAGAGGATTTCTTACGGTGGACGGCGTGGCCCATGGTCAAGCCCGCATCCTACGGGGCCTTTCATCTCGGTTTTTTCTTCGGCGGGCTTGCTCTTGCCGTGCTTTTGGCTTACCTGCTGCGAGGCACAACCGAACGCGGCAATAAGGCCGTGCTTCTCTGCTGCGGGGGCTTCCTTTTAGTTGCGGAGCTGTACAAGCAGCTCTTTTACTACTATGTCATAGGCAACGGAAGCTATCAATGGTGGATCTTCCCGTTCCAGCTTTGCAGCATACCCATGTACCTCTGCCTTATCGCGGCATTCATGAAGCCGTGCCGGGTGCGCGACTACATCTTCAACTTCATGATAGCCTTCAACCTCATGGGCGGCTTTATCGCGTTTCTCGAACCCTCCGGGCTTGTCCATGAGTACTGGACGCTTACGCTTCACGCCTTCATTTGGCATATGATGCTTGTGTTCATCGGGCTGTACCTTGGGTTCTCGCGCCGCGGCGCAAGGAAGATCTCGGAGTATCGCGGCACGCTCGTGGTGTTCGTCTGCCTCTGCGCTGTGGCGTTTCTTATCAACCTTGCTCTTCGAAACGTCTCGAATGCTTCCGTCAATATGTTCTATGTCGGGCCTTCCGACTCGCCCATAGTGGTGTTCAAGTCCATCTCAAAGCAGTACGGCTGGTATGTGAACACGCCGATATACATGGTCTGTCTCTCAATCGCGGCGTTCGTGTTCTACGCTCCCTTCTGTCTGTGGAACAAGGGCAAAAGCTCCACGCCCACTCCGCGCATAAGACGGACTAAGGTACGAGGTTGAGTATCTCCTCCCCGTCGTCCACGTCCGCGTAGGTGGACGGAACATCGCCCACAATGATGCTTTCGGCAATGGTCGCAACTGACGAAATGGTCACGGTATGCGACTCGCCCGGCAAAATAATCCGAACCGTGGCCGTAAGGCGCAAGGTTATCTTGTGAATGGTTTGGTTTATGCCCGCGTCGGCGAACGCGGACTCGAAGCTGCTCTGCACCGCACCCGCGGGAGTGAACCTCAGGGTCAGCTTGGGGCCCTTACCCGCAAATAGCGGTATTCCAAGTACCGTACCCAAGGGTATCGTTATGCCCTGCTCGCCCAGCGCCATGATGCGCTCCTGCGCCGAATCCGCGCACTGTGCGGCGACCGCGTTGAGCTTGCCGCTGTTGGCCTGCAACAGATAAACTCCGTCCTCGTTCGCGTGAACTATCAACAGGTCGTCGGTAGCTCCGCTCTCGCTGAGTATCTCAAGTATGGCGTCGTTCATCGCTTTGGCGGCGACAGACTCCACCCTTGCCTTGGACAGCCCCACAAGCACGGGTTTTAGGTTGGCGTTGATGTAGAGAAACCCGCCCGCGATGAGCAGCAGCATTATCGGCAGGACAAGCAGCAGTCTTTTCAGCCGTTTTTTCATATTGTATTATATGAACGGCATCCACATAAATGTAACAAAAGCCGCGGCAGATAACGCCGCGGCTTCATTTGTTTTATAGTTTTGACTAACTGAGCTTTTGCAGGTACTCTCCCGACGAGTTGATAAGGTACAGCGCACCGTTCTGTACGCTCACCGTCCAAAGATAGGTGGCGGGTGGAATATTCTTGCTCGTGCCGTATATCTTGACAAGTCCGTTGCTGCGCACCACGTCAAGATTCAGCTCCGTCTCCGCCGCGAACACGCCGCTGTACTCCAATGTGGGAGCTCCGTCTGAAAGCCCGTACACGCTCACCCTAAACGAGTTCTCGTTCTCCGAGATGCCGCCCGATGTGAGAATTAGCTCATACTCGCCGTCTCCGTCAACATCCATAGCCGCCGCACGGTCGCCATAAGTCATCTCTGTGGCGACAAAGCCGTTCTGTGAGACTATGACAAAGCAGGGAATTTTGTAGCTCCCCGCCGCCGCGGGCAAAGCCATGAACAGCTGCAAACCCGTGACGGGGGTTGAGGCGTCGCCGTCCACGGGTATGGAAGGCACGTTCATCTCTATCGCCGTCAAAAAGTCCTCCCCCATTATCTCAAGCGCGGCGGAGGGCGACAGCGTCCCCGACACGACATACCCAAGGCCGTTCCACTCACGGTAGTACATCACATCGCCCACAAGCTCCGAAAGGACTATCACTATGTCGCTCTTGAACAGCATGGTGGCGTAGCCCTTATAGTTAACCCTGCCCAAGCCGTAATTGGTCATTAGGCTCTCGATGAACTCGGCCCTTGCTTCCTCGGTCACGCCCGAATAGGCCGTCATGCCGTCCGTAGAGTATGACATGGTGAAGGGCGGGGTTTCGAAACGATTCGCGTACTGACAATCCGAAAAACAGTACACAGCGTTGACACGGGTGTAGTTCAAGCCGCTCGTACCCTTGTCCACACAGTTAACCGTCTGATCGTCCAACCAAATAACGCCATCGGGATCAATTGCGAAGCTGTAACCGTTCACATACACGAACAAGGCTTCGGTAAGGTCAAGCTCCGCCGCAGTCTGCTCGGGAACTATGCCCGAGTAGTAGTAGAGCATTTCATTTATTAAGGCGGCGTCGTAGGTGAACAGCGCATAGTCGTTCACGCCCTTGGTGATGGATAGGCCATAGGAAGCGGCGGTTTCGGAAGTCCCCGCTCCGTCCGTCGCAAAAGGCGCCGTCGTAAGCTCTACCACGGTGGACTGGGTCGCAAGCGCGGGGTCGGCCGTAGGCACGGGTCTTTCGGTCTCGTCCCCCGTATAGCCGTCGCCGCAAGCCAAAAGCAAGAAGCAGACCAACGCCAGGGCTGTTATCGCGAATATGCGTTTCTTCATGTAATACCTTCTCTCCGCGGGCTTTCCCCGCTCAGATCTTCTGTTCGTACATACCGTCCCCGCTGCAGCAGAACACGAATTTCCCGCCGCGCATGACGGGCATACGCAGCGCAGCGTCCTGCTCCGGGTACAGCCGTACTATAAGCATTCTGTCCCACGACACATAAGCTATAAAGCGTATGTAATGCTCCTTTGTCATGGGGTGTTCCATGGTAACGTACCACTCGCCATCGGTGTTCCAGGCCGTGAGCCTATGCTCCTCGTCCGCCGCCTTGGGCTTCTCGGCCGACAGCCGACTGCCGCAGCAGGACAGCTCGGAGCCTGACGTCGCCGTCAGGACATTCCCGCATATCGGGCAAACGTAAAATTGCAGTCTTCTCATATTGCCTCCGCTTTTCTTATTGGGCGATAGCTCGCCCGTCAAAAGGCACATGGTATCGACGCCGAAAAGCTCAGACAATCGCGGCAAAAGCGAAACGTCGGGGCAACCCGCGCCGCGCTCCCACTTTGAGACGGTGCGATCGGAAACGCACAGCTTTTCTGCAAGCTGCTTCTGCGTCATGCCGTGCTCAAGTCGCAAGCCCCTAATCAACTCCCCTGTCTTTCTGATATCCATGCCGCCTCCGTTCAACGGGAAGTATACGCTCCAATAATGTGCGCCGTCAACCAACGCAGCGTGGAGTTTGATGAACTGCCGTACGGCAAAATTATAGCATATCAACCCTCGCAGGGCAAGCTGTGCATTGTGAAATTATAGGCAAAGTGAATTGCACAGTGGAATTCAGAAGTGAAATTTACTGTGGGAAAGGAGGTTCGCGGGGAAGCGGGGGTTGACTTTGAAGTTTTTAGCAAGATCCTTCGGCAGGCTCAGGATGACACGGGGGGGTGGGTTGGCGATGCAATCATGTCTTGACGCGAATGTGCAGGCGGTAAGCCCTCTCTGTCATCCTGAGGAACGGTGGTGACGAAGGATCTTGAAACAGACTTGCGGGGAAAAGGGGCGCTCCCCCGTGGGATAATTGGCGTCCGAAAGGGGTTTCAGGGGGGAGCGGGGGTTGACTGTTAAGTTTTTAGCAAGATCCTTCGACTTCGCTCAGGATGACAAAGGGGTGGGATGCCATGCTGCTAAGGTTTACAGGCTCCAGTCGATGGGCGTCTGTCCGCTCTCTGTCAACAGCTCGTTGGTCTTGGAAAAATGACGGCAGCCAAAGTAGCCGTTGTATGCTGAAAGCGGGCTTGGATGCACCGTGCAGAGCTTCTTGTGGATTGGGTTCGTGACCACCTGCGCCTTCGCCCTCGCGTTCGCGCCCCAGAGCAGGAACACCACGGGGGTCTCCTTGCGGTTCAGCTCGGATATGACCCTGCTGGTGAATATCTCCCAGCCCTTGGCCTTATGGCTGTTAGGCTCGTGTTCGCGCACGGTCAGCACCGCGTTTAGGAGCAGCACTCCCTGCTTTGCCCACGGCGTAAGCTCGCCTGTATTCGGTATGGGCAGTCCCAAGTCATCATGAATCTCCTTGAAGATGTTCTTCAAAGAAGGCGGCGGCTCAACCCCGTCCTTCACCGAGAAGCACAGCCCATGCGCCTGTCCCGCGCCATGGTAGGGATCCTGTCCTATTATAACCACCTTCGTGTCCTGAAAGCTTGTGAGCTTTATCGCGTTGAAGATATCGTGCATATCGGGGTAGACCTTGTGCGTACGGTACTCATCGATAAGGAACAATCTGAGCTTTTGGTAGTATTCCTTCTCGAACTCGCCTGCTAAGATCTCGTCCCAGTCGTTGCCTATCCTAACCATTACAGCTCGTCCGCCAATCCCACAAGATAACGCAGTATCTTGGACGCGTCGTTCGCGCTCACGCCCGTCGTGCCGTCAATGTCGGCGGCAATTATCTCGGTATAATCCATATCGCAAAGACCGACAAGGTAACGCAGTATCATAGCGGCGTCCTCGGAGTTGACATTGCCGCTCGAGTTCGCGTCCCCGCGCATATACTCGCGGGTTACGGAAAGCTTCTCCGTTAAGCTCGTCACCAGTCCGTCACCGCCTGTTATCTCGCACACTATGCTGTACAGCCCCTGCTTGTCGCAGGTATACTCATACTCGGCGTCGCTGCCAAGCTCGGTCGTCTCCGCCCCCGCGCTTATGCTCAGCTTATATGCCTCGCCGCCCGCCGCCGTGAGCTTGACAGTCTGCCCGATTACAGCCGTGTTCACGCTGACAGTAAAGTCCGCGTAAACGTTCGCAGGATAGCTCAGTCCTTCCGGCGGAGTATTGGTCTCGGTAAATATCACGCACCAATAGACGGTGGAATCTGAATCGCCCGTTTGATAACAGCCCACGCCCACATAGGAATAATCGTTGCTGACGAGGTACTTTTTGTTGCTCTCCATATTGAGCCAAGCTGAGAGCAGCTCCGCTGAGGTCTTGCTCCTCGTGGTTGAGCCTATGAACTCAACGCTGGCAGTACAGCCTATGCCGAGTTCGTCCAGCACGTTTGACCACCACTTGCTGTTCGGACGATAGTGGTCGCTCTTTATCTCGACCTCCTCCGCACGGTACTGCGCGGCGTCGCAAAGCTCGGGGCTATACAAAAGCAGCTCCGCGCCGTTGTCATAGCGAGCGCAGTTAACAAGGTAGGCTAACTCCTCGGCAAGCGCGTCGCTTGCCTCGGTCGCGGTGGAAACACGCCATCTGCCAAACACTACATGGGAGAACGCGCTGTCATCCGCGTCCTTATAGGCAAGTACCTTGTAGTCGTATGCAGCGTTTGCCGCGGCGCTCTCATCGGTGTACTCTCCTGTATCGCTCGTGCCTATCTCGGCAAAATTATCCGCTCCATAAGCCGAACGGTATATGCGATAGCCGTAACCTTGGGCATACGCAAGCCAACTCAGTTCAACTCCGTTTGTGCCGCTCACGGCCTCAAGCCCTACGGGATAGCCGAATATATCCCCGCCCAAAGCCATGGCTAAGGGGACTTCGAAGTCCTGTGAGGTCTGTGCTCCCGAACCATAGTAGTTCAGAGAGGCGTTGCGCGTCCCGACCGTCAGCACAAAGCACAGCGGCTGCGTTACGCTGCCGTCCATGCTTTTGCCGGAGCAGTTCTCATACCATGTCATAACTCTGGAGGTGGTGTTGCCGTCACGCACTGCGGCTATGACCTCGCCGCCTATGGAAGCCGAGCTGAACGCCTCCTTTATGGTTGTCGCGCTGTTGTTGGCGCTCATCTCAAAGAAGATGACCACAAGGTCGTCCCCGCCCACGGCTGTCTTGAGGTTGCCCGCGATCTTTACGGTGTTGACAACATCCGTCACCACGGAGCTGCTGCGAACGACATTTCCGTAGAGGGCGATAATCGTCTTCCCGCTGTAATCGAGCATATTATGAACGGTTCCGTTCACGTCTGTGAAGCTGAAGTCGGCCGCCGAAGCTGAAGCCTCGGTGAACACCTCAGTCATTTCCTCGCTGCCCGACGTCTTATCCCCGCCCGCAAGCTCAACCTTGATCTGACCGATACCCGTGTCCGCGCTCACGGCAAGCGGCAGCACTATCATCGAAATTACCAGAAGTATGGAAAGCAGTCTTTTCATGGCATATGACCTCCGATATTGATATATTGTCATTATAACACACAAGTTTCACTATTGCATCCTTTCCATATATGATTTTTTGTGATATTATCTAAGTACTAAAGAAAGAAGGAGGTCCCGATGGACAAGCTCAAGGTCTGCCTTTTGAATGACTCCTTTCCGCCCATGATTGACGGCGTAGCCAACGCCGTTGTCAACTATGCAAACGTCATATCCAATGGTCTCGGCGAGGTCGTAGTAGCCACGCCGCAATACCCGAACGTCGTCGATAACTACCCCTTCCGCGTGATACGATACCCAAGCATCGACACCACAAAGCTTTTCGGCTATCGTGCGGGCTACCCCTTAGCCCCCAAGACGGCCGACGCGCTCACGGCATTCAAGCCTTCCGTCATCCACAGCCATTGTCCGGTCTCCTCCATGATATTGGGCAGGCTGCTCAGGGAGGCCACGGGCGCGCCTCTCATAATGACCTATCACACTAAATTCGATATTGACATCAAGAACGCGATAAAGTCCAAGCTTTTGGCCGAGTCCAGCATTCGTATGCTTGTGGACAACATCTCCGCCGCCGATGAGGTTTGGGCGGTCAGCCGCGGCGCGGGTGAAAACCTTGTGAGTCTGGGCTTCAAGGGCGAATATGTGGTGATGGAAAACGGGGTTGACTTCGCAAGGGGCATAGCTTCACGCGAGCGCGTGGACGCGCTTCGAAAGCAGCATGGCTTCACCGATGACGACACGGTCTTTCTGTTCGTGGGGCGCCTGATGTGGTACAAGGGCATACGCCTCATACTCGCGGGGCTTAACGCCGCCGCGAAAGCCGGCGCAAGGTTCAAGATGGTGTTCGTGGGCGACGGGCAAGACCGCGAGGAGATGGAGCGCTTTGCCATGGACCTTGGGATAAACGAATTCTGCGTCTTTACGGGCGCTGTCCATGACCGCGAGCTTCTGCGGGATTACTTCTCCCTTGCCGACCTCTTTCTGTTCCCATCCACCTTCGATACCAACGGCATAGTCGTGCGTGAGGCCGCCGCCTGCGGCTTAGGCTCGCTGCTTATCGAGGGCAGCTGCGCCGCCGAGGGCGTGACCTGCGGGCATAACGCCATACTCATACATGAGGATGTGGACGAGCTTGCAAGGGTCGTTCTGGGCGTTTGCAAGGACCGCGAGCATTACAGACAGATAGGCGAGCACGCCATGGACGAGCTGTACGTCTCATGGGAGGACAGCGTCAAGCACGCGGCGGAGCGCTATCGTCTCATTACTACCGAGACCTTCGAGCGCAGGCGCAGCTTCACCGATGAGGTCGGTTCGCGCCTTGTCAAGCCGTACAGCGACTGGAGCAGAATCAAGCTGTTGACCGAGCGTGAGGACTTACCCACGCGCCGAAGAAGCGACAGATATCTGTAATGCAGCGTCACGCCTGTTTTGTGGTTTTATGGCAATATCTAAGGGACGACCGAAATGTGTTCGGCCGTCCCTTGTGCTTCTTAGCTGCTGTCTGTCTTTATCAATCGTCCCCTACATACTTTAGGAATACATAGAGCCTTGCCTGAGTGGTATCCTCGTCCTCATCGTTCTCGTACACATCGCCGCAGGTGTAGAAGGTTAGGAACTGATCGTCCGCGCTCACCGAGACGCCCATAGGCACCTCGCTTCTGCCGAGCTGATAGTTTATCCAAGCCTGAGCATCGTCTCCGCAGGAGGGATGGGTGTTGTAAACCAGTGTGTCATCCGACTCGGTGGAGGTTGTTTCGTAGATGGCCCAGACCTGCCAATGGCTTCTGCCGAAGATTGTGATGTTGAAAATGTAGTCATCGGACGCAATAGCCCCTTGCTGTATGTAGTACTTCAGCCCGTTCTGCATGGTATGCAGGTGATAGAAGTGTGAACGCCTTGAGACCGTGCGGGAATTATGCCCTGTTACCACTATGTTCTTCTTTACCGAGTTGAAATACACCATCAAGGATCCGCCGTCAGACGACTGTCCGTAGACCTTGTGGTCGAAGTAGTAGCTGTACACGTCGTACATGATGGGTTCGTCGATGTACCAGGGCTTGCTGTCAACGCCTATCTGTGGCTTATAATCATCGCTCTTGTCCTTGTTCGTCTTGCCGTAGAACTCCATGTAGACCCAGCCCAAGATATCCTTGTTGTTGTCGCCGTCAACCAGAGTTGGGGTCTTCCATTCCCACTTCTGATCGAACTTGGTATTGCTTGCGGAGGCGTTGACCGGACTTTCATCCGTCCAAAGCCTGCCATAGAGATAGTACTGGCTTATCTTTTCGTAGTTAGGATCGTTGTGGGACACAACAAGCCCGCTGTCGCCGACCTCGGGAAGTCCCATCGAGTTGGTGGGAATTGGCGTGGGGGTGGCGGTAACTCTGGGTGTTGCCGTAGGCGTGGGCGAGGGAGTGGACGTGGGATAGGTGGGCGGGATGGTGTCAAGTCCGACCAAATATCGCAGTATGCAGGACGAATCGCCCGCGTCAATTGTGCCGTTTCCGTTGACGTCGCAAAGCGAACGCTGAGTTGTGGTGATGGTCGTCAGACCCACAAGATAGCGCAGTATGAACGAGGCGTCCTCCGCGTTGATCTTGCCGTTCGCGTCCGCGTCGCCCAAGCTGTAACCCGAAGGCGCAGTGACCGTTGGGGTCGCCGTGGGCTTGGGAGTGGGGGTCGCTGTGGGTTTTGGCGTAGGCGTCGCCGTGGGCTTTGGGGTTGCCGTTGCCGTCGCTGTTGCTGTTGCTGTCGCGGTTGCTGTCGCCGTCGCGGTGGCGGAAGGCTCCGCCGTCGGTCCGGTCACAGGAGGCAGAGAGCCTTCAAGACCTACCAAATAGCGCAGTATGCACGAAGCGTCGTTGGCGTTGACCTTGCCGTTCGCGTCCGCGTCGCCGTTAATCAGTCCCTGTTCGCTGAGCGTACCCAACCCGACAAGGTAACGCAGTATGGCCGACGCGTCGGTGGCGTTGATGCTTCCGTTGACGTCCGCGTCCCCAACGAGCGTACCCTTCGTTTCCGAAAGCGCAACCGAGCCCGCCGTCATTACAAAAGCGAGCAGCAGCGCCGTTACTATGATGAACTTTTTAAGCTTCATTGATTATCCTCCGACTGTATTCCCTTGGAATTGTATATTCATCGCCCTCCCGCTGTCAAGCCTGTTCACGAAATGGTAATGAAATGTCTGCAAATCTTTATGCTATGCTTCGTAGAACCTGACGTCGTTCTCGTTTAAGAACTCCTTGATGAGGTCCATATGAACGCACTGCCCGACCCTCGTAAAGCTCGAATCGGAGACCTTGGAGTCGGTCACATGGTATATTATCTCATGGCTCTGCTCGTTGCGCTCGACCGTCTCGACCTGAACCGTACCGTCCTTGACGTCGCCCACGCCCGAATACAGGCAGCGCGTGCCGAAATACATACCGTACACAAGCCCCTTCTCGTCGAACAGCGGCGCACCAGCCATGCCTATGGGCGCGGGGGTGCTGACCTCTATTCCAAAGCAGCGTTCGCTGTCCTGCACAAAGCGTGTCATTATGCCCTCGACGGGAAAGCGCGAAAGTCCGCCCGCACCCTTTTGAAACTCTATTGTGTCCTTCTGCCGGTCATAGTCGAAGTTGCGAAACTCCGGAAACGCGAAGCCCACGCGCATAAGCTCCTGCCCCTGTCTTGGGGGCTTGGAGGCGAACACGGCGTGTCCCTTGTAGAAGAAGCGCTCCGGCTCGTTGAACTTGACTAAGGCAAGGTCGTACTTTGGGTGAATCTTGAGCGAAAAGCCCGTGCCGCCCGCGATGCAGTCCACGAACGAGAAGCGAAGCTGGCTTATGACGTCCGCGCCATAGTTGTACTTGCGCTCCAGCCGTTTCTGCTCGAAGCGCATGGAAGCGTCACGCGTAAGGCTTTCCCTTTCCTCCGTGAACTTGCGGTACTTCTTCTCCATCTGCTCCGCGGCGGGAATATGCGAGGCCATGCGCCCGCTCATGATGGCGCAGCCGTCGTCGTTTACGAAGAACAGCGTCCCGCAGTCGGGCAGTATGGCGTTGTCCCCAAACCTTCTGCGGATAAGGTGCAGCGCTCTTGTGTAGTTGCCTACGCTTTCAATGGCGTCCTCAAACATAGTCGATTTCCTCCTTGTCGTTTTTCGGGTCCATGTTTTTGCCGAACCCGCCCGATTAAACCGCCTTAGGCGTCGCTATCCTGTCTATGGTCTTGACCAACGCGAAGGACAGCAGCGTGTTCACGGCGTACAGTATAGCCCTTCCCGGCAGACGCGCCGCGACCCATGCTAAATAGCCAAGGTCGGACGTGCCGAGCATATCGAAATACAGCTTGACCGCGAAGCTGCCCCAAAGCACGTTGGCAAGCAGCTCAGCTGTGAGTATGCCAACGGCGAACTGCCAAAGCTTGCGCTCGCCCTTGAATACATATATCATCATCACGCCCGTAATAAGCCCGAACAGCAGCGGAGTGACGGTGAACGCAGGAAAGTAAGCCCCCACGGGGAACAGCAGCGCCCCTATGACGTCTGACAGTCCGCCCACGATAAGCCCGCCCAACGGCCCCAGCCAAACGGCGGCGACCACTATGGGTATGCCCTCGAAGCTCATCCTAAGCCCGTTTGGGGGGATGATATAGAAGCTCGCAAAACGCGACAGTACCACGGTCAAGGCGGTGAGCATGGCGCAGTACACCATCCACCTTATGTCATACCTTATCTTCATTGCCCCGTATTATCCGTTCCCTTTCATGGGCGCGGCCTTTGACCGCGCCTTAGTAATATCGAAACTCTTTGACGCTCGTCGTCTATCGTCCCGCGACGCTGACGTTTGCGATACGAACCGCGTAAGGGCCTTCATAGCCGCTGTCCTCATAGCCCAATTCGCTCAGGCGCAGGCTTCCCTGCCCATCGCGGATGTTGCCGTTTATCGAACCTCCGGTAACAAGGGTGACTTTCCCGTCCTCATAGAGGTAGGCCAAGCGTATCTCGCCGCCGAAGTTGCCCGAAATCTCGTCCATCTGGAAGTCGGAGAAGGTCACGGGGTAAAGCACCCTGCCCGCCTTCAGCTCGTCCATGTCCGCCTTGCCGCGCTTTAGGCCGAACTTGGAGTATATGCCCGTCGGCTCTATGCCAAGGTAGCGGCAGAAGCGCACCCCGCCGTATATGCGGGTCAAAACTCCGTCCTCAACCAGCCTAAGCTCACGCATCCTAACGCCCTCCAAGCTGTACGGCGCCACGGGGCAAAGCGTGATGTTGAGCCTGTCGCCCGTGACCGCGTCGCCCTGAACGCCCTTGCCGACCTCGAAGTCAGTGTAGCCCGCGAATACCGCGCTCGCCTCGGAGCGCTTCAGATAGTAGGACATCACGGTAACCAGATTGTCGCCCGTCAGCAGCACGTCATAGCTGCCCTTGGGCGCGCTCTCCGTGGCGTTCGCCCTGTCACGAACAAGCCTCAGCGCCTCCTCGACCTTCGCGCTCAAACGCTCCGGCTGATACTCCGTGTACGAGAAATCGCGGTACAGCTCCACGTCCTGCGGCTCTTTGCACTGAACCACGAACTCTCCGCTTACCATATACTGCTCATAGCCGACGTTCGTACCCTTGGACGACCTTATATAGACCTCCCTGCGGGTTGCGAAAAGCTCCGCCGAGTTCATGAAGCTGTCGGCCCTGTTGTCCGACTCGAAAAGCGCCGCGCTCATGCCTCGGGCAATCTCGTCTATGGTCATCTTTGAAAGCCTGTTGTCCGCCTTGACAAAGGGTTCGTCCACGGCGTCGGCAAGCTCATACTCGGGGTTGCCCGCGTACTGTGCGGAGGCATACGCGCTCATGACGCTCTTTGCTATCTCGTCATCGCTCATATCGGGGTGGATGAAGAATACGCCTGAGCCTATCAGCTTCGCGCCGTCCCTCTCTATGTCGCGGTATACCGTGACGCTGTGCTTGTCAACGTCGCGTATGCGCTTCAAGTCCAGTTCCTTCTTTATATAGAACAGCTCCTGCGTGCTTGAAAGCTCGCGTACTATGTTCCACTTCTCAATCCCGCAGGACTTCAAAACCGAAATAATTCTGTCCGTCATACTTCCTCCGTTAACCTAAGCGTATGCGCGCCTTGATCCAAGGGCCGCCGTCCGAAACCTTTAGCCATTCCTTATAGCCCTTGCCGCAGAAGCCTGAGCCGCAAAGCTCGACCTCCCTTGACATCATGGTGATGGACTTTAGAAGGTCGGGGACGTACCCCGTCAGCACCACGGGTGAAAAGACTCTGCCCGTGAGCTTGCCGTCCTTGATTTCACGCGCTATTCCCACCATGCACTGGATGCCCCAGTTCTTGGGATCCTCCATGCCCGAGGTCGGGTTTTCAAGCAGAAAGCCGTAGTCCACCGAAGCGAACATGTCCTCCAGACTGTCGTTTCCCGCCTCAAAATAGGTGTTGGTCATCCTCGCGTACGCCTTGCGCTCGAAGCTCGACCTTCTGCCGTTGCCCGTGGGCTTAACTCCAAGACGCCTCGCGCTTTGCTGGTCGCACATACCCTTTTTGAGTATGCCCTTATCGATAATCACGGTGTCGCAGGCAAGGCTTCCCTCATCGTCGAAGAAGAACGAAGCAGTCTCGTCAACGCCCACCGCGCCGTCATGCATGGTTACAAGCGGCGAAGCCACATACTTGCCGATGAACTCCTTGGCCTGCGCCCTGTCCTTGACGAACATATCCATCTCAACGCCATGGCCAAAGGCCTCATGCACTATCATGCCCGTGGTTTCGGGGGAGCATATGCATTCGTACTCGCCCGCGGGCATGGGCTGCGCGTCCAACAGCTCGACCGCCGTGCCGCAAACCTTGTCCACGCCGTCCTTCATGCTGTTCAGCAGCTCCGCGCCGCCCAGCTTGGAGTAACCGCGATAGCTGTCGCGCATAATATCGCCGCGTCCCGCAATCGCCCATATCGCCCCGTTGCACCACATGATGCTCTGGGAAAGCTCGCGGTTTTTGGAGATGAACAGCTTTGAGTAGACGCGGTAGCTGCAGTTGGTTACGCAGTCGATAATCGCGGGGTCGGACTTTAGCCCGCGCTTTCGAATCTCGTCCAAGAGGGCGATTATGCGTTCATCGCCAAGCTCCACAGGGTCTATCTCATATTCGCTCGCCTCGCTTAAGGTCAAAGGCTCGTCATCGGGCAGACCTAAGGGTGAGGTGGGGCAGTTCATCAGGGCGTTCTCGATGCTTTTAACCACCTCGGGGATGTTCTCCTCGGTCAGTTCGTTGAGAGAGTACTCCAGTCGCTTATCACCCTGTACCACCTTGACGGTGAATCCCCTTGTGGACAAAAGCTCCATGTCCGCCGCCGATATGCCGCGCTTGCTCAGCGAGTAGGCGCGGCTCTTGCTGTCCACCGCCAAAGCGGAAGCATAGTCGCAGCGACTGAGCAGCTCGTCAATGAGCCTGCGCACCGTCGGGCGTTTCGCCTCTATCCAAGCGTTTTCTGTAATCCGCACTCTTTAACCTCCTATAATAAGCTCCATCGCGATCTTGGCAATGTTCTCGCCCGTGAAGCCGTATTCCTCCATGAGTTTCGCATAGGGCGCGGACGAACCAAAGCCGTGAATCGCGACTACCCTTCCGTCCAAGCCCGCATAGCGGTCAAGCCCGAACGGGCAGGCCGCCTCGACAACCACGCGCTTCCTTGAAGCCTTGGGCAGCACGCTCTCCTTGTACTCCTCAGACTGCTGCTCGAACAGCTCAAAGCAGGGCAGGGACACCACCCTTGCCGTCTTGCCCGAAACCGCCAGTATGTCAGCCGCCTTGAGCGCAGGCTCAAGCTCTGAGCCGGAGGCGATAAGTATGACGTCATAGCCGCCCTTGGGGTCGCGCACAACGTAGCCGCCCTTTAACGCGCCCTTGCCGCTGTTCTCCATCGGCGGCAGATTCTGCCTTGACAGCGCAAGCACGGTGGGGCCTTGCGTGCGCCTGAGCGACGCAATATAGCCCGCCGCGACTTCCCTTGCATCCGCAGGGCGGAACACCATTACGTTCGGGGTTGCCCTGAGCGAAGCAAGCTGTTCAATCGGCTGATGCGTGGGGCCGTCCTCGCCAACTCCGATGCTGTCATGCGTGAGTACGCAAAGCACGGGCAGACCCATGATCGCGGACAGGCGCAGAGCCGGCTTTACATAGTCGGAAAACACAAAGAAGGTGGCAAGAAATGGCCTTAGACAGCCGTAGAGCGCGACGCCGTTGCAGGCCGAAGCCATGGCAAGCTCGCGGACGCCCCAATGTATGTTGTTGCCCTCGGGATTGTCCGCCGAGAAGCTTCCGCTGTTCTTGAGCGTGGTGAGCGTCGAGGGTGACAGATCCGCCGCGCCGCCAAAGAGGTTTGGCATTATTTCCGCCAGGCGGTTGAGGGCTATGCCGGACGACTTCCTTGTCGCCATCGCTCCGTCAAACTGCCAGAAGCTCTCGTCATTCTCCAAGTCGGGAAGCTCGCCCGCCCTCTCCCGCTCAAGCTCTGCCGCAAGCTCGGGATAGGCAAGCTTATAGGCCTCGTACATGGCCTCCCACGCTTCGCGGGCGGTATGCATGTTGGAGGTTATATCCTCAAAGTGTTCGTAAACGTCCGCGGGAACCTCAAACGGCGTCTCGCACTCCCAACCGAAGCGCTTCTTCATCTCCTCCACGCCCTCGGCGCCGATGGGCGCTCCGTGAACCTTCGCGGTACCCTCCTGCGGCGCGCCGTGGCCGATGACGGTGTGATAGATTATGAGCGACGGCTTGTCCGTCTCCACCCTTGCAAGCTCCAGCGCCTCTGCAACAGCGGTCATGTCCTCGCCGTCGGGCACGTCAATGACCTGCCAATCGAAGGCCCTAAAGCGGGCTGCGACGTCCTCGGTGAAGGCTATGTCGGTATCGCCCTCTATGGAGATGCGGTTGCTGTCATACATGGCGATGAGCTTGCCCAGCTTCAGCGTTCCGGCAAGGGAAGCCGCCTCGCTTGATATTCCCTCCATCATGCATCCGTCGCCCATGATGCAGTAGGTGCGGTTGTCGAACACCTCAAAGCCGGGGCGATTGAAGCGGGCGGCAAGGTGCTTCTCCGCCATAGCCATACCTACGGACATGGCAAAGCCCTGCCCCAAGGGGCCGGTCGTGGCTTCGACGCCCTTGGTATGCTTCCACTCCGGATGCCCGGGTGTGATGCTGCCCCACTGACGGAAGCTCTTGATGTCCTCCATCGAAAGCCCATAGCCGAAGAAGTGCAGCAAGGTGTATTCAAGCATGGACGCGTGTCCGGAGGAAAGGACGAACCTGTCCCTCCCCGGCCAACACGGGTGCTTAGGGTCATGCTTCATCGTGCGCCACAGTGTGTAGGCGGCGGGTGCGCTGCCTATCGCAAGTCCGGGGTGGCCGCTCTTGGCCTTATTTATCGCTTCCGCCGCGATTATGCGCATAGCGGATATCGCTCTTTGTTCTGCCTTTGTCATGGTGAACTCCTTGATATAATATTTCACGATATTGTATCACTAATGACGGTATATGCGCAAGGTTTTTTTATCGCAGGACGGCGCATATACTCTACAATGAAATATAGGCGCAGAATACTGAAGCGCGCCCTTGAGTGCGCGGACTTGCCCGAAATCATTGACGCCGACGTGCCGCAGTTCATACTGACGGGCAGAGAAAAGCTCACGGTATGCAACCATCGCGGAATCCTGCGCTGCGACGGCGAATGTATGCGCTTCGTCACCGGCTGCGGGGTGGTGTGCGTTGTGGGGACAGGTCTTACGCTGCACATGCTCACACCCTATTCGGCATTCGTTTACGGAAATGTTACGACTGTCGGCTTTGAGGAATGAATCCGATGTGGAATTATGCGAAAGCTTATGCTATAATACAGATTGAGGGACTGTCCCTTGAGCGTTTCCTCTCGCTCGCGGTGCGAAAGGGCATTACCCTGCGTGACGTAAAGCGTACAGGCCCCAAGCTTTTGGTTCTGACGGCCGCCGCCTCGCAGCTTAGTGAGCTTGTAAGCATCGCGGATTACACCCGCGTGAACCTAATCGTCCTTAAAAGGGGCGGGCTTGAGGTGCTTTGGGGACGGCTGTGGGAACGCAAAGTCCTGCTCTTGGGTACGGCCGCGGGACTGCTTGCCCTTTGCATACTTTCCACCCGACTGTGGTTCATCCGCATAGAGGGAACGAATGAGGTTTCGCCCGAAGCTATAACGAAGCTGTTGGACGAAAACGGCATACGCGTTGGCGGACGGGCCAATGATGTGGACTTGGTGCAGCTTGCGCACAGGCTCGCGGCGCAGACCCCCGAAATCTCATGGATGGGACTTACGCTTGAGGGCGTGACGCTCAAGGTTGACGTCAACGAGGCCAAGCTTCGTCCCGCCGTGGAGGAGAGCTTTGAGGCCGCCAACGTAGTCGCGGCAAAGAGCGGAACCATAACGAAGGTGATTACCCTGCTGGGACACGCCGCTGTCAAGGCTGGGCAGTGGGTTGAGGCGGGCGACCCGCTCATACTGGGGCATGTCGTCCACAATGAGGTCACTACCGACTACTACGTCTGCGCGTCGGGTGAGGTGTACGCCGCCGTGAGCTACACGGCGACGGCGGAGGCTCCCGAAACGAGGTCGGTCGAGCTTCGAACGGGCAAGACGAGCCCTTATCTTAGGGTGGAGCTGTTCTCCAAGGTGCTTTTCACTCGGGGAAGCAGGTTCGAGACCTATGAGCTTGAACGCGAGGAGCGAAGCGGTCTTGGGCTGCTCCTGCCGCTCGTCTTTACCCGTGGCAGCTACTTTGAGACGGAGACCGCGCAGGAGGCGCTGACCTGCGACGAGAGGATCTATGAGGCTGAGCTTCTGGCAAAGCGCGCCGCCCTTGCTCAGGTTCCTTCCGACGCGAGGGTTATCGCGATAAGCTGCCGCACCGTCGAGGAGGACGGCAGAATCTTTGCCGTTTGCAGCGTAATCGCGGAGGAGAGTATCGGAACTGTTCAGGAGATTTACGGATAATTCGCCGCTTTGTTTTTGGAACAGGCGGGATTCCCCCTTTATGACCGGAGTCTGTTTGGGGCATAAAATATGTTAAGGAGCTTAACGGATGAACGATAACGAGCTTTGCGAAGTAACGATAGAGCTTGAGACGATGGGTGACGCGCTGGGCGTGTTCGGAATATTCGACGAAAACCTGACCATCTTCGAGGAGGAGACAGGGGCAAGAATAGCCCTGAACCCCGAAGGCATAGTCATAAGCGGACAGGCTGAGGCTGTCGAACTTTGCCGAGTGGTTGTGGACAAGCTTTTGGATATGCAGCGCAAGGGCGAGGCCATCAACCGAGGGCGCATACGCTACGCCATCGAGCTTGCCAAGGACGGCAACGCCGCCTACATCTCTCAGATTATGGGCGACGTCGTGGCGCTCACAAACCGAGGCAAGCAGGTCAAGTGCAAGACCTTGGGGCAGACGCGCTATATTCAGGCGTTGAAGGAACATGACCTTGTGTTCGGCGTCGGCCCCGCAGGTACGGGCAAGACCTATCTTGCGGTCGCCATGGCTGTTCTTGCCTACAAGAACAAGGAGGTTGAACGCATTGTCCTGACCCGCCCCGCCGTGGAAGCTGGTGAGAAGCTGGGCTTCCTGCCCGGAGACCTGCAAAACAAGGTAGACCCCTACCTAAGGCCGCTTTATGACGCCTTGCAGGAGTTTTTCGGGCTTGAGACCTACAAGGCGCTCATGGAGCGCGGCTCGATAGAGATAGCCCCGCTCGCCTATATGCGCGGGCGCACGATAAACAACGCCTTCATCATCTTGGACGAGGCGCAAAACTGCTCCGTGGAGCAGATGAAGATGTTCCTAACCCGCTTCGGTGAAGGCTCACGCATAGCCGTGACGGGCGACATTACTCAGATCGACCTGCCGCAGGAGCGCAGAAGCGGACTTGTACACGCGATAAACGTGTTGAAGGACGTTCGCGGCGTCGCCATCGTTCGCCTGACCCACAAGGACGTGGTAAGGCATGAGCTGGTGCAGCGCATCATTCAGGCTTATGAACGCTATGAAAAATCCTAAGCTGCGATTCTTCTCAAGGCGGCGTACAGACGCACGCGAGCATAAGCCCGCAAGCGAACGTCATCGCGCAGGCGTGTCCATGGGTGAGCTCGGGAGCGTCAGGACGGACGGCGGCGCTGTAAAGCGCGCCCTGCCTACGGGCGTTTGGGCGGGTACTCTTGTGCTTGTGCTGCTGCTCATCGTCAACGCGTTGCTGCTCTCATATAGTTTCACGGGGACAAGCTATGAGCTTGAAGTGGGGCAAAAGCTTGAAAGCGACGTGATTTGCCCGTTCACAATGACGGATGAATATGAAACGGAGCTGCTTCGCCAAAGGGCGCGGGACGCCGCAGAGCCGGTATATGTACCCGATGAGACGTTGATAGAGGAGACAAAAGCGGCTCTTGTCAGTATGCTTGCCAATGTGGTTGACTTTCTGAACGATATGCGTGAGAACGTCTGGGAGCAGAACGCGGACTACGAGGGGACAAGCCTTCGTCTGCCCGACGGCTATGTCTGGCAGACCATGCTCAGCTCACAGCAGCTTGCGACCGCCCTTTATGAATACGGCTTGGACGAGGTTTTTACCGAGTCCTCCGCATATTCCTTCCTTGGCTATGTTATTCCGACAGGCGAGCTTAGAAGCCCCGACGTCATGGTGAGCCTGCAAACGCAGCCCATCATCAACAGCGTGAACGCCGTGCTTGAAGCGGGCGTATACGAATCTGAGTTGGAGCAGGCGCGTTCCACGGCGCTGACGAGTATGTCAAAGTCGCTCATGCCCGCCGCCGTCAAGCTATACCTCGCGCCCAAGGCCGCGCAAATATACGTTGTTCCGACCATGGCTTACGACGCGGAAGCCACCATCGCTGTAAAGACAAAGGCCGCGAACGCCGTTGAGGAGGTTCGCGTTTCAAAGGGAGACGTGATTATCGCCAAAGGCTCCGTCGTCACCCGTGACGACCTGTCGCGCCTTTCAGCGCTCGGCTTGCAAAAGGAGAGCGGCAAAACCGCCGCCATAGTCGTTGCCTGCTGCCTGTTCGCGCTTGCGGTCTACGGTCTGCTTTGGGCGTATCTGTTCATCTTCGACTTGGAGACCCTAAGGGATTTTCACAAGATGCTCGGTATTTCCTGCGTCATGCTGATAACCCTCGGCCTGGGCGCGTTGTTCTCGCTGTTTTTGCCCATGCTCACGCCCGCCCTTACCGTACCGCTCATGACAGCGGCCGTGTACTCGCGCCGTAACGCGATACCCGTCACCATTGCCTTGGCGTTTACCGCCTCCACGCTCGCCTGCCCCTTTGGAGGCGCTCTTGTGTCCTCCGAGACCATGAGCCTGTGCCTTGCGTGGCTGGCGGGCGGATTTGCCGCCATCTTTGCGGGCAGCGGAAGCAACCGCAGGGCCGGAACCATCATGGCGGGGCTTGTTGGCGGCGGCGCGGGAGGGCTTGTCCTTGCCATACGCGGCATAGCCGAAAGGCTGTCCTTTGGGGAAATCTTCATGGATTCGGGTCTGTTTGTCGGCGGAGCGGTTATCTCCGTCATCCTCGCCATCGGGCTTACCGTCTTTTGGGAGACCATATTTGACCTCCCCACCGACGCAAGGCTGAACGAGCTTACAAACCCCCACAACCCGCTTATCCGAAAGCTCATAAACGGCGCGCCCGGCACCTATCATCACTGTGTCGCGGCGGCACAGCTTGCCGAGAACGCCGCCGAGGAGATAGGCGCGAACGCCGTGCTTGCCGGCGCCGCCGCCATGTATCACGACGTGGGCAAGCTCAAGCGTCCTTACTTCTTTGGGGAGAACCTCGGAAACGCCGCGAATCCGCATGACGACCTGCCGCCCGAGGAGAGCGTCCGCATAATCACGGCGCACCAAAGCGACGCGGAACCGCTGCTGCAAAAGTACCGAATTCCCAGGCTTGTACGCCGAATAATCGCGGAGCATCACGGCAACACGCAGGTAGCCTACTTCTACTACAAGGCCAAGAAGCTTGACCCGAACGTCAACCCCGATGACTTTCGCTATAACGCGCCGCGTCCCTCCTCCAAGGAAAGCGTCATAGTGATGCTTGCGGACAGCTGTGAAGCGGCGGTGCGCTCGCTGACGAACCCAAGCGAAGCCGACGTTACGGACATGATACACAGGGTCATAAAGGGCAAGGTGGAGGACGGGCAATTCAGCGAAGCCCCCGTCACCATGCAGGAGCTGAGCCGCATAGAGAAATCCTTTATCAAAACCTTTGTCGGCATGGCTCACGACAGAATACGATATCCGGGGGAGTAGTCAAATGGAGCTTTACACGGAGGGGCTTACCCTAAAGCCTGAGGAGGAGAGCTGTATCAGGAACGCCGTGCTTGCGGCGCTCAAGGCCGAAGGGCGTGAGGGCGAGGATTTGACCGTATTGGTCTCCACCGAGGAGCGCATACGGGAGCTGAATCGCGACTATCGCCATGTGGACATGGTGACGGATGTGCTTACCTTCCCCGCATGGGAGGGTGAGGAGCTTTTGGCGCCGCCCGACGGTTACCTGGGCGATATTATGATATGCTATAAACGCGCCTTAGTGCAGGCCGAGGAATACGGGCATACGCTCGCCCGTGAGCTTGCGTTTTTGGCTGTCCATGGGGTGCTGCACCTATTGGGGTACGACCACATGCAGGAGGACGAGGAACGGGAAATGCGCGACAGACAAAGAACAATTTTAGAAGGGATGGGTCTTGAGATAAAATGAAAGAATTTGATCACGATGTTGAAACAAAGCTTGGAGCTTTCGGTGCGAACATGCAGGATAAGTTAGTTGCCTTGGCATATGAGGCCAGGGAGCATTCCTACTGCATATACTCCAACTACGCGGTCGGAGCGTGTCTTTTGACCAAGAGCGGCAAGCTCTATCAGGGCTGCAACCTTGAAAACGCGGCGTTTACGCCCACCGTGTGCGCGGAGCGCGTCACCTTCTTCAAGGCGCTGTACGACGGAGAACGCGAGTTCGCGGCCATCGCTGTCGTGTCCACGGGCGAGGCTCCCGGCTTCCCCTGCGGCGTGTGCCGTCAGGTCATGGCGGAGTTCTGCGGCGAGGACTTCATAGTCATTTCAGGCGACAGGGAGCATAACGTCATAGTGACGACCTTGGGCGAATTGCTGCCCTATTCCTTCGGCCCCAAGGATCTGCTAAAATAATGTATAAAAGTGGTTTTTTCAGTATAGTCGGCTGCCCCAACGTGGGCAAGTCCACCCTGCTCAACGCGTTGGTTGGACAGAAGATAGCGATAGTCACCGACCGAGCGCAGACAACGCGCAACCGAATCACGGGCGTTCTGACCCGCGACGACTATCAGATGATCTTCCTTGATACCCCCGGCATGACAAGCCCCAAGAACAAATTGGGGCAGTACATGCAAAAGACCGCCACAGACAGCCTCTCGGATGTGGAGGCGGTCATATTCATGGCGGACGTGCTTATAGGCGTGCGCGAACGCGACCTTGCCATACTCGGCCGCCTTGCCTCCGTCAAGGCTCCCGTCGTCGTTCTGTTCAACAAGTGCGACAAGGCGAGCAAGGCTCAAATAGACGAGGCCAAGGAGAACGTAAAAAGCGCGGGCGACTTCCCCGTGACGCTGTGCGTCTCGGCCAAAACGGGCGAGGGCATGGCGGAGCTTGAGAAGCTTCTCACAAGCTATCTCGTCGAAGGACCGCAGTATTTCCCGCCCGACATGGTGACGGATCAGCCTGAACGCCTTATCGCGGGCGAAATGATACGCGAGAAGGCGCTGATGCTTTTGAGCGAGGAGGTTCCGCACGGCATAGGCGTAGTCATCGACAAGATGGAGCTGCGCGAGGGCGGCGAGCTGATGGACGTGTGGGCTACGATATACTGCGAACGCGAAAGTCACAAGGGCATCATCATCGGCAAGGGCGGAAAGATGCTCAAGCGCATAGGCTCCGAGGCAAGGAAGGACGTTGAATGGCTCTTGGGCGTTCGCGTCAACCTTCAGCTTTGGGTCAAGGTCAAGGACGACTGGCGTAATAAAACATCGATTTTGAACGAATTGGGGTATAACGACTGACACCCTGATTGGGGCGCGGCTTTTGTGGGGCATACTTTCCTTATCAAACAAGGAGGTGCGCTGATTATATGAGCGACGACGCCAAGACAAAATGGAAGACCTTTACGATGAGCGGCAGTCCTTCGGACTATCTTGAGTACCGCAAGGCCTTAACGCTCGGGGAGAACACAAGTGCCGAAGATATGCACAAAGGGGATAGTAACTGATTATACCGACTATCGCGACAACGACAGGATGCTGACGCTGTTCACCATTGAGCGCGGGCGCATGGACGTGAAAGCCCCCGGCTGCCGCAAGTCGGAATCCAAGCTGCTTGCGGGAACTCAGCTCTTTGCCTTCTGTGAATTCGAGCTGTATATGAGTGCGGCCGGCAAGCTCACGGTCACCTCCTGCGATCTCTTGGAGAGCTTCTACCCCATACGCGAGGACTACGAGCGCTTTATGGCGGCAAGTGCGGCGGTAAGGCTGTGCTGTCTTACCGTGCAGTCCGAGGACGAGAACAAGGCTCTCTTTTCCCTGCTCTATCACACCCTGTCCTTCCTAAGCTATGGGCAGAATGGGCCTGACAACCTGTTTATGGCCTTCCTTCTGCGCTGCCTAAACTGCCTTGGGCTTTGCCCCTCAATCACCGAGTGCGCGTCCTGCGGCAAAAGCCTTGTTTCGGAAACAAAGCTGCGTTTCTCGACGATTCGGGGCGGCGCCTGCTGTTCCGCCTGCGCCGGTGAGGCCGCGCAAATCAGCCCCACCGCGCTTGAAGCCATGCGGCGTATGCTCAAATTAGCGGACAACGAGCTTGGCAGGGTCGTGCTGAAGGACGCTCTGAAAAACGAGATAATGACGGCTCTTGTGCCGTACTGTGAACACTATGTCGACGGAAGCGACAGGATATTATCGGCGTTTCACAATTCTATAAATCGGCCGTCGATATAAGTTTACACATTGCTTATTAGATTTTTACAAAGTACTTGAAATGCTCCGATGGATGGTGTATAATAGGGTGTAATAGTTTGTAGAGAGGAGCTTCTGTTTTATGTACAAACATATTGAAGATAGCTTTGACGCGCAGGTTGAAGCCTTGCGCGATCTTATCCGAATACCTTCCGTTTCACGCGGAACCCCTGAGCCGGGCAAGCCTCTGGGTCGGCATGTGCATGACGCTTTGCACTACACCCTGAACTTGGCGCGAAAGCTGGGCTTTACCAAGGTTTTTGACCTTGATGGCTACTGCGGCGTAATCGAGTACGGCGAGGGCAAAGAAACCCTGGGCGTGATGGCGCATTTGGACGTCGTCCCCGAGGGCAGGGGTTGGCATTATCCGCCCTATGGCGCGGAGATAGCAAACGGCAAAATTTACGGCAGAGGTACCATGGACGACAAGGGCGAGGCCATATCCGCTCTGTTCGCGCTTGCCGCAATCAAGGACAGCGGTCTGCCCCTAAAGCGCAGGATTCGCCTGATCTTGGGCTGCGACGAGGAACGCGGCTCACTGTGCATGGCGCGCTACAAGGAGACCGAGCCTGAGCCTGACCTTGCGTTCACTCCCGACGCCGATTACCCGCTCGTCAACTCCGAGATGGGCATATTCCACGGAACGTACATAAAGGACGCGCCCTCCGCCGTTCGGATGAAGGTCGGCACGGCCGCCAACGTTATCCCCGGCGACGCCTCCTGCGAGCTTCCCGTGGAGCCGGTCAAGACCGAGCTTCACGAGGGCTTTACCGCGAATTGGGGCAAAAGCCTTGTCGTGACGGGCTTCGGCGGACACGCCGCAAGCGCGTGGCTTGCCAAGAATGCCCTGTGCCAGCTGATTGAGATTGTCGCGGCGCAGAAGCTTGACTCTGAGGATTCCGTCACCTTCAAGGGCTTAAACGAACTCTTTGATATGTGCTGCCACGGCGAGCATTTCGGCGTTGACGTCACCGACGATTCGGGCGAAACCTCGCTCAACCTCACCATGCTTGAGGCGGGCGCAGACGGTGTGAGAATCACCATTGACAGCCGCTACCCCTTCTCCCTGCCCTTTGATACCCTGCTTGCCGCTTTGGATGAAAAGCTTGGAGCCTTGGGCTTTGTAAGGGGCGATTATTCCAACTCGCACTGTCATTACATCGATCCTGAGAGCGAGCTTGTACGCACGCTCATGGATATATACAACACCAAGACAGGCAAGCAGTCCAAGCCGCTTGCGATAGGCGGAGGCACCTACGCGAGGGCGTTCAGGAACGCGGTCGCGTTCGGCTGCGAACCCGAGGACGGCGTGGCTCTGGCGCACATGCCCGACGAGTGCGTGAGCTTTGAGGAGATGAAATTCAATACCGAAATAATGGCCGAGGCTATGAGGCGCTTGGCCGGGGAGTGAGACCATGGCACTTATTTACATCGTAGAAGACGACAACGAGATCCGCGAAATGGAACGCTACGCCCTTATAGGCAGCGGCTTTTCGGTGAAGGACTTTGAGGACGCCCAGACCTTCTTTGCGGCGATGGGTGAGGGTGAGCTGCCCGATTTGGTCATGCTCGACATCATGCTTCCGGGAGAGGACGGACTTGAGATACTCAAGAAGCTTCGCGCAAACGCGAACACCAGGCGCGTCCCAATCATCTTGGTGACCGCCAAGGCAAGCGACGCGGACAAGATCGAGGGTCTTGACAGCGGCGCCGACGATTATATCGCCAAGCCCTTCAACATCCGCGAGCTTATCTCAAGGGTCAACGCCCTCCTGCGCCGCACCACCAATGAGGAGCAGATTCTGTCCTGCGGCAATATCTCCCTGGATGACATTCGTCACAAGATTCATTCCTGCGGCGAATCCATCGATCTCACCTTCAAGGAATATGAGCTTTTGAAGTACCTCATGCGCAATGTCGATACGGTCTTAACCCGCGATATGCTCATGAACGCGGTATGGGGCTTCTCGTTCTCCGGTGAGTCGCGCACGGTCGATATGCACATCATGATGCTCAGGCAGAAGCTGGGCGCGGCGGGCAAGCAGATCGTCACCATCCGCAACGTGGGCTATATGCTCACCACGGGAGAGCTTAAATAGTGGAAACGGACGGCTTTACCGGCAGTCTAATCGAGGTAATACCCGAGGGTATCATCGCCGTTGACGCCGCCGGACGTATCATCGGCTGCAACGCCAAGGCGATGCGGCTGTTGAGTTTGTCCAAAGATCCCACGGGGAGCGCCATATCAGCCCTTGAGAACGCCGCGTTGCAGCGGTTTTTGGGTGACGCCAGAAACGGCGAAATGAGGGAATTCGACGTGGGCGGCAAAAGCGTCTCCGTCACCTATCGCGACCTCATTCAAGGTGATCTTCGCTTTGGCGCGGTGCTGCTCATGTCCCTTGTGGGTGAGCGCTCCCACGCCGAGCGCGTCCGCACCGAGTTTACCGCCAATGTCTCGCATGAGCTAAAGACGCCCTTGACCTCTATCTCCGGCTATGCCGAGATGATCTCCATGGGCATGGCGCAGGGCGACGATATAAAGCGTTTTGCCAACAAGATTGAGACCGAGGCCAAGCGTATGCTTACGCTTATATCGGATATAATTCGCCTGTCTCAGCTTGACGAGATGGCGGAAGCCCGCCTGAGCTTTGAGGTTGTTGACTTCTACCCCATAGTCTCCGACATAGTGGAGCTTATGCAGCCCATAGCGCAAAAGCGCGGACTGTCCATTCAGCTTTCGGGCGGGTCGATGCAGGTCAAGGGCGACAAGGCCATGCTCACCGAGCTTGCCACCAACCTTATAGACAACGCCGTGCGCTATAACCGCGACAACGGGCTTATCACGGTGCGCGTGGCGGATCAATGCTTTTCGGTGCGCGACACCGGTATCGGTATATCCAAGTCGGACTCCATTCACGTCTTTGAGCGTTTCTATCGCGCCGATAAGAGCCGCAGCAAGGCGACGGGCGGAACTGGTCTTGGGCTTGCCATCGTCAAGCACACCTGTGAGCAGCTTGGCGCTGTGGTGTCGCTCGACAGCAGAGAGGGCATAGGAACAGAGATTACGGTTCGCTTCCCCAAGGTCTGACACCCCCCTCGTACCAAGCCCGCGCCAAATGCGCGGAAAAATCTAATCGTACAATTTTTTGAAGATCTGCGGCAATGACGTTTGCCGCGGTCTTTTTTGTGTTCCCCCTTAAAGTTATGTCTTACTCTTTTTAGCGTTGACAACTTTCAATGACAAGCGCGGCGACGCATGGTATAATATGGCTGTCGTTTGACAGTCCAAAGGACGTCCATGCATGGCGGCGTATGGCGTCAACGCAGACTGCCGCCGCTTTGCAGCAGAACGTTTGAGAAGCTCAGCGTCAAGGCTCGCGTACTGTGCAGCATTTGGCTTGCTGCATATTTTGGGCTTTCGCGCCGCTGATGTAAATTCATTTTTTTGAAGGGAGATAGTTACATGGCCACCTTGTACTACAACGGAACAATAATCACCATGTCGAACCCGCCTGTCGCGGAGGCGGTGCTGACGGAGGGCGAAAGGGTCGTCGCGGTCGGGCCTTTCAAGCGACTATTTGACTTGGCAAGTGGGGCTGAGACGGTCAATCTTGAGGGCCGAACGCTCATGCCCGCCTTTGTTGACGCGCACAGCCACCTATCCTCCTATGCCTCGTCCTTCCTTCAGGTGCCGCTAGACGAGTGTGTGAGCTTTGACGAGATATTTGAGCGTATTCAGGGCTTCATCGCGGACAACGCCGTCAAAGAGGGCGAGTGGGTATTCGCGAAGGGCTATGACAACAACGCGCTCAAGGAAAGACGTCACCCAACCTTGGCGCTCGTCGATGCCTGCGCCCCTAAAAACCCGCTCATTTTGCAGCACGCCTCCGGACATGTCGGAGTTTTCAACAGTCTCGCCTTAAAGCTGCTCAGCGTTAATCCCGACACCCCCTCGCCCGAGGGCGGCAGGATAGGAACCGAAAACGGGTATCTCACGGGCTACATGGAGGAAAACGCCTACTTCACCTACATGAAAAAAGCTCCAATGGCAGGAGCAAAGGAGCTGTTCGCCGCTTATATGAAGGCACAAGCGGGCTACGCCGCGCATGGGATTACCACAATTCAGGAGGGCATGATGGTCAAGGAAATGCTTCCGCTGTATCGGCAGCTGCTATCCTTAAACATGCTGTATCTGGACACGGTGGGCTACGCCTCGGTCGAGGACACTGACGCGTTCATTGCCGCGTTCCCGCAGAGCTTTTTAAGGTATGACAGGCATTTCAAGCTGGGCGGCTGCAAGATATTCCTTGACGGGTCTCCGCAGGGGCGCACCGCGTGGATGCGCAAGCCCTACCTTGGAAGCAATCCTGACTACCGCGGCTATGGTACCATGCGTGACGAACAGGTCTTGGACGCGGTCGAAGCCTCGGCAAGGCAAGGGATGCAGCTGCTTGCCCATTGCAACGGAGACGCTGCGGCAAGGCAGTTTCTGAACGCCGTGGAGCTTGCGGAACGGGACTATGACGTCGCCGCCCTGCGCCCAGTGATGATACACGCGCAGCTTTTGGGGCGTGATCAGCTCCCGCTCGCCCTGCGTCTCGGCGTCACCCCCTCGTTTTTCGTCGCGCACACCTACCACTGGGGCGATGTGCATTTGCAAAACTTTGGGGAAGAACGTGCCTTCGCAATCAGCCCGACAGCTTCGGCGCTTTCGCTGGGACTGCGCTTTACCTTCCATCAGGACACGCCCGTGATAGCTCCGAACATGCTTGAAACCCTGTGGTGCGCCGTAAACCGTGTGACCAAGGGCGGCGTAAGCCTCGGCGAGGCGGAGCGCATACCCGTGGAGGAGGCTCTGAAGGCCGTAACGGTGAACGCCGCGTGGCAGTACTTTGAGGAGGATAAAAAGGGCAGTATTGAAGCGGGCAAAAACGCTGATTTCGTGATGCTCGATCGAAATCCCCTGAGCGTTCCTTTGGATGAGCTGCGGGACATTCGCGTACTAAAAACCATCAAGGGCGGCAAAACGATATTCGAACGTCAAATAGACTAATCGACACTGCCCGAATAGAAGCCCGCCGTGGCGGTGATTTTGCCGTCATTGTCCACCCACAAGACCTCAACGTCTGAAAGTTCCTCTATGAGCGCCTGTCCCTTGTCAAGCGGCAGGTTGAACAACGCCGTGGACAGCGCGTCCGCAAGCCCCGAATCAGCGCACATCACCGAGACGGAGGAAAAGTATGTCGAGGGGTAAAGGGTGGCGGGGTCGATGATATGATGATAGCGCACCCCGTCCACCGTGTAGTAACGCTGATAGCTTCCGCTCGTGACCAAGCAGGAATCGTCAAGCGGAAGTACGCAGAGGGTCGAAGCGTCGAACGGGTCCTCAACGCTCACCTGCCAGTCCTCATTATCGCCGCGCTTGCCTATGGAACAGACGTTGCCGCCCACGCTCAACAACACACTTGCCGCCCCCTCCGCTGTAAGGACGTCCACGACCAGCCCCGCGGCGTACCCCTTGGCTATCGCGCCCAGGTCAAGCCGCATTTCCGCGTCCTCAAGGTACAGCGTTTGCGCCTGCTCGTCGATGATGAGCTTATCTATATCCGTATGCTCCGCAGCGGCTTTGAGCGCGTCAAGCTCGGGCAATTCGGCGTTGTCCGGTTCGTCAGTACCCGCCTCCCTGTAATCATGCCATATGGAAAGCACACTGCCCATGGCGATATTGACCGTGCCGCCCGTCAGCCCGTACATCTCCTTGGAAAAAACCGCAAGCTCTATAAGCGCCTTATCCACCTTCACGGGCGCAATCCCCGCGTTCTCGTTGACGGTGCAGGCGTTGTTCACGCCCTCATAGGCGTTATAAATATCAAAGAGCCTGTGATACCACAAAAGCAGCTCGTGCGCTCTGTTTATAAGCGCGTCCGCCTCGCTCTCGCTCTTTGCAAAGACTACGACTATCGTCACCGTGTCAAAGACGTCCAAGAAGCTTGCCTGATAACGCCGCGTTCCTTTCCCCCTGTCAAGGCAGGCGGCAGACAGCAGCAGCGCCAGACATAAGATCAAGGCGAGCGAAGCCTTCAGGGTTTTGCATAGACTATTTCTCATCCTTTTCCGCCTTATCGTCCCTCTTGGTTTCTTCAATTGTTTCCTGCCCGTCCTTGCGTTTGGAGAGTATCGCCACCAACAGCTTGGCTGTGACGCCCGTCAGTATGCCCGCGATGACCGCCGCAATCATCAATATGGGTACATAGAAAAGTATGCTCCGAAAGCCCACCACGCAGGCGGCGACTAATATCTGACCTATGTTGTGCGCCAACGCGCCGCCCACCGAAACCCCGATAAGGCTCATCCCCTTGATGCTGTACAGCAGGAGCATGACCGCAAGGCTCAAAACCCCGCCCGCGAAGCTGTAAATCATCGCAGAGAACCCTCCAAACAGCAGTCCCGACAGCCCCACCTTCAATATCATCAGCAGACACGCGTTCCTTTTATCAAGCAGCGCGACGGCATACAGCAGCACCATGTTGGATAGGCCGAGCTTGACGCCGGGGACTCCGCTTATCGGGATAAGGTATTCGACATAGCCCAAGACCAGCGCCGCAGCGGTCAAAAGGGCAAGCTCCGTCAGTTTTCTTGTAGCTATGCGGGGCTTATTCATCCTTCGCCTCCGGTAAGCTCCACGGTGACGCCATTCGGCAGGCACACTATCCAGTTGTCCAACAGCGTCTCGTCGTTGTTGGGGTCAAGGCAGCCCTTGTTGACGCAAAGCTGATTCTTGCAGCTTGAACGCTCCATGCACACGCCATGTTCGTCTATTCTGATGACGTTCAGCTTGCCGTTGCCCTGGTCTATGGTTATGGTCTGCTCCTCGTCAAGCGGATAAATACCGTAGACTTGCCCATTCACATAGACCGTCACGCTTGAAAACGCACTCTTGTGCGGGCTAAGCAGCAGCCACGCGCCCAACGCAAGCAGCGCGAGCAGCAGCCCGCAGCCTATTATAAGCCAGTCCCTACGCTTCATCTTAGCACCCCTTCAAGCCTTGACACGCACGCTTTCGCCGCGCACCTCCCATGTAGTATAGCAGAACCGAAGGGTAAAATCATCCTCTTTGCGAGAAAATCACCGCGATCTTTTTGCCAAAGCGAGTTTTTGTTACCGGAGGAGCGGGTCTTGACCTTTGAGCTTTGGGCAAGATCCTTCGACTTCGCTCAGGATGACAAGGGGGTTGAAGTGCGATGCCATCATGTCATTTTGCGAACGTTTAGGCAACAAACCCCCGCTGTCAGGATGACAAGGGGGTGGATTGGCGGTGCGGCAACAACGGGGTGAAGTTACCGTTTCTTCTTTTCAAAATGACAGCGCTTGCAAGGTCGCCGTCCGCCTTGTCACGCCCCGTAAAATCGGCGCAAATTCCTTTACTTTTCAACCGCCATCAGCTATACTGATTGAAATTATACAACTATACATTGGGGAGGCTATTTGATGAAGGCATTCTGTGAACGAATCAGGCGCGAGGGCAGGGTATTGCCCGGCAACATCATCAAGGTTGACGGCTTTTTGAACCACCGTGTGGACGTGAAGCTGATGGGCGACCTTGCCGACGAGTTCATGCGCCGTTTCGACACCTCGGGCGTTACCGCCGTCGTCACCGTTGAGGCCTCCGGCATCGCTTTGGCAACTGTCTGCGCCGAGCGTATCGGCGTTCCGCTCATATTCGCTAAAAAAGCGAAGTCGGACAACATCGAGGGCGGTCTCTATCAGAGCGATATTTTCTCATATACCTATCATCGCAAGGTCACTTTGATTATGTCCGCACAATGGCTGACGAGCAGCGATAAGGTTCTTATAATCGATGACTTCCTTGCGAACGGCGAGGCCCTGCGCGGGCTTGTCGAGATTATCGGGCAGTCGGGCGCCGAGCTTGTGGGCATAGGCGTCGCTGTCGAAAAGGGCTTCCAGCCCGGCGGCGCGAAGCTGAGGGCGGCGGGCTATCACCTTGAGTCCCTTGCCATTATCGAGAGCGCGGATGAGAACGGTTTCGTATTCAGAGACGAGGTTTAACGATGGAAAGGGTAGTCGTACTCGATTTCGGAGGGCAGTATAACCAGCTCATAGCAAGGCGCGTGAGGGAAGCGGGCGTGTTCTCGGAGCTAATGCCATGCACCGCCGACATAAAGAGCATCAAGGGCGAGACGCTCTCCGCAATCATCTTAACGGGCGGCCCCGACAGCGTTTACGCCGAGGACGCTAAATCCTGCGACCCCGCGGTATTCGCCTTGGGCGTACCAATTTTAGGCATATGCTATGGTATGCAGTACCTTGCCAAGGTTTTCGGCGGCAAGGTCGAGCCTGCCGCTATACGCGAGTATGGCAGGACGGAGCTTGAAACATCAAGCCACCCGCTATTTAGCGATATTCCCTCGAAGAACATAGTCTGGATGAACCACAACGACAGGGTTACGGCTCTGCCTTGGGGTTTTCGCGGCATAGCCGAGACGGATCAATGCCCCTTTGCCGCGTTCGCGGACGATGAGCGCGGGTTCTACGGCATACAGTTCCACGCCGAGGTCAGCCACACGCAGAACGGTGCTCGGATTTTTAGAAATTTCCTCTCCAATATCTGCAAGCTCAAGTGCGATTACAGCGCGTCCAACCTTGCGGACAGGCTTATCGCGGACATCCGTGCGCAGGTGGGAGACGGCAGGGTCATAGGCGCGCTTTCGGGCGGCGTCGATTCCTCCGTGGCCATGACCTTGGTGCATAAGGCGATAGGCGACAGGCTCACGGGCATATTTGTGGATCATGGTCTGCTGCGCGAGGGCGAAGCGGAGGAGGTCATACACTACTACCGCGACATAATGCACTTCAAGCTTATCGTGGTGGACGCGAAGGAGCGCTTCTTGGGGAAGCTCCGGGGT
Source organism: Clostridia bacterium (assembly GCA_035399665.1). Taxonomy (GTDB): domain Bacteria; phylum Bacillota; class Clostridia; order Christensenellales; family CAG-138; genus DAOPJM01. Next base: position 41,286 of record DAOPJM010000015.1, read on the forward strand.
GTGACCGATCCGGAGGAGAAACGGCACATTATTGGGACGGAGTTCGTCCGCGTGTTCGAGGAGCAGGCCAAGAAAGCGGGCGGCGCGGAATGGCTGCTGCAAGGCACTATTTACCCCGACGTCATAGAGAGCGGCACGCCGGGTTCCGCCAAGATAAAGAGCCACCACAACGTGGGTGGTCTGCCGAAGGACATAGGCTTCAAGGGGCTTGTGGAGCCGCTGCGTATGCTGTTCAAGGACGAGGTTCGGCAGTTGGGCTTGAGCCTTGGGATGGCGAGCGAGCTTATATGGCGTCAGCCCTTCCCCGGGCCGGGGCTTGCTATTCGTGTGCTTGGCGAGATTACCCCCGATAAGCTTGAGATACTGCGCCTGAGCGACGCGATACTGCGCGAGGAGGTAAGGCTTGCGGGGCTTGAGCGTGAGATTTGGCAATACTTCACAGTGTTCACAGGAATGCGCTCCGTGGGTGTGATGGGCGATCAGCGCACCTACGACTACGCGATAGGCGTTCGCGCCGTGACCTCCGTGGACGCGATGACGGTCGAGTGGGCGGAGCTGCCCTACCCCTTGCTGCGGCGCATATCCTGCCGCATCATAGCGGAAGTCCCCCATGTGAACCGCGTAGTCTACGACATCACCGCCAAACCCCCGGGAACGATTGAGTGGGA
>DAOPJM010000016.1:0-35330 GCA_035399665.1 Clostridia bacterium
TTAGTGCGTTCAAACTTCTGCTTTGCCATTGTGCTTTCTTTCTCCTTTGAAAATTTTTCCCGCTTACACAAGGCCGCGAGTAGGCCGGTCGCCATGTGATTTGGAGCGGGTGATGGGAATCGAACCCACATAGTCGGCTTGGGAAGCCGATGCTCTGCCACTGAGCTACACCCGCAATCTCCATGGCAACACTCCTATTTTAACCGCAATTATTCGGATTGTCAACGTTGGTATTAGTAAAACTTTCGCTTTATCCGCATATATTTTTTTATGAGAAAGCTTACTTTGCTGTTTACAGTCCTGCTGTGCTGTTCCTGCGCGCCCGTTTCAAGCGAAGCTCCGTTCCCGGGTGAGGACGAGGAAAATGCAACCCCACTCTATGTCGTAGCTCTCGATTTCGGGCACGGCGGCTTCGACGGCGGTGCGGTCGGAACCGACACCGGTGTCATAGAGTCCGAATTAAATCTTGCCGTGGGTATGCTCGTCAAGGAGGAGCTTGAGAGCGCGAACATACGGGTTGTGCTTACGCGCTCCGACTCCGAGGCTCTTGCTAAGACCAAGCGCGAGGATATGCGCGTTCGCGGAGAAATACTTAAGGCCCCCGAATTTGACTGCGTGGTGTCTATACACATGAATAAGTTCACGAACCGCTCCGTTCGCGGACCCATGACCTACTATCAGGCGGGAGCTGAAGCAGGGCAGGGGCTTGCCCAAAGCATCATTGACGCGCTGACCTGTGCGCTTGATAAACCCGCAAGGCTTGCAAACCCCGGCGACAACTTCGTCACCCGTGTGCCGATTTCGCCCGCCGCGCTTGTGGAATGCGGCTTCCTGTCCAACGCGGAGGATGAGCGGCTGCTCTGCACCAAGGAGTACCAAGAGCTGCTTGCCCATGCCATCGCCTGCGGAATATTGGACTGGTTGGAGAGGGCGTAAAATACGCGGTTTTGAACCCTTGTTATATCTGATATATTGTATATTAATAAATATATTATGGCATAACCGTTCCATATGAGCCTGTTTCATGCTATGATAATGTAAAGGATTCTTTTCAATAGGAGGCTGATATGGTTTCGGAGAATATGCGGATGATTGGAGCGCACCGCTCGTGCATACGCGAGCTGTTTGAGTATGGCATGGAATACGCTAAGGTGGTAGGTCGTGAGAACGTCTTTGATTTCAGCATAGGCAACCCAAGCACCCCCGCGCCCGAAGAAGTCAGGGACTCGATATTAGCCTCACTCGAAACCCTAAGCTCCGCGCAGCTCAACGGGTACACCTGCGCCGCCGGCGATTACGCCGCACGGCAAAGGATAGTGGATTCCGTCAACCGCAAGATAGGCGGAAGCTACAAGGCCGACGACCTCTTTCTAACCTGCGGCGCGGCGCCCGCCGTGATTGCCTGCGCGAAGGGTCTTACCGTAGACCACAACAGCCAATTCCTTGTCAACGCTCCTCACTTTTCCGAGTATCGCCCCTATATAGAGCCGCACGGCGGTACGGTCGTATCCGCGAAGCCCGATTACCCCAACTTCCAACTCAATTTCGAGTCGCTTGGCGAGCTGCTAAACGAGCATACTCAGGCGGTCATTATCAATTCCCCGAACAATCCGACGGGCGTCATATACAGCGAGGAAACCATCAGAAGGCTTGCCTCCCTGCTCGCCGAACGTTCAAAGCAATACGGGCATCCCATCTACATCATCTCCGATGAGCCGTATCGTGAGCTTACCTTCGACGGCATTGAGGTGCCGTGGGTACCGCATTTCTATGCCGACACCCTCGTTTGCTACTCATACAGCAAGGCGCTTTCGCTGCCCGGGCAGCGTATCGGCTGGATACTCTTTTCCGATAAGATGACCGACGCCGCCGCCGTACATCAGGCCGTTGTCGGAGCCGCAAGAAGTATAGGGCATGTGTGCGCCCCGACCCTGTACCAGCGTGTTGCAGCGGATTGCTGCGACGTTAAGCCCGACGTCGAGGTGTACAGGCATAACCGCGACCTGCTGTATAACGGCCTTTGCGAAATCGGCTATGACTGCGTCAGGCCGCAGGGCGCGTTTTATATGTTCGTGAAAGCCCCGTGCGGGGACGGAGACGCATTCTCCGAGCTGGCCAAGAAGCATGGAGTGCTTGTGGTGCCGGCTCATGACTTCGGCTGTCCCGACTATGTTCGCATCTCCTTCTGTGTGGAGGCCGAGCGCATCGAAAGCTCTATGCCTCTGTTTAGACGGATTTGGGAGGAAGTCCATGGGCTATGATTGGCTTGACGGGTATCTGCTGTCCAAGCCCGAGGCGGTGAAGGATTTCAAGGCCGAATGGGGTTGGTTTCGCTATATGCTGCGCGACAAGATGTTTGCCGCCGTCTGCACTCCCGACATGAAGTATCACCCGTCCTACGGCGGACGCACATTGGTGAATCTCAAGTGCGAGCCTGAGCTTGCCGAGCTGTTTCGCGCTCAGTACCCCGACCTTACAGCGGGCTTCTACATGGATAAAAAGCATTGGAACTGCGTGTTCCTGGATGGCGATGTGCCGGATGACGTCATGCGCTTTCTCTGCGATATGTCATATGATCTGGTGCTGCACGGCCTTACCAAGAAGGCGCAGCGGGAGATAGCCGAGAACGCGGCAAAGGCACAGGAGACATAAAATTCCGCTCACCCAAACGGCAAGAGCTTTTGACAATAGAGAACATGGATTCATATACCCGCTAAAGAAATCTTTTTGAAGATACTCTCGGCGGGTTTTGCTGCGGGGAAAAATCCTGTGTTTATGCCGCTGATAAGCAAAAAAGCGGTGCGGCCCATATAAAGCCGCACCAAGATAAGCATCTTCGCTTAGATTAACCTTGACCTTACAGACCGAGGTATCCCTTTAGGGTCTTGAGAGCATTTTCTACGCCGTCCTTGTGGCTGCGCTCATAGCCGTGGGAGGCGAACACGCCGGCGCCCAAAAGACCGTGACGCACGTCGTAACCCGCGTACAGCGTGCGTTCGACGTCGGAGCCGTATTTGGGATAGACGTCCACGGCGTAGTCGGCGCCCTCGCTTCTTGCGGCGGAGATCAGCTTCTTGATTACCTCATAGGAGTACGGCCCGTGACTGTCCTTGGCGCAGATGGAAACCTGCCGCTCAGTACAGCTTATGCCGTCGCCGACACAGCCCATATCGATGGAAATGGCCTCGGTTACGCCATCGGGAACCGACGCCGAGCCGCCGTGACCCACCTCCTCATATACGGTAACATGTGCGTAAACCCTGCGTGAAGGGGTCAAATGCTCGTCGCGCATGAGCTTCGCAAGCCCCAAGAGTATGCCGCAGCTAAGCTTGTCATCCAAGAAACGGCTCTTAATGTAGCCCTTCTCGGTTACGACCGAACGGGGATCAAAGCACACTATGTCGCCAACCTCTATGCCCAAATCCCGCGTCTGCTCGGCGGTGGTTGTAAACTCGTCCAGCACGACCTCCATGTTGTCGAAGGTGCGAACGGTGGCGGCGTTCTCCTTGTTGACATGTGTGGAAGGGTTGTGGAGCTGGAAGGTACCCTCATAGCTGCCGTCGAATTTGGTGATTACGCGGACGTTTTCCGACTCGGTATTGTTGGCGCTGAGACCTCCGAGCGGGTTAATGCGCAGCCTTCCGTCGGGAAGAATCCCGCTGACTATGCCGCCCAGGGTGTCGATATGGACCTCAAACAGCAGCGCGTTTGAATCATCGTCGCCGCCGAAGTCCACTATGACGCCGCCCTTGTTCGTAAATAGCGCGGCATAACCGAGGTTCTCAAAGGCCTCCTTGACCGCCGCGGCCGCTTCAAAGGTGTAGCTCGTCGGGCTGTCAATTCTGAGCAGTTCAAGCGTCTGCTCCACCGCAAAGTCCGTGTATTTCCTGTAATCCATACGACCTCCTTGCAATTGGTTGATTCTCACATTATATGGTCATATTCCGTTGCTGTCAAGCTCCGCCGCGCGTGACAAGGGGCGGGCGAACGCAGTTCGCCCTGCAATTGTGGTCGTTGTCGCGGGGGAGCGGGTCTTGACTGTTTAGCTTTCGGCAAGATCCTTCGCAAAAGCTCAGGATGACAAAGCTGGTTGAAGGGCGAATACAGGATTAATAGGAAAGCGGCTAAACCCTCGCTGTCATCCTGAGGAGCAATGCGACGAAGGATCTTGAAAAAGGCTTGCGGAGATAGGTGCGCTCCCCCTACATGATAATACGATCGTTTGAAACCTCAGACTGCTGTAAAGCAAATGCCACCGTGACATAAATCACTTTGACAATCCATCAAACCTATACGCCCCATAAAAACAAGAGCCTCGCGTCAATTATTGCGCGAGGCTCCGAGTAAGGGGCTAACCCCTTGTTGTCGATATTGCAAGGCGAAGCCTTATTTCTTGTCGTCGTCGAAATCGAACGCCGAGGAGGGCATACCCGAGGTGGTTCCGCCCGAGGACCTTGTGGCTTCCTGCTGCTTCTTGGCGCGGGCTTCCTTGTCGGTCATAAGCACATTGCAGACGAGCAGGGCGATGATGAGTGCGCCGGCTATGCCGAGCAGAACGTAGTTAATGATGTTTAGATTCTGGTGCGCGGCGTTGCCGTCCTTGCCGAGGAAGGCCCACGACTCGCTCTTTAGGCTGTAATTGGTCTCATACACCGACACGGGAACACCGTTGGTGGAATCGGCCGAGGAGCCTCCGCAGGAGAACAGACTTCCGCTTGAGGTGCTCTCATAGGTCTCGCCCGCCTTTTCAACGACAGCATACATCTCATCGTAGGACAGAACGTCGGAGGTGGTGTACTCCGTGCCGTCCGCCATGGCGTAATTCTGGCTGAAGGTGTAGCTGGTCTCGGTATTGAACAGCAGCAGCTGCATGACATTGCTGCCCGCGCACAGTATGAGCATGATGGAAATGGCGGTGTACAGGCCCTTCGTCAGCTTCGGTTGAAGCTCCTTGAACTGCTCCTTGGGGCAGATATCGGCCAGGAACTTGCCCTTGGGGGCGTAGGTTTGATACAGCATGTAAACAGCGGCTGCGAACAGGATGATAGGCATCAGGAATCCGGACATATAGTTCTCCTTTTCGTTTTGTTATATTTACAGCCGCTTCAGCTTTGCCCCTTGGGGGGTGTCAAGCACGGCGTAACCCATTTCCTTCAACGCGTCGCGAATCTCGTCCGCACGTTTGAAGTCCTTTGAGGAACGCGCCTGTTGGCGTGCGTCCAAAAGCTCTGAGACGTCCTCGGGGACGGCCTCGGCGGGGCGCTCAAGCTTTAGACCAAGCACCTCCGTCAGCTCATGCAGAAGCTTCTTTGCCGCTTCGATCGCGTCCTTGGGGCGCGGCTCGGCGACGTAAGCGTTGCATATTCTGACCATGTCGAACAGCACGCCTATCGCGTCGGCGGTGTTAAGATCATCGTCCATGGCGGCGATGAACCTGTCGTATATGGTTTTAAGCTCCGCCAAGAACGCTTCGTCGTCGGGCTTGAGCTTGTTCTTGCACAGGCGGGCTTCCTCAAGACGGTCGCTTGCGGTGCGAATACGCTCCAAAGCGGTCTCGGCCTGTCGGATAAGCTCACGCGAGAAGTTCACGGGGTTGCGGTAATGCACTCCCAACATGAACATACGCACCGCGGACAGGTCGAATTCCTTGGAGATGTCGCGAACGGTGAAGAAGTTGCCCAAGGATTTGGACATCTTCTGATTGTCGATGTTGATGTAGCCGTTGTGCATCCAATAGTGCGCGAAGGGCTTGCCGGTGGCGGCCTCGGACTGTGCAATCTCATTCTCGTGGTGAGGGAAGATGAGATCCTGTCCACCCGCGTGAATATCGAAGCTCGGCCCCAAGATATCCATACTCATCGCGGAGCATTCTATGTGCCAACCGGGTCTGCCCATACCCCAAGGGGACGGCCAAGCGGGTTCGCCAATCTTCGCGCCCTTCCAAAGAGCGAAGTCCAAGGGATCGCGCTTCTCATCGGTGGGATCGACCCTTGCGCCGTTCTCCAAATCCTCGATGTTCTGTCCGGAGAGCTTGCCGTAGGCGGGGTAGCTGCGCACCGCGAAGTAGACGTCTCCGCTTGCGACAGGGTAAGCGTGCCCCAAATCCACCAACTTCTGTACCAAGGCGATTATGTCGGAGATATGCTCCGTGGCCTTGGGGTTTACGGTAGCGTGCTCCACGCCCAAAGCGTCCGCGTCTGTGAAGTACTCGCCGATGAAACGCTCGGAGACGTCGCCTATGGTCACGCCCTCGGCGTTGGCCTTGTTGATTATTTTATCGTCAATATCGGTAAAATTTTGGACGAAGGTGACCTCAAAGCCCCTGTATTCCAAATAACGGCGCAACGTATCAAAGACCACCAAGGGTCTTGCGTTGCCGATGTGGATGAAGTTGTATACCGTAGGCCCGCAGACATACATGCTGATCTTGCCCGGAATAAGCGGGACAAGCTCCTCCTTCTTACGGGTCATGGTGTTGTAGACGTACATACTCCTCTGTGCCTCCAAAAAGCATTGTAACAAACATTATAGCATAGATTCTTACTTTTACAATAAAAAAGTTTTCATAATTTCAAAGTCCTGACCGCAGGGTAAAAAGTCTGTCTGTTAAGGTGGCGCTGTGCCGCGTTCACTGTGAACGGCCATTCCCCCCGTACCATCCGTTCCCCCTGTATCCTGTGCCCAAAACGGCTCCATCGTTAACAACTCACCTGTTACGGCATTAGCATAGCTCCGCCGAAAAAAAGTGCTTGCAATTCAAACGTCCCTATTGTATAATACCTCTGCTGTCGGGGATGTAGCTCAGCTGGTTAGAGCGCTGTGTTCACATCGCAGAGGTCCACGGTTCGAGCCCGTGCATCCCCACCATAATCATGGTCTCGCTTGCCTGTCAGGGCAGGCGAGATTTTTTGTTGTCAAGGTGAGCTTTTTAATACGGCGTCGGGCATTTGTGACATTATTACCGACGAATCTTTTTGAAAGGCTCGAACAGGAAATACGCTGATCCGAAGGTTGAGTTGATTTTGCGCTAATAATTCGGCGAGGATTCGCATATCCTAATTCCATGGAAAAGTTTAAGAAGTATTTGCCGTATATTGTGTTTATCTTGGGCTCGGTGGCTGTCGGAACAGCGGCGGGTCTGCTGTCGCGAAGCGGAATGCAGGCCAACATGGCACAGCCGCAGCCGCCGCTTTCGCCGCCCTCTTGGGTATTCCCGATAGCTTGGACAATTTTTTATGTTTTGATGGGGCTTTCAGCGGCGCTCGTTTGGGCCGCCCACCCTAAGGGCAACAAAAGCGCTCTGTTTCCGTTCTACTTGCAGCTTGCCTTGAATTTCTTGTGGCCGCTGCTGTTCTTCGCGCTGCATCTGGAGGTCGCGGCGTTCGTCCTCATACTCGCGCTTATCGCGGTGGTGATATGGATGTGCGTCGCATTTTTCCGAGTTCGCCCCGTCGCGGGGTGGCTGCAGCTCCCTTACGCCCTGTGGCTGTGCTTTGCCGCCTATCTCAACCTCGCCAATATTCTAATGTAAACCATTCCCTGAAAAAAGTCTGAACAAGGTGAAAGCGCCGCATGAAGTTTGCGGCGCTTTCGGTAGGGGGATATAGGAGGGAGGGATGAAGTATCTTTGCTAATTGTCCTTTGCGTAGTCAAGGCTCGCCGTCAAGCTCAGAGCGCTCATGTCAAGAGCGACTATTCTTTCAGCCATAACCACATAAAAGACCTCATCTATGTACAAGCCTCTTGCGTCCGACATTCCAAGACAGTCATCGTCGCTGAGCGCTATCGTTGATTCAAGCTCAAAGCCCTTATCCGCGTTATAGGAGAAGATGTAGTAATTCCCTTCGGCGGGGAAGGCGATGATGTTCTTTTGCGCGTCCACAAGTATCGCCTTGTAGTTCTCGGAGGCGATCGTATGATTCGCGTCCACCGACATCCTGAACAACTCAAAAACAGCGTTAGGGTCGGAAATATCGAACATGGATATTTTCACGCCCGTGACGGCGCCCGTATCGGCGTCGGCGTTATAGCCTATGCCCAGCAGCAGCCCGTCACCGTAGGAATGCAGGTAGCTTGAGAAGCCGTCTATCCTCAGCTCCGACAAGACCTTGGGCGCGGCGGGGTCGCTAAGATCCACCGTGAACAGCGGGTCTGTCGTGCGGAAGGTGACAAAGTACACCGTATCGCCCATGAACCTTACGGAGCGGATTATTTCATCCTCGGCAAGGCTTTCGATGGAGGAGACGAGGTTGAAGCTCTCGTCCAGCACATACAGACAGTTGTCGCGCAGGCTCGAATACTCGTAGCTGTCGATTCCTTCGGTATATATGGTGGTGCTGCTCTCGTCGCGTGTCACCACGACACGGATGTAGCCGCCTTCCATATCCACGGAGTATTGATTGAGCAGAGAGCCTCTTACCTCGCCCTGCGCCGTTAGCTCAATCTCCGTGCCGAGTTCAAACAGCAGAAAGCTTGTCGAGGTGTAGCTTGAGCGTTCGATATAGCTGCGCCCCTGCCCGTCGGTCAGCTCATCGCCGGTTTGACTTTCGTAATTCTCGGCCATCACAAGCAGCTTATCACCGTTGCAATATATATCACAGGAGCCTCCCAGCGAGGCCTTTATAGAGCTGTAACCGCCGTTGTCCTTAACGTCAACGCAGGAGATAACGGTGAAGCTTTCCGCCGTACCCTCCTTGGGAACGTATATGTCGGAGCAGTCAAGGACGGTTTTTTCGCCGCCGTTGACGCGGTAGACGGGGCAGTAACCCATAGGCTCATCCTCGTTTATGCCGTAATCAAGGCATACATAGCTGCTCGACACGACATAGAGCATTTCGCCCACCATGCGCGAATCAACATAGAGACCGCTCTGCATAAGCTCATTCTCGACTGCGGGGTTTTCACGGTCGCTTATGTCGTATATCAGCACGGAGCTGTCATTGCCGTAATACCAAGACTCCTGTCCGTCAACATATTTCTGCCCGTCATAGGAGTTGTTGACCACTATGGCAAGCTTGTCATGATAGACGTAAAGCTCCAAGGCGAAGCGGTTTTCATTGTAATAGCTCTTGCCGTCATCGTCCTCGACAAACAGGGAACCGCCGTTCTCAAAGAGGCTTGTGCGGGACGCCACGTTCATTTCGGAGCCGTTGACTTCAACTATATAGAGCGTCTGCTGATCCTTTATAATATAGATGTAATCGCCGTCGGTCTTGACTATGTCGCCCTCGTCGATTCCCGCGACCTGCGTGTTTGTGCCGGAATAATTCTTATCGGACGCACCCTCAAGCGTTTCGCCGCCCGCGCCCGCCTCATCGGTGGGTATGGGGTCAAGGGCGGGTGTTTCGGGCTGTAACATTCCGGTGGGCAAATCGCCATCGTCCATCACAAGCTCGTTCGAGTCATTGAAGGCGACGTCGCCCTCCGCATAGTCGCGGCCTGAGGACAGCAGCGCAAATATCTCGGAGTAGCTCTCAGCGGGAGCTATACCCAAATCGGATTCGACAACCATATCAAAAGCGCCCTCGGTAACGACCGCGCTTTCCTCGCAGCTTTCCATGGCGAAGTCCTTCGTTGATTCGGGGACCGCTTTGTCCGCCTTAAGGCTCGGCAGAACCAAGAAGAAGCCCATCACAAGCACCGCGCAAGCGGAAGCTATGGTCGCGGCCTTCCATATCCATGCCGTGCCGCGCTTAGCGCCGCGCTGTCTAATCCTTTCCAGCAGCTCGGGATCGGGATGTATCCCGTCGTTCACCCGCTTGTAGTCGTCTCTAAACATATCCGTTGTCTCCTAACATTTCCTTGAGCTGTTGCCTTGCCCTAAACAGCCAAGACTTTACGGTTGATTCGGGGGAGGCCATGATGTTCGCAATCTCCAATACGCTGTAACCCTCGTAGTAGAAAAGGTGGACGGCCGTCCTTTGTTTCTCCGGAAGCTTCAGCACCGCCGCGTATACTCCGTTCTCATCCCTGTCGGGGTCACAGACCGAAGCCGTAGGGTCTTCCGTGGCGGTGTGCCGCCTGAAAGCGCTCGTGACGATGCTCTTAGAGCAGTTGATTGTCACAGTAATGAGCCATGCCTTCTGATGCTCCGCGTTCTCAAACTTGGGATTTTTGCGTATGCACCTTAGGAATGCTTCTGAAACCGCGTCCTCCGCATCCTGACGGTTCCTCGTCCTCACCAAAGCAAGCCTGTAAAGCATATCCGAATACTCGTAATACAGCGCTTCCAAGCTCATCGGCGCCGGCGGCAGGGATGGTTCGATTTTCCTGACTGTTTCCACGTGGTTTTTCTCCCTTGCAACAATAATACCGCGCAGCCTTTGAAAAGGTTGCGCGGCGTTTTGAATAAATCAGCCCTCCCTAATCAAGGTCTCAATTCCCTTGATGAACAGTATGTTCACGGCTCCGGTCGGATACTTGGCTTTCACCTCGTCAACCGTGATGGAGCCTGTCGGCTTATACCACGAATACTTGGAGAAGTGCTTGTAGTAGTTGCCGTCCGTGTCATACTTATGACCGCACCTTGCGAAAATCTCGTTTCGGGCAAAGCCCAATATCTTCAAAAGGTTATAGTCGCTGCTTTGGGGCAGATTCCATATATCGGCGGTAGTGACCTTTTCGGTAAGGCTCTTGGCAAAGACCAGACCGTCGTCGTCATACCAGCTCTTGCCGGAATCCTTAGAGTACACCATGTTTCCGCCGTCCAAGGTGTAGACGGTGTTATGGTTGGAGGAGAAGTCTCCCGTGGTGTTGGCGGCGGCCTTGCTCTGGTACTCCTTCAGAACCACGTTTGATTTTGAGATGCTGTCGGAGGCGTGTATGTTGTATACGTCCGCAGCCATATACTTGGTTCCGTCAGTCGTCGTAATCTTGTAGACGAGCCTGAAGCAGTTGGCGTACTGCTGGCTGTCATCGCTTCTTACGATAAAGTAATTGGCTATGACCTCGCTCGACTTGAACGCGCTGCCATAATAGCTCTCCTTGGCCGCTTTGATGGCGACCCTAAGCCCATACTGGTCGTAGCCGTACAGCGTGGTAAGGCAATTCGAGGTATCGGTGTTTATCGCGGGCGTCGGGGTGGGCGACGGCGTGGGCGAGGGCGTCGGTGTAGGCGTCGGCGTGGGCGACGGAGTGGCGTTAGGGTCTATTGTGGGCGTGATTACCGGCTCGGCCGTGTAGACAGGCGTCGCGGTAGGCTCAACATAGGGCGTCGCGGTGGGTGTGGGCGACGGCGTGGGCGTCGCGGTAGGCGTGGGGGTGTCCGTCGGGATGACCCCGCCCTGCGCGTTAAAGAGGCTCACAATCTCATCGGAGCTGAGTGAAAAGCTCGTGTCGGTAATCTCTATGCCGTTCGCGTAAAGCTTATCCACAACGTCGGTCATGGTGCTTGTTGTGGTTATGAGGTACCCGCCGTTATCCTGCGAGGTCGTCATGAAGCCCAGACTTTGTACCGCCAAATAGCCCTCGTCGGCGTTTAGCTCGGCTTGGTCTGAGGAAAGCTGCCAGCCCGTGTCGGCAAGTAAAGCTTCCTTATTCCAACTAACCATATAGTTGCCGTTTGAATAGTCAACCTTGACATAGCTCTTTGCGGAAAGCTTTCTCGGATACTCCTGCGAGGTCTTATAGACCGCCATTATCTCGCTCTTGGTCCAAACCCAGCTTTCGGTGTTCATAAGCTTGATGTTGTATTTTTTGAGCGTCGAGCTTATATTGGCGTCCGTGGAGCTTATGGTTATGCGATAGTCCTCGCCCTCAGGCTCGACTATCACGCCGAGGGTATATATCGCCTTGACGTCGGGGTAGTCGTCCGCGTTCACCTTATCGTTGGTGTTGGGGTTCGGCAGATGGTTGTCTGTCAACAGCTCGTCATAGTCTATGCCCAATGAAAAGCTGCCGTCGCCGTTCTTCTCGGCGGTTATGTACTTGCGGATATTGATTTCCTGCATACCCTTGCCCGACGCGCTGTGCCAAACGCACCACGCCAAGGCAAGAACCGCGACAAGCACGCAGGCGGCGACGAGGATAAGGGTCAGTTTCTGTTTGCGCTGCATCGTCAGTACCCCGTTACAGCCGCTTGCCGCACTTGGGGCAAAACTCGGCGTCTCCCGTCACGGTTCCGCCGCAATAGATGCAGAATCGCGCCGTTTCATCGTCCTTGCTCACCTTGACGGGCGCGGAGGGAATCATCTCCTCCTCAGGCTCCTCATCGGTTTGGGCATCGTCCTGCTCATCGTCGAACAGCTTGATTTTGCTGTCCGCTTCCGCTGTCGGCTCCTCGGCCTTTTGAGGATGGCGGCGAGAGGGCCGCTGATAGCGTCCCGTGACCTCGTCCTCGTCCTCAGGCTCGCTCTCGACCTCTTTTTCCTCCGCTTCAGTGTCCGCGTCAATCGTATCATCCGCGTTCATGAGCGAGTTCTTGTCCTCCGCGTCGAAGGACGCCGCCGCGAACGACAGTATGACGGCGATGGCAAGCAGCGCCACGCCGATGACTAACACCACATAGTTGGTTTGGCTGAACACCTGATACAGTGTGCGCTGCGCAAACGCGGCGTCGCTCCGTACAGCTATAAGCGCCGTTATGCCCCATGCGAGCAGCACAACGGACAGGGTGGCCAAAATGGTTCTTATTGTTTTCATATATCTACCTCCCAAAAACAATCTTCCTGTTGATCCTCTATGTTTACCTTTTTGTAGGGTCAATGCTCAATCAGGTCCTGTATCTCGCGCAGCAGGGCTATGTTGGCGCGTTCCGTGTCACTCATCAGCTCCGAAAGGTCGTCCTCTCTGCCCTCGTACCAGTCGTAAGAGCTGTAATGCTCAAGGAACTCATGCTCGGTGCGTTCGTCAAAGATACAGTAGTAGCGGGCGTAAATCTCCTTGCGCGCATAGCGCAGAAGGTTCGCAAGCGAGTGCCCGGGTACGGCGGTCAGGCTCCAAACCATGTCCTCTGTCAGCGGCTCATAGGTCGCAGACCAGTATATGCCGTTCGCCATGCGATAGCTCGTGGGACAGCCTATAAAGCGAACGAACCCGTTCTGATCATAAGCTTCTCTGTCCGTGACAACTCCGCCGTGCAGGCGTGTCACATCATAGTCGGGACCGTTGAACCGAGAGATGGCGTCGGCCTCGCTCTCGTTGTCAACGATATTCACATCCACGGAGCGAAAGAAAACCACCCCGTCGCGCATATAGAGATTGAGTATGTCCACCGTGAAGCACTCGGTGCGCGGCTCTGTCTCGTCCTCGCGCACCTCGGTGACGACGTAGACGGCGCGGTACAGGTTGGTGAACTCCGAACCTCCATGGGAAACTATAAAATACAATTGTGTCTTCTCTGCGTTATAATTGTTTCCAAACAGCTCCACACAGACCGAATCTCTCTCTTTCTGCACCCTTTCGCAAACACTGCGAAGATTATAGCCCCGCCCCTGCTCGTCCACAAGAGCGGTCAACAGCCCATCCTGCGCTGCGGGCGTGCCGGTGGGCGCGGGAAGCACGGTGCTTTCCGCGAGCGGAACGGGCGTCGCGGTGGCGCCGTCGTCCAAAAGACCGCGAACGGACTGCTCCCAACCCGTGTTGGCTATGCGTATGCCATAGCGCGTCAGGGTATCAAGGTCGCAGCTTACCTCAACGTGCATAAGCTCCTCATGGCTTGTGTAGCTCAAGCTGACGCTCATGCTGCAAAGCGCGTACACATCGGGGTAATCCGCCATGTTGACGAAGGGACTTTTGGGATTGGGAAGATGCAGATCGGTAAGCAGCGCGTCTATGTCAATCGCCGCCACGGGAACGCCCAAAGCGTTTCTTCCGACGGTGGTGTAGTCCTCAAGATTGACCGTGACGCCGTAGCCTCGCTTGCCTATGTATAGGGCGCACAAAAATATGGCAGCCGCAAGTATCGCCGCCGACGCTAATAGGGCCGCGTGCTTGGAGACCTTTCCTTTGCCGATATCCCTCTTGACCATGGCTGTACACCTCAACTAAAGATTATAGCAAAAGCAAGGCCGTCATTGGTGAATAAAAGATTAATTCTCGGTCAAGCCCAGCATCAGGCGCACCGCGATGGGAGTAATTTCATCGGGATAGTCAAAGCTCTCGGTGTGAAGCCCCGCGTGATCCCGACCGCTTCCTATATTAAATATCGCTCCGTGGGTGCGCTTGGTGTACCAGCCGAAATCCTCCGAACCGCGCTGCGGCTCGGGCAGCTCATAAAAGGGAATGTCAAGCCTGTGGCAGAGCCTTTCAAGCTTGTCCACGCTCTGCGGTGTACAGCCTGTTTCGGGGAATACATCCCTGTATTCCATCCTAAGCTCAACGTTCTCGTCTCTTGCGATGATGGCGGCCGTGGTCTTAACGCCTATGTCAAGCTTATCAAGCTCCGATTCGTACTCGCCCCTTATCGTCAGCAGCAGACGGCCGCTGCCCGCCGAGATACCAAAGGTCTCCTCGCCAAGCTCAATCATCACAATGGTACACATGCATAAGCCCTCAATGCTGCTTGCGGCGGCAATCTTGTCCAGCTCGGGTATAAGCTCTGCGATGGCCATGGCGGGGTTGACGCCGTCCTCCGGGCGGGAAGCGTGAGCCTGCTTGCCCAAAAAGCTCAGTATCATGCCGCGTGAAGCGAAGTCCATGCAGCCCTTGCGCACGGAAACCTCGCCCAAGGGTCTGCCGGGGCAGTTGTGAAACGCGAAGATCTCCGCTATGCCCTTTTCGTCTATCAGCTCTGAGCAGAGCTTAGCGCCCTGTCCGTTCTCCTCCGCGTGCTGAAAGATAAGGTACACATCACGGTTTAGCCTGAGGCGCGACAGCTCCAAGGCGAAGGCGCACAGAGCCGTGGAGTGACCGTCATGCCCGCACATATGCCCGACGCCCTCGTTGCATGAGCGATAGGACAGGGTCGGGTTCGCCTCGGTAACGCCCACCGCGTCAAAGTCGGCGCGGAAGGCGATGGGGGCAAGCTCAGGATTTTCCGAGGAATAATATGCATAAAACCAAGCCCCCCTGTCAACGATTTTGAGAGCCGTATGTTCAGCTAAAAAGCTCATCAGCCTTGCTTTGGTTTCGTACTCATGCTCCGAAAGCTCAGGGTGTGCGTGCAGCTCGTGCCTGAGACTGACGATAAGCTCCGAGTCGGTTTTGTTCATACTCGACGTCCTCCAAAGAATTTTATAATATTATATCACACGCTCATAAATAATCAATACGAATCCTGTGATAAAATCTTTACAAAAAGATAGATTTTCACGATTGACTATGTTATGATATGGGAGTAATGGGATGCGTGTACACCTAAACGGTGCCGCAAGGCGTCTCTAAAACTCCACAGAAAGGAAACTAATTATGAAACGATTTTGGGCAATTCTATTGTCTATGGTCATGGTATTCGCACTGCTGCCGGCTTCGGCAATGGCGGCGGGCTCTAAGACCATAGCCGCGTGGGAGTTCTCCGCCGACGCCGTGACTTTCCCCATCAAAGCCACGAGCGGAGACACGACCGCCGAACTGACCAGGAACGGAGACGCCGTTAAGGGCGTCAGTTACACCGCGAGCAACGGTTCCGTCTATTGCAACACATGGAACGAAATCGGCGCTTATTGGCAGTTCAAGCTCAGCACCGCAGGCTATCAGACGATTAGCTTGGACTTGAAAGCATGGGGCACCGGTACCGCTCCCGCCAATTGGAAGCTGCAATACAGCTCCGACGGCGTGAACTTCACCGACCTAAAGACCTATACCCTCACCTCCACCGCAAGCACGGCGTACAGCTTTGAGTTCGGCACGGCTCTTGACAACCTGTCAGCCGCATACGTTCGCTTGGTCGTGGTTGACCTCGTCGCCATCAAGGGCGAAACGGCGGCGGCAGGCGGCAACGCAAGGCTCGCTTATGTCAGCTTCACCGGCGAGACCTACACGGGTGGGGATCCCGCCGTCTCCTATTCCGCGCTGAACAGCGCCATCTCCACCGCCGAGGGTCTGCTGGACAGCACCTCGGTTTCCGAGGATGGCAGCGACGTCGCGGACAACGCTTACTGGGTAACTCAAAACGCCTATGACGCTTTAAGAGACGCCGTCACCACGGCCAAGAAAGCTCTTGAGGCAACTCAGCAGGGCGATGTTGACGCGGCGACAGAAGACCTCAACGCCGCTGTCGATACCTTCACCGCCGCTCGCGCCGCAGGCACGATGTACGTTGTAATGAACATCAAGGAAGCCCTTGATTATTATAGCGGCACAAGCGTTTCGGGCGTTCGCGTGGTCGGACAGGTAGTCTACTTCTACGGCAACTCCGGCAGCGAAAACACCACCATTTTGCAGGCCAAAATTGACGGAGAGATTTACGCTCTGCAATGCTACACTACCATCACCGCGACCACGGGCGGAGACCCCGTGAATATCGGCGACTGGGTAGTAATCAACGGCACCTTGGGCGCATACGGCGGCGTCACGCAGATGTCCAGCCTTATCTCCATCGATCATGCTCCCGAATCCGTGGCGGGCGTAGACGCCTCCGCGCCGCAGGAGTATGAGAGCATTTCCGCAATGCTCGCCAACTATGACAACCTCGTTTCCGAGTATGTCATGCTGAAGAACGTCACCCTGGGCGCGTACAGCGACGGCGGCACTACCACGGTGACCGACGCGGAAGGCAATACCATAGGCATTTACAAGGCCGCGCCCTACGGGGACTACTTCAAAGCGGGCGACACTGTGAACCTGCTTGCCTGTATTTCCGCCTACAATTCGACTAAGCAGCTCAGGAATGGTTCCACCGCTGACTATCGTATGATAGGCGAGGACACGGCGGCTCCCGTTATCACCCTGCCCACCTTCCTTGACGCCGAAGTCGGCGTGAATTACTACATTTCCGCGACAGTTGCGGACTACTCCGCGATTGCCTCGGTCAAGCTCGCATACACCATCGGCGGTGAGAGCCGCACGGCGGACATGGAAGCGGGCGCGGACAACCTCTATTTCTACACCATCCCCGCAGAGCAGATTGTGGGCGGCGCATCCGCCATTGAGTTCACGATTACCGCGACAGACAGCGCCGCGGCCGCCAACGTCGGTACCGCTTCGGGCAGCATCGCAATCATAGATCTGCCTCAGATAACCGACGTCACCCCCGCCGCCAACTCCGCGACGGGCGATGACAAGCGCCCCGTAATCAGCGCGGCGTTCTCCAACGCGGGAGCCAATCCTACCGTTGTCATGACTGTAAACGATGAGGCGGTATCGCCCACCGTTGCGGACGGACGCATCAGCTACACTCCCAATGAGGATTTGGCAGACGGCAAGTACAAGGTGTACGTCCAAGTCACAAGAGCAAGCGGGATATCCGCCGAAAAGGAGTGGAGCTTCACGGTCGGCGAGCCCGACTTTAGGCTCTACTTTGGACAGCTTCACAGCCATACAGCCCAGTACTCCGACGGCACAGGCACATTGGAGCAGGCCTATGAGCACGCGCAGTCCGCCGAGCAGGTTGACTTCTTAGCGGTCACCGACCACAGCAACTACTTCGATACAAGCTCCAATCTTGGCGACATGACCGACGCTTCCAAGGGCAAGACCACCGGCGACGGTTCTCAGACCCTCTGGCAGGAGGCCAAGGCCACAGCTTCCCGCTACACCAAGGACGACTTCATCGCCATATACGGCTATGAGATGACTTGGTCGGGACAGTACGGCCACATGAATACCTTCAACTCCGTCGGTATAGAGAGCCGCAATAACTCCGCCTACGTCGTGAAGAACGGCCCGGGCCTTGTCGCATACTATGACAGGCTCGTCGCAGTCGCCAACACAGCGGCGGAGGAGGGCGGTTCCAAGACGATGAACCAGTTCAACCACCCCGGCACCACCTTCGGTACCTTCGAGGACTTTGCCCACTATTCGGTAGCCTATGACGAGCTTATCACCATGATAGAGGTCGGCAACGGCGAAGGCAAGGTCGGAGGTTCGATGTATTGGCCGAGCTATGAGTATTATCAGCTGGCTTTGGATAAGGGCTGGCACTTGGCTCCCACGAACAACCAGGATAACCACAAGGGCAATTGGGGCGACAGCAACACCGCCCGCGACGTTATCTACACCGATAACTTCTCCGAGGAGGGCATTTACGAGGCCATGGAAAACATGACCATGTACGCCACCGAGGATAACGACCTTGAGGTTTACTACACCCTGAACGGCAACGTCATGGGTTCGGTTCTGAGTCTTGAGGCGGGCGCCGCGATTACCATCAACGTGTCCTTCAACGATCCCACCGACCGCGTACAGTCCGTGTCCATCATCGGAAACGGCGGCGCGGAGGTCGCGAAGAAGTCCTTCAACACAGCTTCGGGCGAGTGGGAGTTCACCTTCACGCTCGGCGCCGATTACGACTATTCGTACTTCTATATCCGCGTGGATGAGGTTGACGCCGATATCGCCGTCACCGCTCCTGTTTGGGTAAAGGAGACCACCAAGATCGGTATCACCTCGCTTGAGAAGGACAATGTATCAGTTCTGCTGAACGAGGAGAATGGCTTCACCACCACGGTCTACAACTACGAAGCCGCCGATTACACTGTGACCAAGGTGGAGTACTCCATCAACGACGCAGTGGTCTACACCGATGAAACCGCTTACACCGTAGCCACTAACTCGGATTTCTCCGGAATTAAGTGGAATTATGTTCCCACCGAGACGGGCTATCAGACCCTGAGCGTCGTTGTCACCGCGATGTTCGGCACTACGGAGTACAAGTTCAACACCTCCGTGACGTTCACCGTGCGCGACGCCTCGACCATGAAGACCATGCTCATCGACGCTTCGCACGGCAACTTCTATGTATCGGGCAACTACGCCGATTCCGACACCGCCTTTATCGAACTCGCCGCCGAGTACGGCGTGAACGCAAGGCATATCGGTTCGAGCAGCGAGCGTGTGGAAATCACCGACGCGGTGCTTGAAGGCTGCGATTTGCTCGTGCTGACCGTTCCCTTCACGGGCGCGGACGCTGCTGTTACAAGCTATCTCTACACGGATACCGAAATCGCCGCGATTGCCAAGTACGCGGCGGAGGGCGGCAACATCATAATCACCTCCAAGTCCGACAGGCGCACGCCTACGGCCGAGGCGGAGTATGCCGACGTGATATCCAACGGGCTTCTTGAGGCCGTTGGCGCGAAGGCAAGGATAGGCCGCGGCATCGTCGCGGATGTCGAGAACAACTCCAACGAGAGCTATCGCCTGCACTTCACGGGCAAGGAGTACTATAACTTCGAGTCCTATGTGAACGACAACCTCATCGAGACCACGAATACCATGTTCTCCGCCTACAACGCGGCCCCCGTCATCCTCAATGGCGCGGAGTGGCTCGTCAAGGCGTTTGACACCACCTTCGTGTCCTCCTACAAGAAGTACTACACAGGCTCCTCCTATATGCCCAACCCCGAGACCGAGCGCAGCGAAGAGTATTACGCGGCCTGCGGCGATCAGGAAGACGTCGTGGTTATGGCTTCGGAGACCCTGCCGGGCGGCGGCTTCTGCATCACGGCGGGCGTGACCTTCTTCTCCACCTTCGAGGTACAGGTTGAGGTCGAGAACGCGGGCACCTTGCAGAACTCCAACTACCAGATTGTGTGCAACATCTTCAAGATGATCAACCCCGATGCGGTAACGCCTATCTGCGAGATCCACGAGGAGAACACCGCCAACAAGAGCTACACAATCGAGGGCTATGTTACCTCCAACGCCTCCGGCCATTCACAGGATACCGCGTTCTTCGACTGCATCTATGTGCAGGACGAGAGCGGCAGGGGCATCAACGTGTTCCCCGTATCCGGCGACTACCAGATAGGTCAGAAGGTACGCGTAACCGGCGTCACCTCCTACTACAAGGACGAGATCGAGCTGAACTGCGGCTCCTCCTATGGCGGCAGCGTCAGGGATATCACCCTTGATTACGCTGAGCGCGCGGACTTGATGGATCAGGAGATAATCCTTGCCAACAAGCAGACCATCTCGACCTATAAGGTTGATACCACAAGGCTGCAGGCAAGGCTTGACGAGGTTGCGGCGGATAATATGACCACGTTCATCGAGCCTGACAAGGCCGACTTTGCGACGGGCTACACCAATGTTTACGATTACTATATGAAAATCGTGAGCTGCGGCAAGCTTGCCGAAAAGATCTACACGGGCAACCTTGTAGAAATCAGCGGCGAAGTCACCAAGGTCGAGTATGACGCCAACGGCGTCATGGGCGCCATCCATGTAAACGACGGCACAGGCACGGCGGTCATTTTCCTTGACGGCTATATCTATTGCGACGATGGCTGCACGGGCTACCATGACCTCAGCTTCGTCACAGTGGGCGCGACGATTACCGCTCGCGGCATCGCTTCCGTCGGTGAGAACAGCTATGATGATTCAAGTGCGATCGGTGCGCGTATCCGCACCAGAAACCGTGCCGATATTCGCGAGGGCGGCTATCCCGACACCGCGTACACCGTTAACTACATCGTGAACGGCGTGAGCATAGGCGAATACACCGTAACCTACGGCAAGTTCGTCACAGTTCCTGAGGTTCCCGCAGTGAACGGCTATGCCGGCACTTGGGACATTGACCTTGACGGAGTTGCAATCTGCTCCGACTTCACCGTCAACGCAGCGTACACTCTGCTCGGCAAGCTCGGTGACGCCGACTGCAACGGCTATATAAATGCCAAGGACGCCGCCGCGATACTGCGTCACCTTGTTGACATCGAGACGCTGAGCGCACAGGGCCTGGAGAACGCCATGGGCTGCGACGGCAATGCGGGCCTCAGCGCCGCCGACGCCTCGGCAATCCTGCGCAGCATTGTAGGCCTCGGCAAATTAGGCGAGTAACGTCAGCGTTGCCCGCACAAATAGCGACAAGGGGAGCGACCGCCTTTATTGGGGTCGCTCCCCATTTTTCTCCGAAAAGACGGAAATACCATGCACGGGGCGCGGTTGTGCGGATGTGGTATTGCTTTGCCGCCTATGGCTTCACATATCCTATATAGCGGCAAAATTCGGAACAAATTGCGGCTTTTTTCGGATATTTTGAAAATGGACTTGTCAAAAGCCTCAAAGAGGGTTATTATACACATTAATTATGATTGGATTGGTGTACCCATGGTTTTGTTGAAAGACGAGACGCTGAAGGACTGCGGTGTCGGTGAAAACACGCGAGTACTCGCGGCGGTCTCGGGCGGAGCGGATTCCGTGGCGCTGCTCACGGAGCTTGCAAGGCTCGCCGACCTAAAGCGCTTTGCTTTCCTGGCGGCGGCGCATATCAACCATGGTATACGGGGAGCTGAGGCGGACAGGGATGAACGCTTCACCGTTGAGCTTTGCCAAAAGCTTTCCGTCCCCTGCAAGGTCATAAGGGTTGACGCTCCGGCTTACGCGAAGGCCGCAGGCAGATCCACGGAGTGGGCTGCGCGAACCTTGCGCTACGAGGCGCTAAGACAGGCAAAGTCCGACCTCGGCTGCGGCTGCATAGCGCTTGCACACCACATGGACGACAACGCCGAAACGCTGCTGATGAACCTCGTTCGCGGCTGCGGAACTCGCGGACTGTGCGGTATGCGTCCCGAAAGCGGGGATTTGGCAAGGCCTTTGCTGAACGTGACCAAGGCTGAGATACTGGGATTCCTTGCCGATATTGGGCAGGAATATGTCACGGACAGCACCAACCTTGACGAGGATTGCCGCCGAAACCATGTCAGGCTGTCGGTCATGCCCGCGCTTGCCGAGATGAATCCCGCCATCGTTTCAAACCTTTCCAAGACGGCGGCGCTCCTGCGCACGGATGACGACTATCTGTGTGAGCTTGCGCACAGCGAGTATAAAAGGCTTGACGGCAATCGTTTTGAGCTTTCCAAGCTTCCCGCGCCGCTGTTGTCGCGCATCATGCTTGACCTGTTGTGGGAAAGCGCCGACAGCGTGGAGAACGCGGAGGTGGAGCGGCTTATCGGTCTGCTCACGGCACAAAGCGGCTCCTTCGCCCAGCTAAAGGGCGGAAGAACGGCATGGGTTGACGGGAAAAGGCTTCATGTGGAGCAAAGAACCGAGCCTTATCGGTATGAGCTTGAGCTTCCGTTGGGCGTTCCCGTAAGGCTGCCGAATGGTACTGTCACGGCGGAACGGGTGCGAAGCGCCGAGTTTCCCTGCGACAGGCAAACGGTCTATATTAACGCGGAGGCGGTTTGTGGCAGGCTCATGGTTCGCACTGTGCGCGACGGGGACAGGTTCATGCCCTTCGGCATGAGCGGCTCCAAGCTGCTGTCGGACTATTTTACGGACAGGAAGATTTCGCGCTTTATACGAAGGGACGTCCCGATAGTCTGTGACGACACGGGCATAGCCGCGGTAATGGGGCATACGGTGGATGAACGAATGAGGGTAACGGGGGAGACCCCGATTATTAGGATAAAATACGAGGAGGGTATATGAACGACTGGGGTAAGGACTTTATGGCACAGGACATAGCGGAGGTGCTGTTGTCCGAGGAAGTCATTAGAGCAAGGGTTAAGGAGCTTGGCGAGCAGCTGTCCCGTGATTACGCGGGCAAGGAAGTCGTACTGGTTTGCATCCTAAAGGGCGCGTGTGTGTTTTTCGCTGACCTCGCAAGGCAAATGACGGTTCATATCAAGATGGACTTCATGGGTATCTCCAGCTATGGCGATGCGATGAAAACCAGTGGGATCGTCAGAATCACCAAGGACATGGACACGAGCATCACCGACAGGCATGTCATTATCGCCGAGGACATCATGGACAGCGGACTAACTCTGTCGCACCTGACAAGGCTGCTTTCCGCACGGAACCCCGCAAGTATGCGTATCTGCTGCCTTTTGGATAAGCCCGAGCGCAGAGAATGCGACATCACTCCCGACTACTGCGGTTTTCTGATTCCCAACAAGTTTGTCGTAGGCTACGGTCTGGACTATGAGGGTCGTTACCGCAACCTGCCCTATGTGGGCGTACTCAAGCCGGAGGTCTACTCCGACAGATAGGCGGCTGTATCCCGCTAAAAACGATACTACTTTTTGCACAGGGCCGCCAACATGGAATGGTCCACGAACGGAGGAATATTTGAAGAACAAGAAACTCATAACCCTGTTGATATGGGCAGCGGTATTCGCCATAGTGATAAATGTCGTAGTAGTTGCCTCCAACAAGACCGAACCCGAGGAGCTTGCGTTTTCCGCCTTCACTGTGAAGATGGAAGCGGGGGATGTCAAGGCCGTCAAGCTGGTTCTCAGCGAGGACGTGGTTTACGGACTGTATAGCCAAAGCACATACGAAATGAAGGATCTGCCCAAAAAGGCTGATTTCTATATGATTATCTCCGAGGAGGCCTTCACACGCGATATGGCCGCCTTGATCGCGGAGGAAAAGGGCGTCTCCATCGATTCCGTCACCAGCAACGACTACCCATTCGAGTTTAGCCAGCAGCTTCCCGAGGGTGAATCGCTGTTGGTCGTTCTGCTTCCCTACCTGCTTATCGGGGCCATGGCGGTGCTGCTTGTGGTGTTCGTGGTGCGTCAGCAGAATGGCGGCAAGCAGGCGATGAACTTCTCCAAATCCCGTGCGCATCTACACGGAAAGGGCGACCCCGTGGTGACCTTCGCGGACGTTGCGGGCGCCGATGAGGAGAAAGCGGAGCTTGCCGAGATGGTGGACTTTCTCCGTGACCCCAAACGATTCATCAATTTGGGCGCGAGGATTCCCAAGGGCGTGCTGCTCGTAGGCCCTCCGGGTACGGGCAAGACGCTGCTTGCAAAGGCCGTAGCGGGCGAGGCAAAGGTGCCGTTCTTCTCAATCTCAGGCTCGGATTTTGTTGAGATGTTCGTGGGCGTGGGCGCGTCAAGGGTGAGAGACCTCTTTGAGACCGCCAAGAAATCCGCCCCCGCGATAGTGTTCATAGATGAGATAGACGCCGTAGGCCGTCAGCGCGGCGCAGGCTTGGGCGGCGGTCACGACGAACGTGAGCAAACCCTAAACCAGCTCCTTGTCGAGATGGACGGCTTTGCCACGAACGAGAGCATAATAGTTATGGCGGCGACCAACCGCGCCGACATACTTGATCCCGCGCTGCTGCGTCCGGGCAGGTTCGACCGTCAGGTCACCATGAACTACCCCGACGTCAAGGGACGCGAGGAGATATTGAAGGTTCACGCCCGCAACAAGAAGTTCACGGCGGATGTGGACTTTAAGGCGCTTGCGAAGCGCACCTCATACTTCACGGGCGCGGATCTTGAGAACGTCCTTAACGAGGCCGCCATACTCACCGCAAGAGCCAATCTGACCGAGATAGGCAATCAACAGCTTTCGGAAGCCGTCATGCGCGTGCAGTTGGGGCCGGAGAAGAAGAGCCGCGTTGTCACCGAGCGCGACAAGTGCAACACCGCGTACCACGAATGCGGTCACGCCATACTTGCGCTTGAGCTGCCCTTGTGCGACAACCTTGAGGAGATTTCCATCATCTCACGCGGCCCCGCGGCGGGCTACACGCTCACCCTTCCCGAGGATGACTACATCTACATGACCGAGCAACGTATGCTTGACAGGATATGTATGTCATTGGGCGGCAGGGTCGCGGAGAAGTTCAAGTTTGGCGACGTTACAACGGGCGCGATAGGCGATCTCAAGAGCGCGACAGCTCTTGCCCGCCGCATGGTTGAGGAATTCGGAATGTCCGACGTGGTGGGGCCGGTCTTTTTGGGCGGCGACACCGAGGTATTCATAGCCAAGGATTGGGGTCACGGCAGAAACTATTCCGAGAAGATAGCGGCTCAGATCGATATAGAGATACGCCGCATCATGGAGGAGCAGTTCGCAAGGGCCGAAGGCATCATCACTGCACACGCCGCCGCGCTTGACGAGTGCGCGCAGCTCCTTTTGACCTTGGAGCGCGTAAACGGCGACGAGTTTGAAACCGTGTATAGGAAGGCTTCGGGTCTCGAACCCAAGTCAGCGAAAGTCGAAAGCGACGCTAAGCCCGAAGCGCCCGATGAAAGTATTAAGCCTGCAGAGGCATAGCTGTGCAAGAACAGACAGGCGCGGTGCAATCGAACGATCGGGCTCACAGGTTCGATCTGCACAGCCACAGCAACTACTCCGACGGGACGGCCACACCCTCCGAAATCGTCAAGAGCGCGTTTCGGGCGGGGCTTGACCTCATCGCGCTTTCGGATCACGATACCATAGGCGGCGTCAAGGAAGCCATGGAGACAGGCGAGAAGCTCGGAATTTCCGTGCTGCCTGCGGTTGAGATGGATAACGAGTGGCGGCATGAGCTGCACATACTCGGCCTTGACGTGGACCCTGACAGCCCCGTACTGAACAGGGCTTTGGAGATAGCGCGTATTCGGCGAGAGAAGCGAAACGGAGTGATACTGCAGAAGCTTGACGCCGCGGGCATAGGCGTGCGCGACCGCATCAATCGACCCATGGAATGCACGAGCAAGCTTCACATAGCCATCGCGCTTGTAGAGGCGGGCTTGGCCAAGGACATACGCGACGCTTTTGCGAAGTACCTGCGCCAAGGGCAGGTTGGCTTTTATCAGGAGCCGAAGTTCACGCCCGCGCAGGTGTTGGAGATAATCCACGCCGCCGACGGCGTTCCGGTGCTGGCGCACCCCTGCCATATACGCGACAACCCCTTCGCGCTCATTAACGAGCTTACGAACCTTGGACTGATGGGGCTTGAGGTATATTACCCCACCTCGACCCCAAGACAGACCGAGATGTTCCTGTCCATTGCGCGGCAGAAGAAGCTCATGGTCACCTGCGGAAGCGACTTTCACGGGAAGAATCGCCCCGGCGTTCCGTTGGGCTGCGCGTGGCGCGACGTCCCCGACCTTGAGCAAACCTATGAGACCCTGAGCCGCAGGATTGGAACCTTGCGCTGAATAATCGATACTGAGACGGACAAAGCTGAGTAGGCTTTGTCCGTTTTGTTTTTAAGGGGATGATAATCTAAAAAGCCTGCTCCCGCCGTATAACCCTGCTTTGTCATCCAGAGCTTCTGCGAAGGATCTTGCCCAAAGCTTCAATGTCAAGACCCGCTCCCCCGCGACAACAACCGAATTTGTCGGTGCGAACTTCGTTCGCCCGACGCCTATTGAGAATTCCCCGATAAGCCAACGAAACGGGCAAAGCAGGCTTTACCTGCTTCGTCCGTTCCGCTTTAATTACATAGTGGGTTTTCAGTAAGGCAAACCCTTATCAAGAGTTCCCTTCAGCGAGAGTGAGGAAGACGCCCCACGGCGTTTATTTCTTACAGATTATGCCTTCCACAGGCCGTGCAGATTGCAGTATGCGTAGGCGGCTACAACCTTGTCGCCCTCGCAGACGGAGAAGCAGGCCTCGGGCTTTTCGCCGGGCTTGAGCGCCTTGCGCTGGTTGCCGGAGGTGGTTTGCAGGGCTACCCACTCGATGTAGTGGGCTTCAACCATGGGATGGGGGACCGAGCCGATTTTTACGACGACCTTGTTGCCCTCAACCTCGATAACGGGGACGTGCTTTTCAACGGCCGCGTCGATGGCGCCGGGGATAAGCTCGGTCATCTTCTCGCCGCAGCATACCACGGGTACGCCGCTGTCCTTGACCTTTGCGATGATGTTGCCGCAATGACGGCAGATGTAGAATTTCATTTCCATAATAATACTCCTATTCGTTTGAATTTAGTGCTTCACCCGCCGCGCAGACGGGACATATACCTTCGAATACCGTGCGATGTCGGTATATTCGGTAACCGGTTTGGGCTTGAACAGCTTCGTCAATGGCGGGGTCATATGCCGCAGGAGCGTCGATAACGGCTCCGCAGCAGGTGCAGACAAGATGATAATGGAAGTCAAGCCTGCAATCATATCGGTCCGCGCCGGGAAGCTTGACATGAATTATCTCACCGTCCGCCGCAAGATGGTTAAGATTGCGATAGACTGTTCCCCTGCTGATTTTGCCGTCAACCTTACGCGTCTCGATATATATAGCGTCCGCCGTCGGATGGTCGGAGTGCGCGCGCATGACGTCAAGCATCGTTTGCCTTTGGTGTGTGTTGCGGCTTGACGCGGCAAGCCCGCTTACAGTGTCGCGCTTGACCTGTTTGATGTCGTGGAAACGGCTCTCGTCATTGCTCATGCGTTACCCTCCTTTTCTACATCCTTGTAACTAAGACTTGATACTATTATTATAAATTGGTTTTTCCTGTTTGACAAGGGGCATGAAGAAGAAATCTTCAAATAATCATACAGATATGACAGCAATCGGGGCAGCATGAGACAAATATGACGCGTTGAAATGCGTTAGTGAACAAGGCAAAGGCGTCCGCTTTGCTGTGCGAACGCCTTTTTTTGGGGGACAGTATCGCTTATTTCAGGAGGAGACCGCCGAAGCGGATGAAGAGAGGAGCAAAGACGAGCGATACTATGGTCATAAGCTTAATCAGAATGTTGATGGAGGGACCAGCGGTGTCCTTGAACGGGTCACCCACGGTGTCGCCGACAACGGCCGCCTTGTGCGCCTGACTGCCCTTGCCGCCATGTTCACCGCTCTCGACGAGCTTTTTTGCGTTGTCCCACGCGCCGCCGGAGTTGCTCATGAAGATTGCCATGAGTACGCCTGTCACGACCGCGCCGGCGAGCATACCGCCGAGAGCCGCCGCGCCCAGCAGAAGCCCGACTAACACGGGTGAGAATATCGCGATAAGGCCGGGGATGAGCATTTCCCTAAGCGCGGCCTTCGCGGAGATGGAGACGCAGCGCTTATAGTCGGGCTGCATAGTCCCTTCAAGGATTTCGGGATGCGCCCTGAACTGACCGCGCACCTCCTCTATCATACTGCGCGCCGCCTTGGAGACGGAGGACATGGTGAGAGCGGAGAAAAGGAAGGGGAGCATACCTCCGATGAGCAGACCTATCATGACAAAGGGATCGAGTATGTCTATCATGGTAAGGTCCGCGTCCTGCGCATAGGACACGAACAAAGCCGTGGCGGTGAGCGCCGCGCTGCCGATAGCAAAGCCTTTACCCATTGCGGCGGTGGTGTTGCCGACGGAATCGAGCTTGTCGGTAATTTCTCTGACGCTCTCGTCAAGTCCGGACATTTGCGCTATGCCGCCGGCGTTGTCGGCTATGGGGCCGTAAGCATCGACGGAAACGGTCATGCCCGTGGTGGACAGCATTCCGACGGCGGCCAAGGCTATGCCGTAAAGCCCTGCGCAGCGATACGCAACGAAGATACCCGCACAGATGAGCAGCATTGAAACGCAAGTGGAGTTCATTCCGACCGCAAGCCCCGTGATGATGTTGGTCGCGCTGCCCGTCACGGACTGCTTGGCTATGCCCTTGACCGAACGATAGCTGTCGGAGGTGTAGATTTCCGTGATGAACCCTATCGCAAGCCCGACCGCAAGCCCCGCGATTATGGCGACGCCGATGGAGAACTTGTTGAAGAACAGCTTACCGAGTACGAGAGCAGCGACCGCGACGATGAACGCCGAGGAGTATGAACCCCACTTGAGCGCGGCGTGGGGGTTGTTCCTTTTGCCGCGCACAAAGAAGGTGCCGATTATGGAAGCGATTACGCCAACGGCGCAGAGCACGAGCGGGAAGACCACGCCGGCGGATTCATAGGCCAAGGCTCCCAGTATAACGGCCGAGACGATGGAGCCGACATAACTCTCGAAAAGGTCAGCGCCCATGCCCGCGACGTCGCCCACATTGTCGCCGACGTTGTCAGCTATGACGGCGGGGTTTCTGGGATCGTCCTCAGGTATGCCCGCCTCGACCTTGCCCACAAGATCGGCGCCAACATCGGCGGCCTTGGTGTAGATACCGCCGCCTACACGCGCAAAGAGCGCGACGCCGCTTGCGCCGAGCGAAAAGCCGGTGAGAATCTCCGGGTCTTTGGTGATGAGATAGAATATGGCACAGCCCACAAGCCCAAGACCCGTGACGCACATTCCCATGACGCTGCCGCCGCAGAACGCGGTTCGAAGTGCGCTGCTCATACCGCCCAGCCTCGCGGCATTGGCGGTGCGAACGTTGGCAGAGGTTGCGGTTTTCATGCCGATATAGCCCGCAAGGACCGAGAAAATCGCGCCCGTAAGGAACGCGGCGGCGGTAACCCAGCTCTTTAGACCAAAGCCAATGATGACGAACAGTACAGCGATGAACACCGCGAGAACCTTGTATTCCGAATGAAGGAAAGCCGAGGCGCCGTCCGAGATAGCCTTGCATATACTCTGCATCTTCTCGTTGCCCGCTTCAAGCTTGCCTATGGATATACCTCTGAAAAGCGCGTAAATGAGCGCTAAAGCGCCCGCGCCAACTGCCGTCCAAATAAGTGTTTCCATGAATAGGGTACTCCTTTCAAGGTCGGACTGGATATGAAAGCTTTCGTTTGTCAACGCAAACGTTTGCGTTCCATATGTCTATTGTAGCGGTTGTTTACGGCTTTGTCAAGCCATAATTTACAGAAATTTGCCGACATATTGGGGATTTGCTATCAAGACCATCGCCGCAAACGTTTCCGCATATTATATAGGATAACAAGTGTGCCGGTGCCACAATTTGACGTCCCTGTTCTCGCCAAGGACTTTTCTTTCCCTTGAAAAAGACCTTGCGTCATGGTATTATCATAGGGCATTAATTAATGAAGGAAGTCGGGGATGGCACAGAGGGCGAAAATCGAGATATACAACAGACTGCTGCTGACGCGGCTTGCGCGGTACTTGTGCGATTACGCGGACTGCATCACGCCGGAAATGATTGACGAGACCGTGAAGGACTGCGGGTTTACGGCTGAGCAGGCTTTCCGAACTCTTGCGACAGGGGTTCTTGATTTATATGATGAGAGTGAGGTTCGTGAGCTTTATCTTTCGAATATGTTCCGCTTGCTTGACGCGGCGCAATACAAGTCCGACCCGTTTATGCAAAGCATACGCCTTGAAACGGGGATGCATGGGGACTGGAGCGTCGAACAGAAGCGCGTTAAGCCCTTCGAGGCCTTCGTTTGGAACGACCTGAAGCGCATGGACGACGGCAGGCTTATCCCGCAGATAGGCTTTTTTGATTGCGAATACGCCTGCCCACGCGTGTGTCAGGGCGGCAGGGAGCGGATGAGTGTGACCCCGAACGAGATAGAGACGATGAAGAAGCCCATAGCGCGGGCGTTTGGAGACGTCGTGACCTATGGGCTGGGGCTTGGATATTTCGCGTTTATGTGTCAGAACAAGGATACGGTAAAGACCGTGACCGTGGTGGAGCGCGACGCCTCGGTCATTGAACTTTTCACTCGGCTTATACTGCCGCAGTTTCCGCATAAGGACAAGATAAGGCTGATTCGGGCGGACGCCTTTGATTACGCAAGGAACGACGCCCGCTGCGACTTCGTGTTCGCGGATTTGTGGCACGACCCGTCGGACGGAGCGGACGCATACCTAAAGCTCAAAGGCATGGAGCGGACAGGCACGGAATACGCCTACTGGATAGAGGACACGCTCCGTTGTTACCTTTAGTACTTGTATGAACAGCTTTCAAGGTGATCGTTGATTATGCCTATGGACTGAAGGTAGGAGTAGATTATTACGGGGCCAACGAAGCGGAAGCCGCGTTTTGTGAGGTCGCGGCTCACAAGCTCCGACAGCTCCGACTTTACGGGAACATCGCTTAGGGCTTTGGGATGGTTCATAACGACCTTGCCGCCCGTGAAGCCCCAAACATATGCGTCAAAGCTTCCGAACTCATGCTGTATTTCAAGGAAGGCGCGGGCGTTGTCCGCCGCCGCCTCGACCTTGCGTCTATTTCTGATTATGCGATTGTCACCCATCAGCCTTGTGAAGTCCGCCTCATTGTACTTGGCTATGGTATCGGGGTCGAAGCCGTCGAAAGCCTCGCGCATACCCGCTTCGCGTTTCAAAATGATTGACCACGACAAACCCGCCTGCATACCCTCAAGGCAGAGCATGGCGAAAAGCTCGCGCTCGTCATGCACGGGGTTGCACCACCTGTCGTCATGGTACGCCTTGCTGATAACGCTTCCGTATTCCCAGCCGCAGCCGTTTCGAGCTTCTATCATGTATTCCTTACTCCTTTATCCTTTGCGAGGAGATTTTCTTACGTTACATTGGATTATAGCACAACGCCAAGGGGCTTGCAAAAAGTTATTCTTTGCTTGACTTTCCGCTCCTTTCGAAGTATAATTCAGCGTACCCGAAAGGGTAAATTCACACATGTTTGGAGGTGGCAAGGCATGACTGCCGACAGTAGTTGCGGCATAGGTCAGGTTCCGCGAACCGGCGCGGCTGCTTTGCCGCGCACCTTAGCGAGATAGGCCCGACCATCCGCATAGGGATGGAATCAACGTCGTTTACACGACGCTTTTGTATGGTGCGGGCTGTATGACCGATGCCGTTTCCTTCAGAACCATAATGAAAGGAGACGGAACCAATGAACAAGGATATCATCATAAGTCAAGCGGAGATGGTGACACGTCTGCTTGACGAAAAACAGTTTACCGCTCTTCGCGCCGAGCTTGAAAGACGCAACGCGGCGGATGTTGCCGCGCTGTTTGACGAGCTTCCCGCGGAGACTTTGCCGCTGCTGTTTCGGCTGCTTCCCAAGGAGCTGGCCGCCGACACCTTTGTCGAGATGGACAGCGACGCGCAAAGGCTGCTTATCAAGGGCTTCTCCGACAGCGAACTCAAGGAGGTTGTCGAGGAGCTTTACGTTGACGACGCCGTGGACATAGTCGAGGAGATGCCCGCCAACGTCGTAGTGCGTATATTGGATCAAGCGGACCCTGATACGCGCAAGATGATCAATGAGATAATGCGTTACCCCGAGGACAGCGCGGGCAGCATAATGACTACCGAATTTGTCGCCCTGCGTGAGAATTACAGCGTTGAGGACGCCATAAAGAGGCTGCGCAGAACGGCGGTCGAGGCGGAAAGCATTGACGTTTGCTATGTGATTAAGCCGGATCGTATGCTCGTGGGCTATATCACCATAAGGACGCTCATAGTCTCGCCTGCGGACGCGCAGATTGGCAAAATCATGCAAAGCGATGTAATCTCCGTTTCCACCGGTGAGGACAAGGAAACGGTCGCACAGATTATGCAGAAGTACAATTTCTCGGCAATACCGGTTGTGGACGGCGACAACAGGCTGGCCGGAATAGTCACCATTGACGACGCCGTGGACGTCTTACAGGACGAGGCAACAGAGGATATTCAGAAGATGGCGGCTATCACGCCTTCCGACAAGCCCTACTTAAAGACGAATGCTTTCGCCATATACAGGCACCGTATACCGTGGCTGATGCTGCTCATGGTCTCCGCGACCTTCACGGGTATGATTATCACTCGCTTTGAGAACGCCCTGGCCGCGTGCGTCACCCTAACCGCATACATACCTATGCTCATGGACACGGGCGGCAACTCGGGAAGTCAGGCCTCCGTCACGGTCATAAGGAGCCTTTCCCTGAACGAGATACGGTTTAGGGATATTCTGCAAGTGGTGTTCAAGGAGTTTCAGGTCTCCATCATGTGCGCGGTAACGCTTGCGGTATGCAACTTCGCAAAACTGATGCTAATCGATAAGGTTGGGCTAATGGTTTCCACCGTAGTGTGCCTTTCGCTGATGGTCACGGTCGTAATAGCAAAGCTGATTGGCTGCTCCTTGCCCATGTTCGCCAAGAAGCTCGGCTTTGATCCTGCGGTTATGGCAAGCCCGTTCATAACTACCCTCGTGGACGCGCTTTCACTGCTTGTGTACTTTGGCATTGCTTCGCATGTGCTGCAGCTTTAGCGCGGAGAAAACCGCTATTGACAAAGCTCGGCGTTGGGCTATTATTCTTTGTGATGACTTTAATGGAATTGCCCCTTTTCAAGGGCGGGGAGGACTAATTGGACGAGAAAAAGCGTAAGCGGCTGTCGCAGGCCATGCTTTTCATATTGATGTTTGGGATAGTCAGCTTGTTTTCTGACATGACGCACGAGGGCGCGACGGGAATACGCGGCGCGTACCTGTCGCTGCTCGGCGCGTCGGCGGGAACGATAGGCTTTGTTTCGGGCTTGGGTGAGCTTGTTGGCTATTCCATGCGCTATTTGTTCGGCAGGATAACGGACAAGACGAAACGCTACTGGCCAATGACCATCGTAGGCTATGTTCTTGACATAATCGCGGTTCCCGCACTCGCCCTGGTGGGCGAACACGGTTGGGTTGCCGCCTGCGCTCTCTTGGTGATACAGCGCATGGGCAAGGCGATAAAGAAGCCTGCGAAGGATACCATAATGTCGTTTGCCGCGACGCAGGAGGGGGCGGGAAAGACCTTCGCCATACAGGAAGCTCTTGACCAAATCGGGGCGTTCCTGGGGCCTGTGCTTCTATACCTTGTCATGCTGTTCAGGACGGACGGCTCGACCTTTGAAACCTATTCGTTCTGCTTTGCTGTGCTGGCGGTGCCGGGCGCGATAACAATTGTATTGCTGCTTCTGACCCGCCGCAGGTTCCCCAACCCCGAACACTTCGAGCCTGAGCCAAAGGTGTTCATCAAATTCAAGATGAAGCGGGAATTCATACTCTATATCGCGGGCATATCCCTCTTTGCCTTCGGGTTCATCGACTATTCGCTTGTGGCCATGCATGTTTCAAGGGTCTACGCGGGGCTTGCGTCAGGGCTTGCCGAAACCTCGTCACTCATCAACAGCGGAACTCTGCCATTGCTTTACGCGGGGGCGATGCTTGTGGACGCGGTCGCGGCGCTTGTGTTCGGGACGATGTTCGACCGTAAGGGCGTGAAGGCGTTGGTGTGGTCAACCATGCTGTCGGCGCCGTTTGCCGTGTTTGTGTTCGGCTTTGACTCCGTACCGCTGCTGCTCATAGGCGTCGCGCTTTGGGGCGTAGGCATGGGCGCGCAGGAATCCATACTCAAGGCCGCCGTGTCGGGCATGGTACCCAAATCGAGCAGAGCCACGGGCTATGGCGTGTTTGAATGCTCGTTCGGGGTGTTTTGGTTTCTGGGAAGCTGGCTCTTGGGAGTGCTGTACGAGCTTAGCATCCCCGCCATGATAGCCGTGTCGGTTGCGGCGCAGCTTGCGGCGATACCCTTGTATATTTGGTCGGATAGACTAAAAAGGCGTTCGGCTTTGGAGACGAAGGACGCGCAGCCATAAAAGCGGCTTTCGGCAATCGAATAGAGGAGAGTTTATGACGGACGAAGGTTACATATTCAGAAAAGCGAGCGATACGGACAAGGCGGAGATACTCGCGCTGTACCATTCGCTTATAGGCACAGAGGGCTGCACATGGAACATATACTACCCGACCATGGAAGACATAGAGGAGGACTTGAAGCGGGAGGCGCTTTACTGTCTCACCGATGAAAAGGGCGGGATTGCCGCCGCCGTCTTTGCGGGCAGCGATCCCGATATGGACGAGCTTGAATGGGATACCCGCGTGACCCGCACCGTGGATATGTCAAGGTTGGGTGTGAAACACGAATTGCAGGGTCAAGGCGTAGGTGCGCGTATCATGAATGAGGTTCTGTCCCATGCCAAGGAAAGCGGCTGCGACGGAGCGCGGCTGCTTGTGAGCCGAAGCAACCCTGCCGCGCTTGCGCTGTACGGAAAGCTTGGTTTTGAGAATCTGGGCGAGGCGCGTATGTACAATATCGATTTCTATCGTTTCGAGAAGCGCCTTGGGGACTAAAGCGTCCCTTGAGCTTCTGATGCTCGGCATTTCAAGCAGCGCTTGCTGTGCTTTTTTGTGTCGGGGGGCTTATGATGAGCTTGCGGCTTTGAAGGAATAAGGCCGACGAAACAAAACGGAGGAACAAAGATGTTTGATATGAGAGAGATAGGCAGGCGTATAGCGTCCCTGCGCCGCAAGGCGAACATCACGCAGATGGCGCTTGCCGACATGATGGGCATCAGCTTTCAGGCTGTGTCGAACTGGGAGCGCGGCACAAGTATGCCCGATATATCCAAGCTGGGCGAGCTGTCAGCGATATTCAATGTGTCGATAGACGAGATGCTCGGCAACACCGACGGTGCGAAGGCCGTTGAGCGCATATTGACGGACGAGAACGCGAATCTGAGCGCGCAGGAGCTGGTAGAGGTCGCGCCCATAATGCCGCCCGAAGCCGCGGTAAAGGCAATTAAGAGCGGACTTTCAAAGGAGCGTGAAACCACGGGCGAATTCGGGGGCAGGCGCTTCACCATGAAAGAAATCATTGAGCTTGCGCCATATATGGACGGGGACGACGTCGCGGAGATAGTCAAGGACAGGCTTGAGGGCGGCGCG
>DAOPJM010000016.1:35430-39822 GCA_035399665.1 Clostridia bacterium
GCGGCGCGACGCTGAAGGACATAGTCGCCCTTGCTCCATTTATGGACGGGGACGACGTCGCGGAGATAGTCAAGGACAGGCTTGAGGGCGGCGCGACGCTGAAGGACATAGTCGCCCTTGCTCCATTTATGGACGGGGACGATATCGCGGAGATAGTCAAGGACAAGCTCAAGGATGGGGGCGAGGTCGGCGACATCAGGGAGCTAATCCCCTTCATGGATGAGGGCGACATAGGCGAGATCATAAAGAACTGTTATCGCTGACGATAGGCGTCAAGCTATCGGAACAAGAGCGTTTCCGCCACATGGCAAGCGCTCTTTTTTCATGTCATTGGCTGCCTTTTTGGGCGCGGGACAAGCATAGCGCGGCACGGGGAAAGCCGTATTGACACGGCGAGCGATGTGACTTTTTGTATAAAGCTTTTCTTATAATGCTGAGTGCGGTATGCGAATCCCCAAATTGATGTATGCAGGTCGAATCCATCATACTTATATTGTTATATAAGCCATACCACGCGGGTATGCACAATTAATTTAGTCACATATTTACCGTATAATGATGCATAGCGTATATAATATAATTATAACGACATTTAATACTATAATGATGAAATTGGTGAATTAATGATATTATTAGTAAGCATGTATCAATTTATTAGATAAGTACAGAGAAAATCCCGTCAACCGTCCGATTTTGAAAACGATTAACAAATTCAGCCGTATTTGAAATATAGCGAATTAAGGCATGTAATTATGTTAAACTGGTATCGAAATTTAGCTAATTGTGAGGAAATAGTGCTTGATATCCATAAACATATATGATAAACTGCGCTTGTTGTGATGAATACATAGTCATTGAAGCAAATGGGGAGGAGAGCTATGAAGGAATTGACAAAGTTTTTAGCTGCGGCCTTGTGTATCACGTTGCTTTTTACGACTGCAGGAGTTGTATTGGCCGATACAGACGTCAAGGCGAGCGCAAGGAACGCGTTCTATCTGGTGGCCCCTGAGGGCGGGGATCTGGATATGGCGGATTTTAGCACGCACATAGGAGATTTCTATCTCTATACGGCACTTCTTATGCCCAATGTGGCGGTTCGCGTGAAGCTGAGGACAGAAGGTCAGCTGGTGAACACGACAGACACCGACGAGATTATCAATTATAGCGTGATGGTCACGGACTCCGCCGGACAGCTTGTCACCACCGAGGTGGAGGACGGCGCGGAGTACTACGCGTTTGCCATGAACCTTCAATCGGCGAGCGTGACGGAGTTCTACAACGTCTATGTGATTCTTGACGCCGACGGCGAGACCGCGGCGCCCGGCAGGTATGTGGATTGGCTGCCGTACAGCGCGGGGCTTTACGACCTGTCAACGGGCGAGTTCGGCGAGGACATCGGCATGGGCGGCAGTCTGTACACCGAGGTCATAACGGGTTCGATTCCGCTTCGGCTTACATTGGGCAAGGCGACAAGCTATAAGCTGCTTATGGGGGACGTCAATGACGATAAAGTTGTGACGGTCTCGGATGTATCGATTATGCTGCGCTATATCGTTGGTTTGCAAAGCATAGATCCGCAGATATACTGCACGGGAGATGTTTCGTACTATCAGGGAAAGAGTCCGAACCTTCCGACGGTTGACGGCGAGGCAAACGCGTACTACCAAGTACAATCCTATAACGATGAGGACTATGTGTTCAGTCTGACGGTTTCGGACTGTACATACACGCTAAGATACATAGTGCGATTGATATTGGACGAGCATTGGTACTACACGGACGGCACGACGGTGGCATAACGCCGCCTGATCGAACAAACAACAATAAGCTTTTGGGGAGGAGTTTATGGAAGAACTGATTTACAACAACGAAGAGACACCCAAGCGCAGGCGTATGCGCGTGACCTACGCACAGAAAAAGGGCTACGCGGGAACATGCAAGCTTGGCAAGGACTTGGAGCTGCGCTGCTTTACCAAGGAGCAGGTGGGCGATCGCATACAGACAGGCGAGCTTGAGCTTTTGGGCGAGTGTGCCGAAGGCAGCAAGCAGCGCGGCATAGGCAAGATGGCAGTCGGGGAAGAGCTTATCAGGATATACCCCGAGGGATCCAACGGCGGCTTCAGCTACAAGCTCAAGGGTTACGCCAGGGTCAAGGAGGGCGACGGCGTTGTGGCGCTGCTTGAAAGGTCGTATCTCGCGCTGATTCTGATACTTGCGGCGGCGGCCTTGCTGCTTGCGGGACTTGTCGTGGGAGCGGTACTCCTATTCGGCGGCAAGGACGGAGCGTCTGTGGGCGCGGGCGGCGCGAACGCGAACCAAGCCAATGTTCCCGACATCGAGGGCGGCGCTGTGGACTGGGCAGGCACGCAGGTGCGCGACACGGGCGGCGTCGTACAGGGAATAGCGATTCCGGGCTACGAGAGCATAACCATTGACGCGAACACGACGAAAGTTCTTGTGAATTTCCAGAATCCCTCACAGAACCAATGCTTCTTCGTGATATCGCTTATTCTCACCGACACCGGCGAGGTGCTGTACCAAAGCAAGTGGCTTGAGCCGGGCAAGGCGCTGTATGAGATAGAGCTGACAAGGGCGCTCGAACCGGGAACGTACAACGCTAAGGTCAAGTATGAGACTTATGCGCTGACGTCGCCTTACGGTTCGTTGAACGGCGCGGAGGTCAAGATACAGCTTATCGCGGAGGAACCGAATGCCTAAACACATTAGGGGTTGTTTTAGGAGGTGGTGCGGCGATGACAAGGTCGCATAGCCCGCGCAGGAGGTGAAACTCATGCGTTGGGCGGAACCGAAGCGGAATGGACTATTGAGAGCTGCCGACGCGCAAGAGGTTTACGGCGGCGGCAAGAAACAACAGTTAGGGGGAACGCATGAAGAAGATAATTGGCGTCATAGTGATACTGGCCTTAATTGCGGTGCTGCTGCCCGCGGCGTCGGTTCGCGCAGACGGAACAACGTATGAGCTTAGCTCTGGCAACTTGACGGCAGGAGCGACCAACAACATCTGCACAATCTTTCCGGCTATGGTGAACGGAGATACGGTGAAGCTTACAGGCGACATAACCTTGGGGTCAACAAAGCTGAACTTCAACAACGCCGAAGGTTTAGACATTACCTTTGATTTGAATGGATTCACCATTACCGTAGAGGAATCACTTGCATTCTTGGTGAGTGGTGACGGAGAGTTGGTCATTACCGATGGTTCGGCAGAAAAGACGGGAAAGCTGCAATCTTCAGTTTACGACTCCAACCCTGAGGGATCGTGTCGAGTGGTAAGTTTGACCGGAGCGGGAGCTTTGATAATAGCCGGAGGTACATATAATGGCTTTATTACTTGGGGCACCGGTTCAAAATCCTTGGTCTTGTGCGTGAACGAAGGGATATTCAAAATCAACGGCGCCAACGGCACTACCACCCGCAAGATCGTCTTAGGTGCGGGGTACAACGGCGGAATGCCAATGAACGTTGTCAACCCGGGAGCGTTGGATT
Organism: Clostridia bacterium; assembly: GCA_035399665.1. Lineage (GTDB taxonomy): Bacteria > Bacillota > Clostridia > Christensenellales > CAG-138 > DAOPJM01. Next base: position 38,938 of record DAOPJM010000016.1, read on the forward strand.
ATGAGATTGACGGCGGCTCTGTGCAGCTTACAACGAACTATACCCTTGCCGAGGGGAGGGTACTCAACCTGAAGGACGGAACATTGACCGTTGCGGAGGGCGTGAACTTCACCAACAACGGGAGTATGACACTCGGCTGTGACGCTGCAAACGACAATAACGCATTGGTCAACAACGGAACCATAGTCAACGAAGGGACAATAACCAACCAGACCACTTTGACCAACGCGGGAACGTTCGACAACAACGCGCTTCTTATCAACAACGGAACACTTGTCAACAACGGCAGCTTTGACAACGAGGGCAACACCATAACCGATGGTGAGGTCACCAAGGGCGTAGCAAACGGCGGGAGCATCGACAACAACTATCTGTGGGAGGGTGAATTACCCTTGCAGGTGTCGGCGGCCTCGTACTATGAGACAGGCTCCGCGGTCTATGTGCAGAACAACCCGACCTACATTATTACTATACCGGAGCGGATAAGTCTGACGCCTTCTGTGAGCTTGTACGGTACTAACACCCCGGCGGTGCAGACATTCAGCATAGTGATGAGCGATGCGGTTTTGAACGAGGGCGCAAAGGTCAAGGTTGTTCTGTGCGATAAGTCCGACCTTGTCCTCAGCGATAACACAAGCGTTACCCTGCCCTATACCGTAAAGGCTGGCGGCACTGCCTTAGACGTTGACGACACGTTTTACAGCTTCACCGAGAACGGAGCTGCCTCAGGCAGTATAGAGGTGGATCTTTCAGACCTACATTATGCCGGCAGCTACTGCGCGACGATTACTTTCAGCATTGGGTATGAGCCATAGAAGCAGGCGTCAAAACGACCGCATGACCTGCCGCAAATAAAGCGGACTCATGCAAAGGGACAGGCTGTCC
>DAOPJM010000017.1:0-39144 GCA_035399665.1 Clostridia bacterium
GCTGTGATTTCCATGTCATCCTGAGCGTAGCCGAAGGATCTTGCCGCCAACATAAAAAGTCAACTCCCGCTCCCCCATGGGGCATTGGGCAGTTCTTCTCACACAGGAAAACCCCCGAGGCGGGTTGTCTCGGGGGTTCGTATTATACCCTTGGGCGTTCAGCCCATTATCTGTTTATCTATGGCAGTGGCGGCATTCTTGCCCGCACCCATCGCAAGTATGACCGTCGCGGCTCCCGTCACGGCGTCGCCGCCCGCGTACACGCCCGCTCTTGACGTCCGGCCCGTCGCTTCATCCGCGATAATCCCGCCCCAGCGCTGGGTGTCGATGCCCTTGGTGGTGGACTTTATTAGGGGATTCGGGGAAGTGCCTATCGCCATTATCACGCAGTCAACATCCAAAATGAATTCGCTGCCCTGCTTCTCAACGGGACGGCGCCTGCCCGACTCATCGGGTTCGCCAAGCTCCATCTCTATGCACTTCATGCCGACAACCTTGCGGTTCGCGTCACCCATTATCTCAAGAGGATTATTGAGCAGCTTGAAGATGACTCCCTCCTCCATAGCGTGTTCGACCTCCTCAACTCTGGCGGGCAGCTCCTTGAGCGAACGGCGGTACACTATGTAGACCTCCTCGGCTCCGAGACGCTTTGCGCACCTTGCGGCGTCCATTGCGACATTGCCGCCGCCCACGACCGCCACGCGCTTGAGCTGCTGTACGGGGGTACTGCTGCCCTCAAGATACGCCTTCATAAGGTTGACCCTCGTTAAGAACTCGTTTGCGGAGTAAACGCCTATGAGGTTCTCGCCGGGAATATTCATGAACTTAGGCAGTCCCGCGCCGCTTCCTACGAACACGGCCTCGAAGCCGTACTCGCCCATCAGCTCGTCCACGGTTAAAACCTTGCCTATGACCATGTCCGTCATTACGGTGACGCCCATGGCCTTCAGCCCTTCTATCTCCTGCCTTACTATCGCCTTGGGGAGACGAAACTCCGGAATGCCGTACACCAATACGCCGCCCGGAGTATGGAGCGCCTCGAATATGGTGACGTCATAGCCCTTGCGCGCAAGATCGCCCGCGCAGGTTAGCCCCGCGGGTCCGGAACCAATGACCGCGACCTTGTGACCGTTGGACACGGGACGGGCCGGTTTCTCGTCATGAGTGGAGTTGTGCAAATCCGCGACATAGCGTTCCAGCCTGCCTATACCCACCGGCTCGCCCTTGATACCCCTCACGCAGTACTTCTCACACTGCGACTCCTGCGGGCAAACCCTGCCGCATACCGCAGGCAGGGCGCTCGACGCCGCGATCACAGCATATGCGCCCTCAAAATCAGCGGAGGCGGTCTTTTTGATGAAGGCGGGAATGTCGATGTTGACAGGACAGCCCTTTACGCAGGGCTTGTTCTTGCAGTTTAGGCAGCGCTGTGCCTCGTCTATGGCGATTTCACGGGTGTAGCCCTCGGCTACCTCCAAAAAGTTTGTGGCACGAACCTTCGGCTCCTGCGAGGGCATGGGATTCTTTTTAAGGGACATATTGGGCATATCAGTTTTCCCCCTTCTTCAAAAGATTGCATACATGCTCGTGCGCCTTGCGCTCCTGAGTGAAATACGCCCTCGAACGTGCCATGGCTTCATCGAAATCCACCTGATGACCATCGAAGTCCGGGCCATCCACACACGCGAACTTGGTTTTGCCGCCCACGGTAAGCCTACAGCAGCCGCACATACCCGTGCCGTCAATCATTATGGAGTTCATGGACACTATCGTCTTGACGCCGTACTTTTCGGTTAGACGGCAAACGAATTTCATCATTATCAAGGGACCTATCGCAATGACCATATCGTATTTGTTGCCTTCGTCTATGAGCTTTTGCAGAGCGTCGGTGACAAGACCCTTCCGGCCCCATGTTCCGTCGTCGCTGACCCTGATGAGCTTGGTGCTTGCGGCCTCGAACTCGGACTCCAAAATCACAAGATCCTTGCTTCTAAAGCCCACTACGGCGTGAACCTCACAGCCGTTCTCGTGCAGCTTTTTGGTGACGGGGTAAGCGATGGCACAACCGACGCCGCCGCCTATGACCGCGACCTTCTTGTACCCCTCGGTATGGGTCGCAAGCCCCAAGGGGCCGACGAAATCGGCGACGCACTCGCCCTCATTCTTGTGGTTTAGAAGCTCGGTAGTCGCGCCTACTATCTGAAATATGATGGTAACGGTTCCGTTGACCCTGTCATAGTCGGCGACGGTCAGAGGAATGCGCTCCCCGTCCTCACTCACACGCAATATAATGAACTGCCCCGGCTGCGCCTTTGCCGCTATGAGCGGCGCTTCAATCTCCATCAGCGTAACCGTGGGGTTCAGCGATTTCTTCCTTACAATACGATACATCCTGTCCTCCTTGCAAAATGAATAAACACAGTAAAGTATACCCTTTTATCCTTACAATATTATATACAAACCCTCTAAGCTTGTCAATACGGGCTTTTGGCAGGTTACTTCCCTTTGGCGTTGACAAGCGGGGGGGAGATTCATATACTTATGTCAGTTCAATGGATGCGGAGCCGCTAAAGTGGCGAAGCGGAAACGGATGTGTGTGATTATGAGGAACAGCCAAAGCAAGGTTTACTGGATTACCGGAGCATCGTCCGGCATTGGCAGGGCACTGGCGGAGCAGCTTCACGCCGCGGGACACAGGCTCATACTTTCGGCGCGCAGAGCCGAGCTTTTGGAGGAGCTGAGTAAGGCTTGGCCTCATGACGGCGTATTGGTTCTTCCCCTTGACGTCTCAAGGCATGACGCCCTCGAAGCCGCGACCGAAAAGGCCTATCAAAAGTGGGGCAGGGTTGACGTGCTTGTCAACAACGCGGGAATTTCTCAGCGGTCTTACGCTGTGGATACGGATTATGAAACGATGAGGAAGCTCATCGACACCAACCTCCTCGGAACCTGCTGGCTGACCCGCTGCGTCTTAAGGCGGATGCTGGCGGCGGGAAGCGGACACATAGTGGTCGTGAGCAGCGTCGCGGGCAAGCTCTCAACGCCCCTGCGCTCCTGCTATTGCGCCTCCAAGCAAGGGCTTGAGGGCTGGTTTAACTCCCTAAGGGCGGAGGTGTCGCCTCAAATCGCCGTGACGGTGGTCGTTCCCGCACAGGTGAACACTATGATTTCCGTCAACGCGCTAAACGGCGACGGCTCCCTCTACAACAGCCTGGATCCCATGCAGGCAAAGGCAATTTCTCCGGAGAGGTGCGCGCAAACCATTATTCGCGGCATGAACAAACGCAAGCGTGAGATACGAACTGGCTTTTCACCACGGATGCGGCTCGCCGTGTTCATAAGCAAATACTTCCCCGATATCTTCGCGAAGGTGATTCAAAGGGCGAAGGTCGTCTAAAGCAGACTCTATTTAGGATGCGGCATTGCCGCGCCCTATTTATGACAGCTATGCGGTATAACCGCGCCCCATCGGTATTTACGACGCGGCGGGCGGATGCTCTAAGGTATCGCCGCCGCGCCCCGTTGTATAGTGCAATTCGATGCTGTCACTGCCCGTAGTAGGCGTCTTTACCGTGCTTTCGAAGGTAATGCCTGTCAAGAAGGGCGGACTGAAGCTCGCCTCTTTTCGGATCCAACAACAAGGTGTGCCAATTCAAGAACGCTGTCTCCTCCAGCACAGCGGCATTGTGTACGGCTTTTGCCGGGCTCTCTCCCCATGTGAACGGGCCGTGGCTCATAACAAGTACTCCGGGGATTCTATCGGGATCGAGCTTCGAGAATGTCTCCGCTATCACCTTCCCCGTTTCCTTTTCATACTCGCCCGCAATTTCCGAATCGGTCATGGGGCGAGTGCAGGGAACCGACCCGTAAAAATAGTCGGCGTGTGTGGTTCCCATTGCGTCAATAGCTTTTCCCGCCTGAGCGAACACGGTTGCCCAACGGCTGTGCGTATGAACTACCCCGCCAATGGTGGGAAAGGCTTTATAAAGCTCAAGATGCGTCGGGGTATCGCTGGACGGCCTTCGCGAACCCTCCGACACTTGCCCGTCCAAGCTGACGACCACCATATCTTCGACAGTCATTTGCTCATACGGAACTCCCGACGGCTTTATCACCACCATGCCCGAAGCTCTGTCTATGCCGCTGACATTCCCCCATGTGAAGCTCACAAGTCCGTAACGCGGCAGAGCAAGGTTGGCCTCCAGTACCTCCAGCTTCAATCGTTCCAACACGGCTTTCACCTCAGCTTTCGGGCAATGTCCATCAGGAAGAGCTGCTGCTTGAAGCTCTCAACCTCGGTCTTTTTGCCAATATGAACATACTCTATATCCATCATCTCCGCCCAATCCTCAAGCATATCAGGCGTCGCGTCGTAGCTGAGTACGGTATGATGAGCGCCGCCCGCCAGTATCCACAGCTTCGCGCCCGTGCAAAGATCCGGCATAGCCCTCCACATCACGCGGGCAACGGGCAGGTTTGGCATATCCATTATCGGCTTGATCGCCTCTATATCCTGTACTATCAGGCGGAAACGCCCGCCCATGTCAATGAGCGTGCTCACAGTTGCTTTACCCGCCTTGCCCTCGAACACCAGCCTGGCAGGATCCGCTTTGCCGCCTATGCCAAGCGGGTGCACCTCTATGCGCGGCCTGTCCGCGGCTATTGTGGGGCAGACCTCAAGCATATGCGCACCCAGCGAGTACTCGGCGTTCGGAGCGAAATTGTAGGTGTAGTCCTCCATGAACGCGCTGCCGCCCCCCATGCCTTCACACATACTCTTTATGATGCGTGTTAAAGCCGCGGTTTTCCAGTCGCCCTCGGCGCCGTAGCCAAAGCCCTTCTCCATGATGCGCTGTGTCGCAAGACCGGGCAGCTGCTCCATTCCGTATAGGTCCTCAAAGGTGTTGGAAAACGCTCCCGCTCCCTCGCGCTCCAATATGTTCATTATGGCCTTCTCCTCACGCGCCTGACAGCGCACGGAGGCCATATTGTCGGTCTTGAAATCGTATTTGGCGCGGTACTCCCCGACTATCTCGTCAACCTCCGCGTCCGAAACCCCGTTTATCTCCTCGGCAAGCTCGCCCACGGGTCGGGTGTTCACCTGCCATCCAAGCTTGAGCTGCGCTTCCACCTTGTCGCCCTCGGTCACAGCTACCTGCCGCATATTGTCTCCGAAGCGAACAACCTTGAGGTTTCGGCTTTCATTATAGCCCACGGCGCTGCGCATCCATTTGCCAAGCTCGTCAAGCGGCCGCTCATCCTGCCAATAGCCCATTATCACCTTGCGCGGCTTTCTGAGGCGAGCGCCGATAAACCCATGCTCACGATCGCCGTGCGCGGCCTGATTGAGATTCATGAAATCCATGTCTATCTCATCGTTTGGAATGGTTCGATTATACTGCGTGGCAAAGTGACACCATGGCTTTTGCAGCATGGAAAGCCCCGCGATCCACATCTTGCTCGGCGAAAAGGTATGGCACCATGTCACTACCCCAAGGCAATTATCATCGAAATTGGCTTCCTTCATCACAGCCGTAATCTCGTCGGGCGTCTTTACCGTCGCCTTGTATATAAGCGTACAGGATATATGGGCGTCCGCTGTGATGCTTTTCGCCATCTCAAAAGCCCTGCTTGCCACTGTCTCCAGTACCTTGGGCCCATACAAGTGCTGAGAACCCACTACAAACCAAAATGTCCTGCTCTTCATATTATTCCTCCGATAGCATTTGAATTGCCGCCGCCTCAACGGGCAGCCCCTCCTTATATCGCCTTATGAACGTGTCGAAGCTGTCCTTCAGCTCCTTCGAAGCGGACAGCGTGCAGCAGTTCGCTTCCGCAAAAACATGCCTGTCAAGATAGTCCGCAAGCGTCTCGCCCTCCGCTCTTTGTATGCGGTACGCCGCAAGTATCGCCATACCCCAAGGCCCGCCCTCTCCCGCGTTTGACGTCACAGTAACAGCCGTGTTCAGCGCCGCGGCCATTATCCGCTGTCCGACCTCGGGGACTTTGAAGAACCCGCCGTGTCCCGTCATGCTGTCCAACGCGACGTTCTCCGCGTCGCGCAGCAGCTCCATGCCGATATGCAGAGTGCTTACCGCCGAGAACAGCTCCGCTCGCATCAGATTCGAAAGCGTGAGCTTCGCATCGGGCGTCCGCGTCAAGAGCGGCCTTCCCTCGGTAAACCCCGTCACAGGCTCGCCCGAAAGATAGTTGTATGCAAGCAGTCCTCCGCAGTCCCTGTCAGCCGAAAGCGCGGCTCTATACAACGTGCCATAAAGCATATCGGTATCGAATTTTGCGCCCATAGCCTCCGCCGCCTGCGCAAGGGTCCTTACCCACGCGTCAAGCTCCCCCGTACAGTTGTTGCAATGCACCATGGCGACAGGCTCGCCCGAAGGTGTGGCCACTATATCCACCTGCGGATAGCAGCCCTTTAGCGGTCGCTCCAATACGCACATCGCGAATACGGAGGTACCCGCGCTCACATTGCCCGTGCGCACACGCACCGAGTTTGTGGCGACCATCCCGGTACCCGCGTCTCCCTCCGGCGGGCAGAATGGTATTCCCGACGTCAGCGCTCCCTTGGGATCTAACAGTAAAGCCCCCTCAGCCGTAAGCCTTCCCGCGTCCTCTCCCGCGGGCAGCACCCTTGGAAGCAGCTCCCTAAGCCTCCGCGGAAAGCCTCTGTCCGCCGTGAGCGCGTCAAACCTTTGAAGCTTATCCTCGTCGAAATCCATTTTATCACCGTCTATCGGGAACATACCCGACGCGTCATCCACGCCCAGCACAAACTCTCCCGTGAGCTTCCAATGGATGTAACCCGCAAGCGTTGTAAGACGGCGCAGCCCTTTGACGTGCGTTTGCCCGTCCAGTATCGCCTGATAGAGATGTGCGATGCTCCACCGCTGCGGTATATTGAATCCGAAAAGCTCCGACAGCTCCTTTGCCGCCCGACCCGTGGTGGTGTTGCGCCACGTTCGAAACGGTGTAAGCAGCGCGCCCGCTTCATCGAAGGCAAGATAGCCATGCATCATTGCGGATATGCCTATGCAGCCCACCCTTGTAAGCCTTTCGCCGTATTGCTCCCCGACGTTCTTTGCAAGCTCCGCATAGCAGGCGGCAAGCCCCGACAGCACCTCATCAAGCGAGTACGTCCAGTAACCGTCCTCAAGCCGATTCTCCCATGCGTGTTCCCCTGACGCAAGCACGCGATGCTCCCCATCTGTGAGCACCGCCTTTATGCGGGTAGAGCCGAACTCTATCCCAAGATAGGTTTTGCCGCTGTTAACAGCCGCAGCCGCGTTCATGTCGTTCCCTCCCGTTTCGGTTGATTGTAGTATGGTTCAAGTATCCGCTCGTTCACGGGTGTATATATAATAAAGCACAACAGGTATTGGGTCAAGGCTATAAAAATCAGCGCGAAGGGTATCACGGAAATCGGAAACAGCAGGAGCAGCAGAGCGAGCGACACGGAGTGTACTCCAATCAGTGCAAGACCTCGTTTGCTCTCAGTGCGCATGAGCGCCCACGCGTTTTTCAATACCGTCCTGTTATCCGCGTCCAACAGCGCCATAAGTGCGAACGCCCAGCTCCCCCATTGAAGGATAAACGCCGTCAAAAACAGACCGAGCGCACAAAACATCATGCCGAAAACGCTTCCCGCGTTGCTCAGTCCAAGAGAGATAAGATAGTAGGCCGCAAACAGTCCCGCTCCCGAAATAAGACCCAACGGAAGGGAACGCAAAAAGCTCCGCTTAAACTCCTCGAAAAAGTCTTGCCAAACGAAGCAATGCCCCTCGCGTATGATAAGAAGCAGCACGCGATTCAGCCCGATAAGCGCGGCGGGCAGGGTCACTATGGGCAGTGAAAACAGCACAAACAGCAGGTTCAGGGTTATGAGCTTCCAAAAGTGTGAGCTTAGCAGGGCGAAAAATCGCTTCGCGCCATGCGTCGGGAACGGCTCGCCGCGCCCCTCCCTGTTCCTGTACCTATCCGCAATTCTCTGCAACGCGCCCATGCCGCCTCCGCTAATTCTTCATTCCTGTCAGTACTATTCCTTCCACGAAATACCGCTGTCCGATAAGGTAGAATATGATGCCCGGCAGGAACGACAGGCAGGTCGCGCACATGATGGCCGACCAGTCGGATTTAAGCGAACCCTTGAACTGTGAAAGCCCTATGGCGATGGTGAAATTCTCGGAGCTGTTGATATAGATTATCTGCTGCAGGAGGTCGTTCCATATGCCGATGAACAGCAGCAGCGCCACAACTATCATGGCGGGCTTAATCGCCGGCACAATGATACTCGTCAAAATACGGATATGCCCCGCGCCGTCGATGGTTGCCGCCTCGTCCAGCTCCCGTGGAATGGAGCGTATAAACTGTCGAATCAGAAAGATGTTGAACGCGCCTCCGCCGCAGAAATACGGCAGAATCAACGGCCAAAATGTATCCACAAGGTGCAGTCCCTTGCTCCACATGATGTAAAGCGGGATCAGCGTCACCATGGTGGGGAGCAGCATGGAGCCTACACAGAGGGAGAACAGCAGCTTCTTCCCCTTGAAACGCAGCCTTGCGAAGGCATAGCCCGCCATGGTCGCGGTGACCGTCCCCCCGATTACGGAAGGCACGATTATTATCATGGTGTTCTTGAAATACTTCCAGAACGGGAACAGCGCAAGCGTCTTTGTGTAGTTTGAGAACAGCCAGCGCTTAGGGAAAAATGAGGGCGGCCACGCGAACAGCTCCGCGTTGTTCATGAGGCTTGAGCGGAATATCCACCAGATGGGCAGCAGCACGAAAGCGGCCAGCACTATGACGGCGATAAACGACAGCGTATTGGCCGTCTTTTCCTGTCGCTTTTGACTTTTCAGGGTGTTCTTTTTCACCGCTCGTCACCTCCCTCGTAGAAAATCCAGCTTTTGCTGGTCAGAAACAGAATCACCGTGAAGATGGCAATCAACAGGAAGAACACAAAGGCTATCGCGCAGGCATAGCTGAACTTGCTGTTGCGGAACGCATAGATATACATGAGATAGGACATGAAGCAGGAGGCGTTGCCCGGCCCTCCGTTGGTCAAGGCAAGGGCTGGCGTGACTACCTGCATATTGGTAATCAGGCTCATCAGCAGATTGTAGAAAATGATAGGCGACATACTGGGCATAGTCACATGCCAGAACCTTTGCCAACTGTTGGCGCCGTCAATCTCCGCCGCCTCGTGATATACCCGAGGCACGTTTTGCAGTCCCGCAAGAAAAATGACAATAAGGTTGCCCGAAAGCCACACGGCAATCACGGCAAGCGAAGGGATTACCGCCTGCGTGCTGCCCAAAAACATAATCTTTGTGACTCCAATGCGGCTCAAGAGATAGTTGAATAAACCATAGTTCGCTTCATACAGCCAGTTCCAGCCTATATACACCGCCATGGCGGGCAGCACATACGGAAGATAAAAGACGGCGCGGAAGAACCCCCTCGCGGGTATTTTCCGATTCAGAAGCAGCGCGATGGACAGAGACCACACCATGCAGCCCGCTACCGAAAGCAGCGCGTACAGCACGGTTACTTTGATGGAATCGATAAAATAGGGATCGCGGGTAAACAGGCGCACATAGTTGTTCAAGCCGTTCCACGTCATCGGGCCTACGCCCTCCCATTTGAACAGGCTCAGCCCCAGCACGGCGCAAAGGGGAATATAGGTTATGAACACCAACCCGATGATAGCCGGAATCAGCAGCAGATAGGCCGTTCGGGATTCCCTCCTCAGCAGTTTGTTCTTCGCAGGTTTCCTGTTATCCAACTTTATCCCCCCATCTCATCGTAAAAGCCAAGGCGCGCCCGTCAAGGAGGCGGGCACGCCCGATCGCTTACTTGGCGTTTGATGCTACACTAAATCAGTTTCCGAGGAAAACATCATTGAGTGCGTTGAAGTTATCGTCCAAGGCCTCCTGCGCGGTGACCGTGCCGTCCCAAACGGGGCCGAGTACGGAGCGGAGCAGCGTGATGAACTCGTTGGTGTGCGGGATGTAATACCAGCAGGTGGATTTGGCGCATTCCATAGCGTAGTCCACAACCGCCGCCTTGTATTCATCGTAAGACGGGAAGTTGGGATTGTCAACCCACTTATGGGTCAATTCTTCATCGGTATAGTATTTTTCCAGAATAGGCATCCAAATGCCCGTGGCAATGAGGCTGTCCCAGCTGTTCTCTTCCTGCATATACCACTTGATGAACTCCATGGCCTCGGCCTGATGCTCGCTCTGGCTGAACACGACCTGCGGGCCGCCGGTGCAGATTGTAACCTCCTGCTTCATGTAGGGCAGGCGCGCAACGCCGTAGTTGAGGCCGTTCTCGTCGCGGGCGGTCGCAAGGCAGGTACCTACATTCCATGCGCCGCCGGTAGCCATAGCTACGTTGCCCGCAACGATGGAGCGCTGTATGCCTTCGTCGCCAAGACCGGCGTAATAGGGCATAACGTTCTCAACAAGATACAAATCCGCAACCATCTGAATGGATTCGGCGACAGCGGGATCGTTGATGGTGCAGGCGGAGCCGTCCTCGGTAAACCAGCTGCCGCCATTGGACAGCGCCCAAACCTCAAGCTGCCATGTCCAGTTGTCCACGACGCAGCCGTATTGTACGATGTTGTTCTTGTCAAAGCCCTCGTCGTTGGGGGTCAGGCCGTTGGCGTCCAGTGTCAGAGCCTTTGCCACGGTGATGAACTCAGCCCAGCTCATGGGCTCGGAAGCGGAGGGATACTCCAGGTTCGCGGCGTCAAACATGGCCTTGTTGTAGTACATGAACAGAATCTCGTTCGCGGCGGAATAGGCCACGGGAGTACCGTTGCTCTTGAATGTGATGCAGTCCATGGGCTTGGAATCGGAGCCGGCATACATATCCGACACGTCGGCCAGCAGTCCCTTGGCGGCAAAGTCCAATACGCCGTTCTCGTTCATGATTCCGCAGTCAGGCAGCTCGCCCGCGATGGCCATAGTGTTCAGCTTGGTGGTGTATTCCTCGTTCGGAATAGCCAATACCGTTACGTTGATACGGTCCTGTGAGGCGTTGAACTTGTCCGCGACGGTCTGCACGGATGCTCCCTCATCAGGCGTCCCCCAGAACGAATAAGTGATCTCCACCTTCTCGGCAGTTCCCGAAGCAGGCTCCGTCACGGGTTCCTGCGGTTCGGTTCCGGCGGCAGGGTCTTCCGTAACGGGTGCGTCCGTCTTTGCGCAGGCAATCAGCGAAAGCGCCATCAGGATAGTCAGTAGTAGTGCGATAAGCTTTTTCATTTTCATTACCTTCCTTGTTTTTTTCTTTTTTATACAGCAACTTCCTGCCGCTGATATAAACTATATTGTTGTGTGCATCCAGACCAGCATTTCCCCCGGAGTTCGATTGCACCAGAGGCAATACGGAATGGCTTTGACCCTTTGCTCGGAGAAGGCGAACTGCGGTCTGCCGTAAAGGGCGTCGGTTTCCGCGATGCTGCCGATAAGCCGCTTCGCTCGGAACGAAAGCACAGGAAGCGTACCCACAAGTCCCAAGGCGGGTCGCTCCTCTGTCACCTCCTCGGGTATGGCAAACAGGTTGGCAAGCGCCTCGCCGTTGTCCGTCTGCTCAAGACAGTATACAAAGGGTCCAAAGGACAGGGCAAGCCGCCCCGCGTCAGCGCGAACCTGAAGGTTGGCCGCCGTCCACCTAGGCCGCACGCCCCCGTGTATCTCAAAGACCTGCACCCCGGGGCGGGAAACGGCAAGCACCGCGTAACCGTTCTCGATAACGGGTTTGATTGTTTTGCCCGAAAGGAGAAACTCAGGATTCGTATAAAAAGAAGGAACTCGAACCCTTATCGTGAACGGACGCGGCGCAGGCGTTTCCACCGTGATTCTAACCGTTCCGTCAACCAGATAGCTGCTGTCCAACCGAACCAAGACGTCAGCCTGCTGTATGTTGACGCAAACGGAGGAGGAAATGAATTGATTAATATAGATGGATCTATCATCCACGGCATAGATATACTGTCCCAAGGACGCCAAGGTGCGGGCGATGTTCGTGGGACAGCAGGCGCAGGCAAACCATGACTGTCGCACGGGCTTGACATGCGCAAGCGAAGTGGACGGCAGGCAGTTGGCCGGCCAAACCTCCAAGGGATTGACATAGAAGTACCTGTCGCCGTCTGCCGAAATTCCTGCAAGCACAGTGTTGCACAGCGCCCTCTCCACAACGTCATAGTAGGAGGCTTCCCGCGTAAGGGCTGCCATGCGCTGACCGAACATCATGAGCGCAACGGACGCGCAGCTCTCGCAGTACATCTGATCGTTGGGCAAATCGTAATCCGTGGTAAAGCGTTCCAAATGTCCCGAGGAACCCACGCCGCCCGTGATGTACATCCGCCTTTTTGTCAGGTTGTTCCACAGCGTCTTGCAGGCCTCCCGCAGCGGTTCGTCCGCTGTTTCCAAGGCTACATCCGCCATCCCGCTGTACATATAAAGAGCGCGCACCGCATGACCCACCGCCTCCGTTTGATTGACAGGCTCGGTCTGCGTCTGCGCGTACATTTCGTCATAATCGGAAAAATCCTGAAAAATCAGTTCCTTGCGGGCGGACATCTCGTTCATGAGATAATTCGGTCTTTTTCCGCGTTGACGTATGAAGTATTCAGCCAAAGCAAGATAAGACTCCTTGCCTGTCGTGCGATACAGCTTCACCAGAGCAAGCTCTATCTCCTGATGCCCCGGATACCCGTGGCATTTGCCTTTATCCGTGCCGAAAACATCGCCTATGAGATCCGCAAGGCGCATGGCGGAGCTTAACAGCTCGTCCTTGCCCGTTGCGTTATGGTAAGCAACAGCAGCTTCGATCAGATGCCCCGCGCAGTAAAGCTCGTGTCCCTCCGCCAGATTGGTCCACCTCTGCTCTGGATGCACCACCGAATAATAGGTGTTCAGATATCCGTCAGGCTCTTGTGCCGCGCAAATTAGCTCTATGAGCTGATCCGCCATGCTGATGAAACGTTTACCATTTCCGGACTCTATGCAGTACGCCACCGCCTCCAACCACTTATACGCATCCGTGTCGCAGAAGATTACCCCCTGACGTTCCCCACCGCTCCTGCCGGCGGCTATGCAAAAGTTCTCGATGCAGTGCGACTTCTCGGCATCCGGCACGCGATCGTTGAGAACCTACCACTGATAGGGCAGAATTCTGTCCGCCACCAAAGCCGTGTAGTGACTGAACAGAGGATCCGTAATATGGATGTTCCGCAGCGCGGGAGCATGGATGGATGATTTCATCAGTACCCCTCCGAAATAAACGTTTTCCCCGAAATCGTCATTTTAGGTTGATTTTGGCTTTTTGCCAAGCTCTAAAATTAAACGTTTTCCTTATGTCCATAATATTACACCAACCATCATGCGTTTGTAAAGCTTTTTTTTCATATTTTACAAATTATTTTGCCTGTGGGCTTGCCTTTTAGATAATAATCGTTTAATATGTAGTTGAGATCTATCTTTGACGACGGGAGAAACCTATGGTAACTATCCGAGAAATATCCGAGAAGGCAAACGTATCCATCGCTACCGTTTCCAAGGTCCTAAACGGGAAAGGCGGCGTCAATCCGAAAACGCGTCAAATGGTGTTGGATATTGCGGAGTCTCTGCACTACCGTCCCAACCTCAATGCGCGCAATCTCAAGGCGGGTACCAGCCGCACGATAGGGCTGATAACCGAGGATATAACCGTATTCAACTCCCCTGAGATAGTGGACGGTATCGCCGCTTCCTGCGATGAAGCGGGATATCACTATATTCTCGGCAATCTCCGTTTCTTCAAAAGGTACGGCAACGGGCCTAAGGACCCCACAGAAAGCGCCGCGCTCATACACGCTACCGTCAACGACATGCTGAGCAAACAGGTTGACGGCATAATCTATATAGGCTGCCACAGCCATGTAGTGGTGTCGCTTTGTGAACACCGAGAGCCGAAATTCGTATGCGCCTACTGCGTAAGCGAGGATCCCGCCATACCCTCCGTGATATATGACGATGAGAAGGCCGCGTTCGAGGCGACGGAGCTTCTGCTCAGGTACGGAGACAGGCAGATAGGCATGATAACAGGCCCGATGAACAGCAGTCACGCCAGCAACAGAACACGCGGTCATCAGGACGCGCTGTACAAGCACGGGATACCGTATAACCCTCGTCTCACCGCAACGGGCGACTGGGACCGTGACTGCGGATATGCGCTTGGAGAACGCTTAATAAAGGAAGGCGTCACCGCCATCTTCGCCCATAACGATCTTATGGCGGCGGGAGTTATCGATTACTGCAACACTCACGGAATAGAGGTCGGCAGGGATTTGCGGCTTATGGGCTTTGACGACAGGGAGCTGTCCTCCGTCTGCCGCCCGCGCCTGTCCACCGTGAGACCTCCGCTGTTTGAAATAGGTCAGACAGCCGCCCATATTATGCTCAATACTCTGTCGGGGGAGACGGAAACTCGGCACAAAATACTGTTGGACTGTTCCATAATCGAAAGGGAGTCCACCGGCGGAAGCGAGGGCTGAGCCTCATGCAGAGCGTAATAAACGTTCATACGGGCAAGTCCGCCGCTAAGATCGATGACAGGCTATACAGCTCCTTTATCGAGCATATGGGGCGCGCCGTATGCACCGGCATATACGAGCCTTCGCACCCTTCCGCCGACCCCGACGGCTTTCGGCAGGACACGGCGGAGCTGATACGCCCGCTTGCGCTGTCGCATATACGCTATCCGGGCGGGAACTTCCTTTCGGGGTATGACTGGAAGGACGGCATAGGGTCTAAATCGCTTCGCCCCACGCGTCCTGAGCTTGCGTGGAGTGCGCTTGAGCCGAACAAGGTTGGCACGGACGAGTTTTTGCAATGGTGTGAGCAGCTTGGCGTTTCGCCCATGCTCGGAGTAAATCTTGGCACGGGGACGCCGCAGTCCGCCGCCGAACTGGTTGAATACGTCAACGGCACGCTGCCCACATATTATTCCAATCTTCGCAGAAAAAACGGACACGAGGAGCCGTATAACGTGAAGCTGTGGTGCCTTGGCAATGAGATGGACGGCCCTTGGCAGATATGCGCAAAGACCGCCGAGGAATACGGCAGCATCGCATGCAGCACGGCCAAGATGATGAAGTGGCTCGACCCGAGTATAGAGCTTGTCGCCTGCGGCAGCTCCTACCGCGATATGCCCACCTTCGGCGCGTGGGAGCGCGAGGTTCTGAAGCATTGCTATTCTGACATAGATTATCTTTCGCTGCATCAGTACTATCAGAACCTTGACGGCGACGTCCCATCCTTCCTCTCAAGAAGCATTGATATGGGCGAGTTCATCGATGAGGTCGCCGGCATATGCCGTGAAGCAAAGCAAGTGTACGGCGGCGGGCATGATGTGTTTCTCTCGTTTGACGAATGGAATGTGTGGTATCATTTTCAAAAGGACTGCACGGAGCCGCCCAAGTGGACGTTTCCACGCCCGATAGAGGAGGAGCTGTACGATATGGCGGACGCCCTTCTTGTGGGCTGTATGCTCAACACCCTTATCAACCATGCTGACGTCGTGAAAATTGCGTGCATGGCGCAGCTTGTAAACACCATAGCCCCAATCATGACGGAGCCTGCGGGACGCGCCTGGGTGCAGACGACCTATTATCCGTTCTTATACGCGAGCCGCTTTGGGCGAGGCGACGCGCTGCATATGGAGGTAAGCTCCCCCGAATACCCGTGCGCCATCCGCGAAAAGGTGCCGTATGTCGATTGCGCGGCTGTGCGGGATGAAAGCGGCAATATCTCACTTTTCCTGATAAACCGCAGTATCGATGAGCCTCTTTGCTGTTCGATAAGCTTCGACGACGACCTTACGGGCCGTCGCGTCGATTGGACGACCCTTTGCGGCTGTGCGCCCACGGCCGTAAACACGGCGGACAGCGCTCCTGTCGTACCCCAAAAGCAAGGCGGCGCCGCGTTCACGGGCGACGCCCTGGTTCTTACGCTTCAGCCCTTCTCTTGGAACCTTGTAAGGCTTACCATTTGACCATACCAATTCACCATTTTTAAGTTAACCTCCATTTTCCCTCCCCGCCCATGGTTCATCCGAAACTACTTGGCGGGGACGACATATGTTGTGTTTGACATTTGTTCGATAATCTTTTATAATGAGTTCATATTTTGTACATTATTTTTCCGGAGGTTGCTTGATGGAACTGTTCACGGGCTCGGGGGTCGATCTTGTCACGCCCATGTATGGCGGCGATTTTGACGTTCCCGCCCTAACCCGTCTTATAGAGCTTCAGATAGCCAGCGACGCCGACGCCCTCATTGTCGGCTCACAGTGCGGGGAGGGCTTCTTGCTCGACCATGACGAGAAGGCCGAGCTGTTTCGCTTCATCGTCGATCGCGTTGAGAGCCGCAGACCCGTGATTGCCTGTACGGGCTGTCCCTCCACCGCCCAAACCATTGAGTTCTCGCGCCTTGCCGAGGCGATAGGCGTGGACGCCCTGCTAATCGGCTGCCCCGCAAGCATCAAGGCAAGCGATCAGGGGCTGCTTTTGCACTTCTCCTCCATTTTGGACGAGCTTCGTCTGCCCGTCATTATATCGGGTTCGGCCTGCCGTTCTGACTCCGCCCTCTCGCAAGAAACCGTTTCCTCGCTGTCTGAGTACGAGAACCTCTGTGGGTTTATCTTTGACTTCTCCCCCTCCCTTGCGCCCTTGGACACGCACGGCAAGGCGCTGTACTGCGCTTCTGACGAGAACGCATTGAACGCGCTCACCCTTGGCGCGTCGGCGCTGATATCGCCCGCCGCCAACGTTGTGCCCTCCATGATGCATGAGCTTTGTCTTGCCGTCTTTGAGGGTCGAGCCGACCAAGCCGCCGCCCTCAACACCGCCCTTGCGCCGCTCTTTAAGCTCCTGTCCGATGAGCCTTTGTCGGTCATCGTCAAGGCCTTCCTTTCGCGAATGAATCTATGCCATGAGGAGCTTAGGCTTCCCCTGACCCCGCCCTCCGCCGAGCTTCTGCGGGATATACAAGCCGTTCTCTCTCGGCTTGAGTTGATATAGCCATGAGCAAGCCCTTCGTACATCTGCATGTTCACACCCAATACAGCCTCTTGGACGGAGCGGCTCGCATAACTCAGCTCGTCGCCCGCGCCAAGGAGCTTGGGCAGAGTGCAATCGCTGTTACCGACCACGGCGTCATGTATGGCGTCGTGGATTTCTATCGTGCCTGCAAAGCCGCGGGGATCAAACCCATACTCGGCATGGAGGCCTATGTCGCGCCCCGCTCATACATGCTCAAGGAAGGTCTTGCCGACCGCGAAAACGGCCATTTGATACTCCTTGCGAAGAACCAACAGGGCTATGAAAACCTTATGCTGCTCTCCTCGGAGGCGTTCATCCACGGCTATTACTACAAGCCCCGCATAGATTACGACCTCTTGGAGCGTCATCACGAGGGGCTTATCTGTATGTCAGCCTGTCTTGCGGGCGATATACCGCAGCGTCTTTTGACAGGCCGTGACGCCGAGGCTTACGCCCTCGCCCGCCGCCTTTTGGGAATATTCGGTGA
This sequence comes from Clostridia bacterium, assembly GCA_035399665.1. Lineage (GTDB taxonomy): Bacteria > Bacillota > Clostridia > Christensenellales > CAG-138 > DAOPJM01. The sequence goes on from DAOPJM010000017.1 coordinate 17,601, forward strand.
GGACTTTTATATTGAGCTTCAGAACCACGGCATACGCGAACAGCGCGATGTGTTGCCGCGCCTTAAGAAGCTTGCCCAAGACCTCGGCATAAAGACAGTCGCCACCAACGATATTCACTATGTCATGCGCGGCGACGCGGACGCGCAGGACGTGCTTTTGTGCATTCAGACACAGCGTTACATCGACGACGCCGACCGTATGCGCATGGAAACAGCCGAATTCTACCTCAAGTCCTATGAGGAAATGCAAAAGTTCCTCCCTGGCTGTGAGGACGCTTTGGACGTCACAAACGAGATAGCCGACAAATGCGACGTCAGCATCGAGTTCGGCGTACGCCGTCTGCCGCGCTTTACCGCCCCCAACGGCATGGATAACCGCGACTACCTCTATGCCTTATGCAGGGAAGGTCTTTCAATAAAGATGCCCAACGGCGGCGCCAAGGCCGAAGAACGCCTGAACTATGAGCTTGACATAGTGACGCGCATGGGCTTTACCGACTACTACCTTATCGTTTGGGATTTTATTCACTTTGCCAAGACCCACGGCATTATGGTCGGCCCCGGCAGGGGCAGCGGCGCGGCGAGCCTTGCGGCCTATTGCCTGGGTATTACCGACGTTGACCCATTAAAATACAATCTCACCTTTGAACGCTTCCTCAACCCTGAGCGCATTTCCATGCCCGACTTCGACGTGGACTTCTGCTATGAACGCCGTCAGGAGGTCATAGACTATGTGGGCGAAAAGCACGGCGAAGGGCATGTGGCTCAGATTATCACCTTCGGCACTATGGCGGCACGTCAGGTCATACGCGACGTTTGCCGCGTGCTTAGGGTTCCCTATGCCGACTCCGACCGCCTTGCCAAGCTCGTGCCTTCCGTTTTGAAGATGACCCTTGAGGAGGCCTTGAAGGTCAGCCCTGAGCTGAAGGCGCTGTATGAGGATGACGAAACCGTCAAAAGGGTGCTTGACCTCTCCATGAAGCTGGAGGGTCTCCCCCGCCACAGCTCCACCCACGCGGCCGGCGTGGTAATCTCGGGCGTTCCTTTGAGCAGCGTTGTTCCCCTGCAAAGCAACGACGGCGTATTGACGACCCAGTTCCCCATGACGACCTTGGAGGAGCTTGGCCTGTTGAAGATGGACTTTCTGGGACTTCGTACCCTCACCGTCATACGCGACACCTTGGACTTTATCAAGCGGCAGGACAAGCCCGTCCCCGATTTGGACAGCAACGATTTCACCGACCCTGAGGTTTACTCCATGATAGCCTCGGGCGATACCGACTGTGTGTTCCAGCTTGAATCCACGGGTATGCGCAACTTCCTTGTTCAGCTCAAGCCCGACTGCTTTGAGGACCTTATCGCGGGCATTTCGCTGTTCCGCCCCGGCCCCATGGAGCAGATTCCCCGCTATATTCAAGGCAAGCATCATCCCGAAACCATACGCTACGAGCATCCCTTGCTTGAGCCCATACTCTCCACTACCTACGGCTGCATGGTATATCAGGAGCAGGTCATGGAGATAGTCCGAACGCTTGCCGGCTATTCCATGGGACGCAGCGACCTTGTGCGCCGTGCCATGTCCAAAAAGAAGCATGACGTAATGGAAAAGGAGCGCAAATACTTCATTTTCGGCACCGACGGCGTGGAGGGCGCGGTGGCAAGGGGAGTTCCCGAAGCCGTTGCGAACCACATCTTTGACGAGATGATGGACTTCGCCTCCTATGCCTTCAACAAGGCTCACGCCGCAGGCTACGCCGTGCTTGCGTACCGCACCGCGTACCTTAAAAGGTATTATCCCGCCGAGCTTCTGACCGCCACCATGAACAGTCTGATTACCAACACCGACAGCGTGGCCGAATACGTCTACTCGGCGCGGCGTCAGAATATTCGTGTTCTTCCGCCCGACGTCAACCGCAGCGAGGCGCGTTTCTGCGTTGAGGACGGGGCGATACGCTTTGGACTTACCGCCGTCAAGAACGTCGGCGGCGCCGTTATGGACGAGGTTGTCAAGGAGCGCGGCGAACACGGCCTCTTCCGCGACTTCTTCGACTTTGTGGATCGCTGCCCCGGACTTAACAAGCGTATGCTTGAAAACCTTGTTAACGCAGGCTGCTTCGACTCCATGGGCTGCAACCGCGCACAGCTGCTTGCCATATTCGACAAGGCTTTGGACGACTCTCAGCGCCGCCGCAAGGTCTTTGACAGCGGGCAGCTCTCCCTGTTCGACCTGGACGGCGACGCCGCCGAGGAGGTTCGCCAAAAGAGCGCGATAGTCCTGCCCAATATGCCCGAAATGGATATGCGCGTTCGCCTGCTAAAGGAGCGCGAGGCCGTGGGGCTGTATCTTTCGGGGCATCCCTTGGACGAGTTCAGCGCCGTGCTGCGCCGTCAGATGTACTCGGTTGCCGAGCTTGCAGCTTCCGACGGCACTCAGGGCGCGCCCGACAACAGTACCGTAAGCGTGGGCGGTATGCTCACGCAGTGCAAGCAGCGTCCCAACAAGGCCGGCACGGGCATGACGGGCTATGGTGTGCTTGAAGGCGTGACAGGCTCGGTAGAGGTCATTATCTTCACCCGCACGCTCTCGGAATACGGCAAGTACTTCCACGACGAAAGCGCGGTCATAGTATACGGCAAGCTGTCCATACGCGAGGACAGAGCCAACTCCGTGCTTATCGATAAGCTTGTCCCCCTGTCCGCCGCGTCCTTTGGCAAGCTCTATCTGCGCGTTCCCGCCCTCAACGACGAATACAAGGGCAAGGTCAAGCGCATAGTGAAAAAGTACGCCGGCTCTGTGCCTATAATATTGGTTGACGCAAGGAACCGCAGCGCGGTTTCCACCCCGCCTGACTGGAACGCGGACTGCGGCGAACCGCTGCTGTCGGAGCTTCGCTTGGAGCTCGGCGCAGAGAATGTGGTATACAAGTAGCATCGGCACGACCCTTAGGGCGCTTTCATCCCGCCGCAAAATAGAGCGTACACCACGGACACAATAGCCTTACTAAATGATCATCCCGCCTTTGCGGTTGAAAGGAGCGTTTATATGCGCAAGCCTCCCATCAAAAAGAATGACGACATAAACCTTGTTATCGACTCCATAACCTCCGAAGGGCAGGGCGTGGGGCGAATCGATGGCTTTGCCGTCTTTGTACCCGGAGCTATTACGGGCGAGTCTGTCGAGGCTCACATTATCAAGGTTGAGTCCAACTACGCCGTGGCCAAGCTCACCCGTGTGGTTGAGCCCTCTTGTCACCGCGTGTATGCCGAGTGTCCCGTGTTCTCACGCTGCGGCGGCTGCGCCTTACAGCACATCGATTATGAGGAGCAGCTTCGTATTAAACAGACGCAGGTGCAGGACGCCATTGAGCGTCTCGGCGGCATAAAGGACGTCGTTGTTTTACCCACCATAGGCATGGAAAAGCCCTGGCGTTACCGCAACAAGGGGAGCTTCCCCTTTGGGCGCGAGGGTTTGGGCGTTCGCTTGGGCTTCTTCGCCCCGAAAAGCCATAGGCTGGTGCCGCTCTCGGACTGCCTTATTCAGGATGAGGGCGTCATGGAAATCGCGCTTCGCGTGCTTGAGTGGGCGGACAGCTATAATGTCGCGCCATATGACGAGTCCACGCAAAAAGGAGTGCTTCGTCATGTTGTCGTTCGCACAACGGATATGGGCGAGCGTATGGCGGTGGTCGTGACCACAGGCGCTCTGCCGCACAGCGATGAGCTGATTGAGCTGCTGAACGAGCAGGTAAGCTCTCTCTATCATAACGTCAATTCCAAGGACACCAACGTTATATTCGGCGATGAATTCAGGTTGATTCACGGCGTGCCGTCATTGGTGGAAACCATTGACGAGCTGAGCTTTTCGGTCAGCCCCAATTCCTTTTTGCAGGTCAACGCCCTTCAGACCCGCGTGCTGTACCACAAGGCGATAAAGCTGCTCTCCCCCGCGCCAACGGAGCGCGTGTTTGACCTCTACTGCGGCATGGGCAGCATCTCGCTGCTTCTGGCGCGCAGGGTTAAGAGCGTGATTGGGGTGGAGTATGTGCCTGAGGCCGTCAGGGACGCGGTGCAAAACGCCGAGCTGAACGGCATTACGAACTGTGAGTTCATAGCGGGAGACTGCGAAAATGTGTTGAAAGAGCTGGCGGAAAAGGGCGTGACGCCCGACGCGATAGTCGCCGACCCGCCGCGCAAGGGCTGCTCGGAGGGCGTTATCCGTTCGATACTGAACAGCGGCGCGTCCCGCATGGTCTACATCTCCTGTAACCCCGCGACCCTGGCCCGCGACCTGAAGCTGCTCACGGACGGCGGCTTTGTGATAGAATGTGTCCAGCCCGTGGATATGTTCCCTCAAACCGCCCACGTTGAGACGGTGGTATTGATGTCGCGCTGTACCCATTGATTTTACAAGGTTTTTAGATGATGTCTAAATTACCTACTCGACCTAAAGTGTGTTTTTGCGTCAACGGGAACATATCGACAACACTTATACTGGTAACTCAAGTAGGTTGAGTGGATGAAATGAATTTCGTGTTGACTGAGAAGTCAATATATATAACAGCATGAAAGTGGGTGTATTTATGAAGTTCGAGTTAAATGACTATAGAAAAGAACTTACAGACGAAGAAATTATTGAAGATATTAAGCGTGTAGCACAAGAATTGGAACATGATTATATTTCAATTTCTACTTACAGAAAATGTGGACAATATTCACAGACTGCAATTCAGGGTCATTTTGGAACTTGGAAAAATGCACTGTCTATAGCAGGATTGCGCAACGAAAGAACAAAATCAGAGTTAAAGCGAATAAAAAACGAAGATTATTATGCTGATTTACAACGAATAGCGAAACAACTTAATAAGGATACCGTATTATACGAAGAATATAGACAGTATGGAAAATATGCAGCTGAGCATGTTTTTTCAAGATTTAAAACTTGGGACAAAGCATTGTTAGCTGCAGGACTTCAACCTACTGGTTTGGCTAGAAGTAGGATTGACGAGCAAACGCTTTTTGATGAATTGGAGCGCATTTGGACAAAATTAGGAAGGCAACCAACATCAACTGATATAACGAAGGGGAATATATCAAAATATTCTCTTGATACATACAAACGAAGATTTGGCGGTTGGAGAAATGCATTAAAAGCTTTTGTTGAATATATTAATTTAGATAGTTCAGAAGAAATAGATGAAGAAGAATTAAAGGAAAATAAAATCAATGATAAGGAAAATATTTCTAAAACTGTTAATGTAGAAAAGCCTCTTCAAAAGAAAGAGCACAGGACTTCAAGAAATATAAATGCACGGATGCGTTTTAAGATTTTGAAGAGAGATAATTTCAAATGTTGTGCTTGCGGTGCATCTCCAGCAAAAGATCCATCTGTAGATTTACATGTAGACCATATTATTCCTTGGGCTAAAGGCGGAGAAACAGTAGTTGATAATTTGCAGACGCTATGCTCAAAGTGTAATTTAGGCAAAGGCGATATGGAATAAGTCGACATGTTTCCGTAAACAGGCAAAATGGAAATTTACTGTGGACATGTTCCCATGAACGAGCAAAATGCAAAAAACATCGTGGACATATTCCCTTGAACGTAAATACGCAAAATTACACTTAAAACATCAAAATGAACGGTTTGAGCCACGTTGAGACGGTAGTTATGTTAAGGCGAAGGGCTAAGGACTAAGGGCTAACGGGCCAAAAAGTCAAACGTGGTTTCAAGGTACTCTGACAAGAGCGGTTCGGCGGCGTTGAACATGGTATGATACGCCTCGGGCATGTACACAAACCTGCAATGCGACAGCTCCTTGGCGAGCTTCTTGTGTAAATCCGTCCTCACCACGCTGTCCTTGCCGCCCGAAAAGACTATCACTTGGGTTTGAATCGCCTTCAACGCCTTGGTAAACACCATTGAGGGCAGGCGCATAGCCGACCGCATCCACGCGTAGGTGGGGGCGCAGCCCTGATACATGGGGTCGTTTTTGCGCTTCTTCAGATTATACTCAAAGCGCGCCCTGCTCCTGTCCATGCTGTCCTCAAACGCCGGATTGGGGTCGAATTCCCCGAATATCCGTATCTTGGAGTTCCAGCCGTCTATCGCGCCGTAGCGGTTGAGCAGCAGCTCCAACAGCCACTTTGGAAAGCCCCGAAACACGGGCAGTATCATCGGTGATGAAAGCACGGCGCGATTTATGGCGCACGGGTGCTTTTCCATGTACAGCAGAGCTTCGGCGCAGCCCATCGAATGTGAAAACAAATACAGCGGCTGATCCTTTGACACCGGTCTTACCACATCGTTGATAATGCCCTCAAGGTCCCTTTCATAATCGTCAAAGCTGTCAACATGAGTATATCGGGGGTTTTCCACCGCCCTGAACGAATGGCCATGCCCGCGCTGATCATACAGCAGTACGCTGTATCCCGCCTGATGAAAATACCAAGCCAGCTCGCGGTACTTCTCCGCGAACTCTGTAAAGCCGTGAACCACTATCATGAACGCCTTGCTGTTATCGGCAAGGTAATACTCATAGCACAGCTCTCCGCCGTCAAAGGTGGTATACTCGCCCGAATGCGCCATAGCCGCAAGCTCTTGCTCCACTTGGGACATGTTCCTGCTGTAATCCCGCTCCTGTAATACCGTAAACGGCAGCGACATCATCGACAACTCCTGCTTTTCCATTACTTTTTCTTTGTATCAAAACGTCTCTGTTTTCGTGCGGCAGCGTGCCGCACAGCCATGAGACATTATTTTCTTGTAAGCCTATTGGCTTTGTCCCTTGCTTTAGCCTTGCCCAAATGCTACAATGCTCATACAGAGCCGAATCGCGGCAAGCGAATCGACAGCTTCTTGCCATCCTTTTGGGCGGCAACTTTTGGGGGAAAGCATAAATTGCACGAGGAAGTCGTAATCATACCCGCCTACATGCCCGACGAGGCGCTTGTTGACATAGTCAAGGCTCTCACAAAGCAGGGGCTGTCCGTGCTTGTCGTGGACGACGGCAGCGGCGAACAATACTCGCATATCTTTGACAAGATACGCCCGATGGCACAGGTAGTCGCGAACCCTAAGAACCTTGGCAAGGGCGCGGCGCTAAAGCGCGGTATGTCCGAGCTTTTGCTATTGTACCCCGAATGCGCCCGCGTTATCACCGCCGACGCGGACGGGCAGCACCGCACAAGCGACATCCTTCGTGTGCGTGAGGCTTTAAGGGGCGGCGCGGACTTCGTGCTGACCGTAAGAGACCTTTCAGGCGACATTCCGGCGCTCTCGCGTATAGGCAACGACCTTTCCCGCTTCGTGTACACCGTGTTCACGGGGCATTACCTTCGTGACAACCAATCGGGGCTTAGGGGCTTTTGCGTCCGACACGTCGATTGGATGAAGGACGTAGGCGGTGAAAAGTACGATTTTGAAATCAACATGCTTTACCATGCCGACAAGCAGGGCGTAAGGATTACCACTCTGCCCATAGATACTGTCTATATTGACGGCAACTCCGCCACGCATTTTCGTCCCGTAGAGGACACGCTGTTGATATATCGCCGCCTATTTTCAAGCGCGTGGGTCTCCTTCGTTTCGTTCGCGCTGTCGCAGACTTTGGCTCTCGTATTGACTTTGACCCTAAACCTTGACCTCTGCCTGCTCACCGTCCCCGCCGTGGGTATTGTCACAGCCCTATGCTCGCTCCTTTTGAACAGGTTTATCGCCTTTCGCAAAACGGGTTTCGGCGATGGTGCGCGTCAATTCGCCTTCATCATGGCGCGATACCTTGTCTATACCTTGGGCGTCTTTGCCGCCTCGCTGTTTTGTGAGCTTCCGCTCATCTTGGCTCTTGACGCCCTGATGCTGCTCCTTGTCCCCATTGAATACCTCATAAGAAGGAGCGTATACAGCCGAAGGGCTTAGTCGGAAAACCCGCTAAACCGTCAGGCTCTCCCTAAGCTTTTGGATAAAGCCCCTGCTCTCAAGCCTAAGAAGCTGAGAGACGCAGGCGGCTATTGTCTTTTCGGTCGCACTCCCGTGCGCCTTTACCACTATCTTCTTCGTCCCTAAGAACGTGGCTCCGCCCTGTGAATTGAAGTCAAAGCTGCGATACAGCCTCTCCCTTATTCGCCCGATAAGCTCAAGCTCCGCTTCGGAGCCGCCATTCTGTACCGCGCTTACAAGCGCCATGGCACGCTTACCCGCGGCCTCGGTGTTCTTCAATATGATGTTCCCGGCGAATCCGTCAGCGACTATCACGTCCACGGAACCGTCAACCACGGCTCCGCCCTCGACATTGCCTATGAAGTTGAGCGGCAGCGCCTCTATAAGCTCAAACGCTTCCTTGGTGAGGTCGTTGCCCTTGCCGCGCTCGCTGCCCACGGACAGCAAGCCTATTCTCGGCGATTCAAGCCCCTGAACGCTTCTCATGAACACATCGCCCATGAGCGCGAAGCGGGCAAGGTCTTTTGGCTTGCAGTCCATATTCGCGCCGCAGTCCACAAGACACACCAAGTTTTTGCCGGCACAGGGCAATGCTGTGGACAAGGCGGGCAGCTTCAATCCCCCAAATAGCCCCAGCTTGAAGATTGAACCCACCATCAGCGCGCCCGTGTTCCCCGCGCTTATCATGCCGCAGGCCTCGGAATTGTCCCTTAAGTACTCCAGAGCCAGCATCATTGACGCCCGCTCGTGCGCTCCGAATATGCAGGTGGGCGGCTCATCGCCCGCGATACAGTCGTCCGTATCAAGAAAGCTCAGCCTGCCAAAATCAGCGTGCATCGCCTCAAAATAGCCGCGAAGGGTCTTTTCGTCGCCCGAAAGCACGAACTCAGCATTAGGATTCAGTAAAAGAGCCTCGGCAACACCCAAGGCTATGGGTTTGCAGCCGAAATCGCCCCCAAGCGTGTCAATGACTATCCTTCTCATATCGCCCTCCATAGTAAAAGCGGCGGAGCTTACTCCACCGCCATGATAAGGCTGTAAACCTCTTGTCCACCGCTTACGGCGCCAAACTCTATCATGGGGAAACGCTTGCCAAAAGCGGAGCAGAGCCGCTTTGCCTTCTCCGCGCTCACTTCCCTGCCGTAGAATACGGTGACAACCTGCTTGTCGTCTATGCCGTCCATCCCGCAAAGCATCTCTGTCGCCGCAGTCTCCATATCCTTCGCGGCGGAGATGATGCGGTCGTTGTCCAAACCGATGAAATCACCCTTGTGTATCACGAGTCCGTTGTTCACGGAATCCCGCGTTGCGTTTGTGACAAGACCCGTGCTCACGTTGGGAACTCCGAACATCATGCTTTCTATGACCTCGTCTATGGTCTCGCACGACATATCCATCATTGACAGAGCGGAATAGCCCTCCGCTACGGAGCGCGTGGGCAGAACATGCACCTTCGCGGCATCGTACAGTGTCGCCGACTGCTTGGCGGTGAGTATGATGTTTCCGTTGTTCGGCAGAACCAGTATATGCTCGCAGTTGAGCTTTGCGTACTCCCTCAAAAACGCGTCCGCTGAGGGGTTGTTGGTCTGTCCTCCGTCAATCACGGCGTCCGCGCCTATCTCCAAAAGATAATCGATTATGCCCTTGCCCGAAGCAACCGCCACAACCGCGCAGCGCTTGCGCTCCTTGGGCTTTCCGCTGTCGGTCTTTATCAGGGTTTCATTGTGCTGCACCGACATATTCTCTATTTTGAGACTCAAGAACTCGCCAAAGCCGTGGCAGTAGGCCAAAACCTTCTCCGGCTCAAAGGTGTGAACGTGAACCTTTATCAGGCTGCCGTCGCGAACCGCCACTATGGATTCACCGACGCTCTCCAAAAAGGCTGTCAAGTCCTTTATGTCGAAGGCGTCAACGTCGATCCTGCGCTTTTGCAGCACTAAGATGAACTCCGTGCAGTAGCCGTATTCCATGTTGTCGTCGGGGTCGAACGCGAAGCTCTTAGCCCCGCTTACGGTGTCGGTTTCAAGGCTGTCGTCGGTCAGCAGCTCGCCGTTTAGCGCCTTCTCCATGCCCTCGAATATGCATAAAAGTCCCGCGCCGCCGCTGTCTATGACCCCCGCTTCCTTCAGCACGGGAAGCAGCTCCGGGGTATGCGAAAGCGAGGCCTTCATCCTGCGTATGAGCGCGGAGAAGAAGGACTTCAGGTCGGAATAGTCGTTGCAGTGCTCCGCCGCGAACTCGGCGGTCTCGCGCATGACGGTGAGCATAGTCCCCTCGACGGGCTTCAGCACAGCGGCGTAGGCGTATTCCGTGCCTGACAGCAGCGCGGAGGCAAATTCACTCATGGAAAGCGACTCTTTCTCCCCCGTGTACTGGGCTATGCCGCGCATGAACTGTGAGAGTATCACTCCCGAATTGCCCCTTGCGCCCAGCAGATTGCCCTGAGCGAAGCGGCGCATATACTCGCCCGTATCCGAAACCTCGGAGGAAACGGAGCGAACTCCGCCCTCGAAGGTCTTGGTCATATTGGTACCCGTATCCCCGTCAGGAACCGGAAACACATTCAGGTTGTCCACGACCGAAGCGTTCCGCTTCAGCTCGCAGTAGCCGTTATACAGCATCGTGTGCAGAATATCGGCGTTCAGTACAACGTCTTGCATACTTTGCTTACTCTTTCCCCTCAATCGTTACTTCCCTGCCGACGCAGAAGGAGATTACAGTCCCGGGTCCGACGGACGCGCCGACTATCGGGCCTATGTAGTCGATGTAGACGCTCTCGAACCCGACAAGCTTTTGTATCTCGTCACGCAGGGCTTCCGCCTCCTCAGGACAGTCCGCATGGCTTATATACAGGCACTGATGCTCGGAGTCTATGACATAATCCGCCACCATCTTGGCGATCTCACGCTTGGCGTTCAACGCGCCCTTCGCCTTCTTGACCGCGAAATTCTGCCCTATCCTATCGGATATGATAAGAGGCTTCACCCCAAAGAGGTTGCCGAAGATGGCGGTTGAGGCCGTAACCCTGCCCGCCCTTCTGAGGTAGTCAAGCGTCGCGGGCGTGCCGCACTGGTTGACGGTCAGCTTGATGGACTCGATATACGCCGCAGTCTCCTCCAAGCTCTTGCCCTCGGCACGGCATTCACAGGCCTTGATGCACAAAAGCCCCTGTCCCAACGAGCTTATGAGCGAGTCCACGCAGATTATGTGAGCCTCGGGATGCTCCGCCGTTATCTCTCTGGCGATGAGCTGCGCAAGGTTGACGGAGCCGCTCAGCGCGGACGAGCATGAGATGTAAAGCACATCCATGCCCTTATTGACATAGGAGGTGAAGCATTCTGTAAACGACTGCCGCGAAACCTGCGTGGTCTTGATGATTGTGCCGTTTCGCATCAAATCATAGTACTCTTTGGCGGAATGGGTTTCCCAATCGAGCGAAGCCTTGATTTCCTCGCCGTTTATGACGTAGTTCATCGGCACATAGTCGATATCATACCTCTGCCTCATCGCAAGGCAAAGGTCGCTTGTGGAATCCGCAACGATCGCAAAGCTCCTCATGGTAATTACCCTTTCTTGACCTGTGACAGTATCTCGGTCATTATGGCTTTTTCATTGACAAGCCCTTCGCTTGTCGGGGAACCAAAGTAGAAAGCCGCGCAAAGCCCGGGGCCAACCGTCGCACCGCAGGCAAGGCCAACGGGGTTCAGGATGATTTCCTTAGGCTCAAAAGCCTGCTGCACACGGCCGCGCAAGGTCTCCGCCCAATCGGGACGGTTGGAATGCGCTATGAATATGGTCTGCTCCTTAGGTTCGGTTATGGTGCGCTCCATATAGGCTATGGTCGCGTCCACCGCGCTGCGCTTGCCCTTCGCCTTGCCGAGTACCTCGGAAAGGCCCTCACGGTTGAAGTCCGCCATGGGGCTTACGCCGATGAGAGTGCCGAACAAGGCCTTGACGTTGGAGACTCTGCCCGTCTTGCACAGGAAGAACAGGTCGTCCATCCAACCCATCTGATGAATGCGGTATCGGTTCTCGTTCATCCAAGCCGCAACCTCGTCAATGCTCTGACCCTCCTCCTTCTTCTTTGTGGCAAGCATGATAAGCAGCGCCAAAGAGGTGGAATAGCGCAGAGAATCCACGCATACGACCCGCCTGCCCGGATACTTGTCCTTGAGCTGCTTTGCCGCGACCAAGGCGTTCTGATAGCAGGCCGAAAGCGCGGATGAGAGGCTGACGGACAATACGTCCTTGCCCTGTGCAAGATATTTCTCGAAGGTCTCGACAGTCTCGCCTATGGTGCAGGTTGCTGTCCTATATGTGGTGCGGCTCTCTTTCATGGAGCTGTAATACTGTTCGGGGGTCATAAGGTCCCAGTCAAGATCACACTTGGCTTCCCTGCCGTCGGGGTAGTACAAAACACCCTTGAGGTAGTCGGGAATGCCGCAGCGCTCCCTAAGCTCGCTGTTCAAATCGCAGGAGCTGTCTGGGATTATCACGAAATCGTTCATTTCAAAACTCACTTCCGATGTATTTTTGTTCTTTCCTAAGGCATTTTATCACATATGAATACCATTTTCAATTCTTCGACGTCATTTTTACATGAAATTGGTGCAAACTGCCGGAAACTGTGATAGACTGTTCAGGATTATTGATAAGCGAGGTTCTGATGATCTATTGGATAATTGCGGCAGCCGTTGTTTTGCTGCTCGGCGGCGGGCTTGCCGCCATGCTTTTCGTGACTATACCCATTGCAAAGCGCGTCTACCGTGACATACTCGTTCGCACAAGCCCCGAAAAGTGGGGGCGTTGCTGCTCGGCTCCTGAAAACGAGGAACAGCTTGCCATGTGGAACAGCGGCGTTGAGTGGGGACGCGAGAACGCTATTTACATGAGCGAGGTTGAAATCACAAGCTATGGGCTGAAGCTCGTCGGCGAGTACTACGACTTTGGCGCAAAGCGCTGCGTGCTTATTCTGCCCGGGCGCTGCGAGTGTCTGATGTACGCCTATTATTTTGCACAGACCTATACCAAGACCAAATGCAATGTCCTTGTCGTGGACGCCCGCGCCCACGGTAACAGCGAAGGCACTTACAACAGCTGCGGGCTTTGGGAGAGCCGCGACGCGCTCAACTGGGTGCGCTTTCTGCGCGAACAAAAGGGCATGGATGAGGTCATATTGCATGGCGTCTGCGTGGGCGGCTCGGCCTGCTTTCTTGCGGCCGCCAACCCCGAATGTCCCGACTATCTCAGTACCATCATCGCGGAGGGCTGCTTTACAAGCTTCAGGGAATCCTTCAAGCGGCATATGCAGTACGAGAAGCGTCCCATCTTCCCCGTGCTGGACGAGATTATGCATCTTATCCATAAGTGCGCGGGCAACAACGTCAATAGGAATACGCCCCTGCGCTGTGTCAAAAAGTGCGATAAGCGCGTGCTTTTCATATGCGGAAGGCAGGACCTTTTCTCGGTTCCAAGGGAGAGCCAAAGGCTTTACGACAGCTGCATAAGCAAGGATAAACGTATAAAATGGCTTGACAAGGGCGCACATTCGCACCTTCGGATAAACAACACCGCAGAGTACGACAGGGCCATACTCGACTTCATTGACCGCGCTTAAGGGCTTCATGCGCAATCCGCTGTCATCCTCTTGCGACAGTCGAAGGATCTTGCTATAAGCAATAGCGGTCAGTCCCCGCTCCCCCCGAATTTCCTTTCTCAACCCTTCGTGTCATCCTATTGCGTAGTCGAAGGATCTTCCCGAAAACTAAAAAGTCAAGGGGCGCTCACGGCTGGAACAGCTTGTCCCGCGCGGGAGCGCCCCTACAACCGCAAGCTTGTTTCAAGATCCTTCGTCGCTTTGCTCCTCAGGATGACAGCGGAGGTTCGTTGGCGAAGCATATTAGGATGACAACGTGGTTTGGTTGGCGAAGCATATTAGTATGACAGCGGGGGCAGTTTGGGTGAACGGGGCTTCTACCGCAAGCCTATTACATTGCCCTTCCGCCACTGATAACAACCTGCCTTGCCGCCCATGTCGAGCGTGCATATAAAAGACCGCTCTCCATGTCAGTATATGGGAGAGCGGTCTTGTTCAATTATTCTTCCTTCGCCGTTACTGCCCTTGGAGGCTTAATTCGTATGAATTCATTCTTAATCAACGGGCGAACCTCTGGTTCGCCGCCCTGCTCGATTATCCTCACAGAACGGTTCATCTCACGGAGCGCAGGGGCCTCAGCCTTAACCTTCAGCGGGGCAAAGCGCTGTGCGCTGTCCCTTGAGTACAGCAGCTTCGCGGGCGGTACATAGCCCATGGAGCCGTGTGCCTGTGCGCCGGCCGCGTAGCCCATGTTGATACCCATGGCGTCGGCCTCAAAGCCGGGCTTTGGCGGCTTGCTCTCCTCCTCACGCGGGAGCTTGGCTATGGCGGAGCGTTCCAGCGCGTACAGCACAATCACCGTGCAGGTACAGACCGCGACAGTGATGATAAGCCCTATCAGGAGCTTCCTTACCAGCTTATTCAGCCCCGTAAGCAGCGCCGCCACAGCGGAAGTCTCGGTCTCCTCCGCAATCGGGTTGGCGTTTGACTCGGCCGACAGCAGCGCGGAAAGGTCAAGCGTGACCACGGAAGTAGAATACTCATTGCCCGCCGCGTCCTCTGCTCTCAGTACGAAGCTCAAGCTCGTCAGCCCGTCAAGCTCTATCTCCCTCGAAAGCTTCGTGTAGCCCGTGCCCAAGACGTCATAGCTTGCGATTACTATTTCGCCGCTGTCGAACAGCTCATACAGACGGGCATTCGTCAGCCTTACAACCGAGTCGTTGCTGACAACGAAGCTCAAGGTGGCGCTCATGCTTCCGCTGCTGTCCGTTACGGGGTCGGTAAGCGTCGCGCCAAGGGAAATCACCACCTGCGACGGCTCGATATAGGGCTTGATTTCGTAGCTGTCGTCGTCGTAACAGACATACTTATCGCCCCTGACGTCTATGCCCTCCGCGTGGAACAAGGCTCTGCGGTTGTAGTTGGTCTGTGAGGCCGCGGGCAAGGTGAACTCAAAGGTCTGCCAATCCGTGCCAAGGTCGAACTCCCTGCCCAAGGGGTCGTTTACCTCGTCGTAAAGCTGTATTCCCGTCATGGCGTGCGTGCCGACATTGCTGACGGTCACGACAAAGCGGGTCCCCTCCGAGGAGGTTGAGATAATCTGCGCGTCTATCGACAGCTTCACCTTGAGATACTCCACAAGCACCGGAGTTTGAAGCTGTACGGGCGAGGCGGGATAGTTCTTGACATTGTAGCTGATGACGGGTTGGATGTTCATGTCCTCCGTACCCATCACCACGGTATACACGAATACGTCACTCGACTGAGCCGCAAGCAGGTTCTTATCAAGCATTATCGTTTCGCCCGTCGCGCTCTCGACTATGGATATGTCGGTCATGTCGAAGATCGAAGCATTGGTGAGCGTAAGGCTTACCTCAACGCTTTCGCCCTCCTCATGGTAGGCGCAGTCCGCCGTCGCCGTTATGCCCATCTCAGGCAGAACGAAGCGTTCCACCGTGAGCGTGCCAAACGCCTGCCGCTTCACGGAGCTTGGAT
Organism: Clostridia bacterium; assembly: GCA_035399665.1. Taxonomy (GTDB): domain Bacteria; phylum Bacillota; class Clostridia; order Christensenellales; family CAG-138; genus DAOPJM01. The sequence goes on from DAOPJM010000017.1 coordinate 33,128, forward strand.
GGAGCTTGGCAATATCATCCTTGGCGTAGGTCGTTTCCGTCCATTCAAGCATGAAGGTGATAGGTGTGTCAAACTTGTCCTCCGAAATGGGGACGTTCTCCAAAGTGAACACGCGGTTCTCATTGGCGGGAATGGTTATCGTGCTGTCCAGCGACACCGACGAACTCAGTATATCGCCCGTCAAGACGGCGTTGTACAGGGTGTACTCCGCGTCGGAGTCGTTGACTATGGTGAACGATATCCAACTCATATTGCCCGCCTCGATAAGTCTGCACTCCGAATCACAGCTTATCTCCAGCTTGATGGGATGCTCGTCTGCCGCAAGCGAAACGGCCGTGAGCGCCAACGCCACGGCAAGTATCGCTGTTAAGACAGACAGGCATCGTTTCATTTATTGTCTCCTTCAGGCTCACAGGGGAAGCGCTCCTGCCCCAAGTATTGAGCCGAAATCTTTCCGTCCGAGCGCTCCGTAAGCTCCGCGATAAACTCTGTGGAGCGGACATTTGGCACCCAAACGGCACACCTTACCCTGTCGCTGTACTCCACGCTGTCAATGCTGCCGTAACGCGACAGAAGGCTTTGCAGCATACCCCATTTGGGGTAATCCACTTCAAACCCGTAGTGTACGCAGGGACGCATCTCGACTATATTGGCGGCCTTGACCGCCTCGCTGCACGCGCCCGAATAGGCCCTGACAAGCCCTCCCGAGCCAAGCAGTATGCCCCCGAAGTAGCGTGTGACTATGCACAAAACATCGACCGCGCCTATGCTTTTCAGGGTTTCCATCATGGGCATACCCGCCGTGCCGCCCGGCTCGCCGTCGTCTGAGAACCTGGCGAATGCGCCCCTCTCCCCGATGACGTAGGCAAAGCAGTTATGGCTTGCGTCTCGGTTTTGCTTGCGCACGCGTTCCAAGGTCGATAAGGCCTCAGGCTCGCTGCTTACCGGAAAGCAACGCCCTATGAAGCGGGAGCGCTTGATCACAAGCTCGATCTCGCTCTCCCGTTCGACAGTCCTATATACGCTTAAGCTCTTCTCACCCTGCAAAAGCTCTTCTTGCCTTTCCTGATGATAACGCCCTCGCCCTCGATCTGCTCTGTGGTGAGCTTGTCGTCGAACGAAGCCGCCTTGACGTCGCCCACAAGAACTCCGCCGTCCTTTATGAGCCTGCGCGCCTCGCTCTTGGACTTGGCAAGCCCGCACAGCACCAACAGGTCGGGAAGCAGAAGCCCGCTTTCCTTGATTTCGGAGTCGGTAAGCTCGCGAGTGGGCATATGCTCAAGGTCTCCGCCGCCGCTGAACAGCGCCTCGGCCGCGGACTTGGCTTTCATGGCCTCGTCGTCGCCATGCACCTGGGCGGTAAGCGTGTATGCCAAGACCTTCTTGGCCTCGTTGATGTTCGCGCCTTCGCTGCAAAGGGCGTTGATTTCGTCCATGGGCAGGAAGGTCAAAAGGCACAGGCAGTTCCTAACCTCCTGATCGTCGATGTTGCGCCAATACTGATAGAAGTCGAATACGCTGCACTTATTTTTGTCAAGCCAGAGTGCGCCGCGCTCGGTCTTGCCCATCTTCTTGCCGTCGGAGTTGACAAGCAGCGTTGTGGTCAGGGCGTAAGCGGGCTTGCGCTCCTTGCGGCGAATGAGGTCCGCGCCGTTTAGGATGTTGCTCCACTGATCGTCGCCGCCCATCTGAAGGACGCAGCCGTATCTTTGATTGAGCATGAGGAAGTCATAGCTCTGCATAAGCATGTAGCTCATCTCAAAGAAGGTCAGACCGGTCTCCATGCGCTGTTTGTAGCACTCGGCCGTGAGCATACGGTTCACGGAGAACAGTACGCCAATCTCGCGCATGAAGTTCATGAAGTTGAGGTCGCGCAGCCAGTCCGCATTGTTGGCCATGACAGCGCGTCCCTCGGAGAAGTCCACAAGACGTTCCATCTGCTTTTTGAAGCAGGCGGCGTTGTGGTCAAGCTCCTCGACCGTGAGCATCTTGCGCAGTTCGGTCTTGCCCGACGGGTCGGCTATCATGGCCGTACCGCCGCCCAAGAGAGCGATAGGTCTGTGGCCTGCGCGCTGCATATGCGCCATGGTCATGAGGGCGACATAATGCCCGATGTGCAGGCTGTCCGCAGTCGGGTCAAAGCCTATATAGAAGGTCAGCTTTTCGCGGCCCAAGAGTTCCTTCAGCTCCTCGGGGTGCGAGCATTGCTTGATGTAGCCGCGCTCCTCGAGTATGTCGTATACGTTCCTTTGTTCTTCCATTGTTATCCCACCTCCATGTTTGAATCATCATAACAGATTGATTTGAGTTTTGCAACAGCCGCCCGAAAACTCGTTACAATTACCACGAAAACTCGTTACAATTACCCTGTCGCGAAACAACGAGGCTGTTTGGTTTTTCGCAGAATCAGGAAGCCTTCAACAGGTGGACTATCACGCTGCATAGCATGCAAAATTTATAGCAACATTGCTTTGCGCGGCAAAGCAGCAATTCTCTTTTCTCAAAAAAGTCGCCTGCTTGCGGGCGAAGAAAAGAGAAGAACGAAAACGGTTGTGTCGCATACTCATGCTCATATCCATTGGGCGCAATGATCGCCACCCTTTTCCCTGCCCACAGGGATTCTTGTGCTTTCACGTATAACTTGTTCAGCCCATATAGACGATCCGGCGCCGCTTCCATTTCAGCGATGCAACACCATGAATAGATTGGCGTTGCCAACGCAATGCAGTCCGCCCATAGAACATCCTCCGCGATACCGTTCATATCCTCTGTTTGCTTACAGCCGTAATACTCACTGGCATCTTGACAGGCATAACAGCCCATGCGCGGAGCTATTCTTTTCGTACTCAATTATGTGTATCGCACGCAGACATTGCTTTCTCTGAGCGTGGCGGTAAACGGTTTGCACAGCTACACAGTATTTCCGCTAAGGCAAGGACACCCCATCAGCGCTAAAGCATTCACAGGTTGCTTCCTCTCTATCACGTTAATCAAACTCAACGAATTTCGACCTGCCGCGCTGATTATACTACACCATATGTATGTCCCGCAACGGTTTGCCGCCAAATCAGCACTATAGCTCAGTCATCCACAACGACTGTAAAGTGTACGGCTGAATGTCCACACCCCGTTGAAGCAGGGCTTATTCTCCGTTGGGTCAGATACGCTGCGACTTAGCCCTGAAACATCGCATTCAACATCGTTTTCGAGTAAGCCCAAAACAACACAAGAGCGCTGTGATGTATTGCCCTGTGTTTATATGCATATCTTCTGCTAAGTATATTGCTTATCCACATATATTCGCTAAATTGTGTTGACAATGAGCATGATATAAAGTATTCTGATATTGAACCAGCATCGCATGGTGAGCATTGCATTTTCTGTTTCGCGGAGTAAATGCCTTATGTGAAGTTTGAAAAAATAGATTTTACAGAATTACCGAAGCCTCATAATCGGTACATAGGGGAAGAAGGAAGAACATGGAAGCCTTCGCCTGAAAACTCAGAGAAGTTCACACTACAAGGAAAACGAACCTAACGAATGAGCAAAACTTCCTTTCCAACGGACAATGCCTGTGAGATAATCAAAACCGTAAAAAACGACATAATAATCTGAGGAGCGGAGTGTGAATGTAGGAGCGGCGCCGCTTTGCAGGGGAAGGATCATATGGATAAGACATACTACGCAAAATCCCCCTCTTCCGATGGGTCGCAGACGACCTGCAAGGAACACGCCCAAAGCGTGGCCAAGCTTGCAAAGGAATACGCCGCGGTCTTTGGGCAAGGCGAAGCGGGGAAGGCAATTGCACTTCCCCATGACTTTGGAAAATGGAGCGAAGCCTTTCAAGAGTCTCTCCACTCCACCGATGGTATCCCTCGGCGCATCGACCACGCCATCTGCGGCGCCGTCCTGCTTTACTCTATATGCAAAAGAGATCCCACTTACATTCCCTTGTTAGAGGCCATCAACGGACACCATGACGGGCTTGTGAGCTTCGCTTATTTGCGAGCTTACCTTGAGCAAAGCACGCAGGATACGAAGCCGATTCGCTGCAATAACGGAAAGACCGCAGCCTTGGCCGGGCCGAAGCAATATATGTACGCCATTCAGATCTTCCTTAAAGAGCTGCCTGAGTTTCGTCCGTCAAATGAGCTGCGCCGCTCGCTCCATCCGTACACAAATTGTGCGCTGGAAGGGATGCTCTATACAAGGATGCTGTTTTCCTGCTTGGTCGACGCCGACTACAGCGCGTCGGCGACGGGCGAACGCCCTGAGTATCTGGAGGAAACGGAAAAGCAGGCGGACGATCCAATGGTCTTGCTGCAGCGTTTGTCGGAACATATGGAACGGATTCGCAGCAGCTCTGCCGCAAATAAAGAGCTTGACCAAATCAGGGACGAATTGTTCACGCGCTGCGGAGAAGCCGGCAAACTCCCCTCAGGGCTGTACACCTTGACCGCGCCAACAGGCACCGGTAAGACCCTTGCACTTCTGCATTTTGCACTTCAGCACTGTGCAACGCATGGAAAAAGACGGATTATCCTCGTCCTTCCGTTCCTTGCCCTTGCCGAGCAGAGTACCGCAGCCTATTCCGATATCATCCCCTACGTTCTTGTGGACCACAGCCAAAGCGGGCTCTCCGAAGAAGCGCGGGAATATGCCGCAAGATGGAGTGTACCCTTCATAATAACTACATCGGTACGCTTCTTTGAGACACTGTTCGCGCAGCGGCCGACGGATTGTCGCAAGCTCCACAGCATTGCCGACAGCGTGGTGATCTTTGACGAGGCGCAGAGCTTGCCCGCCTCATTGACGACATCGACATTGCAGGCGGTCAACACCCTTTGTTCGCAATACCGATGCACCGTGTTGTTCTCCACGGCTTCACAGCCCAGCTATGACGCCCTTCCCGCTTTGTCTTGGAAGCCCGTAGAGATCCTGCAAAATCATGAGGAGTTGTACCGTAAGCTTCGGCGTACTGAGGTGGAATGGCGCTTGGATCCCGAAAGTCCGCTTGTCTCCGTCGCTGACGAGATGTCGCGTGAGAACAGCGTCTGTGCGATTGTTAACCTGCGCAGACATGCAAGGACGCTGTATCAACGACTAAAGACGACGTGCAGGGCGGACGAGCTTTTTTTCCTGACCACAGACCTCTGTCCCGACCATCGTCTTGCACAAATCAAGCGGATTAAGGAGCGCCTTGCAAAGGGTCTGCCATGCAGGGTCGTGGCCACGCAATGCATTGAGGCGGGCGTGGATCTTGATTTTGAGTGTATGTACCGCGCTCTTGCGCCGCTGGATGCAATCCTGCAGGCAGCAGGTCGCTGCAACAGAAACGGCAGGCTTGATCACCTTGGGCGCGTTATCGTTTTTGTGCCGCAAGAGCCGGGTCGGCTGTATCCCGACGATCGCTACAGCAACGCCGCCTTACTGGTTAAGGAGATGCTTTCTCGCGGGTCTTTGGACATTCACGACCCAAAGGACATAACAAACTACTATACGCTGTTGTTTCAGAGGGCAACGGACGATCCGACGCTGCTAAACGCGATTGCACAAAGGGACTATGCCGCCACTGCGGATGCGTATCAGTTGATCAAAACAAAGGGGATACGCGTACTGGTTCCCGCTCCCGGCAAGGAAACGCTATATGCCCGTCTAAGGGAGGAAGCGTTACTGCACGGACTTACAAAACAGCAAATGCGCGAAGCTGCGCCCATCACCGTCACAACGTTTGATGAAAAGCTCGCAAGCAGGTATACGGAGCGCTTGTACTACGCGTCAAGGAAAAAGGGAGAACGGAGTCCAAGCGATCACTTTGTGCTACTTACAGGGCATACTGATCTCTATACTGAGGATATGGGTCTGCAATTCCCCAACACGAATCCAAATGTAGATCTTTTAGGTTATTGAAAAATCTTCATTTTGGGTATTGACAAATTTATGTTACTTTATTATAATAAAGACAGGATATGCGGCATCCTGTAATGCATTTCAAGTCTGAGCTGCAGGGAATTGAA
>DAOPJM010000018.1:0-36285 GCA_035399665.1 Clostridia bacterium
AATTTAGCAGATTTAAGCGACAAACAAGCGACAATGCAAAAGCGACGACGCAAAGATATTCACTTAAACCACAATATATACGCATAAATTAATCAAAGCACGCTATATATGCACATTTTATGCAATATGGCGTGTTTTTCATTTTCTTTGAAAAACAATAACAGTCAACCGCCGCTCCCACTCGTACCCCCTTGTCATCCTGAGCTATCGCGAAGGATCTTGCTAAAAACATATAAGTCAACCGCCGCTCCCCCTCGCCTGATTTCACAACGATTTTTGTTGTCAAGCGGTCTTGACAATTGGTGTGCTATGGTCTACAATTGTATATCATTGACAAGTAAGTACCCGACCGACCCTCCGGTTAACGCCGGAGATATTTTCTACCAACGTTCGCAAACGTTTGCGAAGATTCCTGCAACTTACTATCTGGGAGGTAAACATGAACCTAAAACGCTGTTTGAGCCTTGCTGTGGCGCTTTTGATGCTGTTCTCGCTGTGCGCTGTCACGACCGTCGCTGAGGGTGACGACTGGTGGACGCAGGAGTACTGGGATCTTGATACCCTTTTGACCCTTGGCGCGGCGCCTCCCGCATACAATGCGGAGACGGGCAAGTACGAGATTTCGACCGCAGAGCAGCTTCTGTTTATGAGCGGCGAGTGGAAGACCTCGGACGTCAACTCCGACGGCATTGCGGACGCGCCCCGCGACGGCGATTATCTCTTAATGAACGACATCGACATGAGCGAAATGCTCACCGGCATTGGGCTTGCCATAACCCAAGCTTCGGGCGTTGAGACCCAAGGCTATATGCCGCCCATCTCCGCCAACAAGGACAACCCCAACAACGCGGACGACGGCTACTTCATGGGCAGCTTCGACGGTCAGGGCTATGCGGTCATTAACCATCGCGTGGTTCGCGCAAGCGGCGAGTATGTCGGATTCTTCGGCTACATCGGCTACAAGACCGCCGAGAAGCAGCCCACGGTCAGCAACCTTGCGCTTATTAACATCGAGGTCATAGGCATAGAGGACTGCGGAACGCTGTCTGGCGGCTGCTACGCCATAGTCAACAACGTGTTCGTCACAGGCAGCGTAACGGGCGAGTCCGGCGTTGGCGGGATTGTCTGCTCCATCAAGGCTGGCAGCGGCGGCAACCAAGGCACGGTGACCAACTGCTTTACCCTTGTCGATGTGAACTGTCTCTACGAGGAGGGCGGAGGCTTTGCGGGCAAAATCGCGGGCTATGCCGCGAACAACTTTGTGGCGGGCAGCGTCACTTCCGCCGCGGACATACAGTATGGCGGCGGTTTTGCGGGAGCATATGACGCGGGCGTCGGCATAGCGAACAACGCCGTGCTCACGAGCGGAGTTTACAGCGAGGGCGGCGAGAAGATAGGCGCTCTTATAGGCAGTCTTGACGGCGACAGCGGCACTACGCTTGTCAATAACCTTGTGTGGGACGGAATGGCCTTAAAGGGCAACCCCGATTACAAGTACCCCGCCAATTTGGGCGTGACGCAGGCCGACGCAGCGGAGCTTACCGCAAAGTCCACCTACACGGACGTCCTTGGCTGGGACTTTGAAAACACTTGGGAATGGGTTGGCGACGACATGAGCGGCTTTCCCATGCTTTCGTCTTTCTCACGCTTTGTCGATACCATAGGTCTTGCCGAGGCATTGAACGGCAGCTATGACGCCGAAGCCAAGGTTTTGAGCAGCGGCGATAAGCTTGTTACCGCCGCCGAAGCCGGCGAGGAGGTCATCCTCACAGCTTGGTTATCGAATTCGGGCGATGACGACGCGGTCACGCTGTACTGCGGCGACAGCTCCGACGGCAGCAGCTTCACGGACAGCATAGCCATGGAGCGCGGCGAAGCGGGCTATACCGCGGTGTTCCCCTTCACCGACGAGGGCGAGTACTATTATTACTTCGGCTCGGGTGAGCAGACCTACCCATATAATATAAGCGATGCCATACCCTTAACGCTTACGCTTCCCGTCATAGACGGTACGCCCAAGGAGCTTACCGTTTCTCCCGGGCTCACACCTTTGCGGATAGGCTTCAACTTCATCACCTCTGCCGACGCCGACACGGGGCTTATACGCCTTCGCAAAGCGGGCGAGCAGGAGTGGACTGAATACACCTGCACAAGCTATCTTTCCTTTATAGAGGAAGGCTGGGACGAGATATACAGCCACTATGCCGACGTTGACGTTGAAGCTGGTGAGACCTATGAGTACCAAGCCGTGGGCATAGCGAACGGACAGGAGTTTGCGAGCGCGGCCTACAGCTTTGACGCGCTTCCCGACGACGGCACGGTGAATATAGTCGTACTGTCGGATCAGGAATCCCCGTCCCAAGAGGGTTACAGCTACTTTGCCAAGACCTATGAGCAGTTCATCCTGCCCACGCTCGGTAAGCCCGACTTCATACTTGGCACGGGCGACAACGTGGAGAACGGCTTCAAGGCCTCCGAGTGGGAATGGCTGTTCAACGAATGCGGCGATATATACGCAAGCGTTCCCAATGTGCTGCTGCCGGGCAACTCCGAGTACAGCGGCGATACCTTCTACAAGAATTACTGTGCAAGAACCAACCTGCCCGGAGGTCTTGACGACGCGATTGCGGGCGAATACACGGGAAGCATGGTAGTGGGTGATGTGTGCTTCGTGTTCATCAACACGGAGATATTCACGGGAAGCGACAACCTTGCGGCCGACAGAGCGGCCTACTACGAAGCACAAAAAGCATGGGCCAAGGAGGTGTTCGAAAGCTCTGGATGCACATGGAGAGTTATCGCAACCCACAGAGGCCCTTACACGGCCGACCATGACGGACTTGCCGACGTTCCCGAGGTGCTTGAAATCTGCGATGAGCTGTACGTTGACCTCTATCTGAACGGACACGACCACAGCTACATCCGCGTCACCGCCAAGGACGGGCAGAAGCTTGAGCCGGGTCAGGCCACGACCTACCTTACCACCAGCGCGATGGGCGCGAAGCTTGACGACTACCGCGAGGGGCTTATCGACGACCTTGTGGCCGTACACGTCGGCAGCTCCGACAGGGCGCAGCAGAAGTTCGCGTACATCAGCATTGACGGCGAGGGGCTGCACGTTAAGGTCTTTGAGCGCGGCGAGGAGGAGGACTTCTCGAGCTATTCCGAGATAGACAGCTTCGACGTGGCGGAAAGCCTGTCGCTTCAGGCGGGTCTTGTGGAGAAAGCCCCCCAAGCGGCGACGACAATTGAGCCGACACAGGAGCCCCAGGCGGAGCATGAACCCGAGGCGGAAACAGAGCCGGAGGATAAGAAGCCTATCTCGGCGGGTCTTATCGTACTTATCATATTGGTATCCGCCGCCGTTGTCGCGATAGTCGTATACCTTATACTGCGCAAGAAGAAGACCGCTGTCAAATAGCGGCTGTCCAAGGTTGACCGGCGGCAAAGCTCCGACGCTAAGGAGCGAAGGGCGCTCAGCGATGGGGTCGCAGGGCAGCCCCATAGGTTACGATTTATAACGGGAGCGGCATAAAAACCCGCTCCCATATATCGGAGAAATAAATGGAGACAGAGAATGCGGGCAGGAACGCCCACGACACAGGAAAGCCCTATTATGTCTATATGCTGCGCTGCGAGGGCGGCGCCATATACACGGGGCTTACCACCGACCCCGAACGAAGGCTGAGCGAACACCTTTCGGGCAGCGTCAAGGGCGCGAAGTACACCCGATCGCACACGCCGCAAAGGTTCGCGGCGATGTGGCGCGCCGCCGACCGCTCCGAAGCCTCTAAGCTCGAATACGCGATAAAGCGTCTCCGCCGCGCTGACAAGGAAAGGCTTATCGCTGACAGCTCCGCCTTTTTAGAGCTGCTGTCCGCCTTGGACGGCAGCTATGTGAGGGAATCGAACGCGGATAGCTAAACCGCGCCGCCCCCGTCATATGCTCTTGCCAAGCGAATTTGGATTACAGTCAAAATCAAGCCTAAGCCGAAACCGCAAAAAAGCTGCTGCGAATCTCTCCGCAACAGCTTTTGTTGTAATATAACCCTACCTGTAAAATAACCTTATCTGCAGCTGTACAGGGCTGCGGCCTGGTCGTTTCCGCTGCGGCTGAGACGCGCCTGTTTGGCGGCCTCCGCGTTGCGTTCTTCCACAAAGTGGCGGATGATATCCCTTCTGGTGACTATGCCAATGAAAGCTCCTCTGTCGTCAACGACAGGTACGAAGTTCTGTTCCATTGCTGACATCAACAGGTCGTCCATGGACGCCATGATGTTCACCGGGGGATTGTACCCTTCCCGCAGTATGCTGATCAGCTTGGTCTTTTCCCATTGCTTGGGCTGATCCTCATGAATAACCACGTTCAGGAAGTCGCCTTCCGAGACGGTTCCGCAATACTTGCCCTCGTCATCGATAACAGGTACGGCGGTCAGGCCGGAAGCTTTGATCTTCTCTATTGCCTGCCTTAACGTAAGATCCCTGTGCAGAACACAGGTTGCGTGCTTGGGTTTGAGCAGCGATAAGAGATTGTCCATCTGGGCTTTCACCTCTTTCCACTATGATTATATTCGATAGCTGGGGAAACGTCAATCGAAAATCCCGATTATCACAGTTCGGACACAATATATTTAAAATTTTCTTGACATTGTGTCGAAGTCGGATGGAATTGCGGCCTGCGGCTGATTAGTTAGTTGGACGCTCTTTGCATCGCATGGCGCGGCTAAAACCGTAAAAGAACGAATCTAAATAGTCAACAGCCATTTACCTCATACAATCTTGCGGATACCTCCTTGCCCCACGGGGGAGCGGCACTATCAATGGCAAGCTTCTTTCAAGATCCTTCGTCGTTGCCGCTCCTCAGGATGACAAAGAGGGTTTGCCACCTGCATATTCGCTCTATGACGTGATTGCATCGCCATCACCACCCCCCGTGTCATCCTGAGCCATCGCTCAGGATCTTGCTAAAAACTTGCACACTCACCCCCCGCTAAACGGCGGGAACCCCTTCCAACACTAATGAAAAACTGCGACGCTTGTAACACATCGCAGTTTTTCTATTTACCTTAAGGAGGAGGGTATCAAATAGGTGATTAATAGTTAGTGGGTCTTAGCATGAAGTAAGCCTTAGGATGTGCGCAGACGGGGCATACCTCGGGAGCCTTGGGACCATAATGGAGGTGACCGCAGTTCATGCACTCCCAAACGTTCTCGCCTACTCTTACATAGACTTCACCGCTCTCAACGTTGGACAGCAGCTTCCTGTAACGATCCTCATGGGTCTTCTCAATCTTGGCGACCATCTCGAACAGAGCCGCGATGCAAACAAAGCCTTCCTCACGCGCAACCTTGGCAAAGCCCGCGTACATATCGGTCCACTCGTAGTTTTCGCCGGCAGCGGCGTCCTTGAGGTTGGTGATGGTGTCGGGTACCTTGTTGCCCTCATGCAGCAGCTTGAACCAAATCTTGGCGTGCTCCTTCTCGTTGTCGGCGGTGGTCTGGAACATAGCTGCGATCTGCTCGTAGCCCTCCTTCTTCGCGGCGGAGGCATAGTAGGTGTACTTGTTGCGGGCTTGGGATTCGCCTGCGAATGCTGTCATCAGGTTCTGTTCTGTTTTTGATCCTTTGAGTTCCATTTTTGTAAATTCCTTTCTTTTAGTGAAATCCTTATTTATGTAAATCCTCTGTGTCGTGCTTTCTCTTGCACTCGGGGCACAGTCCGTGTACAAGCAGCTCGTACTGCGAAACCTTGATGTGGGCCTCGTCCTCGATAAGCCGCTGCACTCCCTCTGTATCGATGTCCAGGAACCTGCCGCATTCGTTGCAGGTCATATGGTCATGTGGATACATATTTTTGTCATAGCGGTCGGGCGAGTCCGCCATGGGCAGGCGGCGTATCTTGCCCTGATCCGACAGTATCTTCAGAGTGCGATAGACCGTGCCTATGGCAATCTGGGGCATGACCTCCCTCGCGCAGGAGAATATCTCGTCCGCGGTTAGGTGGCGGTCGGCGTCCCCGATTATCTTGACTATCATGGCTTGCTGCTCGGTCATTGCTAACTCCTTTTTAGTATTAAGAATAATTCTTAATACTATAATAGCTTCCATTCCTATATTTGTCAAGGGTAAATTATTATATATTTTTGGCGGCTTGCGCCCTCTCACTATTTTCTTTACAGATAGGCGAAATCGTGATATTATCGCAAAAAAGAATGAGGCGTCAGCGTGGGCTTGACGCCTGTCGGGACGGAGGAACCATGGATTTTTCGGAACTCATCCAAGGACAGCGCGAATACTTTATGTCAGGCAAAACGCGCAGCTATGAGGCGCGGCGCCAATCGCTGCTTACCCTGCAAAAGGCGCTGAAGGTCTACGAGCCTTTGATTTTCGAGGCTATGAAGGCGGACATGAACAAGGCGGAGCTTGAGACTTACATGAGCGAGGTCGGCATGGTGTTGGAGGAGCTGAGCTTTCACCTAAAGCACCTGAAGGCATGGATGCGCCCGCGCACCGTCTCAACACCGCTTGCGCAGTTTCCGGCGAGGAGCTTCATATCCCCCGAGCCTTACGGCGTCGCCCTCATAATGTCGCCGTGGAACTACCCCGTTCAGCTCTGCCTTTCGCCGCTTGTCGGCGCGATTTCGGGCGGCAACTGCGCCGTAGTCAAGCCCTCCATCTACACACCCAAGACCAGCGCCGCCATAGCTAAGATGCTTGGTGAGTGCTTCCCCAAGGAGTTCATTGCCGTAGTCGAGGGCGGCAGGGCGGAGAACGGCGCTCTGCTGGAGCAGCCCTTCGACTATATCTTCTTCACCGGCAGCGTTGCCGTGGGCAAGGTGGTCATGGCGGCGGCGTCCAAGCATCTTACTCCCGTGACCTTAGAGCTTGGGGGAAAAAGCCCCGTTATAATCGATTCAAGCGCGAATATCAAGCTTGCGGCGCGCAGGATAGCCTTCGGCAAGGTCATAAACGCGGGGCAGACCTGCGTCGCGCCCGACTACCTAATGATACACGAGAGCGTCAAGGCGAGCTTTATACAAGAGTACGCCAATGCGATCGATGAGTTCTTCCCAAACGGCGATATGAGCGACATGACACACATCATCAACGACAAGCATTTTTACCGCCTGCTTGGTTTGCTTGAGGGTGAGAAGCTTGCGTTGGGCGGCAAGTCCGACGCTTCTACAAGGCTTATTGAGCCGACGCTTGTGGACGAGGTGGGCTTTGATTCTCCCATAATGCAGGAGGAGATTTTCGGGCCGCTGCTTCCAATGCTAACGTTCAAGGAGCTTTCGGAGTGCGTTGCCTTCATTCGTTCGCGCCCCAAGCCCCTTGCGCTGTATCTCTTTACCGAAAGTCGCGACGCCGAGCGCGCCGTCCTTGACTCCTGTTCATTCGGAGGCGGCTGCATAAACGATAACATAATTCACCTTGCCACAAGCCATATGCCCTTTGGCGGCGTAGGCAATTCGGGTATGGGCAGCTATCACGGCAAGCAAAGCTTTGTCACGTTCACCCATTATCGGAGCATAGTCAAAAAGTCGAACCTTGTTGACCTGCCGCTGCGCTATCATCCCTACACCGATAAGGGCTTCTCAATAATCCGCAAATTCATGAAATGAGGCAGCGATGCGCAATTATCCGAAGGTAAAGGTAACGGCGAAGGCCGAAAACTCCATAAGGCTCGGACACCCTTGGGTGTACGGAGAGGAAATCACGGCAAGGGCGGGCGAGTTCGTCAACGGCGAGCTTGTCGACGTCCATACCTCAAAGGACAAGTATCTTGGGACGGGTCTGTATAACGACAACTCCAAGATCGCGGTCAGAATACTGTCGCGCAACACCAACGACAGGTTCGATTCGACGTTCTTCATGCGCAGAATAAAGTACGCAATCGACTACCGCAGGCGCGTTATGGGGGAGGATTTCTCCAACTGCCGCCTGATATTCGGCGAGGCGGATCAGTTTCCGGGGCTTACGGTCGATCGCTTCGAGAACGTGCTTGTGGTGCAGATACTCTCCCTCGGTATGGAAAAGCGCAAGGATATCCTGCTTGCTATGCTCGTAAAGGCTATGGCGGATGTGGGCGTTAAGATTGACGTAGTGTATGAGCGCAGCGAATCCTCTCTGCGGCAAAAGGAAGGGCTGGAGCCTTACAAGGGCTTCTATGAGATGGAGGGACTAAGGAGCGACACGGACGGCCATGTGACCATCAGGGAGAACGGCATACTCTACGATGTTGACTATATCGAGGGTCAAAAGACGGGCTTCTTTCTTGATCAAAAGTACAACAGGCAGGCCGTCGCCCGCATTGCGGGAGACATGAAGGTTCTGGACTGCTTTACCCATACCGGCTCGTTTGCGCTGAACGCAGCTGCGGCGGGAGCGGAGCGGGTGTGCGCCGTGGACGTCTCGGAATATGCCCTGCAAATCGCGGCAAAGAACGCAAAAATGAACGAGCTGACCAATGTCGAATTTGTACAGGCAGATGTGTTTGCCTATCTGGACGGACTTGCCGCGTCTAAAAAAAGCGACTATGACCTTATCATACTTGACCCGCCCGCTTTCACCAAGAGCAGCGGCACGGTCGCGAACGCCTCAAGGGGCTATCTTGATATTAACCAAAGGGCCATGAAGCTGCTGCCGAGGGGCGGATTCCTTGCAACCTGCTCATGCTCGCACTTCATGACCGATACGCTCTTTGTCAAGATGCTCAAGCAGGCCGCGCAGCTTGCGGACGTGTCCTTGCGGCAGGTCGAGGCAAGGCAGCAGTCGCAGGATCACCCGATACTGTGGAATGTGCCGGAAACCGATTACCTGAAGTTCTACATCTTCCAGATAGTATAGCGGAAAGGGTCGTTGTCAAAATGCGCATATACCCATTCCCGCTTATGGGCGCGTTGTTAAAGTGAGAGATCTATGCAGAGCAGCGGCCGAAAGATTGACAATGACTATCGGTCGGGGTATACTGACAGCGTTGACGACAAGAACAGATAGGGGGGACAAGGTATGCGGTATCGGATTATGAGAGCCGAGGACCTTGAGCTTTTGGCTCCGCTGTATGCGGAGTATTTCAATTCCGAGGAGGACAGCTGCTGGACGCCGGAGCGGGCGTATAAAAGACTGCATCAGCTGTTGAGTATCGACGGGTCGTACGGCCTTGTCGCGGAGGAAGGCGGAGAGCCTGCGGGCTTTTGCATAGGGTGCTTTCAGGTTTTTGCCGACTTGGACGCCTTTGAGATAAGCGAGATACTTGTATTCAAACGCTTTCAGGGCAGCGGACGGGGCAGCGAATTTGTGCGCGAGGTGGAACGCAGGGTAAGGGAGCTTGGAGCGCCGACGATGCAGCTTGAGGCTGTCAACGATGAGATGCACGACCACTTTTACGGCAAGCTCGGCTTTAAGTATTCAAAGACCAACCTGCCTATGTGCAAGTGGATAGGGACAGACGAGCAATAACTAAACAGGAGGAAATATGGAGACTAACCTGAGCTTTCGCTTTGCGAATGAAAACGACGTCGGAAAGATAATGTACTTCATCCGTGCATTGGCCAAGTATGAGAAGATGGAGAATGAAGTGGTATCGAATGAGGATTTGCTCACAGAGTGGATATTCAGGCGAAAGTCGGCGGAGGTCATCTTCGCCATGGAGGACGGCAAGGAGGTGGGATTCGCGCTGTTCTTCCATAATTTCTCTACCTTTTTGGGCAGAGCCGGCGTTTACCTTGAGGACCTTTTCGTGATGCCCGAATACCGCGGCAAGGGTTATGGCAAGGCGCTTTTGCAGCAGCTTGCCAAGATTGCCGTGGAACGCGGCTGCGGCAGGCTTGATTGGTGGTGCCTTGACTGGAACAAGCCGAGCATTGACTTTTATGTCGCCTTGGGCGCGGAGCCTATGAGCGATTGGACAGTATATCGTATGGCGGGCGACACCCTAAAGCGCATGGCCGAAAGCGGGAGCGGCAGGTAACCGCCGATTTTTGAGCCGCGAAAGGCAGGGGAGACATGAGCATAGATTTACTGAGCCTGTATAGCGAAATCAAGCAGCTTATGGAAAAAGTTGATTTTTCGATGCTGTGGCGTGGCTTTAAGCCGCTGAGGTTCGCGCTGTACAACGAGACGCAGTGTTGCTTTGACGGGGAGTACATAGAGAAGACCGATGAGTTTTTGGCGAATACCGCGATAGAGTACGAGGGCGAGCATATTGCCATTTGGGACGTCATGGAGCCACAGGACGCCAAGGTCTTAGCGTCGAAAATGATACATGAGATGTTCCACGCCTACCAACACATATGCGGGGAAACGCGCTTCCCCGACGAAGCACAAGCGCTGCTTTCCTATCGTTATTCCGCGGAGAATCTTTCGATAAAAGCGGAGGAGGACGCCCTGATTGCCGCGCTGACGCATGACTTCGATGAGGAAGGCTTCGAAAGACTGCTTCGATTGCGCAGGTTTCGGCACGACCGCTTCCCCTATGAGTACGCATACGAGGCGGCGATTGAGCAGATAGAGGGCAGCGCCCGATTCGTCGAGCTGAACGCCCTAAAGCAGCTGTCGGACGAGAAGTACGACAAGAGCCTGAGCGCCTCACGCAAAGAGGTGGGCGACCCCTTGAGTCTGCTGCCCGTCAGGGTCGTATCCTATGAGATTGGCGCGTTGATGCTGATGCTGCTAAAGGAGCATACCAACCTTGACTTTGAAACGCCGTCGGACGTCCCCTTCGCGATTGAAATGCTAAGCTGTGTGCAAAACGGAGAGACCGTTCCCGTAAACGACAGGATCGAGGGGCTGATTCGCGCCTACCATGACAAGACGGACGCCATAGTCCAAAGAGCTAAGGAGGCGGGACGGATTGAGGCGGAGGGCGATTTTGATTTGCCCATGGTCAACATCTACGACGCAAGGTGTCATGGCGGGTTCATCGTGTCGCGCTTCTTCGCGCTGTACTATGACGCAGGCGCGCCCGTCGTGCTGAACGGAGATTTCGTGATAGAGCTGAATGGCGGCGACAGAGCGGTTCGAATCTATCGACTGCCCGAGCCGTTGGAATAGGCAAAATTCATACTAATACTATTTTAGGGTGACGTCTTAGGGCGTCACCGCTTTTGTTTTAATCAACTATTATTGCAATAATTGTTTAATTAATATAGATAATTGACAAAATTATTGCCTTTCCTTGACGAATATAGCGGCAAAATGCGAAAAACATGGCAACATTGCCGCGAAAAAAGCACTCCTCCCTTGTCAGGATATGCAAGGCGGACAGGGTGCGAACGACAAAACGACATACAGCATTACACTTTGCGGCAAGACCCATGATGTGCGGGATTCGCCGTTTTATATAATCCAAAATCGCCCGCGCAGTATTGAAAAGCGAGGGCGAATGCTGTATAGTAAATACATACTGCAAGGGGAGGTGACAGCAATGACAACGTTTCTTGCGCTGGCCTTTCTTTTTGCCGTAGGAAGCCTTTGCGGGTGGGGGATAGAGGTGCTGTTTCGGCATTGGTTTTCAGGCTCTAATCCCGAACACCGTTGGGTCAATCCGGGATTTTTGGTGGGGCCGTATCTGCCGCTCTATGGGATCGCGCTTTGTGCGCTGTACCTGCTTGCCGGACTGGAGTCCGTGATAACGATTGAGACGCCATGGCTTGAAAAGCTGGTGCTGTTCGCGATAATGGCGGCCTGCGTCACGGCGATAGAGTACTTCACAGGTCTGTTCTGCATCAGGGTTTTGAGGGTAAGACTGTGGGATTACAGCAAGCGTCGGGGCAACGTGCAGGGGATAATCTGCCCGCTGTTCACCCTGTTTTGGGCGGTGCTGTCGGCTCTGTACTACTTCCTCATTCACCCGCACATCGTGGACGCGCTCATGTGGCTTTCACAGAACCTTGCGTTCTCATTCGTGATTGGCATGTTCTACGGGATATTCTTCGTGGACCTTGGGTACTCCATAAAGCTGCTGCCCACCATACGCAGGTTTGCCGCGGAGCATGAGCTTGTAGTCAGGTTCGAGGATTTGAAGGAGGATGTGCGCAGCTATGCAGAGGTCAAGACGGGCAAGGCCAAGTTCTTCATTTTGATGCACACCCCGCGCCCGCTTGTCGAGCAGCTTACCGAGTACTCCAAGAAGCTCAAGGAGCTTAACCTCAAGCTAAAGCACAGGGACGACGATAAGACGGAATAATTTCTATACTATTTTGAGTGTGTAAGGAGGCTTTTGAATGGAACGTATCATCGCAAGCGGCAACGAAGCCGTGGCAAGGGCGGTTTGGGAAGCCGGATGCAGGGTCGCGGCGGCATACCCCGGAACTCCGAGTACCGAGATACTTGAGAACATCGCCGCTCACTACAAGCAGGATATCTACTGCCAATGGGCCTGCAACGAGAAGGTCGCGTTCGAGATAACGGCGGGAGCATCCATAGCCGGTGCAAGGTCGTTCTGTGCGTTCAAGCATGTGGGCATGAACGTCGCAACCGATCCCATCTTCACCATGGGTTACGCGGGAGTGACGGGGGGACTGGTGTTCGTCTCAGCGGACGACCCCGGCTGCCACAGCTCACAGAACGAGCAGGACAACCGCTATTACGCGCCTCACGCCAAGATTGCCATGGTTGAGCCTTCCGATTCGCAGGAATGCCTTGACTACACCAAGGCGGCGTACGAGCTGTCCGAACGCTTCGATATCCCCGTGATGGTGCGAATGACCACCCGCGTTTGCCACTCCAAGAGCCTTATCACCTTGGGTGAGCGTGAGGAAAGGGCGATAGTCCCCTACGTCAAGAACCCGCAGAAGTACGCCATGATGCCCGCGAACGCAAGGGTGCGCCACATTGTGCGCGAGCAGCGGCTTATAGAGTTGGAGGAGTACGCTTACGACTGTCCGCTTAACCGCGTCGAGGACGCCGAAAGCGGCAATGTCGGCGTTATCACGAGCGGTATTTCCTATCAGCACGCCAAGGAGGTCTTTGGAGACAGTGTGAGCTATCTCAAGTTAGGCCTTAGCTATCCGCTTTCAAGGCGGCTCATACGCGAGTTCGCTTCACGCTTTGAAACCCTATATGTGATAGAAGAAAACGACCCCTATCTGGAGAACGCGGTTCGCGCCGAGGGCTTTACGAACGCGATAGGCAAGGAGAGAATCACCATTCAGGGCGAGCTGAACGCGCACATCATACGCGAGGCTCTGCAAAACGAGAGCGCGAAGCCGACCTACGAGAGCGAGGTCAAGGCTCCGCCGCGCCCGCCCGTGCTGTGCGCAGGCTGTCCGCATCGCGGCTTCTTCTACGCGCTGACCAAGTTCCAAAGCAGGATAGTGGCCGGCTCGGACATAGGCTGCTATACTCTCGGCATTAATCCGCCGCTCAACGGCTTTGGGTTTTCCATCTGCATGGGCGCGGGCTTTTCAACGCTCATCGGCGTGGCCAAGGCGCTTGAAATGGCGGGCGACACAAGGAAGGCACTGGGCGCGCTGGGCGATTCTACCTTCTTCCATTCGGGCATGACGGGCATGGTTGACATAGTCGCGGCCGACGCCAACGTCATAGCCGTGGTGTTGGACAATTCCATAACCGCGATGACGGGGCATCAGGAGAACCCCGGCACCATGTACAATCTAATGGGCGAGGAGACCAAGCCCATCGATATAGTGGCGTTAATTCGCGCCACGGGCGTGGGCGAGGATCGTATCCGCGTCGTGGATCCCCTTGACATACCCTCGGTACAGCAGGCTGTTGCCGACGGAATTGCGGTCAAGGGTCCGTTCTTCATCGTGACAAAGCGTCCCTGCGCCCTCATCAAGTCGGTGCAGCGCGCCAACGCGGGCAAGTATTGCAGGATAGACCCCGACAAGTGCAGGGGCTGCAAAATGTGCATGAGGATAGCCTGCCCCGCGATAGCCTTCACGGACGGCAAGGCACAGATTTTCGATCCCGCGTCCTGCACGGGCTGTGGGCTTTGCAGGAGCCTATGCAAATTCGACGCCATCGAGAAGGTAGGTGATTGACATGACAAAGACGATTCTTTTAGTCGGAGTCGGCGGACAGGGAACCATATTGATTTCACGCATACTCACCGACGGGCTGATTTCCTTGGGCTATGATGTGAAGATGAGCGAGATTCACGGAATGTCGCAGCGCGGCGGTTCGGTCACGACGCAGATAAAGTACGGCGAAAAGGTGTTCGCGCCGAACATCGGCGAGGGCGAGGCCGACATGATAATCTCGTTCGAGAAAACCGAGGCGCTGAGAGCTTTGCCCTATCTTAAGAAGGGCGGGGTCATCATCACCGACGACCGTGAGATATACTCCCTGCCGGTTTTGACCGGAGCCGTGGAGTATCCGCACAACGCCATTGACGCGATACGCGAGACGGGCGCGAACGTAATGGTCATTGAAGCCGCGAAAGCCGCGGAGGAGCTGGGCAGCATTCGCGCACAGAACATCGTTCTCTTGGGCGCCCTTGTAAGGGAGCTGGGGCTTGACAGCGTGGACTGGAAGGCGCTGGTGGTAAAACACGTTCCCCCAAAGGCGGCGGAGCTGAACCTTAGGGCATACGACGCGGGGTACGCCCTGCACAAGGAGAACTGAACACGTTGAATGCGCGCCACGGCGGGCAATCCGCCGCGGCTATTTTGGGTGATTCGAGGGACAAGGAGATTGTATGGTATTATCGAACTTTGACGAATTGGTGAAGGCGGTTCAGGGCTTTCACAAGAAGCGCGTGGTGGCGATAGCCTCCGCGGAGGACGAGGCTATTATCGAGGCGGGGCTATGCGCCTATCACGAGGACATAGCAAGACCCATCTTTATCGGCAACGCCGCGATAATTCGCGAGATAATGGCCGAGAAAACTGACCGTGTATCGGATTTCGAGATAGTGGACGCCCCGCGCGAAAAAACGGGTCAGTACGCCGTGGACATGGTAAAGAGCGGCGAGGCGGACATATTGATGAAGGGACTGATGGAATCGCGTGATTTCTTGGGACCGATAGTCAAGAAGGAGAACGGTCTGCGCACGGGCAACATCATGAGCCATGTGGCTTTCTTCGAGCTGCCGAACTATCATAAGCTGCTCATGGCCACCGACGGCGGCATGGTGATGTACCCGACGCTTGAGGAAAAGCGACACATTATCGACAACGCGACCTTGGCTTTAAGGGCTATGGGCTATGAGTGTCCCGAACACGCCGTGGTGTGCGCGATAGAATTCGTCAACCCAAAGATGACGGAGACAGTTGAGGCGGCGGAGCTTGCGCGCATGAACGAACAGGGCATAATCAAGAATTGCGTGGTTGTTGGGCCTATTTCCTATGACGTCGCGATGCGCACCGACATAGCGAGGCACAAGGGCTACGATTCGCCCCACTGCGGCGACTTCGATTGTTTGATAATGCCCAATATGCAGGCGGGGAACATACTCGGAAAGTCGTTCATCGTCACAGCCTGCGCACCCATGGCGGGTGTAATAATGGGAGCAAAGGCGCCCGCCGTCATGACAAGCAGAGGCTCAAGCGCGGAGGAGAAGTTCAACTCCATAGCAATGGGCGCGTTAATCGCGTTCGGGCTGGGCGAGTAGGGGCAAAGAACACACAAAAATCTATTCACGTACCCTTAGGAGGCAAAATAGCATGGCGAATATAATCGGAACCGAGCTTGCAGATATGCCCAAGCTCAAGTTCATCGGCAAGAAGTATTTGGATGAGGACAGGAATGAGTACGGCACTTACGGTCACAGGTGGGGCGAGTGGTTCAAAAACGGCTGGTTCAATCTGCTTTGCGGCAACGGCGGCATAGAGGGCGTGAGCGATTCCTACATAGGCTTGGAGCGCTGCAACAACGGCACGTTCGAATACTATATCGGCATATTCATGGCGGCAAGCGACCCCGTTCCGGAGGGCTTTATCTCGGAGGACATACCCGCGGGGAAGGTCTTTATGTGCCACATCAAGGGCAGGGAGGATACGGGCGAGATTTACGGCGAGGCCATGACGCGCCGCTGCTTTGCCATGATGGAAGCGGCGGGCTACAAGCCGCGCTCGGACGGCTGGCAGTTCGAAGGCTACGGTTGCCCCTCGTTCACGGAGCCTGATGAGAAGGGGCGCGTTATCCTGGACTACGGCATATATGCCGCCGACGAGGACTGAAGAACACGACAGTCAAAGCATAAGTTCATTAATTCGCCGAAAGATTTTTGCTTTCGGCGATGTTTTTTTAGGATGCGTTAAGGCAGGCGGATAGAATATAGTCAAGCGTTGATGATAAGCAACGGCAAGGAGGTAAACTAAATGAAAAGATTTATTGCGATACTTATCGGCTTATGCCTGATCTTTGTTATGTGCGTCGGATGCGGCGCCGAGACGGACACGAATACAGAGACGCCGTCGGCGACGGACGCCGCGGACGAGACCGAAGTACTGAACATACTGAGCCTCACCTCAAGCACAGTAGACGCCTATGTTGAAAGCATAGACGGCAACACCCTGATGCTGACGCTTGGCACAGTTTCTGAATCGAGCGGCATGGGCGGCATGACGCCACCGGATATGCCCTCAGGCGACAGCGGCTCTACTCCACCGGATATGCTCTCGGGCGACAGCGGCTCTACTCCACCGGATATGCCCTCGGGCGGCTCGACCTTCATCAAGGGCGACACGGCGGCGACTCTTATCATACTTGATGAGTCTGTAATTTACAGCGAGCAGAACGGCAAGGCCCAAAGCGCGGCGCTTTCGGGCATCAAGGAAGGCTCGGTTATCGAGATTGTGATAGACGAGAACAGCGAGCTTAGCTCCATCACCGTTTTAGACGTTACGATAGAGGACGCGGAGCACGGCTCCGATACACAAGGCGCGGGTTTGGGCGCACCCTCAGGTATGGGCGAAGCGCCTTCGGGCGGACAGTCAAGCGGAGTTTCGAACTACACAGCCGTAAGCACTTACAGCGAGGACGCCACTGTTGAGGACGAGAGCTTCAGCTCCACCGGCGCCGATGAGAACGCGGTGCTTGTGACCAACTCGGCAACGGTACTCTTTAGGAACATCGCTTTGAGCCGTCTGTCAGGCGACAGCACGGGCGGCGACAGCTCCAGCTTCTACGGCGTCGGCGCGGGTCTGCTTGTAATCGACGGCACGGCGTACATAGACGGCGGCAGCTTCACGACGGATGCGGCGGGCGGCGCAGGCGTATTCGCTTTCGACACGGGCGTTGTGTACATCGCGGGAGCTACCATTTCCACGGAGCGGGATACCTCCGGCGGCATCCATGTGGCGGGCGGCGGCACGCTCTACGCTTGGGATTTGACCGTAACCACGCAGGGCAATTCATCGGCGGCCATCCGTTCCGACAGGGGCGGCGGCACCATGGTGATTGACGGCGGAAGCTACACTTCCAACGGCACGGGTTCGCCCGCGGTCTACTGCACGGCCGATATAGCCGTCAACGACGCGGTTCTTACCGCGACAGGCTCGGAAGCGGTGTGTGTCGAGGGTCTGAACAGCCTGTACCTGTTCGACACGGAGCTTAGCGGTGATATGAACGACGACTCTCAGAACGACACCACATGGACAGTAATAGTCTATCAGAGTATGTCGGGCGATTCAGAGGTCGGAAACAGCACCTTCAACATGGTAGGCGGCAAACTCGTCTCCCTCAACGGCGGGCTGCTCTACACAACCAACACCGAGTGCCATATCCTTCTGTCCGATGTTGAGATCGAGCAAAGCGAGGACTGTGAATTCTTCCTGCAATGCACGGGCAACAACAATCAGCGCGGATGGGGATCGGCAGGCTCCAACGGCTCCGACTGCACCTTCACGGCGGTAAGTCAGAGCATGACCGGAGACGTTATATGGGACAGCGTCAGCACTCTTAGCTTTTATATGACCGAAGGCAGCGCGCTTTACGGCGCGGTCGTTAATGACGAGACATGGGCAGGTAACGGCGGAAACGGTTACTGCAAGCTGTACATCGACGAGAGCAGCAGCTGGATTGTCACGGGTAACAGCAGCGTAACCGAGCTGTACAGCGCAGGCGTCATCGAGGACGCGGAGGGCAATTCGGTGGGCATCATAGGAACCGACGGCGTCGTCTACGTTCAGGGAACGAGCGAGTACACCATAACGGTTTCGACCTATGAGACCACGGCAGACATGTCGGGCGCCGACAGCGTACCCACGTTCTCAGCCTACGCGGTGGAGAAGCCCTCCGAATTGGAGTAGCTCTCAACAGCTTTCAAGACGGTGGGTACAAGGGGCGGCTTTTACCGTCCCTCATCCGTTCGGCAGCTAAAAAGCTGAGGAATGACCGCTTTAAAAAAAGACACCACCAACGAAGGGACAATGAAGATGAAACGAAACAGAACAAAACTCATAATCGATATAATTCAGGTTGTGACGCTCACGGCTCTCTGCGTATTCGGAGAGCTGTCAAGCCTGAATCACGAGCTGTTGGGACTTGTATTCTTGGCGGCGTTTATTGCGCATATCGTGGTCAACAGGCGCAGTCTGTTCCACTTTTCACGCGAGGACAGGATGCGCAACGTGGTATGCGCCCTGAATATTCTTTCGGGCGCGGCGTCGCTCGTGTGCGTACTGAGCGGAATAATGATTTCCGAGCTGTTTCCCGCGCTCAACGTCGGCAAGCTTTGGATGTACAGACTGCATTATTACAGCTTCATCGCGTCTGCGGCGCTGATAGTCCTGCACCTTTTGGCGCATATTCCATGGATACGCCATGTGTCTGTGAAGATATGGCAGCAGAAGCGTTCCACAATATTCGTGGCGGTCGCTGCATCGATAGTGTTGACCGCGCTGACGCTGTTTGCGGGCGAGGCGCTCACATCCGCGTCCGAGGGCGGACAGTCGGCCGAGACGGAAGCCTCTGCCGAGACTGAAGCCTCCGATGATATAATTATTGTCACGGAAGCCGAAGCCACGCCGCAGGGCACGATTGAGGAGCCGCAGACCGACGCCGACAAGACGGAGACAGACGAGACGGAGAGCGGCAACTCCGACGAGGAGCAGACCGAGGAAGGCTCCGACGAGCTTCCGGTATTCACGGCGGAGACGCTTTCGGAGTACAACGGGAAGAATGGTATGCCCGCGTACATGGCGGTGGACGGCATAGTCTATGATGTATCATCCATATTCAGGAACGGAACTCACCATGGTTACAGCGCGGGTACCGACCTAACAAACGCATTCAACCGCGAGCACTCGTCACGGGAGCTTCAGGGCCTTACCATAGTCGGCACATACGAAGGATAAAAGGTGAAGAAAGGGGGCTGCCGCTGTTTATTGCGGCAGGCTCTTTTTTTCGCATATAGAGCCGAGGTTTTGAAAAGCATTCGGAAAGAGGAAACAATCGACGGGATAGTGCGAGAGCGGGTCTGACCTTTCAAAAATCAAGCTCGTAACGAAGTTATTACGTTTCACATCCTTGATTTTTCTAAAAACTGTGGTATGATAAACTAAATGATTATGTGGGAGTGAGCGCTTTGGAAACTGTCGAATGGCTTGCCGCGATAGGCGGTCTCATCTTTGGTCTGCTTGTCTGCGTCCTAAAGGATTTATCGACAAGAAGCATGGCTGACGCGTATCCGAACGGCTTTTTGAAGGCGGCTCTCATCCGTCAGGCGTTCAACCTGGTCTGCGTTGTGTCGGCGTGGGCGGTCGGGAGTTATTTTTCCCTTCCGCTTATACCCTTGCTTATAGGCGCCGCGTTGGGCGTGACGCTTCCCACGATCATAATCTATGGCATTCGCCGCAAAAAGGGCGGCGCGAACGGACAAAAGAAAGGCTGACATGGGTTCTTCAGAGGTACTGTTCAAAATATTCGGCTTAAACGTCACTGCGGAGGTCACCACGCAGTGGGGCATTATCGCGGTGCTGACCCTCATAGGATTTCTCTCGACGCGCAAGCTTGAGGAACGCCCAAGGGGTTTACAGAACGCCATGGAGCTTGCGGTCAGCAAGCTGTTCAACTTCGTGGCGGGTATGCTCGGCAAGGAAAAGACAGCACGTTTCTTCCAGTTCTTCGCGACCATGTTCATCTTCATCATCGTGTCGAACTTCATCGGGATATTGCCGGGAGCGGGTATGCTTTGGGGCTTTAAGGCGCCGACCTCATCGTTGTCGGTCACGGCGGGCTTGGGCGTCACGGTGTTTGTGGCCGTGATAGTGTTCGGCATACGCTGCGTGGGCGTCAAGCGCTACCTCAAGCACTTCATAAGCCCCGTCGCTATCATGCTGCCATTCATAATAATTGACGAGTTGGTGCGCCCCATGTCGCTGGCGCTGAGGCTTTACGGCAACATCTTCGGAGAGGAGACCGTAACCGAGGAGCTGTACGGCATATTCCCCGTTGGCCCGCCAATCATCATGATGGTTTTGAGCCTGCTTTTCTGCACCATACAGGCGATAGTCTTTACCATGCTCTCCGCAATCTACGTTGACGAGTCAACGACCATCGAGGAAGCTTAACAAGCTCACAACTCTATATATGGGGAACGCCCCAAATAAGAGCGGCGATAAACAAACCTAAGCAATCATTAAGGAGGATATATATGAACACAGCATTAGCAGCGGCGCTTACCATCGCAGTCGCGACCATCACCCCCGCAATAGCGCAGGGCATCACTTCCAAGGCGGCGATGGAGGCCATAGCCCGTCAGCCCGAGGCGGCAGGACAGATTCGTTCCACCCTGCTTATCGCGCTCGCATTGATGGAAGCGCTGACCATTTACGGTCTGTTGATAGCGTTCATGCTTGTCAACAAGATCTAAGCATTTTTCGGAGGAGTCAATGAACATCGACTTTTCGGTGTTGATCTGGACCATTGTGGATTTCCTTATCCTGATGGTGCTATTGAACCTCGTGCTCTATCGTCCCATACTGCGCCATATGAACGAGCGCAGGAAGCGGACGGATGAGGGCGTCGAGGCAGGTCGGCTTGCCGAAAAAACGCTGGATGAACGCAGCCAAACGCTGAACAACGAGCTTGATTCCGAGAGGAAGCAGGCGGCCTTGCAGTGTCAACAGAGCGCGAGCGATACAGCACGCTTTCGCGAGGAGGCTTTCGCGGCCGCCGAGCTGGGCGTCGCCGACAAGCGCGACGAAGTAAAAGCGAAGCTCAAGGCCACTGAGAAGGAGCTTATAGCCGAGCTGACGCCCGACATGGACGAGCTGGCCAAGCTGCTTGCCGTTAAGCTCTTGGGCGACGGGACGAAGGAGGAATAGCATGGAAATACTGTACTCCTTTATCAACTTCGCGATACTTGCGGCGATCCTGTGGCTGTTCTTGGGCAAGACCATAAAGAAACTTTTCAAGTCCCACAGGGATGAGGTTGACGCCGACTTAGAGGCGGCGGAGCAGGGCAGGGCAAGAGCGGCCAACATAGAGGCGGAGCTTGCCGAGCTTGGGGAGCGTCACCAAGCGGAGAGCGCACAGATAAAGGCGGAGCTTTTTCAAAACGAGACAGCGGTGAACGAAGCGCGTGAGCAGATAAGGTCAGAGGCCGTCAAGAAGCGGGAAGCCAACATGAGCACGGGCGAGACTCGCTATAAGCTCAGCGTGCTGACACACGTTGAAAAGACGCTTTTGCAGACGCTTTCGGAGAGGACGCAGGCCCTGTTTGCCGAGGAGCCGCTAAAGAGCCGTTTTCGCGCAAGGGAAACCGCCATTGCCGACAAACTCATATCCCTGATGGAGCTAAGCCCCGGCGACACCATATACATGATCAAGCATGATGTGTTGTATGTCACCCTCACAAGCGCTTATCCTCTCGATCCCGCCATAGTGGAGCGTTTCCGCCAAGCGGCGATCAATATGCTTGACCCCGTTCAGGGCAGACCCTCGTTTTGGGTCTTGGTAGATCCGAGCCTTATAGGGGGACTTCGCATAAGGGTGGGCGACACCATCTTTGACGGCAGCATTTCGAACTATCTTTTCCGTCTGAGCCTTACGGACAACATCCATGTGGGTGCGGAGCATATCGACGCGGAGAGTATTCGCCGCGGGCTTATCGACCACATGGAGCGAACCTCCTGCGAGATTGACGTTTATCAGGTTGGCAGGGTTCTGAGCGTTTCGGACGGCATCTGCTATATGGACGGTCTTGCCAACATCATGTACGGCGAGCTGGTACAGTTTGACGGCGGCGCGAAGGGCATGGTGCTTGACATTGAGGACAGCAGGATAGCCGCTGTCGTTTTCGGCGAGTATGAGAAGCTGCGCGAGTGCGAGCGGGTTCGCAGGATGGGCAGGATAGTCAGCGTACCGGTCGGAGACAACTTCTTAGGCAGGGTCGTGGACGCTTTGGGCGCGCCGATAGACGGTAAGGGCGATGTGCGCAGGGATGACAGGTTCCCGATAGAGCATCACGCCCCCGCCATATTGGAGCGCAAGTCGGTCAGCGAGCCTTTGGAAACGGGCATACTTTCGATAGACGCCCTTGTGCCTATCGGCAAGGGGCAGCGTGAGCTTATCATAGGCGACAGACAGACGGGCAAGACCGCCATCGCGGTGGACGCCATCCTGAACCAAAAGGGCAAGAACGTCATATGCATCTATGTCGCCATAGGTCAGAAGGTCACGACCGTCGCAAGCATAGTCGATACCCTCAAGAAGTATGGCGCACTTGAGTACAGCATAGTCATGAGCGCGGACGCTAATGACTCGGCGGCGATGCAGTACATCGCTCCGTATTCGGCGACCGCCATGGGCGAGTATTTCATGCGCAAGGGCAGGGACGTGCTTATCGTTTACGACGATTTATCCAAACACGCCGTGGCGTACCGCGAGCTGTCGCTGCTGCTGCACCGTCCTTCGGGACGAGAAGCGTACCCCGGCGATGTGTTCTACCTGCATTCAAGGCTGCTTGAGCGCTCAGCGAAGCTTTCGGAGGAAGCGGGCGGCGGTTCCATGACCGCACTGCCCATCATCGAAACTCAGGCGGGCGACATATCGGCATACATCCCGACGAACGTGATATCCATCACGGACGGTCAGATATTCTTGGAGGCCAACCTCTTCCATGAGGGCCTGCGCCCCGCTGTCAACGTGGGGCTTTCGGTCTCGCGTGTAGGCGGCGCGGCTCAAACAGGCGCGATGAAGCAGGTCGCGGGTCAGCTGCGTATGAATCTTGCGCAGTACCGTGAGCTTGCCGCGTTCAGCCAGTTCGGGAGCGATTTGGACGCCGCGACAAAGGCGACGCTCGATTTGGGCGACAGAATGACGGCGGTACTAAAGCAGCCGCAGTATTCGCCGCTGCCGGTGAACCGTCAGGTGCTTATTATCTTCGCGGTTGCGAATGGATTTGCGGCAAACGTCAATCCCAACGATATCCCCAAGTTCGAGGACGGTATGCTGCGTTGGTTCGAGCAGAACGAGCCTGAGCTTTTGAACGGCATATCGGGCAAGATGACGGCGGAGTTCAAGGAGAAGCTCAAGGCGGCGATCGCCGCCTATAAGGAAGCAGAGGGCGGTGCGAAATGAGTACGGCTCGTGAGCTGAAGCGCAGACTGCAAAGCGTCACGGGTACTTACCAAATGACGCAGGCGATGCGCATGGTCTCCGCGTCGAAGTATAACAGGGCATTGGCGATGTACAGGGCGTACAAGCCCTATCAGGAGCAGTGCGAAAGGCTGTCCGTGGCAATAGGCGCGAACGCGGTAACGCCGCGTGAGGTCAGGCGCGTGCTGTATGTGGCGGTGACGGGCAATCGGGGGCTGTGCGGAGCGTGCAACCACGAGGTCATTACCGAGCTGAAGAACAGGCTCAAGGAGCAGACCTTGCCCTATGACGTGATGGTGTGCGGCAAGTGGGGGATAGAGAACTGCGACATCCCGTTCACGCCCTATGTCATCGCGGACATTCCCACAAGGGAGCAGGCGACGGAGCTGTGTCACAAGCTCAGAAAGCTATACGAGGACGGCGTGGCGGACGAGATATATTTCGTTTCGCAGAGGTTCAGGAACGTCCTGACCAGAACACCCGAGACGAGGCTGTTCATGCCGCAGAAGCATGAGCAGGAGCAGCTGCGGGCGGATTACATCTTCGAGCCGAGCAAGGCCGCGATAACGGAGGCCGTAGGCAGACAGGCCTTGACGGGCGACGTCTGGGAGACGCTGCTGTCGGCGGCCGCGAGTGTGCAGAGCGCCATGATGATGACCATGAGGACGGCTTCGGACAACTCCGAGAAGCTTATGGACGACCTTTCCTTAAAGCTAAATCGTATGCGTCAAAGCTCGGTGACGACCCAGGTACTGGAGGTTGCGAGCGCGACCGTGCGGGAGGACTGAATATGGAAGACAAGAAGAGCGTCACAAGAGGCGTAATCACAAGGATAATCGGCTCGGTTGTGGACATCTACTTCGTGTCGGGCGTGCTGCCCGACATAAACGACGCGGTAGAGGTTCGATTGGGCAATAAGACCATAGTCATGGAGGTGGAGCAGCACTTGGGCAACCGTCAGGTGCGCTGCGTTTCGCTGCTCTCTACGGACGGGCTTTCGCGTGGCATGGAGGCGTTTGGAACGGGCGGGCCTATAAGCGTACCCGTGGGCCTTGGAACCTTGGGAAGAATGATGAACGTCACAGGCGACCCGATAGACAACAAAGGTCCGATAGACGGGGAATTCCATTACCCCATCCACCACAGCGCGCCGCCGTTTACGGAGATTACCCCGGCGGCTGAGATGCTTGAGACGGGCATAAAGGTCATTGACCTCATGACCCCTTACGCAAGGGGCGGCAAGATAGGTCTGTTTGGAGGCGCGGGCGTAGGCAAGACCGTGCTTATCATGGAGCTTATCCGCAACATAGCGCATGAGCATAACGGCTACTCCGTGTTCGCGGGCGTGGGCGAGCGCAGCAGGGAAGGCAACGACCTCTGGTGCGAGATGAACGAATCGGGCGTTATCGACAAGACCGCCTTGGTGTTCGGGCAGATGAACGAGCCGCCGGGAGCAAGGCTCAGGGTGCCGCTCGTCGGCTTAACGCTTGCGGAGTACTTTCGCGAGGTTCAGCATCAGGACGTACTGCTGTTCATAGACAATATTTTCAGATTTACTCAGGCCGGCTCGGAGGTTTCCGCGCTGCTTGGGCGTATGCCCTCGGCGGTTGGCTATCAGCCGACGCTGGCGACCGAGATGGGCAAGCTCCAGGAGCGCATAGTCTCCACCAAGAACGGGTCAATTACCTCGGTTCAGGCGGTTTACGTCCCCGCGGACGACCTTACCGACCCCGCGCCCGCCACCACGTTCTCGCACCTGGACGCCACGACCGTGCTTTCAAGGAGCATTACGGAGCTGGGCATATACCCCGCCGTGGATCCCTTGGAGTCAAGTTCGAGGATACTTGCGCCCGACGTCGTGGGCGCGGAGCATTATGACACGGCCAAGGCGGTACAGGAGATACTGCAAAGCTACTCCAAGCTGCTGGATATAGTCGCCATACTCGGCATGGACGAGCTGTCCGCCGAGGACAAGGCGACCGTCAACAGGGCAAGGCGAGTACAGCGCTTCATGTCGCAGCCCTTCCATGTGGCGGAGAGCTTCACGGGAGTTTCCGGACGCTTTGTGCCGATTAAGGACACAATCAAGGGGGTTCAGGCGATACTGGGCGGCGACTGCGACCATATCCCCGAATCGGCGTTTTTGCTTACGGGCTCTATTGACGACGTGCTGCGCAAGGCAAAGGAGCTGTCCTGATGAGAGTGCTGGTCCTTTCCGTAACCGGAGTGCTGCTCGATACCGAGGCGGACAGCCTTACGGCGCCCGAGTCGGACGGGCTTGTCGGTATCATGAAGCACCATGCGCCCATGGTTGCCGCGCTTGAAAAAGGCACGCTGAGCTGTACAAAAGACGGCGAGACGAAAACCTTTGAGCTGTCGGGCGGCGTCTTGGAGGTCAAGGACGACATCGTAACCATCCTGACCGACTGAGACAGCCCCTTTTTTAGGGCGTCCCATGCTTATTTACAAAAAGGACAAAGTAAAAGGACTGCGGTAAAACCCTTGCCGCAGCCCTTTGTGTTTTGAACGGTGCATAATATTACAGGTTTATGGCGCGGTAGGCGCGGGGGGTCATGCCTGTCGCCCTTTTGAATTGGCGTATGAAGTAGCTCTGCGAGGAGAAGCCCAAGGTGTGGGCGACATAGTTACAGGAATTGCCCGCCTTCAGGAGCGCCATAGCCTCATCTGTGCGCGTCTTTAGAATGAAGTCGGATACACTTATGCCGACCTCCTTTTTGAATAATTTGGAGATATACTCCTTGCTGTAAGGGGTGCCGCTTGACAGCTCCTCTAAGGCTATGTTGTGATGGGAATTGACTGTGATGTATTCGATACAGCTTTTGACTATGGGCGAGTATGAGAGCAAAGAGCGCGTATTATTGACCAGCTCGGCGAAACCAACCAGGGAGCGCACCTCTGATTTCAACACGTCGAGCGGTGTGCGCATGGTATCGATGCGGTATATGGCGTCGTCGCTCATGGAGTATGCCGCGGCCTCGATTGCGCCGCCGTCAATGGCATAACGGCAGGCAAGCGCGATAGCCGAGACCGCCGCATATTTAAGCTGTCGCAGACGGTCGGCGGAGGTCTTGCCAATCGGAAGCTTCAGCTGTGGAGTTCGCGTCAGCATTTGCTTATAGAATGCTATCATTTCCTTGGGCTTGCCGTCTCTGATGAACCCGTAAAGGGTCTTTTCCATGGCATAGGGTATCCTGACAAAGCCGCTCTCACGCTGAGCAAAGAGCGAGCTTTCTCCCGTGCTTTCAAGAAATTCCAACATATCAAGATATTGCTGCTCCATGATGCACCCCCTTTTTATGGTAATAATAGCATTTATGTCCGAATAGTGCAAGTTCAGTCTGAATCATGATAGAAAAAATAAGCAAGGTAAATATGATGTAAAGTGTAAAAGGAAAAATATGCAAAAGGGAGGATAGTATGGAAACGACAAAAAAGCGTGAGGTTTCGGCGGCGGAACGCCGCAAGCTCTATCGGACGGCGGCCAAGGATAAGGCGAAGGCCTATATTTCGAGCAGACACGCCCTCAAGACAAAGGAGGAGCGCAAGGCGTTCAAGGTCGCCTACAAGGCTAAGGTCAATGAGTGGAAACGATCCCTAAAGGCTGTCGGCAAGACCGACAAGGGGGAGAAGGCCGCGCAAAAGACCGCGTTTAAGGTTTTTAAAAAGCGCAAGAACCGCGTGCGCCGCATTATCATATGGGCGGCGGTGGTTTGTGTAATTGCGCTGCTCATAGTTGCCGTTGCGCCCATACTCTCAATGACGGTAAGGGTTTTGGCAAGTCAGAGCTATACCGACAAGGGTGAGGCCGCGGACGCCGTGCGCGAGGCGGGGTACGCGCTGTCCGCCGAGATATGCGAGGAGGGCTTTGTCCTCTTGAAGAATGATGACAACCTCCTTCCGCTTACCGACGCCAAGCTCAGCATATTCGGCGACGACGCCTACAATTTTGTCTACGGCGGTTCCGGCTCCGCGGGGGCGGATCAGGCGGACGCCGTGTCGTTGTTCGACGCCTTTGAACAGGACGGTATAGAGTACAATACCGAGCTGGATGAGGCCTATCGCAGGATGGGCGTCGCGACGGGCGGCGGAGCGGGAAGCACCAAGGAGATGGTTGTGGGCTACTTCACCGAGAGCGAGAATGAGGACGATTGGCTGCTGCCCGCCGACGAGGTCATAGCGAGCGCCCGTGAATACTCCGACACCGCGCTTATAGTCCTAAGCTCCATGGAGGTCGAGTCCAACGAGATTGACCTTGCGCTGCTAATGATTATGGGCGACAAGCTGCCCAACCGAAAGGCCTTGATTGAGAAGGTCTTGGACAGCTTTGAGCATGTCATATTCATAATCAATTCGGGCAATGTCATGGAGTTGGGCTTCCTTGACGATTACGATTCCGCCGACGCCGCGCTGTGGGTAGGTTCACCCGGGTCATTGGGCTGTCATACCATCGCGGACATACTCACGGGCAAGGTCAATCCTTCGGGCAGAACGGTGGACACCTACCCCGTTTCCATCAAGAACGAGCCGAGCTATGCCACCTATGGCAACAACAAGTATCTCAACCTCAATATGTACACCATGGAGTACAGCGAGGGCATATATGTCGGCTACCGCTATTATGAAACCCGATTTGGAGCCGATGAGACCGAGTACGCAAGCAATGTGGTGTTCCCATTTGGCTATGGCTTGAGCTACACGACGTTCACGCAGAGCATAACAAGCTTCACCGCGACAGCTGAGAGCATAACGGTTACGGTGGACGTCACCAACAACGGGCGGGCCGCTGGCAAGGACGTGGTTGAGCTGTATTTCATGCCCCCGTACTACGAGCAGAGCGGCATTGAGAAATCCGCTATTGAGCTTGCCGCATACGCCAAGACCGAGCTGCTCCACCCAAACGAGACGCAGACCCTCACCTTGAGCTTCGATGTGCGTGATATGTCCTCCTACGCAAAGAGCATTGACGGTGGCTGCTATCTCTTGGAGCATGGCGAATACAGGATAGCGATAGGCGAGAACGTACACGCGGCGCTGACGAGCATAGACTATCAGGTCTACAACGTCGCGGAAGATATCAAGTACAAGACAGACGACGCCACGGGAACAGAGATATCGAATCTGTTTGGCTTTGCCGAGGGCGATGTTGGCTATCTGTCGCGCTCCGATTGGGGGGGTACTTACCCTAAGGCCAAGACAAGCTATGTCGCTTCGACCGAGCTTATCGCCGGAATCGTCGAGTACGAGAAGGCCGAGGCGCAGTATGAAAGCACAGGCAAGGAGCCGAATTACGACGCGGACAATGGTATAGAGCTTGCCGACCTGAAGGGGCTTGACTACGACGACCCGAAGTGGGAGCTGTTCTTGGATCAGTTCACGGTTAAGGAGATGATCAAGCTCACCGCTAACGGCGGTTGGCACACCGAGGCCGTGGAGCGTCTGGGAGTAAAGGAAAGCCGCTTGTTGGATGGGCCTTCCGGCATAAACTCCATGTTCACGAACGTCACGACCGTGGCCTACCCCATGGAAACCATAGTGGGTTCGAGCTGGAACGATGAGATGGCTTTGCGCTTGGGCGAGACGATAGGCGACGAGGCGGCGGTTTACGGCGTCAACGGCTGGTACGCGCCCGCCATGAACATACATCGCAGCTCCATCGGCGGCAGGAACAACGAATACTTCTCCGAGGACCCCCTGCTTTCGGGCAATATGGCGGCTTCGGCGGTCAAGGGCGCGCAGAGCCGCGGGCTTATCGCGTTCATGAAGCACTTCGTCTGCAACGATGTGGAGCTGAACGCAAGAAGCGGAATCGTTCTGTGGGTGAACGAACAGGCCTTGCGAGAAATCTACCTGCGCCCGTTCGAGCTGTCCGTCAAGGAAGGTGGCGCGTATGGCGCGATGTCGTCCTTCAGCTTCCTTGGAAGCAAGTGGTGCGGCGGTTCTTCCGAGCTGCTGTGCGAGCTGTTGCGCGAGGAGTGGGGCTTTGACGGCATGGTCTGCACCGACGCCTGTCTGGGAAGCTGGATGAACGCGGAGCTTGCGGTCAAGAACGGCAACGATCTGATGCTTGAAATGGGTCTGCAATCCTCGCAGGCGAAGCTCAGGTCGGCTTATGGGAACGACCCGCTGGGCGTCGCTTGGGGACTGCGCAACTCCGTGCATAACATCTGCTACGCGCTTGTGAACGGCACGAACCAATATTGACGGGAGACTTGTGCATGAAGCATACTGATATAATCGAACAGCTGAGCCTTGCGGAGAAGTGTTCTCTGCTGTCGGGGCTGGACTTTTGGAACATAGTCGGGATAGAGCACGCGGGCATACCCGCGCTGAAGATGTCGGACGGGCCGCACGGCCTGCGCAGGCAGGCGGGAGCGGAGGACCATCTTGGTTTGAACGGAAGCGTCCCCGCGACCTGCTTCCCCACGGCCTCCGCCCTTGCGTCCGGCTGGGACACGGAGCTTGTACATGAGATAGGCGAGGCGTTGGGCAGGGAAGCCGCGGCAGGGGGAGTGGGAATGCTCCTGGGGCCGGGGCTGTGCCTCAAGCGCGACCCCTTGTGCGGGCGCAACTTCGAGTATTTCTCGGAGGACCCCGTGTTGTCGGGCAAGCTTGCGGCGTCCATGATACGGGGCATACAGAGCGTAGGCATATCCGCCTGTGCTAAGCACTTTGCGGTCAACAATCAGGAGACGCGCCGCCTCACCATAGACGCGGTGACGGATGAGCGCAGTCTGCGCGAGCTTTACCTGCGCTCCTTCGAGACGGCGGTCAAGGAAGGCAAGCCATTGGGGATTATGAGCGCGTACAACAGGCTTAACGGGGTCTATTGC
This sequence comes from Clostridia bacterium, assembly GCA_035399665.1. Classification (GTDB taxonomy): domain Bacteria; phylum Bacillota; class Clostridia; order Christensenellales; family CAG-138; genus DAOPJM01. Next base: position 30,363 of record DAOPJM010000018.1, read on the forward strand.
AGCGAGAATGAGTGGCTGCTGACCGAAGTACTGCGCGAGGATTGGGGCTATGAGGGACTTGTGGTGACGGACTGGGGCGCCGGCAACGACCGCGTGGAACAGCTCAAGGCGGGGGGCAACATCGAAATGCCGTCAACCTTGGGCGAGACCGACCGCGAGGTGATGAACGCGGTAATAAGCGGCGAGCTTGACGAGAGCGTTCTTGACCTTAGGGTGGATGAGATAATCGACGTCATGCTGAGCGCAAAGCGCGGCACTGACGCCGCCAAGACCGTGGACCTTGAGGCGCATAACGCCCTTGCAAGGAGAGCCGCGGCACAAACCTCGATACTGCTAAAGAACGAGGGTGGATTGCTGCCGCTTCAAGAGGGCGCGAAAGTCGCGGTGATAGGCGATTTTGCCGAGACTCCGCGCTATCAGGGGGCGGGAAGCTCGCTTGTCAACCCGACCGAGCTTGCCGACAGGTCAGAGCTTGACAAGGCGGGGCTGAACGTCGTCGGGTTCGCGAAGGGCTTTTTGCGCTATGGCGGCAGGAGCAAACGCCTGACTCGCGAAGCGGTGGAGCTTGCGAAGCGGGCCGATACGGTTCTTCTTTACATAGGCCTTGACGAGTTCTCCGAGGTCGAGGGCTTGGACAGAAGTCATATGCGTATGCCCGAAAATCAGCTTGAGCTTTTGGACGCCGTGTACGCCGTCAACCCGAATATTGTCGCGCTGCTGTTCTGCGGTTCGCCCGTGGAGATGGATTGGGCGGATAAGGTCAAGGCGATACTCCATTGCAACTTGGGCGGACAGGCCGTCTTGGGTGCGGCGGCCGATTTGGTGACGGGCAAGGCGGAGCCTTCGGGCCGCCTTGCGGAGAGCTATCCTTACCGCTATGAGGACGCGCCAACCTGTGGTGTGTTCCCAGGCGGGCGGGTCACGAGCGAGTACCGCGAGGGCCTGTATGTGGGCTACCGCTATTACCACAGCGCGAACGTGCCGGTGCGCTATCCCTTCGGATGGGGGCTGTCCTATACCTCGTTTACACTTGATAAGCTTGAATACATCGGTAATACTGCCAAGGTCACCGTGACAAACACGGGCGAAAGGGACGGGGCACAGGTCGTTCAGCTCTATGCCGAGGTCAAGGCGTTCGGCGTGTATCGCCCCAAGCGTGAGCTTGTTGGCTTTGCGAAGGCGTTCATAAAGGCGGGGGAGACAAAGATTCTTACCGTGGATTTATGCGAACACGCCTTTGAGTACTGGGACACGGACGCGCATAGGTGGCTTATCGAGACGGGCGAGTATCTGCTGCTTGCGGGAACGTCCTGCGAGGATACGCCGCTGTCCATGCCCATAGCCGTAAAGGGCGCGGCGGCAAAGCCTCGAAAGAGGACGCTTGAGCCTTACTACAACGCCGATGTGAAGCATATCGACGACGCGGTGTTTACCGCTCTGTTGGGGCGTGAGATACCGTGCAGAGTCCGCGATCCAAGGCTGCCCGTTGGCGTCAACGACGTCGTGGGGGACGGAAAAAGCTTCGGGGGCTTCGCGCACTTTTTAAGCGCGACTGTCGGCTTTGCGGGGCGCGTTCTGCTGTTCTTTGGAAAGCGGTCAGAGGCCTCGTATGTCTCGGTCGCACTCCAAATGCCCTATCGCTCGATGTGGCGCTGTACCAACAGCGCGTTCTCGCATGAGATGCTAAACGGCGTAACGCTGATGTGCAACAGGCATTTCTTCAAGGGTCTGTCGGCTGTGCTCAAGGGCAATAAGCAAAAGAAGTATCTGCAAAAGCCAATATATGACAAGCCCTCGGATGACAAGTCGGCAAGCGGACTGTAAGGAAGCGAGGACGATGAAGGAGCTTATAAAAAGAGCGTGGAAGGGCTTTATGAATACAAGGCTCGTGCGTTGGTGTGTCGGCTTTAGGGAGAAGCATCTTGCCGTTTGGCAGTTCGTGCTGTTCAACCTGCTGTCGCTCTGTGCGACGCTGACCGACCTTGCCGTGTACTCGCTGCTCAACTATGTGCTGCTTGTGCCGCTTAAAACCACAAGCGTGACTTGGTGGCTCTTGGATTACACCGTGGAGGCGGGCGGGCTTGCCGCGCTCATCTCCACGGCGGCGGCCTATCTTTGCGCTCAGGTCGTCAATTTCTTCGTTCAGCGCAAGGGAACGTTTCAGGCGAACAACAACGTTGCCGCAAGCGGGGCGATGTACTTTATCATGATAGTGGTCATCTGGTTCTTCCAGATTTGGTTTTCGGCAAAGCTGCTCGGATGGTTTCTGCCCATATTCGGCGAGTATTGGGGAGGTATACTGATGCGCCTTGCCAACGCTACGGCTTCGCTGATTATACAGTTCCCCATGAACAAGTTCGTGATAATGCGCAGAAAAAAGCTTGAAAAGCGCGCTCCCTCGGAGCATGGCGGGGCGTCATGACCGAAAGAGGGTAAACCAAACTTTACAGCTAAGCGTGTTGACAAAGGGAAAATAATATACTATACTCTCCACCATAAGCTTTGACGCGGAAACAGTAGTCGCGGGCAGCAGCTATAAAGAGAGCTTCCGGTTGGTGTAAGGGGGCAGCGCGCCGCAGATGAAATTACTTCCGAACAGCTCACGATTGAAGGGCGTGTATACGCAGGTAGGTCGTTTGCGGGGACGCCCGTTACAGCGTAAGGCGATGACAGTCGCCGCTTCGAGCCCGCCCTTGTCGGCGGGGAAGAAAGGTGGTACCACGGCAATGCCCGTCCTTTCACTTGTGAGAGGGCGGTTTTTTTATTGCAACGGACAACAATGAACGTATGGAGGAACAAGAACATGAAACGAATCTCGGCTGTAATCATGGCGGCTCTGATGCTCTTTGCTGCGGCAAGTCTTATCGGCTGCGGCAAAACGGAGAGTGAAGAAACTCACTTTACCATCGGCGTCATACAACTCACCTCGCACGCGGCGCTTGACGCTGCCGGCGAAGGCTTCTTAGCGGCTCTCGCCGACAACGGCTATATCGACGGCGAGAATATCACCATCGACTATCAGAACGCTCAGAATGATCAGTCGAATCTTTCAACGATATCCGACCGCTTTGTCAGCGCGAACGTCGATTTGGTGCTTGCCATCGCGACGTCTGCGGCTCAGACGATAGCGGGCAAGACCACGACAATCCCAATACTGGCGACGGCTGTAACTGACTTCGTGAGCGCGAAGCTTGTGGACAGCAATGAGGTTCCGGGCGGGAATGTATCGGGAACCACCGACATGAACCCCATCAAAGAGCAGATACAGCTGTTGATACAGCTTGCACCCGATTGCAAGACCGTGGGCTGCATATATAACGGCGGCGAGGATAACTCGGTGCTGCAGGCAGGCATAGCCAAAGAAGCTATTGAAGCTGCGGGTCTGGGATTTACAGAGGTCACTGTGACCTCCACCAACGATGTACAGCAGGCGATGCAGAGCCTTGTCGGGCAGTGCGACGCAATCTATGTTCCCACCGACAACACCGTGGCTTCGGCAATGCCCATAGTCGCCGATGTAGCTAACGCGGCCCTGATTCCTGTAATTTGCGGTGAGAGCAACATGGTTGACGCGGGCGGGCTTGCGACGCTCGGAGTTAACTACTACAACCTCGGCTACCAGACAGGCCTTATGGCTTTGCGCATATTGGCAGACGGCGAGGATATCTCGACCATGCCGGTAGAATCTCAGACCGACTTTGACTATGTTATCAACGGTGAAGTTGCGAAGCTTATTGGCATTGCGATACCCGAAGAGCTCAAGCAATACATACAGGAGTAACACTAAAGAATAGTTATGCTAAACGAACTTGTTGGCGCTGTCGGACTGGGGTTATTGTGGACTCTAATGACCTTCGGCGTATACCTAAGCTATCGAATACTTGACGTCGCGGATCTGACGGCGGAGGGCAGCCTGACGACAGGCGCCTCCGTCGCCGCCGTGTGTATCGTGGGCGGCATGAATCCATTGCTTGCGCTGCTCCTTGCGCTTGTCGCGGGAACGCTTGCGGGCGTCGTTACAGGGCTGCTGCATACCCTCCTCAACATTCCCGCGCTGCTGTCGGGCATACTCACCATGATAGCGTCATGGTCGATAAACCTGCGCATAATGGGAAAGGCAAACGTTTCGCTGCTGCGTACCGAAACAGTTTTCTCGATGTTTTCGGACTTTTCGGGACTGTCCAAGACCTATTCGATACTCATCGTGGGACTTATCTTTGTGGCGGTGTTCGGCTTTATCACATATATGTTCTTGGGAACCGAGCTTGGGCGAGGGCTTAGAGCCACGGGCTGCAACGAGGGCATGGCAAGGGCGCAGGGAGTTAACACCAAGCTGATGAAGGTGACAGGCCTTGCGATTGCGAACGGGCTTGTTGCGCTGTCGGGCGGGCTTATCGCTCAGAGCCAAAGTTTCTCAGACATTCAGATGGGTACGGGCGCGATAGTGATAGGCTTGGCGTCGTTGATTATCGGCGAGGTGCTTGTGGGCAGGACGACCGTCTCACGCGCCATACTGTCCGCGGCCGCGGGCTCGGTAATTTACAGATTGATTATAGCCCTTGTGCTGAAGCTCGGTATGCCCGCGAACGATCTCAAGCTCTTTACCGCCATTACAGTGGCGATATGCCTTGCACTTCCGACGATACGGAAGCATTGGGCGCGCAGGGGCAAGGGTAAGGGAGGTAAGCTGAATGCTTGAGGTAAAGAACCTGACGGTTGTGTTCAACCAGGGCACCATCAATGAAAAGCAGGTGCTGAACAACCTAAGCCTGACGCTTGAGGACGGGGATTTCGTCACCGTGATAGGCGGCAACGGCGCGGGCAAGTCCACGCTGCTGAACTGCGTCGCGGGGAGCATAATCCCGAATTCGGGGAGCATACGCATTGACGGACAGGACGTCACAAATTGCGCCGAATTCAAGCGAGCAGCTTACTTGGGCAGGGTGTTTCAGGATCCGCTCATGGGTACAGCGGGCGATATGTGGATAGAGGACAACATGGCGCTGGCGCTTCGGCGCGGCAAGCGGCATGGTCTGCATTGGGGCATAGGCGCGAAGGAGCGGGCGCTGTTCCGCAAAGAGTTGAGCAGCCTCGGGCTTGGGTTGGAGGACAGATTGAACACGAGCGTCAAGCTGCTTTCGGGCGGACAGAGGCAGGCCTTGACCCTGCTGATGGCGACAATGCAAAAGCCCAAGCTGCTTTTGTTGGATGAGCATACGGCGGCGCTTGACCCCAAGACGGCGGAAAAGGTGCTGAAGCTCTCGGATAAGCTTGTGTCCGAGAATTCATTAACGACGCTCATGGTCACGCACAACATGCGCGACGCGATAGCGTACGGCAACAGGCTGATTATGATGCAAAGCGGGAGCGTAGTTCTGGACATTTCGGGCGAGGAGAAGCAAAGCCTTACAGTGGAATCCCTGCTTGCGCGATTCGCTAAGAGCAGCGGCAGCAACGAGGTCAGCGACAAGCTGGTTCTCTGAGTTTGAGGTCAAGGGGAGGAGTGAACCAAGTCCTTATAAACAAGTAATGCCTGCGGTCGGCTCAATGGGTGGCGCCTTATTGCGGCGGACTTATCGCGATTAGTTCCGCGCACAATACTCTTATGCGACCTCAAAGCGACACGGCGGCCCTTCCACATGCGGGTCGCCGTGTTGATGCGGTAAGCGCCAAGGCAGAGGCGGCTTTGTTTGGTCAACCCCTATGACCTGACGGATGAATTCGCCCATTAATAGCATGACGAATCCCCGCTGTAAACTCCCAAAAAAGTTTTTTGTGCAAAATGAAAAACAGGGCTTGATTTTTTCTCTGAAACCTGTATAATACTCTTTGCGAGTAATCGCATGGGGCATTAGCACAGTTGGTAGCGCGCAACGTTCGCAATGTTGAGGTCAGGAGTTCGAATCTCCTATGCTCCACCACG
>DAOPJM010000019.1:0-34195 GCA_035399665.1 Clostridia bacterium
GGCGGAACGCAATTGTGTGACGGTAGGGATGGGCCGGCGGAACGCAATTGTGTGACGGTAGGGCGCGGCAAAACGCCGCCCTTTTTTACGGGGCGGCGCGGGTGAGCTATTTTTTTATGCGCCCGGGTACTTGGCCTTCAGCGCCAGATAGCCGTCATAGCCCAGCGAGGCTATTATCTCATAGCGCAGTGTTCGCCACTTATTGTTCTTCTTCGTGGTATAGACCTCGGTGCGCTCCTGGGGCGTAAGCCTGCTCAGGATATACCCAAGCTGCTGCTTATTGTACTGCCCCGTCGCGCCGTAGTACGCCGCCTTCTGCTCCTCCGGGTTGTCGGACGACTCCCAAGCCGCCACCGCGTTCTCATCATCGGCGAGGCTCTTTTTGAATATATCGCCCATATTGACAGAGCTGTCGGAGCCATCGTCGCCGCTTCCGCCGCCTGAACCACCGCCCGACGAGTGCGACCCGCTCCCGCCTATTCCCTCCATCGCCTCAAGCAGGTACCCCGCAAGCTCCTTGGCATACTCCGCCTCAAGATAGGCTATGTCCTTGCCCTCTGCGGTTTGGTGCATATTCTTCATGTAGTCCACATAGGTACTCCTGCCCATGCCCCTTGCGAGCGCGTCCGCGTCCTCCTCGGCCTCATACCTGTCGGTCTCCTCCTTGCGTTCGGCTATGGCAAGGTCGTAGGCGGGTCTTATCAGCTTCTCATACGCCGCCGTGAGCTGCTCCGCGGAGCTTGCGGAGCCGCCGCCCGATCCGCCGCCCGTCCCGCCGCCCTCGTCAACCTCCTCCTGCCCGTCGTCGGGAAAGGCGGTGTCGAAGATATCCTTGGGGGTGGTATAGTTGATGTTGTTTCGCTTTTTCATCTTTCCTCCTTACTGCTGCGCGGCCAAGCCCCGCTCTAATTCCATGAGCTTGTCATAGATAAGCTCCAGATTCTGGTTAAGGTTGTTCTCGTTGACCGCTATCGCGCTGTCGTAGGTGTCGTCGTCCGTGTCCTTCTGCTTTCTGGGCAGATACACGGAATACAGCGCCATCATTCCTGTTGCAACATAGCTCATATTTCCTCCTAAATCGGCCGAGCGCACTGCTCACAGCACAGCTCCGGCCCGTCCGTTATCTCGAAGTCGCTGCCGTTGACGTTGGAAAGCCTGATGCTTATCGCCCTGCCCTCGCCCGTCAGGGGAACGTCCGCGGTCCCCGTTTCGTCCGGCAGCCTTGCATACGCGCTCCGCTCGTCGCCGTCTGCGATGCAGTCCGCCTTCATCAGCCCGCCGCGCCCCGAAAGGCTCAGCAGCAGCGCCCTCTTGCTCGTGTGCAGCGTCTCAAAGTCGAACCTTGGGGTCTGCCAATAGGCGTTGATCCTTGCCCCGCAATAGCTGTTGGAATCGTCGAACACGGCCAGCGCGTCGCCGTCCGTCACGATATAGAGCCGCCCCCTGTGCTCAAACAGGCTCGTCGCCTTAAAACCGCTTCTTGTAAGGAAGCAGTCGCGCAGCACATCATACTCAATGACGACGTCGTTGGCGGTCGATGCGGAGCTTTTCCTGAACGCGAAGCACAGCCTGTCGTTCACAGCCGCAGCCGTGGCACAGCTAAAGTCCGCGCTTTTCAGCATATCCGCAAGCGCCGCGCCGTTTTGCGTCCTGTACACGTTCTGCCCGTCGTAGTAGTACAGTCCCAGCTCCGTGAGGAAGAACAGCCTGTCGGCATAGGTCACGCAAAGGGAGCGGTTGACGTCCGGAAAGCTTGCCGGCACGGTGACTATGCGGTAGTTGGACGGGCGATCGCCTATGAGCCTGTACAACCGATTGCGCTTGAATATCACAAGCTGGTTGGACAGCGCGAACAGTCCGGTTATCGGGTCGGAGTCGATTCCGACCTCCACATATCCGCCCGAAACGTCCGCGCCGTCGTCGGACGCGCCCCAATTCTCTATGGTTCGCGTGCCTCCCGGGGCGCAGCTCCAGTAAAGACGACAGGGTGAAACGCCGCTGCCCGCCGAAAACAGCCTTCCGTAGTGCATGGCCATCATGCTCACGGGTGCGCTCGACCCAAGCTCCGCGCTGCCGAACGGTGTTGGCGCGTTTACGATAACCCCGTCCCATTTGAGTATCGCGCCCTGCCCGTTCGCGATAAGCAGATAATCGTCGTCGCCTATCTTGACCCTAAGAAGGCTCACGCTGTCCATGTCCAAGCCCTGCTCCGATATGGTATAGAACGAAATCCACGCGTTCTGCAAGCTGTTATAGCAGTATAGATCGGTCTCGCTGCACGATATTCGAAGGTCGTTAAACCCCCTCCTTGACCATATATACGCCCGCTTGATGTTCGCCGTATCGGAAACGGGTGCGCAAAGGGCGGTAAAGCCCTTCATCCTTTTGAGTACTCCGCCCCTCGTTTCGACATTGCAGCAGTCCACAGCGCAGTTTGCGGGGGTCATGGGGTCGGACTTGCCCTGCTGCATCCCTAAAAAGCCCTTCAGCTTTATGTTGATCGTCTGTCCCATACGCCCTCCTTTAGTAGCGGTTGAAAATGTTTCTCACCCTTGCGCCATCCAAGTCGGAGCATATCCTGCGCTTCATGCTCTCATACAGCCCAAGGCCTAACTTCGCCCCGCTCGCGGCCGCCGTGCCGCCCGACATCTGCTCCCTTGCGGCGGCGTAGCACACCAAGAGCTGCGTCAGCTCGTCGGGAAGCTCCGGCACGTCCTCCGCGTGAAGCAGCGCGGGTATGCCGTAACGGTAGTACAGCACCCCCGTACCCTCGTTGACCGCGTCCGTGATGAGCGTGTTGGCCGCCAAAGCATAGCAGAAACGCACGTCCGTGCCGCCTATCGTCAGCCTTAACGCCTTGACGCAGGGCTTGGACAGGGCGTCAAGGTCAATTCTTCCGTCCGAAATCACAATCTCCTGCATGGTGGTGGGTTGATAGCTCATGCACAGGTCGATAATGCCTTCGTTGATATAGCCCGTAATGCGCGGCCCAAAGGCTTCAAGTGAGGCGTCGTCATCGGGTCGGCGCAGCTCCGTGAGCGTCGCCGCTATAAGCTGCTGAAGATTCATGGCTTACCACAGCTTTCTGCCGCCGCTCGCGCTGTACGCCTTGACAGCGTTTTCGCCCGTCAGCAGCTCCCTGCGGCTCTCCGCGATAACGTCCGCTATGCGCTTGGGAACCTCGGCTACTACGCCCGTCTTGACGCGGAAGTTGACTCCGTTTATCGCGCCCTCCAGGTAATCCATCCCGCCTGTTTCGGGGATGTAGATGGAAATGGTGTTCTCTTTCATGCTTGCTCCTTTCGTGCTGTAAAGGGGGAGCGCGCCGCGCTATTTTGGCGCGCCCCGTATAATGCCGCCGACCGTTTATGCGGTGACGGCGTGCTCAATCCTGACAATCCACAAGGGGTTGAGGATTTTGGCTGCATAGGCCGCGACCTTCGCGCCCACGGTTGCGCGCTGATTCAAGGGATCGCTCGAACCGGAGGAGCCGTGCGGCTTGATGATGGTCTCCATCGCGCCGCCGCCGTTGACGTCTATGACGCCGTAGGAGTCCGCGCCGAACACCAGCGTCGCATGAACGTCCAAGCCCTTCTTGGTTGTGGCGTCCACGCTGCCCGCGTCCTTGGAGTAGACTATGGCGTTGGCGGAGAGGGTTACGGCCGAGGACAGCGTTACCGTCTTGGTCGCGGAGGCGTAAGAGGCTATGGTCATCTCCGTGTCGCCGCTGTATATCTTGTTGCCCGCGACAGACAGGAACGCTATTGCCTCATCGGAGGGAGTCTCCTTGAGTACAAAGCTCGTGGAGCTTGTCACAGCGCCGTTGACCTTGTTTAAGACGGCCTGCTTGTACACCTTGGACTCGGTGCTTTCCACGAATACCACGCCGAACAGCCTGCCTATCTCGCCTGAGTATATCTGCTCCGAGTTGCTGTACTTGGAGACGTCCTGCCAAAGGCTGTCGTTCTGCAAGTCGTAGGTGGCGTCGGGGGAGCAGATGCACACGAAATGCGGCTTTCTTGCGCTGCCGTCCTCGGCTGACATGAACATACGCGCCTTATTCTTCTTGAGCGTGCGCACGGCCTTGCGCACCTCCGCCACGGACAGGGTGTCCGAGGACGCGAGGGCAAAGCGGCTCTCCGAGGAATCCGCGTACTGAACGTTGGTGGTTGCCGTCGCCGCGTCGCGGGTGACCCACTCCACCACTGTGCCTAACTGTTCGCCGAGCAGCTCCGCGCTGTCGGCTATTACCTCGTCATAGGCGGTCATGTCCAAGAGGTCGGAAACCTCGACATACGCGCCGTACTGGGATACGGTGGCTTCCACCTTGCTCTGGGTGAGGCTCTGCCCGGAGGGGGTTACGCCCTCGGTCAGGGTCAGCGCGCCCTCGTCGGGCGTGAACAGCTCATACCTGCGGAACTCCACGGTCTTGCCGTTGTGCAGGGGGATACTGCGCTTCTGACCGAACTTGGCGAAGGTCAGCCTTGTCTTGGCGGTCTCCAAAAGCTTGCGGTCGTAGAATGTCTTGTTAAAGTGCGCACCTGAGGTGTTTGCGGTTGTGTTGATTGCCATATTTCCTCCTTTTGTCGTTTAGCTGCGGGATGAGCGCTTCAGCTGCGATTCAAGTCGCCTGAACTGCTCGGAGCCCATGTTAATGTAGTCCGGCTCGGACGAGAGCGCGAAGTTGGTGCGGCGGCTCTTGGGAAGCTCCAAACGGCTTCTCTGCTTGTCCGTCAGCTCCTTTGTCACCGTGTCGCGCATATCCGCTTCACGCTTCACAGCGTCGCTCGCCCGTTTTTCGGCCGAGTAAACGCGCACCGCCGCCTTCGCGCCGAACTCCGTTATGAGCTGCGCGAACTCGCCGTCCTTACACGCCTCGTCTAATGCGAAGCCCTCGGGCAGCGCACCCTCGTTCTGCATCGCGATAAGCTCACTTACCGCCTCACAGAAGGGATTTTCCGCTGTCTCCGCTTCCATGGGAGTTGAGATTGTTTCTGTTGATTCCATCGATTCCTCCTTGTTTTTTTCTCTCTGCTATTTGGGACAGAACCTGCTGCTTGCCATCGAATACCATAAGCTCCACCGCTTGCTCGGCCTGTATCGCGCCCATGGACAGCAGCTGCATGGCTATCTCGTTTTGGGCGCTTGCCTTAAATTGTGACTTCTTTGCCGCCTTGATGGATACATAGAATTCAATGGGCAGGGACATCCCGTCCGTACAGGCTGTCATGTCCGCGCTGTTGAACAGCTCCTCGCGCTCTGTGCCGTCCTCCGTCACAACCACGGGTCTTAGGTAGAAGTTGAACTCGCGCTCCACCTCTATCTCCATGCGCACCGCCTTGCGGAACGCCTCGTGCAGACGCTGCGACGACATCCTTGTTCGCTTTGTGCTGGCCTCCTGAAGCGCGTAAATCGCGCTCGCCGCCGTGACGTTGTTGTTTGCCGAACCGCGTGAGGAGTCGTTCGCCCCGCCTTCCTCCTTGACATTCTCGTGCAGTCTTGCTATGTAGTCGGTGATGTAGGCGGGCAGCGGCGGGGTGGAAAACCAGCTCACTCCGCTCAGGCTCTCGCCCCTGTGAACCTCGCGTGACCAGTCGGCAAGGTCGTCGGCGTCGAAGCCCGAAGCCTCGGTGACGAGCAGCTTGTTTCTTGACGCCATGAGCGCGTTCTTCAGGACTATCTGATCGAGCTTGTCCGCGTAACGCTGCTGACCCTCAAAGAGGTCGCAAAGCCCGAACCCAAGCGCGCTGCCCTTGCGCGGGTACAGCGTAGTCACGATGAAGGGGTACTGCCCGTGCGCGAAATAGCCCTCGGGCTTGACGGACTGTGAATCGCGCAGCACCACGCCGCCGCAAAGCAGCGCCATATGTACGGAAAAGCTGTCGCTCTCGCTGTCGTACTCCCTGCGCCAATACTCAATCAGGAGCATCGCGTCCTTGCGGTCGGGCTTTATGGTTCCGTCCTCGGGCAGGTAGGAGCAGGCGATAAGGTCGTCGTCCAGCTCTCCCGCCTTGTCGGGGAAGTGCTGCTCTATCCATTCCTTCGATCTCAGGCTGAACTTGAACACGGCTCGACCGTCCTGAATGTCGCAGGCAAGCGGGTCGAACATGATACAGCGCACGTCCGTGTGACGAATGAACGCGCCGCCCAGTCCGCCGTTCTCCGCGCTGTCGTAGCCCACCTCCTGCACACAGCAGCCCGCGACCAAGAGGTCGTGTATGAGCTTTTGGTACTCTACATCGTAGCTTGCGGCGTCGTGATTGCGGGCTATGACCGCCTCCACTATCTTTGCTATGCGCGCATTGACGTTGTTTTCGGGCGTTATCACGGCGCAGGGCAAATCGTCCGCAAGGTCGGCGGCCACGTTCTCCACCGTCGAGTGTATGACGGGGGTCATGGGCCTCGGTTCGTTCGGGTCGTCCATGGGAACGTCCTGCCAATGCTCCCCGCGATACAGCCGCTCACATTTGTCCAGTCGCTGCCATTCGGGAGCGTAGGCGTTCCTAAAGCTGTCAAACAGCGCGTACGCTCTCACGGCCAGCGGCTCAGTTGCTTTCTTCTCTCTTGTCATCTTTCCTCCTTGTAATGTCATAGCCCGACGAACCCCGCCCTTGGCGTCGGCGCAACGGGTGAGAAGGGGTCGTAAGGCGGGACTGTCGCGGGCTTTAGGGCGTCCGCCTTCTTGGGACGGCTCATCAGAGCGTAGCGCAGAGCTTCGGGGGCGTGATCCTCGCAAGTGTCCGCGACGTCCTCCGAGTCGTGTTCGTCGAAGGTCAGCAGCGGCAATGTGCGGATAAGCTCCGTGCAGCTCTCCTGTATCGCAAGCTTAGCCCGTCCGTCCGCCCCCAAAGCCAGCGCCTCCCGCACCCTCTGCCAGCCTATAACCCTCGAATTGTCCGCGGGCAGCAGGTGAACCCCGTTCTGCGCGAAAACCTCGGCGATACTCCGACCCTCTGCGGATATGCCGCGCTGCTGCCAGGCGTCGGGTGAAGCCACGGTGTACGCTATCCTCTCGTTTCCCGTCAGGGCGCAGACCTTCTGCGCAACCTGACTTGACAAAAGCTGTCTTACATATAGCTCGCGGTACACGACTATGCTTCCCTCCGGGCCTACCGCGCACCAAAGCACGCAGCAGGGGTCGTTGTAGCCCCAGTCCATCGCCCGAAACCTGCGCCATGCCTCGGGTATCTTGGCGTTGGGTACGACATGGCGGTCGCGGTCGAATTCGGAGAAGTACTGCCCTTTGAGGACGTCCCAGTTGCCGTCAAGATAGGCCTTTCGCAGCGGCTCGGGCAGGTTCTGCAAGGTGGTGATGTAGTCGGGGTTGTTCTGCATCAGCACGGGGTTGTCCACCACGCGGGCGGGGATAAAGAGATAATCGCTGTCCCTTTCGCTTGCGCGATAGCTGCGGTCGATGAACAGCCGCTTGACCCATGCGTGTCCCACGCCGCCGGGGTTGCAGGTGTAGTACATTCGCGGGGAAAAGTCGCTCCTTACCGTGCGGTTGCAGGTCGTGATGAACTGCGTCTGCTCCTCGGTGAAGTGGGTCGCCTCCTCCAGCCCAACTACGTCGTACTCCTGCCCTTGGTATTGGTAAACGTCCTTCGCGGCGTCGCAGTAGCCCAGCCGTATCACGCTCCCGTTTGGGAAGGTGAAGGTGCGGCGGGTCTGATTGTAGACCGCGACGCTTGCAAGCTCCGCCATGAGGGGTCTTAAGTGATTCTCGGTAAGCTCAGGCAGGGTGCGGCGCAGAAGGAGCAGCTTCAGTCCCGAATATCGCAGGGCCAGCAGGACGAACTTTCGGCGCATAGCCCAGCTTTTGCCGCCGCCCCGCGCTCCGCCGTAGCAGGTGTGGCGGGTCGTGGAGGCGAAGAACAGCTCCTGCTTCGCGTTGGGTACTCCGACTAAGTGCAGCTTCATCGGCTCAGGCGCAGGGCTTCGGCGTCCATGCTTACGCTCACCACGGCGTCCCCTGCGGTTTCGCCCTTCAGCATACCAAGCTCCGCCAGTACCGGCAGCGCAAGCTGATGGGTCAGCTCCCCCAAGAGCGCCCTTTCAAGGGTGTAGGCCGCGATCCTGCACAGCGCGGCGGAGTAGAGGCGGCGCTTCTTGGTCGCTCCCGACTTGGCAAGCTCCACTATACGTTCGGGCGTCTCGCCCACGGCGGCGGCAAGCCCGTAGAGCGTGTAGGGTATCTGCCGTTCGCTGTACCCGCCGTTCTTGAGCGGATTGCGCTCCATCGTGGCGTCGCAGGCGTCAAAGTACGCCGCTATGCGCTCCTGTGTTTCGTCCTTCATTCTTGACATACCCGCTCCTTTCCGTTGCTGTCAGGTCGGATTTCACCGTTTTACCCTCGCCTTCAATCCGCCCGAGGGCTGCCCCTTTTGCCCTCCGCAGTCTTGTGGCGTTCGCAAAGCGCATAATCCGACCGAGGGCTGCCCCTTTTGCCCTCCGCAGTCTTGTGGCGTTCGCAAAGCGCATAATCCGACCGAGGGCTGCCCTTTTTTTGCACAGGACAGCCCCCGCCGCCCCTTTTTTCTATGCGCCCTTGTCGTTGGACTCGTCCGTGTAGCCCGGCTCATCGCCGCCAAGCTTTAGCAGCGTGGTCTTGAGGAACTTAGGCAGCGGCAAGCCCATCTCGCCCGCGTTCTCAAGCACGGACAAGGCCTCGTTCGCTATGTAGAAGGTGCAGATTGCAGTTCGCACGGCGCCGTTGCTTCCCGCGAATCTGTCCACCACACAGCCAAGCCCGACGAGCATAAAGATCATCAGCTTCTTCAAAAGGCCCTTCCAACCGATTTCGGACGAGAGGGTTCGCTTCACCGCCGCCTTGATTACGCCCGTAACATAGTCTATCGCAACCATTATTACGAGCGCGGCAAGCAGCGCGTCCCACGGCCCCCATATATAGGCCGCAATCCCTGCCAGCGTCGAAAGCGCCAGCTTCACATAGGTGTCAATGTTCATTTCCTTCCTCCTCATTAATTTACAGCCCCAACAGGGCGTAAAGCTCATCGTTGGCCACGGCGTCGGGCTTGCACTTGGACGCCAGGGTCTTGGTCAGCAGCACCGCGGCCTTAGTGCTCTTGCCGTATACTCCGTCCACGCCGCTCTTGCCCAGGTCGCGCCCAAGTGAAAGCAGCTTCTCCTGTAAGGCGCGAACATCGTCGCCGCGCATCATGGGCGTGGTTAAGGTCAGCGTTCGCATGGTCGTGTCTCCGCTTTCGGAGTAATCCTCCTTGGTTTGCGCGGCGTCGTACATGTTCGGGAATCTGCCGTAGCGGTTCCATCCCGCGCCCGAAAGACGGGTCTTGACCACGCCGACGTCCCTGCCCTTGCACTCAATGACATAGCCGTCCCCGATGTACGCGCCGACGTGGACTATCTTCTCGCCGTTGTGCTTGAAAACAAGGTCGCCCGCCTGAATCTCCGCCGCGTTCAGCTTGTCGCACATGGCGTAAAGCCCTCTGCTTGAGCGGTCGCTTGACAGAAGCTTGAGCTGCTTCAACGCCCAGTACATGAGACCGGAGCAGTCGAAAGCCCTAATGTCGGTCTTTCCCGCGTCCAAAAGGCTTTGGTAGTACTTTTGTGAGCGCTCCGCGTTCTTGGCGGAAGTCTCGCACTTCTTGATCCATGCCTTCGCGTCCTTCATATCGTCCAGCAGCTCGCCGTCGCCGCCCCAGACGTATATCGCGTTGCCTATCTCGCCCTTGAGCAGGGCGATGAATTCATTGCTTTTGTTCATGGTATATTTCCTCCAGTTGATTTTGCGCGGCCTTTAGAGCGTTCGCGGCGCATATCTCCATGCGCTCTTGAAGTTCGCCCCTTCTGCCGCTCATATTCCATAATATGCGGCGGTTTTCGCGTTCTGCGCCAAATCGCTTAAGTCTCGGCGTCACGGCTCGCAGTAAGCCAAGACTGCTCAGCATATAGAGAGGTTTGCGGCGTGTCATGCTCCCCTCCCTACTGCGCGATAACCAGCCACTGATAGGTAAGCCCCGCAAGGAGCGGATAGGTGGCGTCGCAGTTGACGGTAAGAGCTGTGGCGCTCCATCCAAGCCTGAAGCGGCTGAAGCTTGCGCCGGTGTTGGCGGTGAAGCTGTCGTTGACCGCCATGAGCGAAGCCGAATTGCTCTCCGAGCTTGTGTCGGCGCGGTACTTGCCCACTATGCCCCTTGTCGCGTATGAAGGGTTTGTAACCCACAGGAACGCCGCCGAGGGCGTCGAGCCCAAGGAATGGCTTATCGTGTACGCGCTCGTCACCGCCGAGGTCGGAGTGAAGGAGCCGCAGTCAAAGAGTTTGCCGTTTATCGTGCTGCCGCCGCTGCCGCCCGTGTAAGTGCCGGTAACGCCTAAGATGCTCACGCCGCTTTTGATATTGGCGGCGGCTATGTTGGCGTCAATCGCGCTTGTCACGGCCGAAACGCTTACGCTTGAAAGCCCGTCATAGCCCGTGTCGGCGGCAACGCTCTGCAACGAGGTCGAGGGCGCGACAGACTTGGATTGCAGATTAGCTTCCTCGCCCGTGTAAGTGCCGGTAACGCCCAATATCTCAACTCCGCTTTTGATGTTGCCCGCCGTGATGTCGCTGTCAATCGCGCTTGTCACGGCCGAAACGCTTACGCTTGAAAGCCCGTCATAGCCCGTGTCGGCGGCAACGCTCTGCAACGAGGTCGAGGGCGCGACAGACTTGGATTGCAGATTAGCCTCCTCGCCCGTGGATATGCCCGAAATGGCGGTGGGGAAGTCGTCCGCGGCTATGCTGCTGGTGCCGCCGGTCTTAGCTCTGACGGCGTTGGCTATCGCACTGAACAGTCCCGATAGGGTAGTGTAGGTGTTTGGCATCAGTAGCTCCCTCCAATCGCGTCCGAAATGGCGGCGGATACCGCCGAATCCACATAGCTTTGGGTAGCGTAGGACGCAAGCAGGGCGCTGTGGGCGGTTTCGCTTTGGTTATGCGCCGCGATGAGGCTTGCAACCTCGCTGTACGTTTGGAGTCTGCTGAACGTTTGCCATGTCACAGCTCCGTTGTTGTTCGTGCCTCGCCTTATGTGCAGGTAGCCCTCCTCGGCGCTTGCCCAAAGCTGAAGCAGTTCCCCGTTTGCGCCGCACGAGACAAGCAGAACGTCGTCATATTCGCCCGAACCGTTGTTGTAGATGTACACACCCTCTGTGGTCGCGGCGTCAAGGTTGGTGCTGTCCACCGTATCAACAATTGCGCCTATGCCGGAGCCGTCCTGACCCGCTTCGCCTGACGCGCCTTGGGGTATGCCGAACGCAAGCGACAGCCCCGTGTCGTCATTGGTCACGGTGACGGTGGGGCTTGCGCCCGCCGAAAGGGTGGAAGCTGAAGCGGAAATGCCGGCTATCTTGGCGACTGCCGCAATCGCCGCCTCGGTCGCCGCGACAAGCGGGGGCATACCCGCGTCAGAGTAAATCGTCTGTTCGCCGCAAAGGGCGGGCTTGCAGCGGAAGCAAAAGCGCGCCGATGTCACAAGGGTTTCAAGGTTAGCGTCGCCGTAGAGCTGAATCTCGGACGAGACTATCCCCGCCGAATAGGACGCGGGCCGCAGCGCGATGGCTATTTCCCCGCTTGCGGCTGTCGTCACGGATACGCCGCTGTCGCCGTTTTGCAGCCTTACCCCTAAGGGCGAGGAGAACACGGCCTGCACGACAAGTCCGTCAAGGTTCACCGCAGCGCCCGCGTTCGTCAGGGTGATGTTCAGGACGTTGCCCGTGTCGCCCTCCACCACGGTGAATTTTGCGGGCGCGGTCTTTGACACAAGGTCAAGGTCGAGATCGTAATACTTGAGTTCCATTAATTCATCCTCCTTTATGGAGCAATGTTAACACAGGAATTACCCCTGTGTTTCCCGTCTTTTTTCACATTTCCGCCACATTTAGGCGGCAATTGTGACGCTAATGTGAACTGCTGAACGCAAATAGCGGCAGGCACGGCGCCCGCCGTGTCAGGATAACAGCGAGGTCGATTGGCAGATCAAGTTATGATGACAATGGGGGGGTATTTGCGGAATGTAAGGATGACAGCGAGGGTCGATTGGCAGATCATATTTTAACCACGGCGACGGACACGCGGGCGCACTAAAAAAGGCACAGCGGGATTGCTGTGCCTTGTTCTATGCCCTTATTCGGAGTTTACACCACGGCCGGCTCCAACAGAAGCTTGCCCTCGGCAAAGCGCGAGAGGGCGAACGGATGGTAGTCCACCTCCATTTTGCCTCCAAGTATAAGCTCACGCATCACAACGCCCGTAACCGGCCCGAACATAAATCCATGTCCTGAGAATCCGAGCGCCATATACGCGTTGTCCAGTCCCGGCGCCCTGTCGTATATTGGCTGACGGTCGGGCGTCATGACATAACAGCCCGCCCATTGGCGCACCACGCGAAGTCCTCCGAGCTTTGGAAGCACGCGCTCTATGGTAAGCGCCATCTCGTCCAAGAACTGCCACGAGCTTGTCATTCTGCCGTCCTGCGGCTCGTTCGGGTCGCCCCTTCCCATGATAAACGAGCCATGCGGCGACTGCTGAGCATAGAGGTTCAGGCCAAAGCCCATGACCATGGGGTCCTGCATATGCGCGACAGGCTCGGACACCAGTATTTGGTGCCTTTCCGTATGAATCGGAAGCTCAAGTCCCAAGAGCTTCGATAACTCCGGACTGCCCGCGCCCGAGCACAATATGAGCGAGCCTACCGCGATATCGCCCTTATTGGTCTTAACCCTGACAACCTTACCGCCCTCGGTCTCAAAGCCCGTAACCTCGGTAAAGCGCATGAACTCCACGCCAAGACGCTTTGCGGCGCAGTAAAACGCGTCGGTGGTCTTGAAGGGGTTCAAAAAGCCGTCCCTGTCGCAGTACGCGGCGGCGCTCAAAATGTCGGCGTTTAGATGCGGGACAAGCTCCTTGGCCTCCTTGGGCGTAAGCATCTTAGAGGCTATTCCGCACTCGTTCTGCACCTTTACGTTGTACTCGAACTGACGCGCCTCGCGTTCGCCCTCGGCTATCATCAGATAGCCCGTCTGACGGAACTCTATATCCCCCTCATACTCCAGCACGTCGGCGGCATTCTCGTAAAACTCTATGCTGTACTTGCCAAGCTCGCAGTTCATCTTGGTTCCCCATTGCATACGCACGCCCGCGCCGCACCTGCCCGTAGACCCGTAGGTGATATATCCGCGCTCTATGACCACTATGTTCTTCGCGCCCGCCTGCGCAAGCCTGAACGCGGTGGAGCAGCCCGAAATGCCGCCCCCGATAATGAGATAATCGGCCTGCATCATCGTTCCTCCACCCCCTCCGCTATGGACTTTAGCGTCACGCCGCCCACGGGCGGTCGGCTCGTCTGCGGCTTTAGCTCGCTCATGGGCTTGCCCGTGGCTATGGACAGCTCCCGCAGAATCAGCAGTCCGCAGGTCTTGCCCTGACAGGGGCCCATGCCCGCACGGGTTATGCGCTTTATCGAGTCGAAGTCCGTATAGCCCTCGGCTATGAGCTTTCGTATCTGCCCTAAGGTCACATCCGAGCAACGGCAGATGATGGTATCGTCAAGCTCGTTCATGCCTTCTCCGCAGCGGCGCCTAAAGTTTCGCGCCTCGTACAGGTATGCTTTGGGCGCGGTGAAGCTCACCTCAGGCGTCCTGTCATAGGCCGGCGGGTTCACAACGCGTACCACGCGTCCAAGGCAGAGCGTTTGGCCGCCGCGTGAGAGTACGTCAACGACCTCGTTTTCCTTGGGCAGGGGCAGAAACTCATACGGCACCGTGAAGGTCGCCTCATCGCCCTTAAGCTGCACCAGCATTATGGCAAGCCCGGGGCAATGCGAGACGCAGTTGCCGCAGCCGTTGCAAAGCTCCGTGTCAATCTTGGGGCGGTCATTGATGTTTTCGCCTATCGTTATGGCTTTCCTTGGGCATGAGAACTCACAGGGGTTACAGGGTATTCTGCAATAGCATTCTATCACCGCGACCCTGCCGCGCTCCATGCGCTCAACCTCGGGAAACACCGACAGCACCTGTTCGCGGCTTGCGATTCCGTCCTTTTCAAGCATTGCGCTCACCCCTTTCGGATAAGAGTTTCAGCCCCGCTCTTATGTGTCCGCCGCTCTCGCCGCCGCGCAGGGAAGCAAGCTGCGCCCTGCACTCCTCGGCAAGAGTATCAAGCCCTTCGTGGGCAAAGCCTGCCCGTTTCGCGGCGTAAAGCCCCGCGAGCCTGCCCTCCACCATGGCGGCGGACGCTTCCTCTATGCCCGAAACGTCCCCCGCAACAAAAATTCCTTTTACGGTGGTTTCATACTCCTCGTCGCGCACCGGCACCATACCCCCAAGCTGAGGAATATAGCACATCCCGCACCCCGCCATTGCGGGAAGCTCCGAAAGCGGCGAAAGCCCCACCGAAACGCAGCAGGCGTCCACGTCGTAATATACCGTGCTGCCCTCAATGGGCTTGAATCCTTCGTCCAGCTTGGATACCGCGACGCGCTCTAAGCAGTCCTTGCCATAGGCCGCCGTTACGGAATGTGAGACGAGTATGGGTACGCCCATCCGCGCAAGCTTCGCGGCGTGAACAAGATAGCCGCCTATCTTTGGCGCGGCGTCCAGTACCGCCACAACCTCAACGCCCGCCTGCAAAAGCTGATAGCTTACGATAAGTCCTATGTTGCCCGCGCCAACCATGATTACGCGGTTGCCGGGCCTGACCCCGTGGACGTTCATCAGGGTCTGCACCGCGCCCGCGCCGTACACGCCCGGCAGGTCGTTGCCGGGGAAGGTCAATGACTTTTCGTACGCACCCGTGGCGATGACAAGGCTCTCAGGCTTGAACTTCAGGTATTTCTCGCGTTCCCATAGGGCGGTGATAACCCCGTCCTCGTACGCGCCCAGCGCGGTGCAGGAGCAGATTATCTCCACCTTGTCGCCGTACTTTGCAAGTTTATTCAATAGTATCGCGGGAATATCCACTCCCCTTACGGAGGCGTACTGCTCGCGGCTGCCGAAGAACATATGTGTCTGTTTGACAAGCTGCCCGCCTGCTCTTACCGCTCGTTCAAGTACGACAACGGAGGCTCCCGCCTCTGCCGCAGACAGCGCCGCCATAAGTCCCGCAGGCCCCGCGCCTATGATAAGTACATCACAGCTTTTCATTGCAAAACCCCCTTGCCGTGTTGAGTTTTGACAGACATTCCCTCACTTAACGGGGTAACGCAGGTCTTGACGTTGGGTATGCCGTCAACCTCCATCATACAGGAGGAGCAGTTGCCTATGGCGCAGTAGAACCCGCGTGGGCGGTCAAGCCTTTCGCTGTGCGCAAGCACCCTAACGCCGTTTGCGTGAAGCGCGGAGGCTATGCTGTCGCCCTCGAATCCATACATTTCCTTCCCGTCAAAGGTAAAGCCAATCCGCTTCCTTTCGGGGAAGGACAGTATGGGGTGATCCGTAATTCTCTGTTGCATATACACCTTTCATTACGCATTTAAATGCGAAAGAAAAGACGGCTTATTCAGGGCCGTCTTGTTCGTTTATTTATCGGACATATATGGGTATTCAATGGCGTAGGACGGCACAAAGCTTTCCTTAATCGCGCGCGGACTGACCCAGCGGTAGAGGTTTAGGCGGCTGCCCGCCTTGTCGTTGGTGCCCGAAGCCCTTGCTCCGCCGAACGGCTGATGACCGACGACCGCGCCTGTGGGCTTGTCGTTGATGTAGAAGTTGCCCGCGCAGTTCTCAAGCGCCTTTTCCATATGCACTATGTCCTTGCGGCTGTTCGCGAAAATCGCGCCCGTCAAGGCGTAGGGCGTGGCGGAATCGCAGAGGGCAAGAGTCTCGTCAAGCTTATCGTCATCGTAGACATAGACGGTCAGAACAGGCCCAAACAGTTCCTTCTTCATGGTGATGAAGTTGGGGTCAAGGGCGCGAATGACGGTGGGCTTTACAAAGTACCCCACCTCGCCGTCATAGCCGCCGCAGATAAGCTCGGCGTCGGGCGACGCCTTGGCAAGGTCGATGTAGTGCGCAAGGTTGTCGAAGGAGGCCTTGTCTATGACCGCCGCCATGAAGCTGCTAAAGTCCTGCACATCGCCCATCTTCAAGGTGGGGATTATCCCAAGGAGCGCACTCTTGACATACGGCCACATGGAGGCCGGCACGAATGCGCGGGAGGCCGCCGAGCATTTCTGCCCCTGATACTCGAACGAGCCGCGCACCATTGCGCAGGCAAGCGCGTCCGCGTCACAGTTGGGGTGAGCGAAGATAAAGTCCTTGCCGCCTGTCTCGCCGACCAAGCGCGGGTAAGAGGCGTAATTCCTGATGTTCCTGCCGACAGTCTCCCAAACGGTCTGGAACACCTCGGTAGAGCCTGTGAAATGGAAGCCCGCCAGCTTGGGGTGCGTAAGCACGAAGGACGAGACGTCCGTTCCGCGTGAGGGAATGAAGTTTATGACGCCCGCGGGAAGTCCCGCGTCCATCAGAAGGCGCATAAGGTAGTAATTGGAAAGCACTGCGGTAGACGAGGGCTTCCACAGCACCACATTGCCCATGAGGGCGGGTGAACAGGGCAGGTTGCCGCCGATGGAGGTGAAGTTGAACGGGGTCACCGCGACCACAAAGCCGTCCAAGGGGCGGAACTCGCTGCGGTTCCAAACACCGTGGGCGTTTTCGGGCTGCTCGGCGTAAATCTCGGAAGCAAAGTAGGTGTTATAGCGGAAGAAGTCGCAAAGCTCGCAGGCGGAATCAATCTCGGCCTGAAACACCGTCTTGCTCTGCCCCAGCATGGTGGAGGCGTTCAAAAGGGCGCGGTAAGGCCCCGCAAGCAAATCCGCGGTCTTGAGGAATATAGCGGCGCGATGCTCAAAGGGCATGTTCGCCCACTCGTCCTTGGCGGCAAGCGCGGCGTCAATCGCCAGCTTCAGCTCCTTCTCACCCGCGACACAATAGCGGGCAAGCACATGCTTGTGGTCGTGAGGCATTACAACCTCGCGGAACTCGTCGGTATAAACCTCTTTGCCGCCTATGATAAGCGGAATGGTGAGTATCTGCGCGGACTGCCGCTTCAGCTCGTCTTTGAGCGCGGCACGTTCGGGGCTGTCGGGAAGGTAACCCAAAATTGGCTCGTTGTAGGGCTTGGGGATGGCATAATAAGCGTTATTCATACCGTTCTCCTTTCGTTCGATCAATTTTGATTATACACCCATGTAAATAGCGCGTCAATTCGGATTGGATAATATATCGCCGCGACGCCGTTGCCCCGCGAAAAAGCGCCTTTAGCAGCGCAAACAAAAACGCGCCTTGCGGCGCGCCATGATGAAATTCTTATTACCTGCCCATAAGGTCAGCCTTGGTTCATGCCCAAGGCCGTCATAAAGCGCCTTGCCGCAAGGCGCCGCCCGCTGCCCGAATAGGCGGCGGTCAGGGCCTCGGGCCAGCTTTCGGCGGGTATGTGAAGGGTTCCCGCCCAAAACCGCGCTCCGCTCACAACCCTGCTCGTGTCCTCAAACACCGCGTCCATGCTGTATGCGTCCAAATAGCGTATGCTTCTGAAGCTGTGAACCATGAATATAAGGTCGGGCGCTCGCATCTCGAAGGTAAGATACGAATCGTCAACGCCGTCAAGGTCGGTGTCAAGGCGGTCAAACACCATCAGATAGTGGGCGCCGTTGACGATTATGTCCCCGCCCCGCGCACCGTCTATGGCTATTTTGTTGTCTCCCTTGCTCGCTGCCGCGCCAATGTCGCCAAGTCTGTGACCCGTGGATTCGTTTGACAGGTTCAGTCCCGCCTGCTTATACGCCCAAACAAGGCTTGCCACGCACTGCATACCCTTATAGTAGTATGTGCCGTTCGCGTCGGTTATCGGCGCCGGGAGCTTCGCTCCCCATTCGGGGTTTATGCCCCAGTCGTCCTCGCCCTGAAACGCGCCGCTCGCCTGATAGGGTACGGTTTTGCCGTGGCTTGCGAATATAGTTATAATCGACGCCGCCGAGCTTAGCACGGCGTTTCGCGTGTACACTCCCGCTTCGGTGACGTTGCGGTACAGCCAAGCGTTCTCATCCTCAACGGACTCAAACACCGTGGACGCTGCCGTGTTCAGCGACCTTAGGCCCTCCGCGTCCACTATATAGTTATAGCGGCTCGTCACGCTGACAGAGCAGGGCGCGGAGACGTTCCCTTGTGCGTCCATAAGCCAAAGGAAGTAATCCCCGTCAAGCTTGAACACCCTGTACTGTATGCCCTCCTCCCTCACCCAGTCCGGCGACACGGGGTCGGGGCTTATCTCGACCTTTGTAAAGCAGTACGCGGAGGCGGTCGTGGAGGCGGTAAAGCAGACTATCCCGTTTATGACATAAGCGCTTGAGACGCTAAAGCCCTGTTCACCCCGCGCCGAGGAAAGGGGCAGCAGCAGCAGCAGCGCCAAGAGTATCGCTGTCAATCGCTTCATCCCTCGCCCTCCTTTATGAACACAAGCTCGCTGAATCCGTCCTGATACAGGGTGAGCGTCTCGCCGCCGCAGACAAAGCCTGCCGCATAGCCAAAGTCGGGGTTGGTGAACACAAGCGTTTCGCCCTCGACCGCATAGCTTCCCGAAACGGTTTCATCGCCCGACGTCAAGCTGTATGTGCCATCCTCGTTCAGGTACAGCGTTAGGCTTATGTCGTCCTGCTCAAAGCGCCAAAGCCCCACTAAGGGGGACGGGGTCGCCGTGGGCGCCACGGAAGGCATAGCCGTGGGTTCGAAGGTTGCGGGCAGGGTTACGACCACGCTTAGCGGGGTCGCCGTGGGCGCCGTGGAAGGCATAGCCGTGGGCGGGGCGGAAGGCGCGTCCTGCTGTACCTTGGAGCAAGCCAAGGAAAGGCTCATAAGCCCCGCCATCAGGATTGACGCTATTCTTGCCGCGGCCGCGGCGTTAAGCCCGTGCTTCATCGATGCTGTTACTCCGATAAACAAAGGGGCAAAGCCATGAAAGCCTTGCCCCTCTTTGATGCTTTATTACTCGTGGTCAACGCTCGCCATGTAAGCGATGAGGTCAAGAACCTTGTTGGAATAGCCCCACTCGTTATCGTACCAAGCGATGAGCTTGATGAAGGTATCGGTCAGGGGAATGCCCGCGTCGGCATCGAAAATGCTGGTTCTGGCGTCGCCGATGAAGTCGGACGAAACAACCTTGTCCTCGGTATAGCCTAAGATGCCCTTGAGGGAGCCTTCAGAGGCCTCGCGCATGGCGGCCTTGATCTCCTCGTAGGTGGCGGGGTTCTTGAGCTGCACGGTCAGATCCACAACGGATACGTCGGCGGTGGGAACTCTAAAGGACATGCCCGTAAGCTTGCCGTTGAGTTCGGGAATGACCTTGCCGACCGCCTTTGCTGCGCCGGTGGAGGAGGGGATGATGTTGAATGCCGCGCCCCTGCCGCCGCGCCAATCCTTCTTGGACGGGCCGTCAACGGTCTTTTGGGTTGCGGTGGTTGCGTGAACGGTGGTCATAAGTCCCTGCTCTACGCCCCACTTGTCATTGACAACCTTTACCAAGGGAGCCAAGCAGTTCGTGGTGCAGCTCGCGTTGGAAACGATGTTCATGGAGGAGTTGTAAGTCTCGTTGTTGACGCCCATGACGAACATGGGGGCGTCCTTTGACGGGGCGGAAATAACGACCTTCTTCGCGCCCGCCGCCAGGTGAGCGGAAGCGCCCTCGATGGTGGTGAACACGCCGGTGGATTCTACTACATACTCCGCGCCGCACTCGCCCCAAGGAATCTCGTTGGGATTCATGCAGGCATAAACGTTGACAGCCTTGCCGTTGATGTAGAGCTTGCCGTCCTTGGCCTCGA
This sequence comes from Clostridia bacterium, assembly GCA_035399665.1. Classification (GTDB taxonomy): domain Bacteria; phylum Bacillota; class Clostridia; order Christensenellales; family CAG-138; genus DAOPJM01. The sequence goes on from DAOPJM010000019.1 coordinate 19,836, forward strand.
TCTCTCCCTTGAAGATACCGTGAACCGTGTCGTACTTCATCATGTAAACCATGTAATCCAAGCTGATGAACGGATCGTTAATGCCGACTATGTCGATTTTGTCGTTTGCCGCGGCAGCGCGGGCCACAAGCCTGCCAATCCTGCCGAAACCATTGATGCCTACTTTTATAAGTGACATAACTATATCTCCTTCAATGTTATATTTCGCAAAATATGATATACTAAACTCCGGTGAATTGCAAGTATTTTTCATGTAAACGTAAAGCTTTTCCGCATTTAGAGCGTCTGAACCAAGGTTGTGGCTAAACCCCCGCTCCCGCGAATCCCCCCGCTGTCATCCTGAGGAGCGAACCGCGACGAAGGATCTTGAAAAAGGCTTGTGGCGATAGGAAGCGCTCCCCCGTTGGATAAACTGTTCCCGCCGTGTGCGTCCCTTGACTTTCATGTTTTTAGCAAGATCCTTCGCTATGGCTCAGGATGACAGCGAGGGGGGCGGGTAAACGGAAGGTTGGGGTAGGCGGTAGGTTGGCGGAATATGAGGGAATGAAAAGAGGTCAGGTTGGTGCAGCATAATTGCACGACAGCGGGGGCGGGTTGTCTGAACACAACAATATTGCGGCGAGGGTTTTAAAAACGGCAAGGGTATCCCCTTGCCGTTGCTTTTAATTCCACGGACAGCTCTGCAAGCCGCCCCTATATGCTTTTACTCGTTCGCTCTGCCCGGGGTGGGGGCGTCGGTTATTACGAAGCTGCCGTCATTCTGCAAGGCATAGGACTGGTCGCTTTCAAGCGCGGGTACGGTCACGCTGTCGTACAGCCTGTAACTCAAGCCCGTAAGACACACAAACGCACCGTCGCTTGATAGCCCAAACCCCGCGCAAAGCGGGTTCTCATCGGTCTCATAGGTGCCGCCCGTAAAATAGACAAGCAGGTATTCGCCCGCGCCAATGCTGACCTTTGGGAACGTAAAGCGATAGCTGTGCTTTAGGTCGTTCGACAGCCCAAAGCCCGTCAGAACTATCGTATCATTGGTGCCGTTGTACAGCTCCACCCAGTCGGGCGTTCCCACGCCCTCAATCTCCAGCACGCTCTTGTTGGAGGTGCAGACCTCGCTTATCACAAGCCCGGGCTTGGAGGTTCCCGCCATAAGCGCCCACACGATAACCCCCGTAAGCAGCACCAACGCCGCCGCGAGCACGGGAAGCAGCCGCCAGTTCATGACAAACTTCTTCTCCCGCACAAACTCCCCTTCAAGCCCCGCGTCGCCTTCGGGCGTTTCGGTCACTTCAACCTTTTCAAGCTCCTTGTCAGTCAAAGTACAGCCCCTCCCCCTTAACGCTGCCCTCGCTCTTATGGCGAAACTTCGTCTTGGGCGCCGCGCCGCCATACAGCCATATGCCAAGCACATGGTCGGCGTCCTGCATGATCTCATCCAAAATGGTGTCCACGGCCTGTTCGCTGTTTGCGACCGCGCTGATGTACAGCTTCAGCTTAGGCTCGGTACCGGAAGGTCTTACAACTATGCTGCCGCCCTTATCCAGCGTGTAGCGCAGGACGTTCGATTTTGGCATACCTTCAGGCGCGTTTGCCCTGAAATCCTCAATCTTTGTTATGCGCGATCCGCCAAGCATGGACATCTGTTGTGCGCGAAGCTTGTCCATGGTCTCGGTTATGCGCTCTGTACCCGCCTTGCCCTCAAGCGTGTAGGACTTGACCTTTTCCTTATAATAACCGTACTCGCGGTAAATCTCCTCCAGCGCGTCATACAGGGTCATGCCCCTCTGACGATAGACGCAGCAGGCCTCGGCTATCAGCATCGCGGAGCTTATCGCGTCCTTGTCACGCGAGAACCCGCCCGCCAAGAAGCCGTAGCTCTCCTCAAAGCCGAACAGGAAGGTCGGTGTGCCGTTCCTTTCGCATTCCTCAATGCACTCGGAGATGAAGCGGAATCCCGTCATAACCTCGCGCATCTGAACCCCGAACGCCTTGCATATGTTGTCGGCAAGCCTTGTGGACACGAGTGAGCGCACGACCAGCCCGTCCTTGGGCAGCTCGCCGCGATCGCGCTTGGCGCTCAGAATATAATGCACAAGGATGCTGCCTATCTGATTGCCCGTAAGTATGGCAAAGCTGCCGTCACGCTTCCTCGCGGCAACGCCCAAGCGGTCGGAGTCCGGGTCTGTGGCAAGTATGACGTCGGCGCGGACGCGGTTCGCAAGCACTATCGCCTTCTCGAACGCCTCCGGGTTCTCAGGGTTGGGCGCGGAAACGGTGGGAAAATCTCCGTCCGGCTGCGCCTGACTCGGTACCACCGTGAGCTTTGTAATACCTATCTCGCCCAAAAGTGTGGTCACAGGCACCATGCCCGAACCGTGCAGCGGCGTGTAAACCATGGAAAGCTCGCCGCCCTTCTCGCGGAGCAGCTCGGGATTGTTCAGCAGGGTCTTGACCGCGTCATAATAGGCTCTGTCCACCGCCTCGCCTATGAGCGTTATTGCGCCCGTTGCGACCGCCTCGTCAAAGTCCATGTATGCGGTTCTGAAATCCTCCGATTCGCGTATTTTGGCGGTAATCGCGGCCGCGTTGTCGGGGTCAACCTGACCGCCGTCTCTGCCGTAAACCTTATAGCCGTTGTACTTGGGGGGATTGTGGCTCGCGGTGATTACCACGCCCGCGTCACAGCCCAAATAGCGCACCGAGAAAGAGAGCTGAGGCACAGAATGCAGCGTCTCAAACAGGAAAACCTTGACGCCGTGCGCCGCCAAAACGCAGGCTGTCTCCTTGGCGAATATGTTGGACATATGCCGAGAATCATAGGCAATCACTACCTTTTTCTCATGCTCCACGGTCTCGTCAAGCCAACGTGCAACACCCTCTGTCGCCTTCCTGACGACATAGATATTCATCCTGTTGTCGCCCGCGCCCAATACGCCGCGCAAGCCCGCCGTGCCGAACTCCAGCTCCGTGTAGAAGCGATCTATGAGATCGTTCATGTTGTCCTTGACGTCCAGCAGCTCCTGCTTTGTCTTGTCGTCAACGTCCGGACTTGCCAACCATTCGGAATACCTTTCGTATGCGCTCATTTTTCTTCCTTTCTGTGTCGTTTGGATTCGGGGTCTTGCCCTGCCTGTCTCTATTCTATCGCCCGCAAAGGGTTCGTATCACAAATGCCGCCGCGACCAATCCCGCCGCGTTCACCGCGGGCGCGAAGCTGCCCAGCTGTCCGCCCGTGTCAATCGGCGTTTCGTCGGACGCCACAACGGGGACGTGCGCTATACCCGCGGCCCGAAGCTCCCTTCGATACCGCCGCGCCAAGGGACAGTTTGTGGTCTTCATCACGTCCATGACCCTAAAGCCCGATGGGTCGAGCCTTCGACCCGCGCCCATGCAGGCTACGAATAATGTTTCACGTGAAACAATTAGCCTTGCAAGGGCGATTTTCGCTTCCATGTCGTCCACCGCGTCCACCACAAAGTCCACCTCGGGCGGTATAAGCCCTTCGGCGTTGTCCGCGTTGACGAACTCCGAAACCAACGTAAGCTCCGCCTGTGAAACGTCCCTAAGTCTTAAACTCAGGGCCTCGGTCTTTTTCATGCCAAGGGTCGATTCAGCGGCGGCCGCCTGGCGATTCAGATTGGTTTCGTCTACAATATCGCCGTCTATCAGCAGCAATCTTCCAACGCCGCTCCTTGCAAGCGCTTCCGCGCAGCTCCCGCCGACGCCGCCCAAGCCCACCACCGCGACAAAGCTGTCCTTCAGCCTTCGCATGGCTTCTTCACCCAAGAGGGCTGCTGTCCGCTCCCGGTATCGCGCCGCTTTATCCGAATAAATCAAGGTCGAACTCCTTACAGCTTTCGGCAAAAACTCCGTCTATATCTATGCTTTTCGCAAGCAGCAGCTGACGGCGAGCCTTCAGTTCACGGTTCACGGTTCGGTTTCCGTACTTGTCGTCGCCCACTATCGGATGATTGACATTCGCAAGCTGTACCCTAAGCTGATGCGTCCTGCCCGTCTTGGGGAGCAGCTTGACTAAGGTCAAATCGGGGTTCTGTCTGGCGTTCATGCATACAAACTCGGTCTCCATCACGGCAGCTCCCGGCGTGTTCGCGTCACATATGCGCACTGTCGCGTTCTTTTCGTCCTTTAAGGCGTAATCGGTGAGCTTACCCGCGCCCGCCATATAGCCCGTGACCACCGCGTGATAGCATTTATGCACCCTGCGTTCACGAAATTCTTCCGTCAGCCTGTCCCTTGCCGCTTCATTCTTGGCGAATACCACAAGCCCTTCGGTGTTCGCGTCCAAACGATGCACCGCGTAAAGCTCCGACTCTATCGCGGACAGCTCCGCCGTTAAGCCCTCCTCAACCTCTACGCCGGACTTCTTGTCAACTATCAACAGTTCGTCGTTCTCGAATACGGCACAGCACACCGAGTATGCGGGGAGATATTTCAGCTGCGTTTTGAACTCCTTCCACTTAGGCATGGAAAAGAAGCTCATAGTCTCGCCCGTCGTGGGGTGCTTGACGGTCAGCGAATACGCCCACAGCCGTATCTGCGAACCCGTCTCCGAATAATGATTGTACCGCTGATCGCCCAATATCGGCAAATTCGCGTGTGAAAGCTGAACCCGTATCTGATGCGGTCTGCCCGTCCTTGGCTCCACGTCCAGAAGCGACAGCTTACCCTCTTGCCTTAAAAGGGTATAGCGCAAGGCGGCCGCCTTTGCGCCCTTTGCGTCCTCCGTAACGACACTAACGGTGTTTGTGCTCTCGTCCTTACAGAGCCAATCGTTCAACTCGGCCGTGGGCCTTGGATAGCCCTCGACTATGGCGGTATAGCGTTTTTGGGCCTCCCTGCCTTTGAATTGAGAGGTCAGGCGCGCCGCCGCCTTGGAGGTCTTGGCAAAGACCATAACTCCGCCAACGGGTCGGTCAAGCCTGTGAACAAGCCCAAGATAGGCCTCGCCGGGCTTGCTGTACTTCTCCTTAATATAAGTCTTTAGGGCGGTCAACAGGTCAAGATCTCCGCTTGCGTCCGCCTGAACGGGCATATTCACGGGCTTTTCGACCACAAGAAGGTGGTTGTCCTCGTATAGTATTGTCGGAGTGAAGCTCACGGCGTCCACCATCCGGATGAGCCGCAGGGCAGAACCAGCTTGTCCCGCTCAATGGGAAGGCAGACCTCGCCCGCCTCGACCCTGCCGTTTAGCAGAGCTGTTGTCAAAACGTTTGAAAGCACGGTGGGGGCAAGCCCCGTCGTGTAGGAATTTATAAGGAAGAATAAGGGTTTTTCGCTCAACAGCTCGGCGCAGGCAAGGACGAGAGGGTAAAGGTCGTTTTCAATTTTCCACATCTCGCCTGAGGGGCCTCGGCCGTAGCTCGGCGGGTCCATCAGTATTCCGTCATAGGTATTGCCGCGCCGCTTCTCGCGCTGAACGAACTTCATACAATCGTCCGCGATGTAACGCACGGGAGCGTTTGAAAGGCCGTTTTCCGCTGCATTGTCCCTTGCCCAAGAGAGCATACCCTTTGCGGCGTCAACGTGTACAACCTGTGCGCCCGCTTTGAGACAGGCGCAGGTAGCGCCGCCCGTGTAGCCGAAAAGGTTGAGTATCTTAACGGGGCGCGACTGCGCTTCAGGCTCAATAAGCGAGCGCATTTTGTCCCAGTTCACGCTTTGTTCGGGGAATAAGCCCGTATGCTTGAACCCGGTGGGGCGCACAACAAAGCGAAGATCGCGATAGCTTATAGTCCATTTGTCGGGCAAATCGCGCATGAAGCTCCAATAGCCGCCGCCCTTGTCGCTTCTTATGTATACGGCGTCAGCGTCGTGATCGGGCATTGTCCAAACAGCCTGAGGATCGGGGCGCAAAAGGGTATATTCGCCCCAACGCTCCAATTTGTTGCCGTTGCCGGCGTCCAACACCGCAAAGTCCTTCCATAAAGAGGCAAGATACATATTACATCCTCCTTGCTTGATTATATCAGAGCCGAGGGCGGAAATAAAGACGTAGGTGAAAAAGATTTGTAAATGTGGGCGTCGCGGCACTTTGGTGTTGGCAAAATACAGGGTGTGCCGCGTTCGGATGTTCTTTGTCCCACAGGGGAGCGGAGCTTTCACCGCAAGCTTGTTTCAAGATCCTTCGTCGCATTGCTCCTCAGAATGACAGCGAGGTTTAACCGCTCTCAAACCCTTTCTTTATCCGCCCTTCAACCCCCTTAGTCATCCTGAGCCATAGCGAAGGATCTTCCAGAAAACTTATAAGTCAAGGGGCGCTCCCCCTTACCAATCACAAATGCAGTGTCTCCCCGCCCTCGCCCTTTTTAATAATTCTCTCCTTTACACAGCAAAAGCGGCGGGGTTAACCCGCCGCAAAAACCTTTTCCCTTTTACACTCTCACCGGAACGATCAGATACACATAATCATCCCCCTGTATTGGCTTGACGCCGCACGGCTTGAACGGCCCGTTGAACTCCATGAACAGTTCTTCGTCCTCGATAACCTTCATGATGTTCAAACAGTACCTCGGATTGAAGGAAATCGTCATCGGTTCGCCAATGAGCTGAACCGGAAGCTCGTCCTCAACCCTGCCGACTATGCTTTCAGCGCAGATCATAATACTTTCCTCATGAATCACCATGGTCACGCAATTGCTTCCCTCACGCGCCATAAGCTGTGCGCGCTCAACCGCCGCGATGAGCCTTTCCCTTTCGACAAGTATCCTTGTGGTACAATTCGTGGGCAGCAGCCTTTCATAATTGATAAAATCGCCGTCTATAAGCCTTGCCGTGAGCTTCTCCACGCCGTTGTCAAAGCGAACGTGGGTGTTGCTTATCACAAGCTCCACATTCTCCTGTGCGCTCTCCGCCATCCTTGCTATCTCGTTTATGGCCTTGGCGGGAACTATGGTGCGCGTGTCCTCCAAGGGAACGGATGTTCTTCTTCTCTGCAACGCAAACTGGAACGAGTCCGTAGCTACAAAGTTGATAAATCCGTCCTTGACGTCCAAAAGCACGCCCGTTAAGAAAGGTCTGCTTGCATCATCGGGAGCGGCCGCGAACGAGGTTTTCATAATCATTTCCCGACACAAATCCTTGTCCATGACAAGACTGCAGCTCTCATCGCCGCAGCGCATATAGGGAAAGCCGTCGGAATCAATGCAGGGCATTCTGTTCTGTGTTCCGCCGCTCTTTAGGCTCATCCGCCTGCCCTCCGTTTCGATCTCGGTTTCAACCGCGGGCAGCTTCTTGACTATCTCAAAGAACAGCTTACCCCTTACGGAGCAAACCCCCTCCTCATCAACGACGGCGTTTACAACACAGTCCTTCTGTAACAGCTGGTCGGAACAGGTAAAGCTCACCGTGCCGCCTTCCGCCTTTATATAGACGCCCTCAAGCACGGGCATGGTGGTTCGAATCGGCAACGCCTTGGCTACCGCCGCAACCGCGTCAATCAAGTCCTTCGTGTTAATCGTAATCTTCATATGCTTCATCCTTTCGTTTCATGCAAGTCTTTTGTCCACAGCGTGTCCGCGCTCTGCCTACACCCTTTAGTTATTATTTAGAGAAGAAGCAGTAGTAGTCCCTTCGGAAACTGTGGAAAAGCGGAAAACCGCCGATAACAGCTAAGCTTAGGCTGTGGGCATCCCCTGTGTACAGATGTTGGATAAGTAGGGGGCTTATCCACGTTATCCGTGAAGTCCGACTTATGCACAATATGTCCACTTTACAATCCACAGCGGAATGTGGAAAAGGGACAATGCATAAAACCGCCCTTACAGGGATGCGCCATCCAAAATTAACTTCTGTATGTCCTCAACCTTGGCGGCAAACTCCGGATTCTGCTCGATCATGCTGCAAATCCGCTCACAGGCGGATATGGCCGTGGTGTGGTCCGTGCGGTCAAACTCCGTCGCGATGCGCTTGTAGGGGAGCGACAGCAGGGTATGACAGAAGTACATAGAAACCTGCCTTGGGACTACGACCTCCTTGTCCCGCCTCTGTGAAAGCATGGACGACAGGGGTACGCCGAAATAGGACGCTACCGTTTCCTTTATAAAGCTGCAATTCAGCTCCGCCTTCTTGACCTTGGGAATAATCTCCTTTAGGGCTTCCCTTGCAAGCGCGATGTTCAAGGGTCTGCCCTTGAGCCTTGAGTAAGCTATTACGGTAGTCAGGCTGCCTTCAAGCTGACGAATATTGCTCTGAACATTCTCCGCGATAAAGCCTATGATATCGTCGGAAACCTCGGCGTTCTCGATGAGGGCGCGATTTCGAAGTATGGCGATACGGGTTTCCACATCGGGAGGCTGAATGTCCGCGATAAGCCCCCACTCGAAACGGGAGCGCAGGCGGTCCTCAATGCCCGTAATCTCCTTGGGCGCGCGGTCGGAGCTAATGACAATCTGCCTGCCCGCGTTGTGCAGGGTGTTGAAGGTGTTAAAGAACTCCTCCTGCGTCTGCTGCTTGCCGGAGATGAACTGAATATCGTCTATCAGCAGCACATCAACGTTGCGGTAACGCTTGCGAAACTCCATATTTTTGCCCGCCCTGAGGCACTCTATAAGCTCGTTCGTGAAAACCTCGGAGGTGATGTAAAGGACGCTTGCACCGGGGTTCTTCTCGCGCACATAGTGGCCGATCGCCTGCATAAGATGGGTCTTGCCCAAGCCCACGCCCCCGTAGAGGAAAAGCGGATTGTAGGCCTTGCCGGGGTTTTCGGCGGCGGCAAGGGCGGCGGCGTTGGCAAAGTGGTTGGAGCCGCCCACGACGAAGGTTTCAAAGGTGTACTTTGGGTTCAGCGAAAGGGTGTTCGTGTTGTTGCCGTTGTCGGTTGCAATCTTGATGAAGTCCTTGCGCTGACCGGGAAGGATAAGGAGTATATCGAGTATAGAGGGATTGGCGCGAATGACCGCCGCCCTCACGATATCGAAATAGTACTTTTCAATGGTCTGCTTTGTCAGGTCGTCCGACGCCTGAAGCACCAGAATGTTGTTTTGATTGATGACCGCCTCAAGGTTGTTTATCCACTTTACAAAGCTGACGCCCGTAATCTGCGGTCTGATGTATTCCTTGGCCTTGAGCCAAAGCGCTGTAATCTCGTCCATAGCCATAACCTCTCTTATTTATCAGCATGATACCATATTTTAGGGCTATTGACAAGCGCAGAATGTTTGAAAAACGTGCGATGCGCATGAACATTTAACGCGTGAGGACGAAGCGCCGGCGAATAATCAAATCACGGTGCGACCATGTAAGGCAATAAAACCCTCGCTCAGGATGACAACGGGGGTTAATTGCGAATACCAAATAGGTTTGAAAGGGGCTGTAACTTCCTTGTCATCCTGAGCTTGCGAAGGATCTTGGGGAAAACATGAAAGTCAAGGGGCGCTCACGGCGGGAACAACTTATCCCGCGGGGGAGCGTTTCCTATCCCCTATAAGTCTGCTTCAAGATCCTTCGTCGCATTGCTCCTCAGGATGACAGCGGGGGCGGGCTGGCGGAGCATAATTGCATGACAGCAGGCGCGGGGCGGCGCCCCACGGCATCCCATCAGCTTATTGCCTTTATTGCTTACAGCCGTATTTGACGGGGTCGAACTCGCTTTTGAGGAGCGAGTATATAATCTGATCCAGCCTGCCCCTGTCGGTATTATCGCTTTGGCGCAGGACGCCGTCACGGTGCATTCCGAGCTTCTCATAGAGGTGAATTCCTCTTATGTTGTCGGGGTAAACGTCGAGCCAGAAGCGGTTGATGCCGCATTGCGTGAACGCATATGTGATAAGCGCTTTCATAGCTTCCGTACCGTAGCCCTCGCCTTTGCGGTTGAGCGCGATGCGGCGAAGCTCGAACACGTCCGCCTTGCGGAAAAAGCGGATCAAGGCATAGCCGACACGCTCGCCGCTGGTTACGTCGTCCATCATCAATATGAGCTGGTCGGGGTCGGCAAGCTCAGAGAGGTGGTCGTCAAGGCTGCCCTGCCACAGGAAATCACGGTTGTCAGGGTGTCTTTCCATGGCCATAACAAAGGGAATATCATCGGGTCTTGCCTTGCGGTAGACAAGGCGGGTGGTGTGAAATGGGGTGAACATACAAGTCTCCTATTCGTAATCTCGTCTTATGGCGGCGCATATCGCGAAAACGCGCTTTGCGCCCGCCTGCTTAAGGGCGTAGGCGCAGCGCGAAAGCGTAGTTCCGGTAACGCAAAGGTCGTCCACTATCGCAACGGTCATTCCCTCGCAGAACGGGCTTGCCTCGAACACGTCAAAGCCCATGGAGGCGCGTTCAAGGGCGTCCTTGCTTTTCTGCTGCGGGGTGCGCTTGATCTTTCTGACCATGCGGCCAACGGAAGGTATGCCGTAAAGCACGGACAGCTTTTGGCTAAGCTCCTCGGCCGGCGAAAAGCCGCCCTTGAGGAAGAAATCCATCGGATGCACGGGCACGGGTACAAGCAGCTCGACCCTCCATTCATCGGGAATCTCGATATGCTCCGCGAAATAGCGAAAGTAGACGCTGTCGCCCTGCTTCATAAGCGAAACGGCAGGCCGCGTGTCGTAGTTGTAGCCCACAGCACAGACCGCGGAATCCACAAACGGGGGCATTTGCGCAAGATGAATCGGGTGCATAAGCTCGCGGCACTCGTCACACAGCCCCTCGGCGGTCAGTGGGCGGTAGCGTCTGCACAGCATACATCGATAGCCTGAGGGGAATAGGAGCTGTGAAAGCTGTATCGGCGGTCTGTCGTCTATGTTGACGGAGGACGCCCTTCGCCCGCACTTCTTTTGCATAGGGTCATTATACCATATAAACACCGCCTATGCCGTCACCGCTCGATATTTTACAATGCAAACCCCCGCCTGATCACCGTCAAAGGTCTGAAAAGCGTTTGCGCCGGAATACCGTATACACTTAATGTGTTAGTATTTGTCGCAATTTCAAAGAACAGGCGAATGCATAATGACAACAAATATAAGCATTACGCTAATAAAGATTCTTTATAGAATTGTATTGATTTATTTACAAAACCTTGTTAAAATAGCCTTATGAAAAGGGTGATTGCGATAATGCTGCTGTTGGCTGTGGGGCTCGGCCTTCTTGCCTGCGCAGTCACCGAGGAAAGCCCTGCGGCAGAATCACCCGCGCCCACCGAGCTTACGGTTACGTTCTCAACGTCAGCGCCGACCATGGAGCCGGTAACGCTTGTCATTGAATTGCCGACCGAGACCGCGCAGTCTGCGGCGCAAACCATGGTACCCACGTTTACACCGGAGCCGACAGCGACGCCCGCGCCGCTTGCGGGCAAGGTTATCGGGCTTGACCCGGGGCATCAGCAGCGTTACGATCCCAACCCCGAACCCGTAGCGCCGGGGTCGTTAACGACAAAACAGAGGGTTGCGGGCGGAACACGCGGCATAGTTACGCGCATATATGAATACGAGGTCAACCTTCAGGTCGGGCTGCTGCTTCGCGACATGCTTGAGGAGGCGGGAGCGACGGTCATAATGACGCGAACGGTGAACGATGTTTGCATATCCAACATGGAGCGGGCGCTGCTCTTTAACGAGCATATGGTTGACCTTGCCGTCAGGCTGCATTGCAACGGCAGTGACGACCACTCCAAGCACGGGGCGTTCATGCTTGTGCCGACCGAGGGCAGAACCGACTGGTACGAGCTGAACATAGAGGCTGCTCTGTGCATAATCCGCAGCTATTGTAAGACCACGGGCCTTACAATGCTCGCCGAAAGGGACGGCGGGCTTACCTATCGATCGGAACAGACGGGCTTCAACTGGTGCAAACGACCCATAGTCAATATCGAGATGGGGCATCTCACCAACGCCGAGGACGAGGCGAAGCTTGTAGATCCGGAGTTTCAGAAGCTCATGGCCAAGGGTATTTACCTTGGCATATTAGAATTCTTCACAGGTGAATAAGGAGGGAATATGACAAACCCCATCAGTGTACGTTCCGAAGTGGGAAAGCTGCGACAGGTGATGCTTCATCGCCCCGGCGAGGAGCTTGAGAACCTCATGCCTGAGTATCTCACGAGGCAGCTGTTTGACGATATACCCTATTTGGTACACGCCAAGCAGGAGCATGACGCCTTTGCCGATACCTTGAGAAAGTGCGGGGTCGAGGTGCTTTATCTGGACGAGCTGCTTGCGCAGGCCCTGACTGTCGGCAATGCCCGTGAGGAGATTATTTGGGAGTATGTCCGCGAGGCGAATATCAACGCTTCGGGCGCGGAGCAGGCGGTAAACGCTTACCTTTCGTCCCTGCCCATACCCGAGCTTATCGCGACTATGGCGGGCGGCGTGCGCAAGTCCCAGCTTGACGGCGTTGAGCGCAGGCACCTTGTGGATTATCTTGACGACCAGTACCCGTTCTATGTAGATCCCATGCCCAACCTTTATTTCACACGCGATCCCTTCTCCAATGTGGGGAGCGGCGTGCTGATTTCCAAGATGGCCAACAATGTGCGCCAGCGCGAGACGCTGTTCGCAAAGTACATTTTCAAGTATCATCCCGTGTACAAGTGGGTCACAAAGTATCATGACCGCAACGACGTCCATAACATCGAGGGCGGAGACGTGCTTGTTTTGACCTCCGACACCATCGCGATAGGTATGTCCGAGCGCACATCCGCGCAGGCGGTCGAGCTTATCGCCAACAGACTTATATGTGAAAAGACGGGCATTCGCCGTATAATCGCGCTGGATATACCTAAGCTCCGCGCATTTATGCATCTTGACACCGTTATGACCATGGTGGACAGGGACGCCTTTGTCATTCACCCGAATATAAGAACCTCTATGCGTAGCTTTGTGCTGACCAAGAACAACGGACGTCTTGTCATACACGAATCCGAGCATGATGTGGCCGACGTCATGAAGGAGGCGCTGGGGCTTGACAATATTCGCTTTATTCGCTGCGGCGGCGGGTCGATAATCGACGCCGCAAGGGAGCAGTGGAACGACGGCGCGAACACGCTTGCCGTAGCTCCGGGCGAGGTAATAACCTATTCGCGCAACTATGTCACAAACCGAATACTGCGCGAAAATGGCATAATCGTACACGAGATACCCTCCGCCGAGCTGTCAAGGGGCAGGGGCGGCCCGCGCTGCATGAGTATGCCGTTTATCAGAGACGCTATCGATAACTAAATTTAGAAAGGAAACCGACACCATGTTCCAAGGAAGAAGTTATTTGACACTGCTGGACTATACCCCCGATGAGATCCGCAAGCTATTGGATCTGTCACACCAAGTCAAGGCCGAGAAGCTCCGCCGTGAGTTTCCGCTGCGCCTGAAGAACCGCAACATCGTACTGCTGTTCGACAAGACCTCCACCCGCACACGCTGTGCGTTTGAGGTGGCCGGCTTTGACGAGGGCGCGAACGTCACCTTCCTCACCAACAGTCAGATGGGCAAGAAGGAGTCCCTTGAGGACACCGCCCGTGTTCTGGGACGTTTCTATGACGGCATCGAGTACCGCGGCTTCGAACAGCGCGTGGTCGAGCAGCTGGCGGCGTTTTCGGGCGTACCCGTGTGGAACGGACTTACAGACCTGTATCACCCGACACAGGTGCTGGCCGATCTTATGACCATAGAGGAGCATGTAAAGAAGCCCTTGAATCAGGTTAAGTTCGTGTACGCGGGCGACGCAAGGAACAATATGGGCAACTCGCTTATGATAGGGTGCGCCAAGATGGGTATGCACTTTGTAGGGCTTGCCCCGCGTGAGCTGTTCCCCTCCGACGAGCTTGTGAAGGAGATGCGCGAGCTGGCCGCCACGACGGGCGGGCAGATTACCTTAACCGAGAGCATCGACGATGTTGAGGGCGCGGACGCTATTTACACCGACGTGTGGGTGTCTATGGGCGAGGAAGCGCACTTTGCGGAGCGCATAGCGCAGCTTCAGCCGTATAGGGTAACGATGGATATGCTTAAAAAGACCGGCAATCCCGATGTTGTATTCCTGCATTGCCTGCCCTCGTTCCACGATTTGGAGACAGCGGTGGGCCGTCAGATTCACGATCAGTACGGTCTGAACGAGATGGAGGTTTCGGACGAGGTGTTCCGCAGCAAGCACTCCGTGGTGTTTGATGAGGCGGAGAACCGTATGCACAGCATCAAGGCGGTTATGCTTGCAACCATGACGGATATCTTGGACTAACAAGAGAACAACAAGATGAGGGGAGGCCGCAAGGCCTCCCTTTGACGTGCGCGGAAGATGTAGTGATAGGGACGCTCCCCCGTGGGATAAGGATGGGCGAACGCCGTTCGCCCCTGCGCTTTAGTGATTGTCCCGCCTTTCGCCCCTGCATTTTAGTGATTGTCCCGCCGTGAGCGCCCCTTGAC
>DAOPJM010000020.1:0-13199 GCA_035399665.1 Clostridia bacterium
CGGGCGTTAAGACCTACACCTGCTCCGTCTGCGGCGGCACATACACGGAAGACATTCCTGCGACCGGACACACGGTGGTCGTCGATGAGGGCATACCCGCGACCTACACCTCAACAGGTCTTACAGAGGGTTCGCATTGTTCCGTATGCGGAGAAATCCTTCTTGCGCAGACGGTAGTCCCGATGGTCGCACCCACCAACCTGGGCGCACAGGCCAAGACCGACGGCAGCGCAATCCGCTTCGGCGTGCAGTTCGACTTTGAAACGTTGAAGGCTTCCTTCGACGTCGGCGATGAGGTCAATATCTACTTCCTCGTCAACGCGAAGCACAACTTTAACGCCGACAACCCCGAGCTGTTGGACAACAACGGTGATCCTACCGGCACAAGGGCTGTGGAGCTTGCTAACTTCAAATGGCTCGCGGAGTATGAGGATATGGACGTTGCGCAGTTCGTTGCGACGCTCAGAGAATCGGGCATTAAGGTGTTTGATTACAGCGCGGCGAACGGAACCATTACCTTTGCCGTGACCATCACGGGCATGACCGGTAATGAGGCAATGGACGTAGTGTTCCGCCCGTTCATCGTGGAGGGTGCGACCGTTGATGGCGCGTACAACAACTGCGGCATCCAGAAGTACAACAGTGTTCAGAGGATACTTGAAGCCTACGCCGGCATCATCGCGGACGGCAGCTCCATAGTGTTCCCGGATGAACAATAGGAGGATGAGAAAATGAAGAAGTACGAAGCACCGAGCATGAAGCAGCTTGAGTTGGACGTTAATGACGTTGTTACTTCGAGTGTTGTGAACTGGGTTAACGAGGGCGGCAATATCGTCACTACGGATCCTTCGGGCTCTACGGAGATCGAGCTTCCCGGCGATTGGACCACGCCGTAAACCTTTGAACTAAATGTGGAAGGGCAGCCGCCTCGGCGGTTGCCCTTTTGCGTACTTTTTTACTTGGAAGCAAAATTGATATTGACAAAAAGCAACGTGTATGATACATTATTCGGGTGCGAAGGGGCATGATGTAATGGTAACATAGCGGTCTCCAAAACCGTTCTTGTGGGTTCGAGCCCTACTGCCCCTGCCAGAATGAACCACTTCTTCGGAAGTGGTTTTTTCAATGACACTTGCCCTATGGTATTATTGCATCGTCAACCACCCCCTTTGTCATCCTGAGCGAAGTCGAAGGATCTTGCTGAAAACTCAGAAGTCAAGAGCCGCTTCCCTTCGTGGCAATCCTTATCCCACGGGGGAGCGCAGCTATTATTACAAGTCTGTTTCAAGACCCTTCGTCGCTGTCGCTCCTCAGGATGACGGCGAAGGTTTATTGCCCAAATATGCAACCTGTGATGTGTTTGCATCGTCAACCACCCCCTTTGTCATCCTGAGCGAAGTCGAAGGATCTTGCTGAAAACTCAGAAGTCAAGAGCCGCTTCCACCGCACCTTGCGTCTATACCGTTCAAGTTCGGCATAAACTGTCACATGAATTTCGTATTCGTTATGATGCTCGCCGTGGGCATTGTCGTGATGATCATAACAAAGGGCGGAGACGCCGCGCTGAACGCGTTGCTTTCCGGCGCGGGCGAGGCCGTGACCCTCTGCCTTTCCATGTGCGGAGCATACATATTCTGGATGGGCTTCATGGGCGTAGTCAAGAAAAGCGGGTTGATGGACGGCCTTTCAAAGCTGCTTTCACCCGCGATGCGCTTCCTGTTTCCTAATGCGGGCGAGGCCGCCGCCGCTATATCCATGAACATTTCAGCCAACATGCTCGGCATGGGCAACGCCGCCACCCCCTACGGTATCGAGGCCATGCGTCTGATGCAAAAGAACAACCCCAAGCCCAATATCGCCACCTATGAGATGTGCGTTTTCCTGTGTATCAACGCTTCCTGCCTTGAGCTGCTCCCGTCGGGGCTTATCGCTCTGCGCCAAGCCTGCGGCAGTACCGCGCCCGCTTCCATAGTCCTGCCCACCTTTCTGTCCTCCGCTTGCGCAACCATCGTCGCCGTGCTCTGCTGCAAGCTCCTGCCGCAAGCATGATATCCGCGCTTGTCCCAATTTTTGTACTACTTGTCATGCTGTACGCGCTGATACGGCGAGTAGACGTGTTCTCAGCGTTCTGTGAGGGCGCGACGGGCGCGCTGCCGCTCATCGGCACGATACTCCCTTGTCTTGCCGCCATGCTCATTGCGATAAGCGTGTTCCGCGAGAGCGGCGCTATGGACTTCGTTGTACGCCTGCTTGAGCCGCTGTGCGACCCGATAGGCTTTGACGTGAGGCTGCTTCCTTTGGTGCTGCTCCGACCGTTTTCGGGCAGTGCGGCAATGGCGATAAACTCTGACATCATGCTTAAGTACGGCGCGGACTCCAAGGTCGGCTACCTCGCGTCCATATTGGTAGGCGCGTCCGAGACCGTGTTCTACACCGTGGCGCTGTACTTCGGCGCGATAGGCGTCAAGCGCACCCGCTTCACCATCCCCGTCGCAATGCTTGCGACCCTCGTTTCCGTGGTCACGGGCGTTATTTTCGGAAACCTGTTCTATCGTTGAAATAGTTGATAAGCTGTGATATAATCAAAGGAAAACGAAGGAGAACTATATGAAAAAGGTCGATTATGAGCATTTTTCCAGATTTCGCTATCCTTTGAGTCTGAAAGCCTATCAGGACAAGCTATATTGTATAATCAAAAGCGCCGACATGGAGGGCAACAAGTACAGCTCCGACATATTCGCGATTGAGAACGGGCATGTGCGCAAGCTGACCTCAACGGGCGACGTCTCAAACTTCTACCCCACCGAGAAGGGTATCATCTTTCCAAGCCTCAGGCGTGACGCCGACAAGGAAACCGCCAAGAGCGGCATACCGCTGACGGTTCTGCAATGCCTGCCCTATGACGGCGGCGAAGCATGTGAGTTTCTGCGCCTTGATTACTCGGTGGGCGGTATCGAGTTCATCACCCCCACGCACTTTTTCTTCACCGCCAACTACTCCCACGCGTTCGCAAAGGCCATGAACGAGAGCGAGAACGACCCGAAGAAGGCCGCCGCTCTTGTCAAGGAGGACGAGGACTATGACGTTCTGGACGAAATACCCTTCTGGAGCAATGGCGCGGGGATGACCTACAAGAATCGTGATAGGCTGTATATATATAAAGAAGGAACTGTCACCGCTGTTACCGACGAATGGACGAACACGGGAGCCTTACGGCTGTCGGCGGACAGATCCAAGCTGTACTTCATGGCGTCGCGCTATGAAAGCAAGATGACCCTTGAGGACAAGCTCATGGAGCTGGACATAGCTACGGGCAAGGTTCGGGACATTTCCGTAAGCGAAAAGCATATGCACGCAGATGTTATCCCAATGGACAAGGGGATAATGATATTTGCCGGCACCGCTGAAAAGCACGGCGCGAACACCAACGCCAATGTGTATTTCCGCAGCGACGAAGGTGATGTAAGGCTGCTCTATGACGGCGGTATGCACTGCTTCTACAACAGCGTCGGCAGCGATATCAACATGGCGAGGGGCATAGCTTCTCCGCTTGCTCTCGGCGGCAAGGCATACGTCACCGACACGCAGTACGAGGGCTGTCAGCTTATGTCCATCGACGCGCAAAGCGGCGCGATTGAGAACTTCACCAACATTGACGGCGCGGTGAACGAAGCCGTGTTCCACGGTGACGGCTTTGCGGTTATTGCGCAGATTGGCAGAGCGGGCGGCGAGATTTACCAAATCGATTACGCCGGCAAGCCAACCTTGATTTCCGACATCAACACTTCACTTTCGGATTACGAGTACTCCGAGCCAAAGCCCCTGAGCTTCGTCAATGCCGAGGGTACGGAGATTCACGGCTTCGTCATCAACCCCATGGATTTTGACCCGAGCAGGAAGTACCCTGCCATACTGGATGTACACGGCGGCCCCAAGACGGTTTACGGCACGGCCTACTTCCATGAGATGCAGCTTTGGGCGCAGCGCGGCTATGTCGTGATGTTCTGCAACCCGACCGGCGGCGACGGCAGAGGCGACGAGTTCGCGGACCTCTGCGGCGGCTATGGCAAGACCGACTTTGACGACCTCATGAGCTTTACAGACCTTGTGTTAGAGCATTGCCCCTACATCGACGATAAGCGCGTGGGCGTTACGGGCGGCAGCTACGGCGGATTCATGACCAACTGGATAATTGGGCATACCAATCGCTTCGCGGCTGCGGCGTCGCAGCGCAGCATATCGAACTGGCTGTCCTTCTACGGTCTGTCCGACATAGGCTACTTCTTCGCTTCCGATCAGCAGGCGTCCGACCCGTGGAGCGACCCCAAGAAGATGTGGGACCATTCGCCGCTCAAATATGCGGACAAGGCGACTACGCCCACGCTGTTTATACACTCGGAGAAGGATTATCGCTGCAACATGGAGGAGGGCTTGCAGATGTTCACCGCGTTGGTGAATCACGGCGTACCCACAAGGCTGTGCCTGTTCCATGGCGAGACGCATGAGCTGTCCCGAAGCGGCAAGCCCAAGCACAGGGTCAGAAGGCTCAAGGAGATTACCGAGTGGTTTGACAAGTATTTGAAGGCGGAGAATTAGTGTGAAAAAGCTGTTTTGCGACGCGGTTTTCCATACGGGACGAACGCGGGACGAGAGCTTTGCCTACATGCTCACCGAGAACGGCAGGATAATCGAGCTTTCCGACGTCGAGCCGCGTTCCTATGATGAGCGCGTGTCACTCGGCGGGGTTCACGCGTACCCCTGCCTTATCGACGCGCATATGCACCTTGTAAGCTCCATATTCACCGCGACGCTTTGCTTCAACATGGCAGAGGTTGTCGCAAACAGCTTGGAGCCGCACAACATCGAGGGAGTGGCGGAGCGCATAAGGCGCTTTGCCGCCCTCAGAAGCTCGGACAGGCTGCTCAACGCGGCAAACTATGTCACCGCCGCCATCGATGAGCGCAGGCTTCCCACAAGGTCGGAGCTGGACGAGTGGACGGGCGGCAGAGCCATCATGATTTCAACCATTGACGGTCACGCCTCCGCGCTGTCAAGCGAGGCAATGAAGCTCTTGGGACTTCCGTTTTCAAAGCTGGGACAGTATTATGGGCTGGCTCATGAGGAATATCAGGGCAGACTTATGCGCTTTATGGCGGGGTGCATGGACGAGGACGCCATGATAAAGGGCGCGATTCGTCTGCAAAACGAGTGCGCGGGCTATGGCATAGGCGCGTTGGGCGCGCTTGAGGGCGGCGGCAGGGACGCGGACAGCTCAGCGCTTTTGCGCACGGCCGAGATTGCGGCAAGGATGGACCTTGCGGTCTGTATGTATCCGCAGTGCTTTGACGAGGACAGCGTTTTGCAGGTTCAGCGGTACTTTAGGCGCAAGCGTTTGGGCGGCTGCGGCGACTGGGAGATGGACGGCGCTGTCGGCGCGCATACCGCCGCGTTCTATGAGAGCTACGGCGACACGGGCGAGACGGCTTCCTGCTATATGTCGCAGGAGACGGTGAACGAAAAGGTGGAGAAGCTTGACAAAGAGGGCTATGCCCTGGCGTCCCATGCAATAGGCACGGCGGCGATTGACCGCATACTCGCGGCCTATGAGCGGCTTGACACAAAGACCATGCATCGCATAGAGCATTTCGAGTTTCCGTCTGAATCCGCTGTGAAAAGGGTGACAGCATTGAAAGACAGGGTAGCCGTGACCATGCAGCCCGGATTCTCATGGATAGACAAGCGTTTTCAACGGAGCTACGATAAGTTTCTAAGACCTGAGCAGATTGCAAGGCAGCGCTTAAGAACGCTCGTTCGCGGGGGAGTTTGTCTCTGCGGGTCGTCGGATGCACCCGTGCAGGGCATAGACCCTTATCTGCAAATGCAGGGAATGACACAGTTCCATGTTGATGAGGAATCGATAAGCCCCTATGAGGCTTTTTGTACCTACACCATAAACCCCGCGAAGGCCATGGGCATGACCGCTGACCTTGGGAGCTTGGAAACGGGCAAGCTCGCGAGCTTCTTTGTCGCGGACAGGGACTTCTTCGGGCTTGACGCGGGTGAGGTCGGGGAGTTCCGACCAAAGGCGGTCTATTACGGCGGCGAACGCTATGAGGCGTTGAGCGATGATAACGCGGAAAGCTTTATGCGGCGCGGCGCGAAGCTGATATAGGGGAAATTGAGTGTCGGGACGCCGCAGGGCGGTCGGCGGAATGAAGGTAAACAAGACCATGAGGACGGAGCTGTCAAATATTAAGGAAAAGGGCGTTCTGTTGGCGCGCTATCTGTTGGTGTCGGCAAAATGGCTCGGGCTTGCGCTGTTGTGCGGCGTAGTCGCGGGAGCGGTGGGCATAGGCTTCCACTTCTGCGTGGACAAAGTAACCGAGTGGCGGCAGGAGTGGGGTTACTTTCTGTGGGCGCTGCCCGCGTTGGGACTTGTCATCGTATTTTTGTATAAGAAGCTGGGGCTTGAGAACGACACCGGCACGAACGGCGTTTTTGACAGCGTCAGGCACGGCAAGAAGGTCTCAAGCAAGCTTGCCCCCGCCATATTCATTGGGACAATTTTGACTCACTTCGGGGGAGGCTCATCCGGCAGAGAGGGCGCGGCGCTGCAACTCGGGGGAAGCGTGTCGGCCATGATAGGCAGATTGTTCAAGGTGGATGAATCGGGCTTGCGCATAGCGGAGCTTTGCGGAATGTCGGCGGTGTTCTCCGCGCTGTTTGGAACTCCGCTTACGGCAACTATATTCTGTATCGAGGTCATGAGCCCCGGACTGATTTACAACTGGGCGCTGCTTCCCTGTCTTGCTGCTTCGCTCGCGGCCTATGTGCTGTCGCTGCTCTGCGGAATCGCGCCGCTCACATATACGTTGATGACCGTGCCGGAATCCACAGAGCTTGTGACCTTGCTGAAGGTCGCGCTGCTGGGCGTGATGTGCGCGGTGGTGAGCATAGGTATTTGCGAATCCATGCATAACGGCGCCAAGCTGTACAAAAAGCTGTTCCCAAACCCTTACCTTAGGATAGCGGTGGGCGGCACAATAATAATTGGGCTGACCTACCTTGTCGGCAGCGGCGATTACAACGGCGCGGGCATGAACGTGGTCTATCGCGCCTTGGGCGGAGATTGCGTCTGGTACGCCTTCATACTCAAGCTGTTGTTCACGGCACTCACGCTGTGCGCGGGGTTCAAGGGAGGCGAGATAGTCCCGACCATGTTCATAGGGGCTACTTTCGGATGCGCGGTGGGGCCGCTGTTGGGGCTTGACCCCGGGTTTGCCGCCGCGATAGGCCTTTGCGCAACGTTCTGCGGCGCGACAAACAGCCCGCTTGCGAGTATAATTCTCTCCGTAGAGGTGTTCGGCTCGCAGAACGTGCTGTACTTCGCGCTGGCCTGCGCGATAAGCTTTGTGTTGTCGGGAAATTTCTCGCTGTACTCGTCGCAAATGCCCGTGTTCAGCAAGCTGCTGCCCAAGAGACAGAGCAATTTAGAGCTTTAACGGCAGATTAGCCTAAGCACGGGATCCGATAAAAGGAAAATCGATATGGGGATACAAGCGGCGGTCAAAACGGCCGCCCAAACTATGTCTATGATGGCGTGCTGCTTGACAAGCAGGGTCGAAGCGCATATTCCAAGACACCATACGAGCATGACAAGCTTTAGAATGAGGGGCATGTTCAGGCAGGCGAAGGCGAAATAGATGTTCAAGAAGGACACCGTACAGTGTATGCTTGGAATGCAGTTGACTGACTTGCGGTCTACCGAATAGGTTGAGGCGACAAGAAAGCGCACAAGGCCGCGGGATTCGGGCGGTTCGGGGCGCTCAATAATGGTCGGGTAGACGAGGTACACGACGATGCAGATGGCAATCATGGCGACAATGGCGCCAAGGTATTCGGCGCAGCTTGACGCCGCATAGCGGGCGTAAAGGAATGGTGCGCCGATAAGGAGCGGGAACCACGACAGATATAGGAATATGAAGGCGGGGATGAAGGGGATTTTTTGATCCAACGCACCGCCGACATAATGAGGGTGCTTGGCGGCGTACTGGCAGAAGAAATAGATCGCGCCCTGCACTGCAAGCAGGATGAGCTGAACAAGCGCCAAGTTGCCAAAATCTGTCATAATTATCGCCTCCGTTCAGCGTAAGTATCGCCCAAAACGCAGAAATTGTCAAGGCTTGTATGCTAAAAATCAGAGGGCGAACGCGGCTCGTCCGCCGATAGTCACGCGGGGGAGCGGGGGTTTTCACCACAAGTTTGTTTCAAGATCCTTCGGCTGCCGCCTCAGGATGACAAAGGGGGAATTCGGGGGGGAGCGGCGCTTTTCACCACAAGTTTGTTTCAAGATCCTTCGGCTGCCGCCTCAGGATGACAGTGAGGGTACAATTGCGAATACCAAATAGGTTTGAGAGCGGCAGAACTTACTTGTCATCCTGAGCTATCGCGAAGGATCTTGCCGAAAACATGAAAGTCAAGAGGCGCTCCCCCCCTATTTTAAGCATCAATCACAAAACGTGCGGTGGTCGCAGTTCGCCCCTGCCGCCGTGACCGCTGCCATGGGGTGAGCGCCCTTTTCACAAAATTAGCGGCGTTTAGCTCCGTCTCGGCTGTTGAACGCCAGGCAACATCGTGGTATAATCATAATGAGGTATTGTGTATGTTTGTTGGCGAAGGCTTTGATATTATCGTGATAGGCGCGGGACACGCGGGCTGCGAGGCCGCGCTTGCCGCCGCACGCATGGGACAGCGAACGCTGCTTTTAACCCTATCCCTGGACAGCATTGGAATGATGCCCTGCAATCCCGCGATAGGCGGGACGGGCAAGGGGCAATTGGTGCGCGAGTTGGACGCTTTGGGTGGGCAGATGGGTCTGTGCGCCGATGATACGCTCATTCAAATGCGTATGCTGAACACGGGGAAAGGCCCCGCGGTTCATTCTCTCAGGGCGCAGATGGACAAGCGCCGCTATCATGAGCGCATGAAGCGCGAATTGGAACGTCAGGAGGGGCTTTGCATAGTTCAATCCGAGGCAATGCGCGTACTCACCGAGGGCGGCCATGTCTCCGGCGTGGTTACGGACGAGGGCTTTGCCTATCCGTGCCGAGCCGTAGTTATGGCGGCGGGGGTGTACCTTAAAAGTCGCATACTAATAGGCGACTTCTCACGAGACAGCGGCCCCTGCGGAATGCAGCGCTCGCAAGGGCTGTCGGGGGCGTTGACGGAGTTGGGCTTGCCTTTGCAGCGGTTCAAGACGGGTACTCCCGCAAGGGTCAAGCGCGAAAGCCTCGATTTTGATGAGATGGAGATACAGCTTGGGGATGTTCCGACGCCCGCGTTCTCCTTTATGAACGGTTTTTTAGAGGTGGATCAGGAGCCTTGCTATCTGACCTACACCAATGAACAGACCCACAGGCTTATATTGAGCAACCTTGACCGCTCACCCATGTACAGCGGGAAGATTCACGCCACGGGAACACGCTACTGCCCGTCGATTGAAGACAAGCTGGTGCGTTTTAGGGACAAGGATAGGCATCAGATATTTATAGAGCCTGAGGGAAGAACGACCTCGGAGATGTACGTTCAGGGTATGAGTACCTCTTTGCCCGCGGATGTGCAGGTGGATATGCTCCGAACCATGGCAGGCTTGCACCGCTGTGAGGTCATGCGTTTCGGCTACGCGATAGAGTACGACTGTCTTGAGCCAACCGCGCTCACACCCTATCTCATGGCAAGGGATGTGGAGGGGCTGTTCACGGCAGGGCAGGTCAACGGCAGCTCGGGCTATGAGGAGGCGGCGGCGCAGGGGCTGATAGCGGGAATCAACGCCGCGCTCTATCTAAAGGGCGAGGAGCCATTGGTTTTGTCGCGTTCACAAGGCTATATCGGGGTACTTGTGGACGATTTGACCATGAAGGGTACGCCCGAACCCTATCGTATGATGACCTCACGCTGCGAATACCGCCTGTTGCTGCGACAGGATAACGCCGACCTGCGCTTGACAGAGCTGGGCTTGCGCACGGGGTTGATTTCCAACGAACGGTATGATAAGATGGTGCGAAAACGGGACATGACATGTGAAACCCTTGCTAAGCTTGGAACGCATGTGCATCCCGGTGAAGCGCTTGCCGCGTATCTGGAGTCCATAGGTGAAAGCGTCCCCAAGAGCGGCGTCAGCCTTCTGGAGCTTTTGAAGCGTCCAAACGTGCGTTACACCGACCTATTGAAGATGTTCGACTGCTTGGAGCCGATTGAACCTGAGGTGGCGGAACAGGCAGAGACCGAGGCGCGCTATGAAGGCTATTTGCTGAAGCAAAACGAGCAGATAGAGCGTGAGAAGACCTTGGAGAGCACCGCCTTACCCGAGGGCTTGGACTATTCGCGCCTTGAGGGGCTGCGATTGGAAGCAAGGCAGAAGCTCGCGGCGCGACGTCCCGCAAATATCGGGCAGGCTTCGCGCATTTCGGGCGTCTCGCCCGCCGACATAAGCGTTTTGCTGATATATTCAAAGAGGGGGTTCGCACTATGAGAGATTTGCTGTTTGCCGCCATACCCAAGCTTACCGAGGAGCAGTGCGACAAATTTGTCGCATACTATCGCTTGCTCACCGAGTGGAACGAGAGGATGAATCTGACCGCGATAACCGAGGTCAACGATGTGGTGTACAAGCACTTTGCGGATTCGCTTGCGGCGGAGCCTTACCTAAGGCATGGCGCAAGGGTCATTGACGTTGGCACGGGCGCGGGCTTTCCATCCGTTCCGCTCATGATAATGCGGCCTGACCTTAGGTTCACTCTTGTAGACGGGCTGAACAAGCGGATTGTCTTTCTTGAGGCGCTGCTTTCGGAATTGGGTCTTTCCGCCGACTGTATCCACGCAAGAGCGGAGGATTTAGGACGGGACAAGGCGCATCGCGGAGCGTATGATCACGCCGTGTCGCGTGCCGTGGCACAGCTTCGCGTACTCTTGGAGCTGACAATACCGCTCGTCAAGGTGGGAGGCAGCAGTATCTGCTATAAGGGCGTTCCCGATGAGGAGCTTGTCTTAGCCAAGAACGCCTTACGTTTGCTTGGGTGTGATGCGAAACGAGTTGACATAGCGGCGCCCTACGGGGTGCGCAGCCTGATAGTATGCACCAAAATTGCACCAACAAGCGGGATATACCCCCGTAAGGCCGGAACGCCCACGTCAACACCCCTCTGACAGCATGAGACATAAACGACGCATATAGCAAGAAAGGAAGTACAGAATGTTTTGGCAGAATCTTTGGAATCAGATATGTGATCTAATGGTAAGCGTTGGCTTCAGGCTCATCTTCGGCATAGTGGTGCTTGTCGTGGGTCTTATGCTGGTCAAGCCCATAGTAAGGAGGATTGAGCGCGGTAAAGGCTTCAACAAGATAGAAAAGAGTGTGCGCTCATTCATCAGGAGCGGCATCTACATCTTGGCGTATGCCTTTGCGATAATAATAGGCATACTTGCCATGGGTGCGTCCACCGCGTCCATTGCCGCTATCGTCGCTTCCTGCGGCGTGGTCATAGGTCTTGCCTTACAGGGCGGGCTGTCGAACCTGGCGGGCGGAATCATGATACTGATTTTTCACCCCTTTCGTTTGGGCGATTACATAGCCGTGACCGACAAGGAAGGCACGGTCGAGGAGATAGGCATATTCTACACGGCGGTGGTGACGCCCGAAAACCTTGTGGTCGTGATACCCAATTCCATTGTTACGGGCAACAGCTGCACCAATTACACGATAAAGGGTTTGCGACGCTTCGACCTCACGTTCAGCTTCGCCTATGACACCCCGCCCGAAACCGTGTATACGCTTATTGGGCAGATAGTCAAGCAGGACGGGCGAGTGCTGCAAGACCCCGAACCGTTGATAGTATTCTCGTCATACGCGGATTCCAAGGCCAACTTCTTGCTTCGAGCTTGGTGCAATACGAGCGACTACATCCCGCTGTCGCTTGCCTTAGCGGACAACGTGAAGCGCGTGTCAACCGAGCGAGGTCTGGAAGCGCCTATACAGAAGCTCAACGTTACTGTGGAGAAATAACATGAAAACGATAGGCATAATAGGCGGCATGGGTCCGCTTGCGACGATAGACCTTTACCATAGGATAGTCGAGCTGACGCCCGCACGCTCGGACGCGGAGCATATCCCGACGGTCATCGACTCAAACACAAGGATTCCGGACAGGACGGCGTCAATTCTCGCGGGTGGGGAAAGCCCGGTAAAGGAGCTTGTGCGCTCTGCAAAGCGGCTTGAGGCGGCGGGGGCTGATATTCTGCTCATCGCCTGCAACACCGCGCACTATTACTATGACGAGGTTCAGGCGGCGGCCAAGACAAAGGTGCTGAACATGCCGAGGATTACGGCAAAATATGTCAAGGACAGCGGCATGAAAAGGGTAATGCTGTTGTCCACCACGGGTACGGTCAAGGCGGGCGTATACGGGAAGGCGTTCGAGCTGTGCGCGCCGGGCGTCGAGCTGCTTTGCCCGAATGAGGAAGGCGGCGCGATACTGATGGACGTGATATACAGGGGCATTAAGGCAGGAAATGTCGATTTTGACCCCGAAAGGTTTCGCGAGTTTTTATCCAAGTGCCGTGAGGAGGGCGCTGAAAGCTTTGTACTTGGCTGCACGGAAATGCCGCTGGCGTTCGAACGTTACGGCGTCAAGGAGCCATGCGTAGATCCGACACTGCTGCTTGCAAAGGAGGCTGTGCGCCTCGCGCTTGAATAACTGAAGCATCTGCGTTTTGTGTCGCGGTTCTGTGCCTTGCGCGCTTTTTTCGGCAGGGTTATTTTGTGCGCTTTCGCGGCAGGGCAACTCCCCCGCTGTCATCCTGAGGAGCAATGCTCCGAAGGATGTTGGAGCAGACTTGCGGTAGAAGGAAGCGCTCCCCCGTGGGATAAGGGGGAAGGGACGGGCGTCCCGCCGTGAGCGTCTCTTGACTTTTGAGTTTTCGGCAAGATCCTTCGACAAGCGAAGGATGACAAGGGGGGGGTACCACTATCAAGACTGTTCGGTATTCGCACCTCGCTCATTGGCTATACTGCTTTGCTATTTTTCATGACTATGAAAGTGAAGTGCTGTTCAGCGATAAAAAGTTAAATGCAGTTCAAGAATAAAAGCCAAAAGTCATCAAACGATAGAAGTAAACTGCTATCCGGCTATTAAAGTAAACTG
>DAOPJM010000020.1:13299-19457 GCA_035399665.1 Clostridia bacterium
AAGTAAACTGCTATCCGGCTATTAAAGTAAACTGTTATCCTACTATAAAAGAAAAGTGCTATCTGCTATAATAGTTATATTCCGTCCTGCGAAAGGAAGCTGAATGTTTAATTAAATAGAGACTGCATTCTGTTTGACAATAGGGGTCACATGCTATCCGACTAAAAGTCACATATTAATCGCTTTTCATTTTTCGGGCTTTATGGTATCATAGCGGTTATGAAACGGGTGATTGCGATACTCCTCATGACGGCCATGCTTTGCGCCTGCGCCTCCGCTCCCGATGCGGAGACGCCTGTTTCGCCTACCGCCGAACCCATTTGGCATGTTGATGCAACCTCCGCGCCAACCGCCACTCTCACCCCGACCCCAACCCCCACCGAAGAACCCACTCCCTCCCCTACCCCCACCCCGTCGCCTACTCCCGCCGACCCCATAGCGGACTATGTCGCCGCCATGAGCGTCGAACAATTGGCAGGACAGCTCGTTCTGTTCGGCTTCAACGGCACCGACAGTGTTCCCTCCTCCTACGCCGATTTCATGGCGAAGTACCATATCGGGGGAATAGTCCTTTTCGGCGTCAAGAACACCGTGCGCAAGGACTCGGACGGCGGCTTTGCCCGCGCCGAACGCCTTATCGCCGACATCAACGCGAACAACCTCAGCGACATACCCCTGTTCATCGCCTTGGACGTTGAGGGCGGAGCGGTTACGCGCTTTACTTGGGAACGCTCGCTGTATTCCGCGAAGACCTTGGGCAACAAGGACGACACGGCCCTGGCCTATGAGCAGTTTGAGTACATCAGCCAAACCCTAAAGAGCATTGGTGTGAACATGAACCTTGCGCCCGTACTGGACGTAGCTGACGACCCATCCTCCACCTTCCTTGGCGGACGCATAATCTCAAGCGACGCGCAGATCGCGGCCCGCGTCGGCTCGGCCTGCATCGCGGGCGTTCAAGCGGGCGGCTGCCTGTCCGTGGTTAAGCACTTCCCCGGACACGGCGCGACAGAGGACGATTCCCACGCCGTCACCCCTGTGGTGTACAAGACGCTTTCACAGCTTTATTCCTATGAACTCATACCCTTTGCCGCCGGAGTCGCGGCGGGTGCGGGCGGCGTGATGGTAGGGCATATACTCTACCCCAACATCGACCCCGACAATATAGCCTCGCTGTCGCCCATATTCATCACCGACATACTGCGCGGGGAGCTTGGCTTTGACGGCATAGTCATGTCCGATTCCTTCACCATGCAGGGGCTGAGCGACTTTGCCTCCGTGCAGGACGCCGCCGTGCGCTTCATTCTTGCGGGGGGTGACGTGATACTCTGCGGCGTGGGGCAAAGCACGCAGACACGCATACTTGACGCACTGCTCGCCGCCGCAAACAGCGGCGTCATCAGCCGCGAAAGGTTAGAGGAGAGCGTTTACCGCATACTCGGCGCCAAGTCGTATGTCACGGGGTGGACGCCATAGCGACAATTCAAGACTTGTCAAAAGCCCCGACAGCGGGTATAATGAATCCAATCAGATTAGGAGAAGTAATATGAAAAAGGTTTTAATTATAGTAGGCGCCTTAGCGGGCGTAATCCTCATACTGGCGATACTGATACTGACCGAGGTCATACCCTTGGACAAGCTGTTCTCGCCCGAAACCGTTGTCGTCACGGTGACGGCCACCCCCGCCGCCGAGGTTGAGGAAACGAATGAGCCTGCCGAAACCCCGCACAGCATAGAAGTCCCTTCCGAAACGGAGGAGCCTCCCGCGACCGTTCCGCCTACCGAGATGCCCACCTGGGAGCCGATGAGCTATACACAGCAGATCGAAAACCTTGTCACGGGGCTTAGGGAGCGCGACGCCGAGAAGGTCGTCATGGTCTATTATGAGGCCTATTGGACGGCCAGCGGCATGATGCTCTACGAGGCCAACGAGCTTATGGCGGACAACCTTGAGGAGCTTAACCTGCCCAACGACCTTGCGTACTCCATAGTGTCCGAGCGCGCCGCCGACGCGGACGAGCTGGGCGCCATTCAAAAGGAGTTCGGCGGCTACGATGTGGACGCCTCGCGCATAGCCTCCGCCATGGTCGTCACCATCAGCCTTACGGGGACGGACTTTGCGCGTGAGCTTGTCTGCCACTTCGTGCAGATTGACGGCGCTTGGTTCTTGGTGGACGATATCTTCCAGCTGTTCTATTAAAGCAGCGACGGGCTTTGCTGAAGAAATACCAAGACCGTTCGGCAGCATAAAAGCGCTTACGGCTTGCATATCGGAATATTCATTCGGGGTCGCGGCAGGCGTTTGCCGCGGCTCTTTTGTAATTCATTTGGTCATTCATCAATAATTCGCATATTATACACTTGCAAAAAGCGTTAGGGAATGGTAAGATAAATTGGAGTGTGCTATACATTAGCCATACATAGGAGGCTTATTTATGAAAAGGATTCTGACTCTGACGCTTGCGGTGCTGCTCGTCTTCTCGATGTTCACCGTCACC
Source organism: Clostridia bacterium (assembly GCA_035399665.1). Taxonomy (GTDB): domain Bacteria; phylum Bacillota; class Clostridia; order Christensenellales; family CAG-138; genus DAOPJM01. The sequence continues at coordinate 15,798 of DAOPJM010000020.1, forward strand.
GCGTCCGCCGCGCTCAAGGTCGGCGACGCTGACGAGAGCGGCAATGTTGACGCCAACGACGCGTCATTCATACTGCGCTATCTCGTCGATCTCGCTACTCTGACCACTCAGGGCTACGCCAACGCCGACGCCAACTGCGACAAAACCGTAAGCTCTGCCGACTCCGCGACTATACTGCGCTACCTTGTGGGTCTTGGGTCGCTGGGAACCCCCGCGTCGGAAACCACAATCAAGGTGACCGCCAACGCCAAGGTCACAGCGGCGAGCTACGCCAATCTTCGCAAAGGTCCGAGCGTCTACTACGACATAATAGCATACCTGCCCACCGACACCACCATGGATGTTTACCACTATGACGCAGGCTACTACTATATCAACGTTACCGGCACCGAGACATGGGGGTACGTCGCGGAGAGCTACATCACCTTGACAAATGACCGCATACTCTACGAGGGCACGGTCACCTACAACGGCGCGAAGCTCTGCTCCGACACCGCCATGGGTTCGCCCCTGACGAGCCTTACCACCGGAACGGTCGTCGGCATAATCGACACCGTGAGCGGCGTCTACTTGGTGCGCACCATGGACGGCAAATACGAGGGCTACATGACCACAACCTCCGTGTCTAAGGGCAAATCCATCGACGCGAACGCCGTCAAGCTCTCCACCGTTCCCAAGGATGAGGGCGGCTACGACCTGACGGGCTACGACGTCACGGGTGTGGGCGTCACCACCGCCAAGGAGCTGTACCTTAGAAAGGGCGCATCCTCCGACACCGCCAAGCTTAAATCCGTCATGAAGGGCGCCACGGTTTACGCCCTTGAGAAGACGATTGAAACCTCAACCAAAATAGCTTGGCTGCACGTACTCGTGCCGAACGGCTCCACCCTTATGGAGGGCTACATCAAGTATGTGGAGGGGAGCGCGACCTATATCAACTTCCCGAACGGCAGAATCTTCAAGACCGTCCACGTCAAGGCCGACACTATCCTGAGGGAGGGTACCTCCGCAAGCTCTACCTCGCTGCATCTGTTCGCCTCCGAAACGCAGGTGGGCGTGCTTGAGATGAGCGACAACTATTGGAAGGTCATCACGCTTGACGGCGAGTTCTCGGGCTATGTGTACCTTGATTACTTCGTATACGGCACCGAGGCGTCCTTGGATTCCGACTTTGCAGCGACTCTGAAGGATCCCACGCCGTCCACTCCGGGTTCGGAGGCCGGTGTTCCCGACGGAACCCGCGCTCAGGGCGTCGCCAACTCCGCAGTGTATATCTGGACGGAGCCGTCCGCCAACTCCACAAAGCTCGGCACCGTCTCACAGAACGCCGTGCTGTACATCTTCGACACCGTTGACGACAAGGACGGGGTTGCCAATCAGAGCTGGTACTATGTGCAGGTCAATGGCGCAAGCCCCACGGTCAAGGGCTACATAGTCGCAAGCTATGTGGATCTTTCCACCGACTATATCCTTTACTTCGCGTACCCCGCTCCCGCCAAGACGGGCGGCTACGTCTACCTCAGAGCGTCATCAAGCACCTCGGCCGAGAAGCTTGCCAAGCTCTATTCCACCGACAAGATAGGCATACTCGGCTATGTCAAGGAGCATGACGGCGACATCTGGTACAAGGTTCGCGTAATCTCCACAGGTCTTGAGGGTTGGATGCTTGAGACCGACACCAACCGCACCTTCGTGGCCGCCGACTTCCCCGACGGCGAGACGGGCGAGACGACCGTGACCGACTGGGACAAGGTCGTTTCGATAGGCGCCATGAACCGCAACGCCAATTGCTACTACGGCGCGGGCACGGGCTATGAGGTCTGCCAAGCCTTGACAAGCGGTTCTCAGGTGCTTATCTACGATACCACCACCGGCACGGACGGACAGCTTTGGTACAAGATAAAGACCGCCATCAACGCTTCCGCTTACAGCTATGTGCAAAAGGCCTATATAACGCTTGTCGCGCCCATCATGGTCAATCCCGTATTGACCGGCGACATGGAGAATGTCAAGCTTCGCAAGAGCAGCTCCACCTCCGCGACCGTGGTCAACAAGCTCGTCGAGAGCGACAGGCTTGCGGTAACGGGCTATATCGTGGAGAGTGACGGCGACATTTGGTACAAGGTGCAGGTCATGACCCAAACGAGCAACAACACGGGCTATGTGCTGGCCGATCAGACGAGTGTCGTGTTCATCGCGGAGACGAAGGCCGCTCCCGCAACGGCGGGCGGAACTGTGAAGCTGTACTCCTCGTCCAATACCTCCGGCTCGGTTGCCGCGACCGTTGCCGACGACACCGCGCTGCTCATCTACGCCTACTCCTATGACAGCGTTGACAGCAGTCTGATGTTCAGAGTGTTCGTGTTCTCAACGGGCGAATGGGGCTATGCCGAAGCTGCCGAAACCGACCTTGCAATCACCGAGGTCAAGCTGGCTGCCGCCGGTACCAAGCTCTACAAGAAGGCGGCTACGTCCTCCACGGTGCTTGCCACCTATGAGGACAGTATGCTTGTAGGCGTCATCATCACCGCGGATGGTTGGAGCTACGTTTTCGTACTCGACACGGGCGCGTGCGGCTACATGAAAACAAGCGCTCTCTCATAGACCTTGAGTTCGAATATCAAAAAATCAACAGCGATCCTATGCCTTGTCGCGCTTTTGTGCGTGCTGTCCTTGGGCTGTGCCGCAGAGAAGCGGAGCGAGCTTGTAGCCATGGAGACGGAGGTGCCGGTGATTACGCCCACCCCCGTCGCCACGGCCGAACCCATGTGCATAGTGATCGAGCCTGATGAAACCAACGTCCCCATCGCGGTAGCACCCGCGTTAGGGACGGCTTCGCCGTCACCCTCGCCCTCACCCAACCCCTACGCCGGACTTGAGGTGCATTTTCACGAGAGCTGCGAAGGCTTTTACTACGTCAAGCTGACCGAGGAGCTGAAGGAGCGCATCACAGGCACGAGCTACCCTGCGGAGGGCAGCGACAGCGTGAGCTATGACGACCTTAGGTATGTGCATATACTCTATGTGGATTTTCAGGGTACGCAGCATGAGGGCGAGCTTATAGTCAACCGCGTTGTCGCCGCCGAGGTCATGGACATATTCTATCAGCTCTACATGGCGGGCTATCCGCTCGCATCGGTAAGGTTGGTAGACGACTTTGACGAACCATTCGACGACAGCCTGTCCATGGCGGCAAACAACAGCTCGTCCTTCTGTTACAGATTCGTTTCGGGTACGGAGCGGCTGTCTTGGCACGCCTTCGGGCTTGCGATAGATATCAATCCGTTGATGAACCCCTATATCGTGGGCGATCACGTTTCACCCGCGGAGGGCGCGGAGTATGTTGACCGCAGCAATATGCGTGCGGGCATGATAGACGAGAACGATTTATGCTATCAGCTGTTCATCTCCTACGGTTGGAAGTGGGGCGGCGATTTCAAGTCGTCCAAGGACTATCAGCACTTCTATAAGGAAGTGGACTTGTAGAATAGAGCGGCGACAATTGAGCAAGGAGGCTGATCCGTAACAGATTAGCCTCCTTGTTTTTCCCTTGGTATGGGGTTAGCCGCTCGATAAGCCCTGCCCGTGTACGTCCTTCAACCGCATTGTCACACGCGGGGGAGCGGTGCTATCACCGCAAGCTTGTTTCAAGATCCTTCG
>DAOPJM010000020.1:19557-33129 GCA_035399665.1 Clostridia bacterium
GGGTTTGTTGGCGGAACAAGTCAGGATGACAGAGGGGGAACAATTGTTAATGCCAAACAGGTTTGAGAGTGGCTATAACTTCCATGTCATCCTGAAGCAGCACTATGGGACGGACAAAAGAGGCGGTCTGTTATGCCTTTGCCTTTATCTTGGCGGCGGTGGGCTTACTGTCGCCGTGCATGACGAACAGCATGGTAATGAAGGCGAGCCCGACGAACACGGACGCGTAGGGGAACAGCACGGTCATGCCCATCTTATCCATTAGCAGACCGGAGGCGTAGGGCGTCAGAGTCTGCGCCGCCATGCTCGCGGTGTAGTAGAATCCCGTGAACTTGCCCACGTCTCCGCCCTTGGCCAACTCCACAACCATGGGGAAGCTGTTGACATTTATCGTGGCCCAGCCTATGCCGGCAAGGGCGAACATACAGTTCATCACCATGACCGAGCTGCCCGCCCTGAGGAATGACGCGGTGACGAACGCTGCGGTGAGCATGACTATGCCCGCAAGGATGCACTTCTTGCGGCCAATCTTGGAGGCGACAAACCCCACGGGCAGGTAGGCTATGACGGCGGCTATCTGCGCTATCATCAGCGTGGTGTTGAAGTCAAGGTTCAACACATTGCCCGCGTAGACGGAATACTTGGAGGTGACGGCGTTATAGCCGAAGAACCACAGCATGACGGAGGCGAGTATCAGAAGCAGCGAACGCAGCTCGGCGCGTGAGAGCTTGCGGCTGCCCTTGCCCGAATCATCGACAGACTCGTCAATGCCGTACTTGATGCTGTCCTGCTCCATTTCGGCTACGAACTTAGGCTCTCTGACCTGCCAGAGGAATACCGCGAGCGCGACAAGCATTATGCCGCCCACTATGCCGAAGAACACAGTGTAGCTCATCATGGCGTTGACGGCGGCTCCCGTCTTGAACACCATGCCGAGCGCAAGCACGCAGACGCCGCCCAAGGTACCCATGAGGTTGATTATCGCGTTGGCCTTGCTCCTCAGGGGCTTCATGGTGACGTCGGGCATGAGCGCGACGGCGGGCGAGCGGAAGGTTGCCATGGAGATAAGCACTATAAGCAGTACCGCGATGAACAATATTAGCGTGCCGGGGTTGGCCTTGGTTATCTCATGCACATAGGCCTGTCTTGCGGGGACGACAAAGTCGGTGTAGTCAGCGTTGGCCTGCCCGTCCACCTTGGACGTTATGGCGGTGAACTCCTCCTCGGTGAACCTGTCCGCCAAGGTGTAGACCTCGCCGGAGGGGGTCATAAGCTCCTCTTGATAATCATGCTCATAGAGCAGCTCAAGCGCCGCGGGGTCGTCCACCGTGGAGACCTCGGTGATGTTCTTGAGCTGAGCCATGTCCACAAAGGACAGCCCGATAAAGGCCAAGACCGCGACTATCGTTCCAACGACGATGAAGGGGGTACGCCTGCCAAACCTGCTCTTGGACTTGTCGGAGAGCGTGCCAAAGAGCGGCAGCATGAACAGGGCTAAGATGTTGTCAAGGGCCATGATTATGCCTGAGCCTGCCTGCGACATGCCGAACTTGTCGGTCAGTATCTTTGGGATAACGCTGTCGTAGGCCTGCCAAAATGTGCAGATGAGAAAAAAGGCAAAGCCCACGAAGATGGTACGCTTGTAGTTGAGCTTCATGATAAAAAACTCCTTGTAAAAGATATGTACATTATAGCCGAATTGGTGTATAATGACAAGAAGAAATCGGAGGTTGTCATGGATTGGATTGATATAGTCGTTGAGACGCTCGCCATCGCTGCCGCGCTGTTTATGATATGGATGCTCATGGTATGGCCCGAGACTCCAAAGCGCGCGCAAACCGCCCCCTTCAAGAACCGCAATCTTGCCCATCGGGGCCTCTATTCCAAGGATCAGAGCATACCTGAGAACTCGCTTCCCGCGTTCAGAGCGGCGGTGGAACACGGCTACGGCGCGGAGCTGGACGTTCAGCTCACCCGCGACGGGCAGGTGGTGGTCTTTCACGACGACAGCATGAAGCGCGTCTGCGGTGTGGACGGGCAGATCTGTGACTTCACCAAGGCACAGCTTGACGAGATTGCCCTGTTCGATACACAGGAGCATATTCCGCTTTTCACCGAGGTACTGGAGATTTTCGAAGGCAAGCAGCCGCTTATAGTCGAGCTGAAGTCCGTTCGGGACAACCCCGCCCTATGCTCGGCGACGCTTGACATACTGCTTCAGTACAAGGGCGCATACTGCGTGGAGAGCTTCGACCCGCACATTGTCCGCTGGTTCTATAAGAAAGCCCGCTTCATCATGCGCGGACAGCTCAACGAGCCGTACTCCGGCTGGCGCAAGTACCACAGCGCATGGAAATCCATGCTTATGGGCACAATGGCAACGAACTTTCTCACCAAGCCGCACTTTATTGCCTACGGGCTGCCCAAGCGCCCGTTCGTGGTCAAGCTTGTAAAGCGTCTCGGCGCGTTCATGGTGTGCTGGACGGCGCGGGACGAGAATGAACACGAAGCTCTTGCGGAGTTCTACGACTGCATTATCTTTGAACACTATCTACCCGAACCCGAAAACAAACAAGACTAAACGGAGGTGTATCTTATGAATCTACTAAAACAGCTCAAACTTTCCCTTTGGGTGATCGCCGTTGTCTTCATCCTCTTGGGGCTCGCCCTGATCATCTGGCCGTTGGGCGCGCAGATGTTCATCTGCTGGGTGCTTGCCATAGCAGCCGTGGCCTTTGGCGTATTCAAGATTATCAACTACTTCACAAGCAAAAAGCTCGGAGCCGAATTCCAATTCGGCCTCGTCGTAGGAACCCTCTTTGTCGTGCTGGGCATACTCATGATGATATGGTCGAAGCAGCTTGTCACAGTCTTTGGCGTGGTCATCGGCATTGCCATCATTGTCAACAGCGTCATTCGCTTGCAGCTTGCCATGGAGTTTAAGCGCAACATGGACAAGAAGTGGATTGTCATGCTGCTTGCCGCCGCAGTCATGCTGATATTCGGTATCATCCTGCTCTTTAGCCCGCTCAAGACCGCGCAGGCCGCCGCCGTGTTCGCCGGAATTATCATACTGATAGACGGCGTGTTCACCTTGGGCGAGATCATCTACACCCAGATCAAGCTCAAGTAACGGAAAATGAAGAAGCCCGATAAAGCTCAGCTCAAGGCGTTTGCCCTGCGCATACTCTGTATGCTCGGCGGAAATATCTGCTACGCCGTCGCTGTGGACTTCTTCCTTGCGGGAAACAACATAGCCGCGGGCGGCTTGTCGGGCGTTGCCATCATAATCAACAGCTTCGTGACCGTGCCGATAGGACTGTTCTCCTTCATCGTGTCTATCCCGCTCTTTATATGGATGTTCTTCGCCAAGGACTTCAAGTTCATGGCCATGACCATGCTCTCGGCCGTCACCTACTCGACAGCCGTGGACCTCATCGCGAAGCTTCCGCAGCTTACCGACGACATGATGATAGCCTCCATCTGCGGCGGCATAGCCTACGGCGTGGGCGCGGCGCTGCTGATGCGCGCCGACTGCTCCGACGGCGGCACAGACCTCTTGGCAAAGCTGCTGTTGACGCGCTTTAAGAATATGTCCCTCGGCAAGATGTTCATGGTCGTTGACGGCTGTATAGTCGTCGCCGCCATGATAGTCTTTAAGTCCTTTGAATCGGGCTTCTACGCCATACTCACCTTGGGTATCTGCTCCTACGTTACCGACCTGCTCATTCGCGGCGTCAACCGTGCCGAGGTCTTTTACATCATCACCGGCTCCGACCCCGAACCGCTTGCACGCGCCATCATGGAGGGGCTTGACAGGGGCGTCACCTGTCAGAAGGCCACGGGTATGTACAGGCATACCGAACGCAATATCCTCATGGTCGTCGTCAAGACGCGTCAGGTGTACAAGCTCAAGGATATAGTCAAGCGCACCGACCCCACCGCCTTTATGTTCCTCTCGTCTGCAAGCGAGGTCTTGGGCGAGGGCTTTGGCGGCATTGACGCCAATAAGGTGGAGGAAAACGCGCTGATAGGCTATATCAGAAGAAAACGCGAGACCAAGCGGCAGCAGCGATGACGCCGCACCCCAAAGAAGCGGGACACGGAATCGACAATAACCCTTTTTTATGTAATCGGAACGGACAATGCAGGAACATCCCGCGTTGCCCGTTCCTTTATATCGCGGGGTTGTCACGTCATGACCTTGTGTATGGTTTGCCGCTTCACCGCGTTGCCCGTTCCTTTATATCGCGGGGTTGTCACGTCATGACCTTGTGTATGGTTTGCCGCTTCACCGCGTTGCCCGTTCCTTTATATCGCGGGGTTGTCACATCATGACCTTGCGCCAAATAAAACGAGCAAGTCAACCTGACTTGCTCGCCTTGTTTAAGCGCCTGTTCGGGGTCGTCCGGCTTTATTACGAGAACCGCATGGTATCTGCAAGCTCGGGCAAAATGTCGCCCGCGTCGCCTCCTTACAGCTCAAAGCAGCGTTCGGCGTTGAAGCAGCAGACGTCCTTGACAAGACCGCCCACGGTTTCTATATCGTTGGGGTACTCGCCGTTCTCGACGAAGCCGCCCATGACATTGCAGAGTATGCGGCGGAAGTACTCATGGCGGGCGTAGGAAAGGAAGCTCCTGCTGTCCGTGAGCATACCGACGAAATTGCTGAGCACGCCCAGGCTCGCAAGCGTGCGAAGCTGCGCCGTCATGCCGTCGCGGGTATCGTTGAACCACCACGCGCTGCCGTGCTGCATTTTGCCGCGCACGTTATCCTGACCAAAGCAGCCCGCGACCGTGCAAAGCTGCGCGTTGTCCTTGGGGTCAAGACTGTACAGTATGGTTTTGGGAAGCTCATGTGTACTCTCAAGCGCGTCAAAGAGCTTCGCGATGCTCTGTACGCAGGAGCTGTTGTCTATGCAGTCATAGCCCGTGTCGGGGCCAAGCCTCTCAAGCATTATGCTGTTGACGCTTCTTACCGCGCCGTAATGAAGCTGCATGACTATGCTCAGCCTATTGTACTCGCGTCCAAGGTGTACAAGAATCGCGGTCTGATAGCCCTCAATCTCACGAAGCGTCAAAGCCTCGCCGTTTATCGCCTTGTTCAAGGCGGCGTCGGCCTCCGCTTCGCTTATCGTGCAAAACGGTATGTAATCAAGTCCGTGATCGGAGGCTCTGCACCCGTGCGCCTTGAAACGCTCAAGGGTCGCGGTGAGCGCCCGCTTCATGTCGGCAAGCGATGAAATCCCAAAGCCCACGACCTTTTCAAGCTTCTTTACATAGTCCGAGAAGCCCGCCTTGTGCAGGTTAATCGCCTTATCGGGGCGGTAGCTCGGCACTACAAGCACGTCAAAGGAGGGGTCGTTCTTTATGCGCTCATGCCATTCAAGGCTGTCCGTGGGGTCGTCCGTGGTTCCTATCATCCTGACATTGCTTTGGAGAATCAACCCACGCGCCGACATTTCGGGGCTTTGCAGCTTCTTGTTGCAAAGGTCAAAGACCTCGTCGGCGTTGCCTTGTGAAAGCACTCCCTCAAAGCCGAAGAAGCTCTTCAGCTCCAAGTGACACCAGCTGTACATGGGGTTGCCTATGCAGCGGGTGAGCGTCGCCGCGAAGCTTTGGAATTTCTCCCTGTCCGTGGCGTCGCCCGTGATGAAGCGTTCGGGAACTCCGTTTTGACGCATGAGCCTCCACTTATAGTGGTCGCCGCCAAGCCAAACCTCGGTGATGCTCGAAAAACGCTTGTCCTCGAATATCTCCTTGGGGCTGATGTGGCAATGATAGTCCACGATGGGCATACCCTCCGCGAAATCGTGGTAAAGCGTCCTCGCGGTGGGGCTGTCCAACAGGAAGTCCTTATCCATGAAAGCCTTCATGCTACGCCTCCTCGTTGAAGCGGGTCTTGTCTATCCATAGCCCCAGCGCGGGGTTGGGAATGAAGAATATCTCCTCGCCGTCCTCAAGCGTGTTGTAGCCGCTGCGGAGCTTTTCGGGGTCGTAACGCTTTACGGTCTCGTCATAGTCAAGGGGATTGAAGTGAACGGAAGCAATCTCCTCCTTGGAGATGCTCTTGACCGCGTAGCTTATCCTGAACCTGCCGTCCGATGAACCGTGAATGAGGTGCGCCGCCGCTCCCATGTTGTCCCTGAGGTCGGCGTTTTCGGGCTTGTTGAACAGCTCCAAGACCTTCAGCCTGCCGCAGTAGCCGTACTTGCGTATGAGCGCGTCCACCGCCGAGTCCTCGCCGAAGCGCTCCACGCCGGGGGCAAGCACGATAAGGTCGCCGCCCGTGGCTATCGCCATGCGCGTCCTGTAAACCGCCTTGTTGCCAAGCCAAGTGCTTTTGAACTCCTTGGGGTCAAGGTAAACCACGCATTTCTTGACGCCATGCTCCAAGAAATCCACGTTCTTCTTCTGCGCAAGGGCAATCGCCGCTTCAAGCGCGTCGCGCTCCGCGCCCATGAACATACCATGGGTGTTGATGACGCCGCCGGGCGCCGTGGTCACGGTGAGCAGGAACACGAGCGGGATATCCTTGAGGTAACGCTTCAGGGCATAGTCGAAGATGCGGCGAACAGGGGTATTGTCCCTGCCCATCATGCGCTCCATGCCGTAGACCGCGCCTACCATGTGCGACTTGTTAATCATGTCCGCGCCGCCCACGCCCACAAAGATGTTCTTGGAGTGGTTGGCCATTCCGATGACCTCATGAGGTACGACCTGACCTATGGAGAGTATGAGATCATAATTGCCGTCGATAAGGCGGTGATTCACCTCAACGTCAATAGGCTCATTCCACAGTCCCTCGGTTATCTCGGCTATGAAATCGGCGGGAACCTCCCCTAAGCGCACCACGTCGCTGCGCCAGTTATGCTCCAAAAAGGCTGAGTAGGGGATGTCGGGGAACATATCGGCGGCCTGCTCCTTCGTTACGGGAACATGGGTACCCAAGGCGGGCAGTACATCCACCTGCGCTCCCGCCTCGTGGTAATAGTTATAGCACACACAGGAAAGGAAGCCCGCGTTGCTGTGATAGCGCGTATAGTCGGGCGGGATAAGAAGCACGCGCTTTGCGGGCCGCTTTTCAAGCTCCGCCGTGAGCGCCGTCTTCAAAACCACATTCGGTATACCCTTGCCCGTGGTATCGCTAAGGCAAATGTCCATATTAAACCCCGCTGTAAGCGGAGAACCCGCCGTCAATCGGCAGCACAACGCCGGTCACAAAGCCCGAAGCATTGTTGTCAAGCATGAACAGCATACCTCCGATAAGCTCCTCGGCCTCGCCAAAGCGATCCATGGGGGTGTTTCTCAAAATCTTGCCCGTCCTTGCGGTGGGGGTGCCGTCGTCATTCCACAGCAGCTTCGCGTTCTGGGTGGTGGAGAAGAAGCCGGGGGCAAGCGCGTTGACCCTGATACCCTGCTTTGCAAAATGCACAGCCAGCCAACGGGTGAAGTTGGACACGGCGGCCTTTGCCGCTGAGTAGGCGGGAATCTTGGTCAAGGGGGTAAAGGCGTTCATCGAGCTGATGTTGAGTATGACGCCGCCGGGAGCGTCCAGCATATCACGCGCAAACGCCTGCGTGGGCAGCAGCGTACCCTTCATGTTAAGCCCGAACACGAAGTCAAAGCCCGCGGGATCGAGGTCGAAAAAGCTTTTCTTGGCGGGGTCGTCCATGACTGCGCGATCGAAGAACTCATCGTCCGTAGTGGCTCTGGGGTTGTTGCCGCCCGCGCCGTTGATGAGAATCCCACACTTGCCGAAGCTGTCCAAAACGGTTTGGTGAGCCGCCTCTACGCTCTCGGGGTCGAGCACGTTAAGCTTAACGGCAATCGCCTTGCCGCCCTCGGCGTTGATTTCGTCCGCGACGAGCTGTGCCTTATCGACAGCCAAGTCAAGTATCGCGACCTTCGCGCCGCATTTTGCCAAAGCCTTCGCGAACATACTGCAAAGGACGCCTGCGCCGCCGGTTACAACGGCGGTCTTACCCGAAAAGTCGGGGGTGTACGGTAGTTTCATATCTTATCTCCTTAATATTTTATTGGGAGGGCGATGCTCGTCCCCTTGTTGTTGCCGTAAACTGCGGACGGGGAGGAAACCCCCTCGCCCGCTCTGATGCTTTTATGCCGTGTAGGTCGAAGCGGAGGTGCTTCCGCCCTCGCCCGTCCAATTGGTGTGGAAGAACTGTCCCCTTGGGCTGTCCAGACGCTCATAGGTATGCGCTCCGAAGTAGTCGCGCTGAGCCTGAAGCAGGTTGGCGGGCAGTCTGTCGGTGGTGTAGCCGTCAAAGTAGGACAGCGCGGAGGTAAACGCGGGCATGGGCAGACCGGAGCGAATCGCGGTGGAGCAGACCTCGCGCCACGCGGGGACGCGCTTTTCGATGGTGTCCTTGAAGAAGGGGTCCATGAGCAGGTTGGAGAGCTTGGGGTTATTGTCGTAGGCTTCCTTTATCTTGCCCAGGAACACCGAACGGATGATACAGCCGCCGCGCCACATGAGTGCGATACCGCCGTAATTGAGGTTCCAGCCATAGGTCTTGGCGGCGGCGCGCATGAGTGTGTAGCCCTGCGCGTAGGAGATTATCTTGCTCGCGTACAGCGCTTGGCGAATCTGCTCGATGAAAGCCTTCCTGTCGCCCGTAAATTCGGGGATGGCTCTGTTGTACGCGGCGGCGGCTTCCACGCGCTCCGCCTTCATAGCGGACAGACAGCGTGAGAACACGGCCTCGCCAATGAGCGTGAGGGGTACGCCCTCGTCCAAAGCGGCGATGCCCGTCCACTTGCCGGTACCCTTCTGACCCGCGGTGTCCAGAATCTTATCAACTATGGGCTTGCCGTCCGTGTCCTTGTAAGCCAAGATTTCGGCGGTAATCCCGATTAAGTAGCTGTCAAGCTCAGTCTTGTTCCACTCGGAGAATACCTCAGCTATCTCGTCCGCGTTCATGCGCAGAACATCGCGCATGAGCTGATACGCCTCGCAGATAAGCTGCATATCGCCATACTCTATGCCGTTATGCACCATCTTCACAAAGTGACCCGCTCCGTTCTCGCCTACCCAGTCACAGCAGGGTGTGCCGTCCTCGACCTTGGCGCAGATAGCCTGAAACACGGGCTTGACATGCTCCCAAGCCTCGGGCGAACCGCCGGGCATCATGGACGGGCCGTGAAGCGCGCCCTCCTCGCCGCCCGAAACGCCAGTGCCGACGTACAAAAGACCCTTGGACTCGACATACGCGGTGCGTCTTATGGTGTCGGGGAAGTGGCTGTTGCCGCCGTCGATGATAATATCGCCGGGTTCAAGCACCTCGAGCAGCTTCTCTATGAAGTCGTCCACCGCCTGACCCGCCTTGACCATGAGCATGACCCTGCGCGGCGTCTTGAGATTGTCCTTTAAGTCCTCCAAGCTGTGGCAGCCAATGATGTTCCTGCCCTTGGCCCTGCCGCTTACGAAGCGGTCAACCTTCTCCACCGTGCGGTTATACACCGCGACTGTGAAGCCCTTGGATTCCATGTTCATTACAAGATTCTCGCCCATTACGGCAAGACCTATGAGTCCGATATCAGCCTTGTTCATCTCTTTACCCTCGCGTTTCCTTTGTAGATGCTCCACACCTGCTCCTCGTCGGCGGGCGTGGCGTAGTCCGTAAGCGCGGTCGTTGCAAGAACGCCCGAAGCCCAACCGAATTGCAGACAGCGCTCACCGTCCCAACCCTTGAATATACCGTAGAGCAGTCCGCCCGTGAAGCCGTCCCCGCCGCCGATGCGGTCAAGCACGGGGATTTCACGCGGAAGCTCAACGTGCCACTGCCCGTCGGCGCAGAGTATCGCGCCCCAGAGGTGACAGTTCGCGCTCACAACCTGCCTCAAGGTGGTGGCAAAGTAGCGGGCGTTCGGGTAGCGCTTCTGCGCTTCGCCTATCATGCCCTTGAAGCCCTCGATCTTGGCGGACAGGTCCTTACCGCCCGCGTCGGGGCCTTTGATACCCAGAGCAAGCTGGAAGTCCTCCTCGTTGCCAACCAATATGTCCGCAACGGAAGCTATCTCGTTGAACGCGGCGGAAAGCTCCTCCTTGCGTCCTTCCCAGAAGCTTGCGCGGTAGTTGAGGTCGAAGGACACCAGTGTGCCATACTCCTTGGCTTTCTTGGCAAGCGCGACACAGAACTTCGCGGTCTCGGGCGACAGCGCGGCTATAAGCCCCGAAATATGCAGTATGACGACGCCCTCGGCGCCGAAGATGCGGTCAAGGTCGAAATCGTCCATGGAGAGGGTGCGGCCGACTTCACCGGAACGGTCGTTCCACACGCGTGGCCCGCGCAGACCGAAGCCGCTGTCCGCGATGTTGAACTGATGGCGATAGCCCCAAGGCCCGCCCTGAGGCACGGAAACGCCTTCATAGGCGATGTTGCGGCCGCGAAGCTCGTGCTGAATGAACAGCGAAACGGGGCTGCCCTCCACAAATTTCGTGAGGGCGACGCAGGGGAAGCCCAGACTTGACGCGATGTTTAGGACGTTGGTCTCGGCGCTCGTGGACTGCATCATGTAGAGATTGCTTGTGTGTACGGCCTGACGGCTTTCGGGGGTAATCCTAACGCCCATGCTTGTGGGGCAGGCCAATGCGTATTTCTTCATATAACAATTCCTCCTTTTAGGGGTGCTTTAGTCCTGTGGAATCTGACTGTACAGCAGCTCAAGGTGACGGCCTATATGCTGCTCAAGCCTCTTCGCGTACAGCTCGTCATGCTCGCGCCAGTTCGCGTAGAGCCTGTCGCGGTACAGGGAGTTGCCGTTCTCGTCCTTCGCGCTTAGGATAAGCCCGTAGGTTATGTGGATAAGCTGACGGGCGTCGTTCTGCGTGAACAGCTCCGGAAGCTGCGCGTCGGTCAAGGTATCAAGGGCGGGAATGTTGTTGAGGTTGGTGGTGACATGATAGTACTTCTTAGCCTCATGGAACGCGACAAGCGCATAGGCGTGTACCTCGCGATAAAGCTTGGGGTCGGTCTCGGCGGTGACGCGCATGGCCTCAAGCCAGTTCGTTCCGGCGGTTTTGACATGGAAATTGCCCAAGGTCAGTCTGCCAATTATCGGGAACACCGAAAGCTTGTCCGAACCGGAGTGAATGGACAGCTTGTAGCCGAACCTGCGGGCGACGGCGGCGTGTACCGCCATCTCGCTCTCGAACTGCTTCAAATCTCCGATATAATCTATGCCCTTTTGGAACTCGCCGCAGAAGCGGGGAGCCACGGTCGCAAGCTCCACATGGCGCAAGGACAGCTCGTTTGCCACGAAGAAGTGTTGGGTTGGCGTTGTGGGGGTCGCTGTCTCGTCTATGGACAGCTCGAAATCGACGGGCTTGCCCTTGATGTAGCTGTGGAAAATTCTGTCTGCGTGCTCAATCGCTCCGCCGTAGATGAGGGCGCAGCGCATAAGCTCCTCGGCGGTGAAGTGAATCTCGTGATTCTCCACCTTGAAGCTCTTGTCCTTGTAGCGGGCTTCAAGCTCCGCGTTGGGGGTATATTCCTTCTTGAGCTGTTCTGTGGGCATGTCCTCGACGTCGTTGCGGATATGCTCGCTGCAATCCAAGGTTATCATGGTGTAGCCGCAGGAAAGGGCGTACTCGACCTCCTTGTCGGTCTTGAGGTGATCGCCGTCCGCACCAAAGCCGCCCTGCCAGTCCTCACGGAACACCGCGTAGCTTGCGCAGTCTAAGACGTTGTCGAAGTCACGGTGGGTGAGCGTCAGCTCGCGTATGGACTGCTGCGCCAAGACGGGCGCGGCGTCATACTTGCGGAACACGCGGATATGACCATAGGAGGCTATGCCAAGCCTGTCGCCCACGCCGAAGCTGCGCTTACGGGTTAGTACCGGCACAGGCGCCGTGAAGGGGAATACGCGGCGCAGGACTACCGCGTTCTCGTGGTTTTCGGGGGCAATGAACTCGCCGTCAATCACCTGTCCCGAAAAACCGGGGTTCTCGCCGCGAACGACAAGCACGTCAGCCTTTGGCCCGCGTGCGACGCTGACCGTGGTGTTGCCCGCGCTGTGTACCGAATTCTTATAGATATCCATGAAATACGTCCTTTCTGACCTTTATCTTATGAGCCTGTATTGCCCATTGTCATACATTTCAAGATTGCTGAGGAAGATAAGCTCGTTGCCCACATACACAAGCTCGCGGGTGGGTCTTTCGCCGCGCAGAAGGTAGTCGGTGAGGTACTTTGAAGCGGTGTAGGCCTGCGAATAGGGCTTTTTGTGGAAAAGGTTGGTGAACACGCCCGACTTCAACAGCTCCATGGTCTGCGAAAAGAGGTCGCTGCCCACCGCGATGAGCTTGCCCGCCCTGCCGCTCTCCGTCAAGGCGCGCCCCAAGAGTACGCTGCTCTTGGCGTTGACCGCGCAGCAGGCGCAGACGGAATCGGAGGATAATAGCTCCTTGACCAAGCTTAGGGTGCTTTCGTTGGAGTTGACCGAGGGCAGCTTGACAAGGCGAATATCGCCGCCGTAACGCTCAAAGCCCTCGACCACCAAGTAGTGGGAGGGGTCGTGCGGATCGCCCGTGAGCATCAAAACGCCCGCGCCGCACGGGGTCTCGCGGTCGATAAGCTCCGCCATTACGCTGCCAATCACGGGGTAGTTGGACTGAACGCAGCAGAGGCGGCCGGATTCAGGCTCGTCGCTGCCGATGAGCGCGACGGGTATGCCGCGCTCGATGAAGGGCGCAAGCAGGGGCGGCTCGCCTTCGCCGCCGTAGCCGGAGGTCAAAAGCCCGTCTATCGGCTCGTCCATGAGCGCGATAAGCTCGGCGTTCTGCCCGCCTTGTGTGAAGGGACGCAGAACAAGCTCAACATTGAGGTCGATAAGGTTCTTGAAATAGGACTTGATGCCGTCCCAAATAAAGGCAAAATAGTAGCGTCCCTCGCCCTCCTCGGAGGGGAAGCAGGCGGCTATGCGCAGGCTCTTGCGCGCAAGCGACGCGGCGGCGGAGTTGGGACGGTAGCCCAATGACTTGGAAACCTCAATTACGCGTTCGCGGGTGACGTCGCTGACGCCCGCCTTGCCGGTTAAGGCGCAATGCACCGCGCCCACGGAAAGGCCCGTTTCCCTTGCTATGTCCTTGATCGTCACTCGCTTTTCCATCGTGTCCTCCGTTACCGTAATGCCGCACCCGCCCGCCGTGCGGGTATCAGAAGCTTGCCATGCTTTTTCTTAGGGGCTTGCCGTGAAGTTCCTTAGGGGCTTGCGATGACGCTTCACCATCAGCGCCGCCCGCCGTGCGGATCATTCGTATACTTCATTAAGACCTATTGCGCTTTGCAAGTAGTTTACTAAAACGTTTTAGTAACGAGGACAGTATACCGCCGACGTCCGCGCTTGTCAAGGATAAAAGCTCTCCGCATTTGTAAAATTTCGCTCTTTGCCACCCCACCCCATTTGCAAGAATTCGTGCATTGCCAGCCCACTCCGCTGTCATCCTGATATGTTCCGCCAACACCCCCCACTGTCATCATAATATGATCTGCCAACCCATCCCCACTGTCATCCTGAGGAGCGACAGCGACGAAGGATCTTGAAACAAGCT
>DAOPJM010000021.1:0-31819 GCA_035399665.1 Clostridia bacterium
ATAGCAGTCAATCCCCGCTCCCACCATGACACCCCTTATCCCGCGCGGGAGCGCCCCCATTCCCCGCAAGCTTCTTTCAAGATCCTTCGGAGCTGTCGCTCCTCAGGATGACAGCGGGGGTACGTTGGGAAACTAATTGTTATGACAAAGCGGGGGTACGTTGGGAAACTAATTGTTATGACAAAGCGGGGGTACGTTGGAAGCTTATTATGACAGCGGGGGGATATTATGATGATAGAGAGGGATTATTTCGAACACCTAACAGGCTCATGAGCGGCTATGCCACTTTGCCATCCTGAGCTGTCGTGAAAGTTGATTTGCCTGTAACTTATTAGTCGGTTGGTCTGAATCCTCAACCCTTCGGTTTTGTATCAATGCCGCACAGAAGGGTATACACCTGCCTTGCGCGGGATTTCAGCTGTTCTATGTCGCCGTCGTTGTCTATCACTATGTCGGCGTACCTGCGCTTCTCTCCGTCCGAAAGCTGCGCCGCGATACGGGCCTTCGCCTCCGCTTCCGAGCATTTGTCACGGCTCATAATCCTGCGCACACGCTCCTTTTCGTCCGACACCACCAAAACGACGGCGTTTACGTCGCTGACATTCCCGCTTTCGATGAGCAGCGGCACATCCCACACCACGGCGGGCGCGGTGCAGCTCTCCGAACGCTCGCGCATTGCCGAATACACATAGGGGTGAATAACCCCGTTCAAAAACTCAAGCTCCTTTTCGTCCGCGAACACGCGCCTTGCTATCTCGGCGCGGTTCATCCTGCCGCCGGGCTTCAATATCTCGTCCCCGAAATGCGCCCTCACCGCGTCATAGCAGCTTGTTCCAACGTCCAACGCCGAGCGCGATATCTCGTCGGCATCCAAAACTACCGCCCCAAGCTCCTTCCACACCGCGCTGACCGTGGATTTTCCGGAGGCTATCCCCCCCGTCAAGCCTATCCTATATGCCCTGTCGCTCATTTTGTCTCGTACCAGCTTTCCCCTTCCTTTACATCGACCTCAAGCCTGACCTTCATACTCGCGACGTCGCTCATAATGCGTTCAAGCAGCTTATACACCTCGTCCGCCTCACTCCTTGGAGCGTCGATGATTAGCTCGTCATGAACCTGAAGCACCAGCTTCGCGCCGTATCCGCCGTCCTTCAACGCCTTATGCACCCTCACCATGGCTATCTTGATGACGTCCGCCGCGCTTCCCTGTATCGGCATATTCATCGCCACCCTCTCCCCAAAGGAGCGTGTGACATAGTTGCCGCTTGCAAGCTCCGGCATGGGGCGCTTCCTATGGAACAAGGTCTCGCAGTACCCAAGCTCCTTTGCCGTCCGCACGCTGTTTTCAAGGTAAGCCTTCACGCCCGGATAGCGCAGGAAGTAACGCTCGATATAGTACTTGGCCTGTTTTACGGGTATATTGAGATTGCGCGCAAGCCCGAAATCCGAAATTCCGTAGACTATGCCGAAGTTGACCGCCTTGGCCGCGCTTCGCTGCTCACGCGTTACTTCATCGAGCGGCACATGGAACACCTCCGCCGCCGTCCTTTTGTGTATATCCTCCCCGCTGTTGAAGGCGTCAATAAAGCGTTCATCACCCGAAATATGCGCGAGCAGCCTAAGCTCTATCTGCGAATAGTCCGCGTCAATCAACACGTTTCCCTCGGAAGGCACGAACGCCTTGCGTATCTCACGCCCCTGCGCCGTGCGCACGGGGATGTTCTGAAGATTAGGCTCGGTGCTTGAGATCCTGCCCGTAGCCGCCACAAACTGCATAAACGAGCTGTGTATCCTGCCGTCCTCGCCGCGCTTGTTCAAAAGCCCCACAACAAATGTGCTGTCAAGCTTTGCGATGAACCGATACTCCAACACCTTTTCGACTATGGGGTTCAGCTCCTTCAGACCTTCAAGCGTGTCCGCGTCGGTGGAATAACCCGTTTTGGTCTTCTTGCCCTTGGGAAGTCCCAACTTCTCGAACAGTATGACCCCAAGCTGCTTGGGCGACAGTATGCTGAATTCCTCGCCCGCAAGCTCATATATCTCGGCCTTAAGCCCCTCCGCCTGAAGCGCAAACTCCTCATGCAGGCTCAAAAGCACGTCCTTGTCCACGCAAAAGCCCACTTGCTCCATGTCGTACAGCACAAAGGTAAGCGGCAGCTCCACCTCGCTGTAAAGCGCGGTAAGCTCGTTTCTCTCAAGCTCAGGCAGCATTCGCCGCTTTAGGGCGAACAAATCCGCGGCGGAACACTCGTCCGTATGCAGCCACTCGCGGCAAAGCGCCTCAAAGCCGGACGCGGGGCGGTTCGCGGACAGCAGATAGTCCGCAAGCTGCGCGTCAAAACCTATCTTGGCGGTTTCGGGGCGGTCGCCAAACAGCTTCTGCAATACCGCCTTGGCGCCGAAGCTGAGTATCTCGCAGTCATTGACCTTGGCGTAGTCGGACAGGAGCAAAAGGCAGTCCTCCCAGCTCACGAACTCGTCGAACAGCGTCTCGGCGGGCTTGACGCGGAAGCTCTCGTCCCCGCTAAACGCGAAGGAGGGCAGAGGCCCGAATACTATCGCAAGCTCCTTGGGCTTGTTTTTCAGCAACTCCCTTATGGGGGAAAGGTTCTCAAGCTCCGTGACGTGCGCGGTCTCGGCGTTCCTGACCTGCCTGCCGCGTGGCAGACGCTCCGCAATCCTGTTCAGCTCCAGCCCGCGAAGGCGTTCACGCCCCTCGCCCAAGCTCTCCGGGTCAAAGGCAAGGTCGTCAAGGGTAATTCCAAGCGGCACGTTCCTGTCTATCGTTCCCAAGCGCAGGGACAGCCGCGCAAGCTCCGCGCCGCCTTGCACCTTCTCGCCCAGCTTGCCCTTTATTTCGGCGGCGTGCTCAAGCACCCCGTCAAGCGAACCGTATTCATTGAGCAGCTTCAGCGCGGTCTTGGGGCCGACGCCGGGTATGCCGGGGATGTTGTCGGAGCTGTCGCCCATGAGCGCCTTAAGCTCGACCATCTTTTCAGGGGGAAGTCCGAACTTCTCCTCGACCAAGGCGGGAGTGTACACGGTGACATCCGACATGCCCGTATGATTGATGACGACAGAGGTGTTGGAGCTTACAAGCTGAAGCGCGTCCCTGTCGCCCGTGGCAAGTATCACGGAGCAGCCCGCCTCATCGCCCATGCGCGCAATCGTGCCAAGGATATCGTCCGCTTCATAGGAAGCGAGGGACAGGCAATGCACTCCCATCTTCGGCAGCAGCTCACGAAGTTCCGCTATCTGACTTCTAAGGTCGTCGGGCGTGGGTGGGCGCCCCGCCTTGTATTCGGGGTAAAAGCCGTGGCGGAAGGTGGGCGCGTGTTCGTCGAACGCGACGGTCAAATAGTCGGGCTTGCGCTCCAAGAGCTTTAAGAGCATGTCAAAAAAGCCGTGCAGCGCGCCTGTCGGCGTGCCGTCCTTGGCTGTAAGCTGGCTCATGGCAAAGTATGCGCGGTAGCACAGCGAGTTTCCGTCAATCGCGATGATGAGTTTATCCATGCTTTCTCCTTTTATGTTGAGGGAATGAGGCGGCAAGGCTTTTCCTTGTCACTTCATTTATGAATTGCGCTGAGCCTACTTCCTTGTCTTGGCCCTTGCGCGCTTATGCGAACCTATCATGCCGGGCTTGCCCTTTCCGCCGCCGGATGAGGACGGGGAAACCGCCTCGCCATTGAGCTTGCGTATCATGTCGCGCAGCTTCGCGGCCTGCTCGAAGTCCAGCTCCCGCGCACACTGCCGCATCTGCTCGGTCAAGAGGGCTATGCGCTCCTGCTTTTTGCGCTCGGAGAGCTGTTCGCGCTCCTCGGTGGGCGCACGGGATATGGAAAGTGTCTCCGCGACAGCCTTTTTTATGCTCGTTGGCGTAATGCCATGCTCCGTGTTGTACGCCTCCTGCACCGTTCGTCTGCGGTTGGTCTCGTCTATGGCGCGGCGCATGGAACCGGTTATCACATCCGCGTAGAGTATTACGAAGCCGTCCACATTGCGCGCCGCCCTGCCTATGGTCTGAATAAGGCTGGTCTCGGAGCGCAAAAAGCCCTCCTTGTCCGCGTCAAGTATGGCGACAAGCCCTACCTCGGGCAGGTCAAGCCCCTCGCGCAGCAGGTTTATGCCCACAAGCGCGTCAAATTCGCCCAGGCGCAGGTCGCGAATAATCTCCATCCTGTCCATGGTGTCTATCTCGGAATGCATATAGCGCACGCGCACCCCAAGACCGTCCATATACTCGGTCAGGTTCTCCGCCATGCGCTTCGTGAGCGTGGTAATGAGGGTGCGGTAACCCTTCTGCGCCTGCTTTTTGACCTCGGAAACGATGTCGTCAACCTGTCCTTCGATGGGGCGCACCTCCACACGCGGGTCAATAAGACCGGTCGGGCGTATGAGCTGCTCCGCGATATTGGACGCAAGCCCCAGTTCATAGGGCGCGGGCGTCGCGGAGACGCATATCATCTGATGAATCTTGTCGTTGAACTCGCTGAAGGTGAGAGGGCGGTTATCGTAAGCGGAGGGCAGCCTGAAGCCGTACTGCACAAGCGCGTCCTTTCGCGCTCGGTCGCCCTTGTACATCGCCGCGACTTGGGGCAGCGTTACATGGCTCTCGTCCACTATTAAAAGGAAGTCGTCGGGGAAGTAATCGATGAGGGTGTAGGGGGGGTCGCCGGGCTTGCGCCCGTCGAAGTAGCGCGAATAGTTCTCTATGCCGCTGCAATAGCCTATCTCAAGCATCATCTCGACGTCGTGGCGGGTGCGCGTGACTATGCGCTCCTCCTCCAAGGGCTTGCCTATGTCTTGGTAGTACTTGGCGCGAAGGTCAAGGTCGCGCTCGATGTCCTTGACGGCGGCTTGCAGCTTGTCCGCGCCTGTGGCGTAGTGAGTGGCGGGAAATATCGCGGCGTGGGTAATGTCGCACAGTATCTCGCCCGTAACGGAGTGAAACTCGCTTAGCCGCTCTATCTCGTCCCCAAAGTAGCTCACCCTTATTGCCTTGCCCGAGAAGTTGGAAGGGTAGATATCCACAATATCGCCGTGGGAGCGGAAGGTGCCTCGGGTGAAATCGATGTCGCTGCGTTGGTATTGGATGTCGATGAGGCGGCGCATGAGCGCCTCGCGGGGCAGCTCCATGCCCGGGCGCAGCGATATAGAGAGCTTGAGGTACTCGGTAGGGTCGCCTAAAGCGTATATGCAGGAGACGGACGCGACAATTATGACGTCGCGGCGCTCGTTTAGGGCGCAGGTCGCGCTGTGGCGAAGCTTGTCTATTTCGTCGTTGATGTTGATGGTCTTTTCTATGTAGGTGTCCGAAACGGCTATGTAGGCCTCAGGCTGATAGTAATCGTAGTAGGAGACGAAGTACTCGACCGCGCTGTCGGGGAAGAAGGCGGAAAGCTCCGCGTGAAGCTGTGACGCCAAGGTTTTGTTGTGGGCAAGGACGAGAGTCGGACGCTGTACACGCTCGATTACCTTGGCCATGGTATAGGTCTTGCCGCTTCCGGTGACGCCCAAAAGCACCTGTAAGGGGTCGCCCGAAAGGACGCCCTCCGATAGCGTGTTTATGGCTTGGGGCTGGTCGCCCTGCGGCTCAAAGGGGGAAACGACTTTGAAGCTGTTGTCCATGTTCGCTCCTTAATAATGAAGATAATTCCACATATAAAACTCTACCTTTTGCGCGGCGATTTGTCAAGCATAAACCCGTTTTGTAATCCTGTGCGTCAGTCGAAGGAGCTTGGTGAAAACTTGAAAGTCAAGGGGCGCTCCCCGTGCGCAACCCCCTTCGCAAACCCTTCGTGTCATCCAACTACGTTCCGCCGTCCCACCCCCGCTGTCATCCTGAGCGTAGTCGAAGGATCTTAGTGAAAACGCTAAAGTCAAGGGGCGCTCCCCGCACAACACCCTGTCCCGCGCTGTCAATACGCAAAAAAGCCGCTGCGACATGGCGGCGGCTCTTTATAGGATGATAAAACTTAGTTCAAGGAAGCCTTGAGGTTCTTGCTGGGCTTGAAGCTCATGCTGCGGCTGGCGGCGATCTCGATGACCTCACCGGTCATGGGGTTGTGGCCGGCGCGTGCGGGACGATCTTTTACTTCAAACGCACCAAAGCCAACAACGGAAACCTTCTCGCCTGCTTTGAGCGTATTTGCTATGGTCTCGAAAACTGCGGTGACGGCCTTCTCGGCGTCCTTCTTGGTGATTGCATTTGACTCGGCAACCGCCGCGATCAATTCGGTCTTGTTCATAATATCCTCCTGTCATTTATTGCGACTTTTTGATTATAGCGACACTATCACATAAAATCAAGGGGTTTGCAAAATATTTTCCTTGATTTTACGCTATTTTTTACCGATACGGCAATATATATTCAATTATGTCCCTCTTGGAGTTTCACCCTGTCCCAATAAGCGTTCATCTCGTCAAGGTTCATGTTCTTCATGCTCTTGCCCTCCGACCGCATAAGCGCTTCCATGCGCTCGAAACGACAAATAAATTTGTCAGTCGCGGCGTTCGCGCAGTCCTCGCTGTCAAGTCCCAGCAGTCTTATCACGTTCACAACGGCAAACAGCAGGTCGCCCGCCTCGTCCGCCGCTTCGCCATGCTCGCCGCGCATCGCCTTGGACAGCTCCTCCGCTTCCTCATACACCTTGGGGAACGCTTCCGCGGCACAGCTCCAGTCGAACCGCGCCTTCCCCGCGCGCTTTTGCACCTTCTGGGCGCGAATTAGCGCGGACATATGCTTTGGCACACCCTTTAACGTCTCGGTGACGCTCACCGGCTTTTGTTCCTCCGCCTTGAGCTTGTCCCAATTAACAAGCACCTCGTCCGAGCCGCTGACCGTGACGTCTCCGAATATGTGCGGATGCCTGTGTATCAACTTTTTGACTATGCCGTCCGTGACGTCGCGCTCATCGAAGCGCCCGCCCTCAGCCGCGATCTCCGCGTGGAACACCACTTGCAGCAGCACGTCGCCCAGCTCCTCGCACATATGCGCGTCGTCCTTCTCGTCTATCGCGTCAAGCAGCTCGCAGCACTCCTCCGTCAAAGCGCGCATAAGGCTTTCGTGGCTCTGCTCCCTGTCCCAAGGGCAGCCGCCCGGCGCCCTCAGACGCCCCATGACATACGTCAGGTCGGCATAATCGTAGCTTTCGCGCCGCTCAAACGGCAGCGGCGGAACAAGCAGCACCGTTGTCGCGGCAAACCCGCTCCCGCGGTCAAGCTCGTACAGCTCAAGATGCTTCCTTATATATACGCCGTCCCTGCGCATGGACGCAAGCACTACCCCGTGATTGTCGGGGTACACCCTTGAGAGCTTCAGCTTGACCTCGCCCGCCATAAAAACGCTGTCCAGCTCCTGTATGAGCAAGGGCTTGTCCCTGTCCCACGCCCTTGGCAGCTCCCTTGCGGTGCAGCTTGTGCCGCACTGCGTCTCGGGGAAGGCGGCCTTGATGAACGACACGCCCGGCAGAACCTTAAGCTCGAAGCCGCGTTCGTCGGCAAGGCGGCGTATAGCCTCAAACTGCGCGAAGCAGCCGTCACCGGGGACGGCGTAGGCGCAGGAAGCTCCCGAACACAGCCTGTTTGCCACGGCCTCGTTGAGCGCGTCAAAGTCGGCGGCACTCTCGTACAGATCGTCCATGTCGCAGAATGACCTGCCGCTCTCCAGAACAGGCGCCGAGCAGGGCGACAGCTTGGTGGCAAGGTACAGCCTTTTGGCGCTGTTTAGCGCTTCAATGGAAGCCGCCGTCAGCGTCTTGGGCGTGGAAAGGGGAATTATTGTTATGGTTTTCATCTTTACCTCTTATAAAAGCGTTTCAGTCTGGCGCCGCCGGGGATATAGCTCAGCTCCTGCGGTGTGAATACCCTAAGGGCAAACAGCAGCAGCAAGTAGGTCACGATCCCGACTATCACACTGACAAGGGTCACGAGCGTCCCGGGATGCAGGGCGTACAGCAGCTTGTAGACGAAGAACACAAGCTCGCCCATGATAAGCGAGGCGGTCAGCGGCTTGATAAAGCAGCCCGCAATGTTGGGCTTGAGCTTAATAACACGGCACAGGGCTATGGCGTCAAGTATGCCCGCAACGGCGTAACAGGCGATATTGGATATGGACGCGCCCACTATGCCCACCTCGGGAATGCGCAAAAGCACAAGGTTGGTGATAATCTTGGCGGCCGCGCCCGCCGCAAGGAAGTACACGGGCAGACGCTGCTTGCCCACGCCCTGAAGCGCGCCCGTCATGGTCTGCACCAATGAGATGAATATGACGCTTATGGAAGCGAAGCGCATGATGCGGGTGGCGATTTCAAGCGATTCGGGGGAGATACTGCGAAACAGCATCTGTATCACAGGCCCGCCGAGGACGAACAGCCCCGCCGCGCAGGGCAGCCCCACGACCATGGAGAGCTTCAGCCCAAGCTGCGAGGCAAGCTTGACGCCGTTTTCGTCCTTTCGCGCACGGCTTGCGGCGATGGTCGGGACTATGCTTATGGCAAGCGCGGTGGTGAGCGAGGCGGGCAGGTTTATGAGCGAACGCACATTGGTGCTAAGGGCGACATACGCGCTGTCTATGGCGGACTCAGACAGGTACTTGCCCATGATGGAGTAAATCATCTTGATGTCGAGCATGGAGGTCAGCGGGAGTATGGACGCGCCTATGGTAATCGGCAAAGCAATTTTGACCATAGTTGAAAGTATTTGCGAGGAATTCTTGGGCGTCATGGAGCAGCCCAAGGGCAAAAGCTGCCGCTTGTGCTTGAGGGTGAAGAGCATCATCACGCCCAAGGCCAAGGCTTCGGAGGCCGAGACGCCTATGAGCGTACCCGCCGCGCCCCAGGCGGGGGAGCGAACTATCCACAGCGAGGCCAAGTATAGGCCGATGACGCACTTGAACACCTGCTCCGCAATCTGCGAAACGCCCGTGCCGGTCATGAGCTGCATACCCTGCAAATAACCGCGGTAGGCGCAGAGCAGCGAAACGAACAGCAGCGCGGGCGCAAGGCACCTAAAGGAAATGGCAAGGTCGGGCGAGAGCTGCAATATGCCGGTTGAGATGAAGTCCGCTCCGAAGAAAAGAACGCAGGTGGAGACTAAGCCCAAGACAAGCAGCGCAAGCAGAGACCTTTGAAACACCTTGCGCGCCCCCGCGAAGTCGCCTACCGCGGCGCGTTCGGAGACCATGCGCGAGATGGCGATGGGCAGTCCCGATGAGGAGAGTATCAGCAGCCATGAGTAGAAGGGGAACACGATCTCGTAAAAGACCATGCCCTCCTCGCCGATGATGCCATATGCCCATATGCGAAACAGCACGCCGATAATCTTGCAGATTATGCCCGCAAGACCGAGTATCGCCGCACCCTTGACCAGTGATGTTGACCTTCGTTCCAAAACTGAACGCCGCCGTTTCCCGTGCCAGCACGAATGATAATATATTAGTATAGCAAGATTGCAAGCGCTTTTCAAGCGGAACGGCCAAAAAGACCGACCTCTCAATAAAATCGTATGCGGCGACAAGCCGTAAGAAGTACAGAAAGCTGAAATGGGATTAATTGTTACGCATATCGCACCATTTCAGGGCAAGAGAGCTTATAATACAAACATACGTTCGCTTTTTGTGATAAAGGAGATATGTGAGAGATGCAAATGTTGGGTAGTTATAGGAAGATGGCTGAGCATGAATTGTTGGAATACAGGGAGAGCTTGGCGTATATAAAGGGTTATGAGGCGAGCAAGCGCGAGGGGACAGACGGGAGGAGGTACCTGCGGCGTGTGGAGTGGACAGGCGCGATTGAGGACGCGTGGGAGATGATAGAGTCGAACGACAGCGAAAAGGCCAAGTTCTTTACGCAGTATTACGGACTGGAGAGCCCAAGGCGGGGCAAGCTGAAATACGCGATAGTGAAGCTGTCCATGGAATACTGCGTATCGATTACGACGCTGTACAGATGGCGTGAACAGGTCTTGGATTTGGTGATAGTAATGGCGGCAAGAAGGGGGTTGATGTAGGGCGCGGAGGATACCCGCTTTCGACGTATCTTGTCACGCGGGGGAGCGGGGGGGGTGAGCTTCCTACATTTCTGTTTTGACAAGATGTGTATTTCCCGCGGGGGAGCGGGGGGTCACAGCAAGCTTCTTTCAAGATCCTTCGTCGCTGCCGCTCCTCAGGATGACAAGGGGGGTTGACGCCTGCACACTCGCTCTGTGACGCGGTTGCCATGGCGGCCTATGACGCTGTGATAACCGGTCGAGGCATGGCATTATTAGCTGCGGACGGCGTATGCGTTTTTACCAAAGCAACAAAACGGGCAAGGTCAAACACAGGGACCTTGCCCGTTATAAAACCGCTTATCCCTCTTAGTCTATGTCCTGCACGACCGTGTCAACCGGCTCGTCAAGGCAGAAGGGGTTTTTGAGGACGCTGTTGAGCATACGGAAGGCGGCGGCATAGCTGTAACCATCGCAGATACGCTCATCGGTGGTAATCTTGTAATCGACATAGCGGCGTTCGACCATCTTGCCGTTCTGATCAAGCTCCCTCGCTTTGCGTTTCGCGCCGAAGGCAAGAAAGACGGGAACATTGCCAAAGTTATACAGATGGTGGTATATGGGCGGGATGCCGAGCGAGCCCATTGAGGTCACAACGAGCGATCCGTGGAAGGGGCTAAGCTCGATAAGTCCCTTCGGGAGACAGCCGAAATAGTCTAAAACCCTCAGAAACCAAATCGCGAACTTCAGGAGCAGCCCAGGGATGAAGTTGAACAGCTTGGCAACCTTATCAAACTCGCTTCCAAGCTCCATCTCCTTCTTGTTCTTCTCGATTAAGGTGTTGAGCTTGTCGTAAACGTCCTCGGCGGTATCGGTGGGCTTGCAGTGAATCTTAACCTCGGTTTCGGGCGCGTTCTCCGCAAGCTCCTTCTTTATCGTCATTATGATAACAATGTCGTCATCATGGGCATAGACCCGCTGCCCCGACAAAAAGCGATTGATGGCGGGATGCTGAGAGACTACGCGGACATATGCCGCAAGCATGACGTGCATGATGCCGAAGCCCTTAAAGCCCTCGCGACGCTTCTTTCGGATGTAACGCTCCATCTCCTCCACCTCGATAGAGCCTGCGAAATAGTTGCTTGCTCCTCCCCTTGTCGGCATGATGTACGGAGCCACCCTGCTCATAGCGGGGAATGTACGCAGACGCCTGCCGTCGGATCTGTCCCCGAAACGGCGCTTACGCTTCGTCCCTGTTTCCATATGAATCCCCCCCGGAATGTATAGATGCTGTAATTATATCAGATTTACCGCAAAATGCAACATTCCTTCGACAAAAAAGCGCGTCGGCGGGTAAAAATCCCGACAACGCGCAAAGCTTTCGGCGTGTGAGCGGCACCTTAGCCGCGTATCCGGCCAATCACCCAAAATATAGCGAAGGCAAGTATGTCGGCGGCGACTATGGTGGAGCCAACGGGAGTGCCGAATACAATCGCAAAGAGCAGACCCAGCGCGGCGCAGCAGACCGAAACGATTGTAGAGCAGACTACCACCGACTTGAAGCTCTTAAACACGCGCATAGCGGACAGCGCGGGGAATATGATAAGCGCGGATATCAGCAGCGAGCCGACAAGGTTCATCGCAAGTACGATAACAAGCGCGGTGACTACGGCGATGAGCATATTGTACAGCTTGGCGCGAGTACCCGTGGCCGTAGCGAAGCTCTCGTCGAAGGTCACGGCGAAAATCTTGTTGTAGAACAGCAGAAACACCACTATCACGACTATGGACATCGCGACCGACAGCCACACCTCAACGCGGGACAGCGTGAGTATGGAGGTCGAGCCGAACAGCGTGGTGCAGACGTCCCCCGACAGGTTGGAGCCGGTCGAGAACACGTTCATGATGAGATAGCCCATCGCAAGCGCACCAACTGAGATCATCGCGACGGCCGCGTCGCCCTTTATCTTGGAGTTCTGCCCCAGCCCCAACAGCAGTATGGCGCAGGCCACGGTGAAGGGCAGCACCAAGAGCATGGTTTGATTAACTCCCAGTACCGTTGCCACGGCAAGCGCGCCGAAAGCGGCATGGGCAAGCCCGTCGCCTATGAACGAGAAACGCTTTAGCACGAGCGTCACGCCCAAGAGCGATGAACACAACGCCACAAGTATGCCCACTATGAAGGCGTAGCGCACGAAGGGATAGGAGAAATATTGTGCTATCGTGTTGAAAAACTCTGCCATATTCCCCCCTACTCGCCATGCGGCACATAGATTTGGCCGACTTCGCTTGTCTTGTAGTCGGCGGTTGTGCCGAAGAACAGCGGTCTGTGGCTCAAATGCAGAATGTGCTTTGAATACTTGACCGCGGCGGCGACGTCGTGCGAAATCATCATTATCGCAACTCCGTCACGATTGAGCTTGGCGATAAGCCCGTACATCTCAGCGGTGACAACGGGGTCAAGCCCCGCCGTAGGCTCGTCCAACAGCAGCAGCTTGCGGGTCGCGCAGAGCGCCCTTGCCAGCAGAACGCGTTGCTGCTGTCCGCCCGAAAGCTCGCGATAGCAGCGCTTTGCCATGGAGCTTATGCCCAGCTTCTCCATGGAGGCCTCCGCTAAAGCCTTCTCCTCCTTGTTGTAGAAGGGGCGCAGGCCGCAGCGGTTGAGACAGCCCGACTGCACAATCTCACGCACGGAGGCGGGAAAGTCGCGCTGCACGGGCGTTTGCTGCGGCAGACAGCCTATTTCCGTGGGGCGCAGGGAGGGGTCAAATACGATTTCGCCGGATATGGGCTTGCGCAAGCCCGTAAGCGTCTTCATAAGTGTGCTCTTGCCGGAGCCGTTCTCACCGACTATGCAGAGGTAGTCGCCCTGCTCAACGGCAAAGCTCAGCCCCTCCACAACGGTGCGGCCCTCATAGCCCAAGGATACATCCTTTACCGTGATAAGATTCATGCATCCACCTTCAAAAACGCGTACTTCAGCGTCTCAAGGTTGGAGCGCATGACCCCAAGATAGGTCTCGCCCGCCTCTATGCGCTCGGTCGTCACGGATTGCAGGGCGTCCAACGTCAGTATCTCGGCGTCCTTGGAGCTTGTGCTGTTTATTACTGTATTGGCAAGCTTAAGGTCGGAGGTCTCGGTTGTGAACACATACTTTAATCCCAACTCGTCTACCTTTTTTGCAAGGAACATGACGGTTGCAAAGCTTGCCTCGCTCTCGGCGGAGCAACCCTTGAAGGCGGCGTAATAGGATAGCCCCAGGTCGTCGGTGAGGTAGCGGAAGGGGAAGCGGTCGGCAAAGAGTACCGTTTTACCGGAAACCTCCTCGGCAAGCTCGGCGTACTCTGCGTAAAGCTCGTCCACCTCGGCAAGGTAGGCGGAAAGATTGCTTTCGTAAAGCTGCTCGTTGTCAGGGTCAAGCGTGATAAGGGCGTTGGCTATGCTGCGGCACAGTACGGCACAGTTGGAGAGTGACAGCCATATATGCTCGTCAAGCTCCTCCTCATGTCCGTCCTCATCGCCTTCATCCTCCATGCCCTCGATGTGTTCCTCAACGGAGGTCTTGACGCCCTCCACAGACATCATGTCGATGTACAAAAGCTTTTCGGAGGTCGCGTTTGCGAGGGCGCCCTCTGTCCAATCATCGGACTCGCCGCCCACGAAGATAAAGAGGTCACAGCTGCTTATCTTGGCCATGTCGGCGGCGGTTGGCTGATAGTTGTGCAGGTCTATGCCGTCGTCCATGAGCAGAGTTAGCTCAAGCTCCACCCCGTTTGCGATGCTGCGTACCCAGTCGTACTGCGGAAAGGTTGTGCAGACCACGGACAGCTTGTCAGAATCGCTGCCCACGGCGGAGCAGCCAACGAGTGAAAGCGCAAGCAGCAGGGTCAAAAGGAAAGCTGTTATCTTCTTCATTCGTCGCCTCCGTCCAAGATAAGCTCGTGTTCGTGCCCGCATTCGTCATGCTCGGCGTGGAAGATGCGCCCGCATTTGACGCATTTTAGGTGAACGTGGCTGCACTCAGGTTCCGCGCCCACGTATTGATATAGGAAGCTGCGGGTTTCGGCGCGGACAAAGCGGTGTACGCTGCCCTCCTCGACCATGCGGTCAAGATTGCGGTAAACCGCGCTTATGCTCATGCCGCCCTCACCGCCTAAGTACTTGGATATTTCCTCGGCAGAGAATAGGTAGTCGCTGTTGCTTTGTAGGAACTCGGCCAGCTTCTTGCGCTGTGCCGTCATGTATTGCATCATTGTGGCTCCTTCCGCGCTAATTTGCGAATGATTCGCAAATCATTATATGTAACCCTGTCAGTATTGTCAAGTATAAAATAGAAGATAATATGGCGGCAAAGGAGCTTGTGGGAAAAGGGGGCGCTCCCCCGCGGGATAAGGAGCGCGGATGAATGCGGTTTTGTTCTGCATTTTGGTCATTGTCCCGCCGTGAGCGGCTCTTGACTGTCAAGTTTTCAGGAGGTGGTATGAGGGGGAGCGGCTCTTGACTTTTGAGTTTTGGGCAAGATCCTTCGCCTATTGCTCAGGATGACAACAGGGTTTGGTTGATGGAACATTATTGGATGACAACGGGGGGTGGGTTAATGGAGCGTTATTGAATGACAACGTGGGCAGGTGGATAAAAAGAGGGTTTGCGGGAAATGAAACCACGCTGTTGTTTATTTCATTATACGCCAACGGAACGGGCAAAGACGGGTGCACCGGCTTTGTCCGTTCCGATCTAAAAGTTTAGTGGGGTTTCAATAAGGGCGAACCTTTACCAAAGGTTCCCCTTTGGCGGGGTTTTCGGACGAAGTCCGTTATGCCTTGCGCAGTGGGGCGGCGCCCCACGGTATCCCTTGCAGCGGCGCCCACGGTATCCCCCTTTTGACAACGAAGCGGGCAAAAGCAAAGCCGCGGCAAACAGCCGCGGCTTTGGCTCGTTAATGGGTGTTAGATATTGTTCTCGATGAAGTTCATGAGTACGCGCTTAGGCTTTGCGCCTATGGAGCGCGTCACTTCCTGTCCGTCCTTGAACAGGATGATGCAGGGGATGGTGTCGATGCTGTACTTGTTCGCAAGCTCAGGCTCGTCGTCCACGTTGACCTTGGCAAAGCGAACCTTGCCGACATAGTCATCCGCCGTCTGTTCAACAGTCGGCAGCATCATGCGGCAGGGGCCGCACCAGCTTGCCCAGAAATCCACCAGCACGGGTAAATCTCCGCCGATCAGCTCATTGAAGCTGTCCTTGGTCGCGACAGTCATGTTCTCGTTTGCCATACTATACCTCCGTAATTATTTCTTTCATCCTTGGGGTAAAGCGCTTCCCGCGCTTTTTTTCAACCGTCTTGAGTATGACGAAGCTTGACGCGCACAGCGCTATCCCGAGTATCAGTGAAACGGTTTCGTTCCACAGCGACCCAAGGAGCACGCCGCCTATCAGCAGCACGAGCGGCACGACATAGCATAACACGCTTGCAAGCAGCATGGACGAGACTTTCAGCTCTATCTCCACGCTGTCGCCTACCTCGGCGTTCAGCTCGTTCTTGAGCTTAATCTTCATCTGTGTGTCGCCCGCCGCCATGCATGAGCCGCAGTGCTTACACATGGGCGAGCGCACGAAGGTAATCTCCGCCATGTCGCCTGTGACCTCGGTCACTATGCCGATATGCCTGCCTTCCTGCTCCATATTACTCCGTCACCTTTATGTGCAGCTCCTTCAGCTGCTTCTCGTCCACCGTCGCGGGCGCGTTGGTGAGCGGGCAGGACGCGTTCTGCACCTTCGGGAACGCGATAACGTCCCTTATGCTCTGAGTTCCGCAGATGAGCATTGCGAGCCTGTCCAAGCCGTAGGCCAGTCCGCCGTGAGGGGGAGTGCCGTAGCGGAAGGCTTCAAGCAGATACCCAAAGCGGGCGAACGCCTGCTCCTTGGTAAAGCCCAGCATCTCGAACATTTTGGTCTGCATCGCCTGCGAATGAATACGGATAGAGCCGCCGCCAATCTCCACGCCGTTCAGCACGATATCGTAGGCCTTCGCTCTGACCTTGCCTCTGTCGCTGTCCAGCAGCGGCAAATCCTCATCCATGGGGCTTGTGAAGGGATGGTGCATCGCCATAAAGCGGTTCTCCTCCTCGCTCCACTCCAGGAGCGGGAACTCCACGACCCACAGCAGGTTGTACTTGTTCTTGTCGATAAGCCCAAGCTTGTCCCCTAACTTCAGGCGCAGCGCGCCTAAGGACGCCCAAACGACCTCGTCCTTGTCCGCGACTATGAACACAAGGTCGCCCGTCTCGGCTTCGGCAATTCGGACAATCTCGGCTGTCTGTTCGGGGCTTAGACGCTTTACAAGGGAGGACTGTACGCCCTCGGGCTTGAGATTCATCCACAACAGAGCTTTTGCCTTATAGGTCTTGACGAATTCGCCCAGAGCGTCTATTTCCTTGCGGGAGATATGGCCCGCGCCGCCCTTGACGGTGATGCAGCGCACGCTGCCGCCGTTGTCGATGGCGTCCTTGAGGAGGGCAAAGTCCGTCCCCCTGACCGCCTCGGTCAGGTCATGCAGCTCCATGCCGAAACGCGTGTCCGGCTTGTCGGAGCCGTAGCGGTTCATGGCGTCAATCCACTTGATGCGCGGCAGCGGAAGCTGTACGTCTACGTTCAGCGTTTCCCAAAAGAGCATTTTCAAGAAACCCTCGTTGGCGGCGATAACATCGTCCTCCTCGACAAAGGACATCTCAAGGTCAATCTGAGTGAAGTCCGGCTGACGGTCGGCGCGCAAATCCTCATCCCTAAAGCAGCGCGCAATCTGAACGTACCTGTCGAAGCCCGAAAGCATCAGGAGCTGCTTGAACTGCTGCGGACTTTGCGGCAGGGCGTAGAACTCGCCCGGGTGTACCCTGCTCGGCACGAGGTAGTCCCTCGCGCCCTCAGGGGTGCTTACGGTGAGCATGGGCGTCTCTATCTCGATAAATCCCTGTTCGGAGAAGTAGCGATGCACTATGTCCGTAATCTTGTTGCGCATTAAGAGGTAGTTCTGCATACAGGGCCTGCGAAGGTCCAAATAGCGGTACTTTAGGCGCAGCAGCTCGGAGGCGTTGCAGTTGTCGTCCACATCGATGGGCGGGGTGTCGCTCTTGGCCAGTATCTTAAACTCGCTTACCATCAGCTCATATTCGCCGGTGGGCATCTTGGTGTTGACCATGCCCTCCGCCCTATGCTCGAAGGTGCCGCGCACCGCAAGCACATACTCGGAACGAATGGTGGAGGCAAGATCAAACGCTTCCTTTGACAGGGCGCTCGAATCGAATACCACCTGCATGAGTCCGCTGCGGTCTCGAAGCTGCATGAATATCATCGCGCCCAAGTCGCGGCGCACCTTGACCCAACCCATCAGGGTAACCGACTCGCCCAAGGTCATTTTGTCGATTTCGGCGCAATAGCAGCTGCGCTTCCATCCTCTCAACAGTTCGTCCATGTTCTTTGCCCTCTTTCTATTATGTCCATATTTTTATCAAAAACTCAGTCGAATAGCCGTTATTCCTGTACTGCTGTCGCGCTTGCTATGTTGGCGGCGTCAAGCTTAACGGAGACAGGCTCGCACCCGCGCAGGCTCTTGAGCTGTCCCAAGCCCGTTTCAAGCTCGGTATCGCCTATCACTATGACGCGCTCCGCTCCCACCTTGTCCGCGTACTTCATCTGTGCCTTGACGCTCCTGCCAACATGGTCGGTGTCCGCCTTTACCCCAAGCTCGCGCAGCTTGCAGGTCAGTATGAAGGCGCGTCTTGCGGCCGCCTCGCCCATGGGTATGAGCATTACGTCATAGCGCGTAGGCGGTTCTATCGTAATCCCCAACTGATCCAACAGCAGCAGCAGCCTTTCCATGCCCATGCCAAAGCCCACGGCGGGCAGGTCGGGTCCGCCTATCTCCTTTACAAGCTTGTCATAGCGTCCGCCGCCGCAAAGCGTACCCTGCGCCCCCGCCTGACCGGAGACTATCTCAAACACCGTCTTGGTGTAGTAGTCCAGCCCGCGCACAAGCATGGGGTCAAGCTCGTAGGCTATGCCCATGTCGTCAAGGCAGCGCAAAAGCTCGTCCATGTGGCTTTTGCACTCGTCACAGATGTAATCCATGGTGTGCGGCGCGTCCTTGACAAGGGCGTGGCAGGTATCGACCTTGCAGTCCAGTATGCGCAAGGGGTTAGTCTCGAAGCGGGACTTGCAGGTCTCGCACAGCTCGTCATAGTGCAGCTCCAAAAAGTCCTTTAGGGCGTGCTGATACGCGTCGCGGCACTTCTCGCAGCCTATGCTGTTGAGCTTGACGGTGAGGTTTTTCGCACCCAGGGTGCGGTACAGCTCCACCGCGATGCCTATGACCTCCGCGTCCGCCGTCGCTTTGGGTGCGCCGATGACCTCGACGCCAAACTGATGGTGCTGACGGAAGCGTCCCGCCTGCGGCCGCTCGTAGCGGAACACGGGGCAGTTGAGGTAATAGAGCTTGGTGGGCTGGGTCTCGGAGAACAGCCCGCGCTCAACGAACATTCGTACCGCGCCCGCGGTACCCTCGGGCTTGAGGGTGATACTCCTGCCGCCCTTGTCCGTGAAGCTGTACATCTCCTTTTGAACCACGTCCGTGGTGTCGCCGACACTGCGCAGGAACAGCTCTGTATGCTCAAACATCGGAGTGCGAATTTCCTGTAAGCCGTACTTTGCCACTATGCCGCGAATCAAACCCTCTATGTACTGCCAACGATAGCTTTCATCGGGCAGAACGTCATATGTACCCTTGGGCGCCTTGTATGCCATGATATCCTCCTTACTTAAAACAAATGAGCTTTGCAAACATTGCAGGGGCGACAAGTATGCCGCGGTGCCACCCTGCTTTCAAGCAAAAGCTCCTCATTATACCGTTAACGCCGGATTGCGGTGCGAAACGCACAAAAGCTCACGGGTGTCCTTCAGACCTGCTTTGCGGCGGCGGCTTTCAGCCGTAGGACCGCCTCTCTATTTGGCCGCCTATGCAAACCCTACTCTCCCGTTCAAGGCTTTGCCGATATTATAATGTCACTTTCCCCCGCTGTCAATGACCTTTTGCCCTAATTTTTGCCCGTTTTGCATAGCTGCGGCAAACGCAAGGGGGCTGTCCCCCAATGGGTATTTATGCGTTTGTGTCGGAGGTCTCGTCCGCAGACTTGGGCTTGTGCGCCGCTGACAAGCGCGGCTCCGAGGCGAAGAGCTGCGGAAGCGAATCGCAGATGAGCGGCACGAAGGTCGGCACGACAAGGTAGGTCAGGGCGTGTATCACGGCGTGTTCCACACTGCTGACATAGAGGTTGGAGCCGCCGTTGTAGATGGTCTGCGCGACATAGGCGACAAAGGCGAAAAGCGCGGCGCCCAAAACGATAAGGCGCGGCAAAAAGCCCGTGGCGATGGGGCGCTTGAAAAAGCAGATGAAGCACATTGTGATAAAGCGAATTATGAGCAGCACCGCGATTACAGGCAGGAGTACCTCAAACTCGAAGCTGTCAGTTATCCAAGGCAGGACGTACCACAGCGCCGAGAAGAAGGTGTTGACAAGCAGGGAGCAGCGGGCAAAGCTCAGCAGCATCGTCATGGCCTTCTCTTTGAGGTTGTTGGGGCGCACGGCGCGAAGGAAGAACACGACCATGCCCGCACACACCGAAAACAGCGCTGACCAAAGCGTACCGAAGTGTGCAAGCTCGGTAATGAGCGTTTGGCTGTCAAGGAATTGGGTGAAGCTGATTATGAGGTCATAAGTCCAAAAGAGCAGGAGCAGGGCGCAAACAAGGCACACAAGCGCGCCAAAAACGCATAGAGTCTGTCGCCAGATAGACCTTTTCATAGCACTCCCCCATAAAAACATTCTGATTATTATATTAACACAGAGCGCTGAAGATTTCAACAGGAAAAGCAGGATTGCCCGCGACATATCCCAAGCGCCGTTTCATCGTGAGGCGCGGCTAAAACCGAATGATAATGCAGGATTCGTTGACTTTTGCAATGGAATGACGGCGGGGCTAATCGCGCATACAGGATTGGCTTGGCAGGGGGGGCAATTGCGAATACAGAATAGGCTTGACAGCGGGGGTGCGATTGCGAATACAGAATTGGCTTGACGGTGGGGGTTAATTGCGTATACAAAATAGGCTTGACAGCGGGGGTCGGGGACGGGAAAGGCGTAAACAAACAATCGCCGCTTATGGGACTACACAGACAATCGCCGCTTATGGGACTACACAAACAATCGCCGTTTACGGGGGGCTACACAAACAACTGACGCTTGGCGGCGAAGAGCTGCGGCAGCTTATTCTTATAGGTGGGGACGTCCTTGGGGTTGGGGATGCGCTCCACGCGGTTTTCGGCGGGGAACACCCGCTTTGACATCGCTCCCGCGCCATGCGCCATTATACTTACGGTTTCTTCCATTATATCAATATTGTACAGGCACTCGGCGTCAGGCTTGGCATAGCCCACGTTCTCAAGATTGCCCTGCATATACTTCTGGCGGTACATATAATACGGACGCATACCCATTTCGCGGGCGGTCAGCTCACCAAGCTCCAGCATAGCCTCCACATCCTTCGCGGGGGGAAGGGGGTACTCGTCAAGCCGCTCCTTGAGCCTGCTTGAACGCTTTATCGCAAGCGTATGCACGGTGAGGTTTTCGGGGCGCAAAGCCTTTACTCGCTCCAAGGTGTTTTGAAACATCGGCACGTTCTCGCCGGGCAGTCCCGCGATTATATCCATATTGATGTTGGCTATGCCGACAGCGCGGACGAGGGCGTAGGCCTCCTCTATCGCGGCCGAGCTGTGGAACCTGCCTATGCGCTCTAAGGTGACGTCGTTCATGGTCTGCGGATTGACGCAGACGCGCTGCGCGCCGTGAGCCTTTATGACCTCAAGCTTTTCCCTTGTGATGGTGTCGGGTCTGCCCGCCTCCACAGTCAGCTCCGTGCCGAAGCCGCCATAGGCGCGTATCGCCGCCGACAGCACGCGGTCAAGCTGCTCGGCGCTCAAAACGGTGGGTGTGCCGCCGCCCATGTACATGGCGCGAAGCCTAAACCCGCCCTGCCGCGCTATGTCGGCGCCCGCGCAAATATCCTCGATAAGCGCGGCAACATAAGCGTCAAGGGTTCCGTCACGCTTGGCGACCTCCGCGCCGAAGGAGCAGTAGAGGCAGCGCGACTTGCAGTAGGGTATGCCTATATATACGTCAAGGCTGTCGGGCTTGGCGGAGCTGACGGCGGGCCCTTGGACGGCGCAGATTTCGCGGGCAAGGGCAAGCTTGGGCTCGGATACGCCAAAGACTTCACGAAACTGCCGCTCGGCCCCGTCCGTGCCGTGACGCCGCTCAAGCTCGCGGTAGAGCTTGGTTGGGCGTATGCCCGTAAGCGAACCCCAAGGCGTCTCGACCTCGCTTATCCCGCGAAGCAGGGTGTAGGCCGCAAGCTTTAGGGCGCGTTTCTCCTGCCGCTTGCGTTCAAGCGGGTCGCCGCCGTCGGGCGAAACCTCAATCTCGCAGCTAATGCCGGCGGGCATTAGCCGCCCCTTTGCCTTGCGCTCGGGCGTGAGCGAAATATTCAGCCTAAGGTCGGCGTTGACCGCGTCCTTTGAAACCTCGACCACGCCGAAGAAGAGCCGAATTTCTTCGGCCATGTCGTTAAAATATGCCTGTGCGTCCGTTACAAGTTCAATTATCATCAGGCGTTGCTTCTGTCCCCTATTAAAAGGTTGTATTCCGATTCGTGCGCCACGCTCGTCGCAATCATGTGGCCGGGATAAAGCTTGGTTTCGGGCGGAAGGGTGAGTATCTTGTCAAAGAACGAGCGTGACAGCTCGCGCATACTCCCGCCCAAGAGGTCGGTTCGGCCAATACTCTCGAAGAACACGGTGTCGCCCGTGAACGCGGCGCGTTCGCCGTCCACGACATAGGTCACACCGCCCTTGCTGTGGCCGGGCGTGTAAAGCACGCGAAGCTTCAGCCCGCCGACCTCGATTGTGTCGCCCTCGTTTACAAGAAGGTCGGGCTGGGTCGGGGTCTGACGCGCACCCATGCCATTAGCGTAGCTGTACCTTCCGTCAAGGAGCATCTTCAGGTCGCCCTCGTTGACGCAGACCCTTGCGCCCGTGGCGGCCTTCAGCTCGGCCAACCCCGCGATATGGTCAAAATGCCCGTGGGTCAACAGAATGTGTGTGCAGCGGAGCTTTTCCGCCGCCATACGCTGCATGATAAGCTTAGCGTCGGCGGGGTCAATGACGGCGCAGACCTTAAGTCCACTTTCATCGCGGCTTTGATTCTCGTCCCAGACTATGTAGCTGTTGGCGTCTATGGGCCCGCAGGGCAGGGTGATAACGCGCATGTCAAAAGCCCCTCCCGCTGTCAAGCAGTATGGTAAACGGACCGTCGTTGACAAGCGCAATCTGCATATTCGCGCCGAACACGCCGCACTCGGTGGGAACGACCGCACAAAGGCGCGACTTGCACAGCTCGTACAGGGGTTCGGCCAACTCGGGCCTTGCCGCGTGAATGTAGCTTGGGCGGCGGCCCTTCCTCGCGTCCCCATACAGCGTGAACTGCGAAACCAAGAGTATACTGCCCTTAATATCCGCTACGGAGAGGTTGGGAACCTCGTTTTCGTCGTCGAACACCCTAAGCCCCGTGAGCTTGTCGCAGATGTATATAGCGTCCGCCTCAGTGTCCTCGGTCGATATGCCGAGTAAAACCATCAGGCCCGCCCCTATCCTTGAGACGAGCTTGTCATCTATTGAAACGCTTGCGTCCTTGACGCGCTGTACTACCGCCCGCATTATCCCTCCGCACGGTAGATTTGGGCTACCGACTTTAATTTCTTCAGACTTGCCATGACAACCTTCAGCTGATCCGCGCTGTTCACGGTAAACGACAGGTTGACCAAGGCATAGCCCTTGTCCGTGGACTTGCTCGACAGTGAGGAGATGTTGACGTTCAGGGCGTTCAGCGCCTTGGACATCTCCAGCAGCGAGCCCGCCTTGTCCGCCATATGCAGCACCAGGGAAGCGGTGAACGCCGCCTTGGAGTCGCTCGCCCACTCAACGTCAATGATGCGGTCGGGGTCCTTCATCAGGTTTGAGATGTTCTTGCAGTCGCGCCTGTGAACGGAAACGCCCCTGCCCCTGGTGATATAGCCTATGATGGGGTCGCCCGGAACGGGGTTGCAGCAGTTGCCGAAGCGCACCGCCATGCCCGTGTCGCCCTTGACTATTATGCCGTTGGGGTAGACCTTCTGCGCCAAATGCGGCTTCTTGTCGTCGCCGGAATCGGTAAGCCTTGCGTGAATGGCCTCAAGCTTCTCGTCCCTGCGCCTAAGCTCTATGAGCTTGTGCAGCACCTGCCCCGACGACACGCCGCCGTAGCCTATGGAGGAATACATATCCTCAAGGCTTTGCAGGTTCAGCTTGGTCAGCACCGTGTTGAGGTATTCCGGCTTCATCAGCAGCGGCAGCGACTGCGCGTGACGCTTCGCGGCGTCCTCAAGCATTTCGCGCCCCTTCTGTATGTTCTCCTCGCGATTCGCCTTCTTGAACCATTGGCGTATCTTGTTCTTGGCGGATTGGGTCTTGACTATGTTCAGCCAATCGCGGCTTGGGCCAACCTGCGTGTTGGAGGTGATAATCTCCACAACATCGTTGGTTTTGAGCTTGT
Source organism: Clostridia bacterium (assembly GCA_035399665.1). Lineage (GTDB taxonomy): Bacteria > Bacillota > Clostridia > Christensenellales > CAG-138 > DAOPJM01. The sequence goes on from DAOPJM010000021.1 coordinate 23,681, forward strand.
AATCAAGGCGCACAACGTTGCCGTTGACCTTGGCGCGCTGGCATTTGTGACCGATGTTGGTATGTATTCGATAGGCGAAGTCAAGCGGCGTCGAGCCTACGGGCAGGTCGAAAATCTCGCCCTTGGGGGACAGCACAAAGACGTACTCGCCCAAGAAATCCTTCAGTATGTTCTCAACGAACTCGTTGCTGTCCTCGGTGGTCTCCTTGGCCTCCAAGACCTGCCTGAGCCAATAGGTCTTGCGGTCAAGCACGCTTGGGGTCGAACGCCCCTCCTTGTACATCCAATGCGCGGCAATACCGTATTCGGCGGTGCGGTGCATCTCGTGAGTGCGTATCTGAACCTCAAAGAGTATGCCGTTCTTGCTCATGACCGTGGTGTGCAGCGAGCGGTAGAGGTTGGGCTTGGGCATGGCGATATAGTCCTTGAACCTGCCCGGCATGGGCGTCCACGCGGAGTGGACTATGCCCAGCGCGGCATAGCAGTCGTTGACAGTATCGACAATGATTCGTATGGCGATTAGGTCATAAATTTCGGTTATGGGGCAGCTTAGGCGCTGCATCTTGCGGTACACGCTGTATACATGCTTGGGCCTGCCCGAAATGTCCGCGTCAATGCCCGCGTCCGTGAGCAACACCTTGATGTCGTCCATGGCTTTTTTGAGGACTTCCTCGCGCTCTGAGGCCTGTTCGCCTACAAGCTCCACGGTCTTGGCGTATTCCTCAGGCATGAGGTAGCGGAAGGAAAGGTCCTCAAGCTCGCTGCGGATTGCGCCCATGCCGAAGCGGTGCGCAAGCGGCGCGTAGACCTCAAGCGTTTCCTTCGCCTTGCGCTGCTGCTTGGACACGCTGCAATAATCGAGTGTGCGCATATTGTGCAGACGGTCGGCAAGCTTGATTATGACCACGCGAACGTCGGAGGCTATGGCAAGGAACAGCTTTCTGAGGTTTTCGGACTGCTCCTGCTTCTTGGAGAGGTACATCTTCTTGCCGGACTTGGTCAGCTTTGTTACGCCGTCCACAAGTACCGCTATGTCATGGCCGAACTCGCGCTCAACATCCTCGACGGTTATGCTGTCGCCGTCCTCAACCACGTCATGAAGCACGCCCGCTATTATCGTGGACGGGTCCATGCCCATATCAAGCAGGTACTCCGCGACGGTCAGAGGGTGCATAACATAAGGCTCGCCGGAGTCCCTTAGCTGCCCGCCGTGAGCTTTCTCGGCGTAGTCTATGGCCTTCTTTAGAACCTCGGTCTCCTCGTCGCCAAAGCAGGCTTGAAAATTATCGATAAGCTTACTCATATTCGCCTCCTTCCATCCCGAAATCCATGGGATGAACCAAGCCAAATTCTACAAAAAGAAAATCAGAGGGGACAAAACCCATCTGATTTTCGAAAAGTGGGCAGGTTTAGAACGCCATCGCGCACTCGACGTTGTAGCCCTTTAGCGCCTCGCGTCCGTTGAGATCGGTCAGCTCGATAGCAAACCTTGCCGCGACAACCTTGCCGCCCGCGTTCTCACAGAGCTTGATGGTGGCCATGGCGGTGCCGCCTGTGGCCAAAAGGTCGTCAACTATCGCAATCCTGCAGCCTTCCCAGATGGAGTCCTTGTGTATCTCCAACACATCGCTGCCATATTCCAAGCCATACTCGAAGGATATGGTCTCGGCGGGCAGCTTGCCGGGCTTTCTTGCAAGCACCAGACCCGCGCCTATGGCGTAGGCGACCGCGGAGCCGATGACAAAGCCTCGCGCTTCAGGCCCCACCACGACGTCTATGTCCATGCCCCTCAAGGAGTCGGCGATTATGTCTATGAGTTCCTTATAGGCCTCGCCGTCCTTCAAAAGGGTGGTTATGTCGCGGAAAAGTATGCCTTCCTTGGGGAAATCGGGGATGTTTCTAATCTTGCTCTTGAGATCCATGTTGCCTCCTATAATTGCGGCGCTCGTTTGCCGCTCTTGTCAGTGAAAGATAAATCGAGCTTTCCTCCAAGCTGCGCTTCGCGCAGCCCTCGCACGGGATTATCCTGCCGCGTTCGTCCGCTTTGAAAAACCCAAGCTCCAAGAAGATTAGCAGCACGACGCGTGAGCCTATGGACAGCTTGTCCCAAGAAAGCTCTCCCGTCTTTGCCGCCGCGAGCTGCTCCCTGTAATCCTGAAGCAGCGTGTCGCGGTCAAGCTGTATGCGCGGCAGAGCCTCAAGCTGCTTGTCCAAAGCCCCGCGCCCATACCGACACATACTATTATACTTTATTTCGGCGTAAATTGCATCAAGTATTTTAGTATATTCGGGGGTTTTAGCAAAGTTTTTTTCACTTTCCTTCAGATACTCGCAGTATACGCCGCAGCTCTTTGCGCCAAGATAGCTGTCGCGCCTGACCTTGACCACCGCGTCCGCCGTCTTGAGCCTCGACCACTCATCAAACCTGTCCCCAAAGCCGAAGGCGGTTATGCGCAGCTCCGTCCCGCCCTTGACCGTGTTCACCCATAGGTGCTTTTTGCCGCGCCCCACAAAGCGCACGGAGCTGACACTAACGTCACGAACGAGCAGACACGGCTCCGCGTTGCCCTCGCCGAAGGGCGCAAGCTTCTCTATGTCATCGCAGAGCGTTAGGTTAAGCTCCGACGGCTCCGCCTCCGCCTCATAGTAGGTCACAGGCTCCAAAAGCATCCCGCCGAGACGCTTTTTTACGGCCTCGTTGAGCCTTTCCCTGAACGCGTCAAGCTTGTCCTCATCCACGGTGACGCCCGCCGCCAACGCGTGTCCGCCGAACCTTTGCAGAATATCCCTGCAATCCAGCAGCGCGTCAAACAGATCCAGCTCCTTTATGCTCCTGCCCGAGCCTGTGAGCGCGTCACCCGACTTGCCGAGCAGCACCACGGGTCGGTTGTAGGTTCGCGCAAGCCTTGACGCGACTATCCCGACCACGCCCAAATTCCACTCTTGACCATACAGCACGAGCGCGAAGCTCTCGTCCATGTTAAGCGCCGAGATTTGCCGCTCCGCGTCATTGAGTATGCTAAGCTCCTCGCCGCGCCGTCTGTCGTTCTCGGCGTCCAGCTCGGCGGCAAGCCGCATAGCCTCGCCCTCGCTTTCGCTCATCAGCAGCTCCAACGCCCTTGCAGGGTCGCCCATGCGCCCCGCCGCGTTGATTCGGGGGGCTATGAGGAAGGACGCCGTATATTCGGTCGTTCCCTTGGCCTGCGCCGCCCGCATGAGCTGCTCAAGCCCTAAATTCCGCTCCATCAGCGGCAAGCCCCGCGCCACTATGCGGCGGTTCTCGCCCGTCAGCGGCACGACGTCCGCCACGGTCGCAAGGGCGCACAGCCCCAATAATTCGGGATTGTCCGCGCCAAGCGCAAGACTGAGCTTGTACGCCACGGCCGCTCCGCAGAGCTTCGACAGCTCGCCGCCCATATCGGAGGGGCAGACGAGCGCGTCCGCGTCGGGAGCTTCGCCCTGCCTAAGATGATGATCCGTGACGACTATCCCAAGGCTAAGGCTGCGGCACAGCGCTATTTCGTCGTAAGCCGCTATGCCGTTGTCCACGGTTATGATTAGCTTGGCGCCGTCCCGCGCTATGCGCCTTATCGCGTCGGCGTTCAGCCCGTAGCCCTCGTCATGCCGTGAGGGAATGTAGGCGAAGGCGTCGGCGCCGCGCTTTCTCAGCGTTTTCAGCAGTATCGCGCTTGCGCAAATGCCGTCCGCGTCGTAATCGCCGTAGACGCAAAACTTCTCTCCGCGCTCTAAAGCTCCCTCGATGACGCTCACAGCCTTCTCCATCCCCAAAAGCAGGAAGGGTGAGGAAAGCTCCTTTACCGTGGGGCTTAGGAAGTCGTCTATCGCCTCGTCGCCGTTTATCCCGCGCAAAAGCAGGGCTCGCGCCGTGAAGCGCGAGAACCCGTGACGAACCATTATGCTTTGTATTTCAGCTTCGGAGAATTCCCCGCCGCCCGCCTGTAAAAAACGCAAATCCGACCTACTTAGTCGTCGTAAGCGCCGCGGTGGAACGGGCTATCGCCATCTCCTCATCGGTGGGAATGACATACAGCTTCACACGGCTTTCGGGCGCCGAGATTTCGACCTCCTCACCCCTGGGGCAGTTCATGTTCCACTCCTTGTCAAGCACAACGCCCAGATACTCCATGTCGGAGGCTATCATCTGACGCACCTCGCGGTCGTTCTCGCCCACGCCCGCGGTGAACACTATCGCGTCCACGCCGTTCATCTCCGCCGAGTAGGAGCCGATAAACTTCTTGACCGCAAGGGCGAACATCTCCAAGGCCAGCTTGCAGCGCTCATCGCCGTTCTTCGCGCCCTCGCCCAAGTCCCTAAAGTCGGACGACTCGCCGGAAATACCCAGCATACCGCTCTTTTTGTTCATGTAGGCGTCCATCTCCTTGGCGGTCATGCCAGCGCGATCCATCATGTAGGGGACGATAGCGGGGTCTATGCTGCCGCAGCGAGTACCCATTGGCAGACCCTCAAGCGGCGTTAAGCCCATCGAGGTGTCCACGCACCTGCCCGAAACGGAGCAGCTTACCGAGGAGCCGTTCCCCAAGTGACAGGTTATGACGCGCACGCCCTCCTTGCCCTTGCCGAGCATATCGAGCGCACGACCAGTGACGTAGTTATGCGAAGTGCCGTGGAAGCCGTAACGCCTTATGCCATACTTTTCGTAGGCGTCGTAGGCCAAGCCGTACATATAGGTTTTCTTGTCCATCGCCTGACCCCAAGCGGTGTCGAAAACGGCGACCATGGGGACGTTGGGCATGACGGCTCTGCATCCGCGTATGCCCATGAGGTTCGCGGGGTTGTGCAGAGGGCCAAGCGGGATACAGGCCTCGATAGCCTTTATGACCTCGTCGTCGATAAGGGCAGGCTCGGAGAATATCTCGCCGCCGTGTACGACGCGGTGTCCCACAGCCGCGATTGCGCTCATGTCGGGAATGACGCCCACGTCCTTGTCAACAAGCACGTCCAGCACCATGCCGATAGCGTCCTCGTGGTTCTTCATATCGCGCTTGATCTCAAGCTTGTCGCCGCGGTTGTTCTTGTAGCTCAGCACGGAACCGGGTATGGCTATGCGCTCGCAAAGCCCCTTGGCCGCGACGGACTCGCTGTCGATGTCGATGAGCTGATACTTTAATGAGGAGCTGCCTGCGTTGATAACGAGTATGTTCTTCATTCTAATCTCCTTATTTCATGCTTTGCGCCTGTACCGCGGTAATCGCGACGACGGAAACAATGTCGTCCACGCTGCATCCTCTGGACAGGTCGTTGATGGGGGCCGCGAAGCCTTGGCAGATAGGGCCTATGGCCTGAGCGTTGCCAAGACGCTGCACAAGCTTGTAGCCGATATTGCCGGACTGCAAATCGGGGAAAATGAGTACGTTGGCGTGACCCGCGACGGGGCTGCCCGGCGACTTGAGCTGCCCCACAGTCTCAACCAAGGCAGCGTCGGCCTGAAGCTCGCCATCCACCATAAGCTCGGGAGCAAGCTCGTGAACGAGAGCCGTCGCATTGGCGACCTTGTCCACGTTGTCGTGCTTCGCGCTGCCCTTGGTGGAGAATGACAGCATCGCTATGCGGGCGTCCATGCCGCAGAGCGCCTTTGCCGACCTTGCGGAGCATATGGCGATTTCGGCCAGCTCCTCGGCTGAAGGCTCGATATTGACCGCGCAGTCCGCGAAGATAAGGACGCCGTCGTCGCCGTAGGAATGGTCCTGAACCTCCATTATGAAGAAGCTCGACACGGTCTTAATGCCCTTGGACATCTTGATTATTTGCAGACCCGGGCGCAGAGTGTTGCCCGTGGTGTTGATAGCTCCGGATACAAAGCCGTCCGCCTGCTTGTCCTTGATGAGCATCGCCGCATAGAACAGCGGGTTGAGCATCATGGTGTGCGCCTTTTCGGGCGTTACGCCCTTGAGCTTGCGCATCTCATAGAAGCGGTCGCAGTACTCCTCGTACTTCTCATGAGCTATGGGATTGATTACGGGTATGCCCGCAATGTCAACGCCCATATCGGCGGCCATGGCCGCAATCTTCTCGGGATCGCCAAACAGTGTGACGTCGGCAAGCTCTTCCCTGCGGATTATCTCTGCCGCACGGATGGTACGGGGTTCTTCGCCCTCGGGGAGCAGTATGTGCTGCTTGTTTGCACGCGCCTTTTGTTTGATCGAATCGATAATTGACATATCTTTATTGCCTCCAATCAAAATTTCATAAGAATTATAGCACAATGCAGGAAAAAATGGTATACTTATTTGAAAATACATCTTGCCGATAAAATATATTTAGTTGGGCGGAACAGGGGGGAAGAAATGAACGTGTTGGGAATAGTCGCGGAGTACAACCCATTTCATAACGGACATCTTTGGCATATGCAGCAAGCCATGCAGCTTTGCGGGGCTTCGTACTGCATAGTCGCCATGTCGGGCAACTTTGTGCAGCGCGGCGAACCCGCCTGCGCCGACAAGTACACCCGTGCTGAATGGGCCGTGACCTGCGGCGCGGACCTCGTGCTTGAGATACCGTCGGTATTCTGCCTGAGCTCGGCGGAGCGCTTCGCCTCGGGCGCCGTCAAGACCCTTGCCTCCACGGGCGTCGTCACCCACCTTGCCTTCGGCTGCGAGCTTGCCGACCTTGCCGCCCTTAGCTATATCGCCAACTTCATGGACAACGAAACGCCCGCCTTCAAGCAGGCCTTAAACAGCAATCTTGCGGCGGGGCTGTCCTACCCGCAGGCCAAGCACAGAGCCTTGGCAAGCGCGGGTCTGGGCGCCAAATACCTTAACGCCCTCACCCGGCCCAACAACATTTTGGCTGTCGAGTATATACGCTGCATAAACCGTCTCGGTCTGGATATCAAGCTCATACCCATACAGCGCGAGAGCTGCGAGCACTCCGACACGGAGCTTAGCGGCGTAGTTTCCAGCGCTTCCGCGATACGCCTTGCCCTTTCCGCGCATAACCCCGCCGTGTATGAGGCGCTTCCCTCGCCTACCGCGCTGTCGCTTCAGTTCAACGCCTCGCTGCCCATCACCCTTGAGACGACGGAGCAGCTGATGCTGTATAAGCTGCGCACCATGCCACCGGCCGATATAGCGAAATTGCCCGACGTCACGGAGGGCTTTGAGAACGTGCTTTCACGCGAGGCCGCCCGCTGCGCCGACGCCGAGACCTTCTTTGCCGCCTGCAAGAACCGCCGCTATACCATGGCCAGAGTGAAGCGCATCTGCATGTGCGCGATTTTGGACATAAGCCGCGACCTTGCCGACGAGATGTCGCTCACGACCCGCAATTTGTATATGAAAATCCTTGCGCGCCGAAGAAGCGCGGTTTCGCTCGTGTCCGCCATAAGCAGTATCTCGCCCATACCGCTGCTGCACCGCAACAGCGACGCCATAAACTGCAGCTCCGCCGCGAAAGCCTCGCTCGCCGTGGACGCGCTCTCCACCGACGTCCTTGCCATTGCCACCCGCGAGGACCTGCACCGCGACTCCCAGGGGCCGCTGGTGATAAATATGTAGGGTTCGCGCCCGCTTATCGTGAAACATCAAGGTGCGTAAGCTCGTCTTTGCCACACCAAAAATAGCAGGGTTCGCGCCCGCCGTGAACGCAGGCTTATCTTTGCGATACTGAAAATGACAGCGGCTGTTCTTATTGCCTTTAGTATAGGCTTATTTTGTCGCAACTCAATAGCAGGGTCTGTTTTTGTCCACCGTGAAACCCTCCTTGTCATCCTGATATGTTCCGCCAACACCCCCACTGTCATCATAATATGATCTGCCAATCGACCCCGCTGTCATCCTGAGGAGCGACAGCGACGAAGGATCTTGAAACAAGCTTGTGAAGAAAATAGGCGCTCCCCCCCGAATCCCCCCCCTGTCATCCTGAGGAGCGACAGCGACGAAGGATCTTGAAACAAGCTTGTGAAGAAAAGAGGCGCTCCCCCCGTGGGATTCCCGTTATTATTGGTCATTGTCCCGCCGTGAGCGTCTCTTGTCTTTTGAGTTTTTAGCAAGATCCTTCGACTGGCGCTCAGGATGACAATGGGGATGGGTTGGCGGAACATAATTGGTTGACGGCGGGGGTTTGTTGGCGGAACATAATTGGATGACGGCGGGGGATGGA
>DAOPJM010000022.1:0-31476 GCA_035399665.1 Clostridia bacterium
AAAGAACACGGCGCGGTTAATCCGCGCCGTGTTGCATTACCGTAAAGTGTCGTTATGCTTCTAACTTGGCTCTGATGGCCTTGATGAAGTCGATGCTGTTGACGGCCGCGGCCTTGCCCTTCTCCCAAAGACCTACAAGGTCCTTGGTCATGACGCCGGACTCGATAACATCAATGGTTGCCTTTTCAAGCTTATCGGCAAAGCTCATCAGCTCCGGGGTGCCGTCCTTCTCGCCGCGCTTTCTAAGGGCGCCGCTCCATGCGAAGATGGTTGCTACGGGGTTCGTGGAGGTTTCTTCACCCTTGAGGTACTTGTAGTAGTGGCGGGTCACGGTGCCGTGCGCCGCTTCATACTCGTAATTGCCGTCGGGGGAAACAAGAACGCTGGTCATCATGGCGAGCGAACCGAACGCGGTGGAGACCATGTCGCTCATGACGTCGCCGTCATAGTTCTTGCAGGCCCAGATGTAGCCGCCCTCGCTGCGGATAACGCGTGCGACCGCGTCGTCGATGAGGGTATAGAAGTAGGTCAGGCCCGCTTCCTCAAACTTAGCCTTGTACTCGCCCTCAAACACCTCGTCGAAGATAATCTTGAACTGACCGTCATACTTCTTGGAGATGGTGTCCTTGGTGGCAAACCACAGATCCTGATGGGTTGCAAGCGCGAAGGTGAAGCAGGAGTGCGCGAAGGAGCGGATGGACTTGTCCTTGTTGTGCATAGCCTGAAGCACGCCGGGGCCTTCAAAGTTGTAGATCAGCTCGTCATAGACGGTGCCGTTCTCGCCTTCAAAGTGCAGAGTGGCCTTGCCCTTTTCGGGAACCCTGTACTCAACATCGCGATACACGTCGCCATAAGCGTGACGGGCGATGGTGATGGGCTTATGCCAATTCTTGACGACGGGGCTGATGCCATCAACACAGATGGGGGTGCGGAACACTGTGCCGTCAAGGATGGCACGGATGGTTCCGTTGGGGCTCTTATACATCTTCTTAAGGCTGTACTCGGTCACACGCTGCGCGTTGGGGGTGATGGTGGCGCACTTTACGCCCACGCCCAGACGCTTGATGGCGTTGGCGGCGTCAATGGTAATCTGATCGTCGGAGGCGTCGCGCTCCTTCAGCCCCAAGTCATAATACTCGGTCTTGAGGTCGATGAACGGGAGCAGCAGCTCGTCCTTGATCATCTTCCACAGTATACGGGTCATTTCGTCGCCGTCCATCTCAACGATGGGCGTGGTCATTTGGATCTTGCTCATCTTCCTTCATTCTCCCTTGCATAGTAGTTGATAAGGCAGCCGTCAAGCAGTATCTGCCTGTCCTCGGCCGAGAGGTTCTTCAGGTTCAGCGTTATCGGATGCTCGCCGTCCTTGGCGATAACAACGGCTTCAACTGTCTCGGAGCCGGAGGCCATGGCCTTCCTTACGCCCTTGACCAAGACGCAGTCGCCCGTGGAGTAGTCAAACGGGACGTCCTTGTCTATCGTGAACGGGATTATGCCCCAGTTGATGCAGTTGCTGCGGTAACGCTTGGTGCAGTACTCGTAGCAGATGTTGGCCCAGCCGCCCAAGACCTTCTGGCAGGACGCGGCCTGCTCTCTTGCGGAGCCGTCGCCGGGACGCTTCGCGAATATGCAGGAGCCGATTTGAACCGAGTCGGGCGCGATGCCGAAAGACGCGAAAATCTTGGCGTCGGCTTCGGTGGGCTTGCCCTCCTGACGGGCCTTCTCATCGGCCTGAACAGCCTTGGAGTCCTTGACATAGGTCGGGACCCTGCGGGAAAGCGCGAACTCGGAGAGTCTGAGCGGGTTGGAACGGTAGGATGAGGTCTCGCCGGAGGGGATAAGCTCGTCGGTGGTGGTGACTTCGTCCTGAATGACAGCCGCAAGCTTCAAAAGAAGGTTGTCGGACAGGGCCTGCATAACGGGCCAATCGGTTATGTTGGGCCCAAAGCGCAGCTCGGTGTCATGCTCCGGATGACCGTAGCCGTCGTAAACCCTGCGGGAATAGCAGGTCTGATCGTAGTTATATTCGGTCGCGGGAACCTCATATTCCACATCGGAAGCGGCTGTGATGATGCCGCCGTTCTTGGCGGTAGCCGCGATGGAGCGAGCGTCCATGAGGCACACGAAGCAGCCCTGACCGTCCTTGGGCTTGGAGCCTTCGCGGTTCGGGAAGTTACGGGTAGCATGACGCAGCGAAAGACCGTTGTTGGAGGGAACATCGCCCGCGCCAAAGCAGGGACCGCAGAAGGCGGGCTTCATGACCGCGCCCGCGTCCATAAGCTCGGCGGAGATGCCGCTCTTGGCCGCCGCCAAAGCTACGGGCTGACTGCCGGGATATACGGACAGGGAGAAGTAGCCGTTGCCCGTGGAACCGTTGCGCAGTATGGTCGAAGCCTCGACGAGGTTCTCAAACAGACCGCCGGAGCAGCCCGCGATTACGCCCTGATCCGCCATAACGCCCTTGTCGGTGAGCTTGTCCATGAGCTTGGAGTCGCACTTGGGGTAGCGGTGCTGAGCGTCCTCCTCAACCTTTTTGAGATATTCCTCAGCGTGAGCGTTGAACTCGTGTATGGAGACGCAGTTGGAGGGATGGTACGGCAGAGCTATCATGCACTCAATCTTGTCCAGATCAAGCAGCACCGCTGAGTCGTAGTACGCGACGGCGTCGGGAGCCATGGGCTTGTAGGCCTCGGGGCGTCCGTGTACCTTGAAGTATTTCTCGATCTCGGCGTCGGTCGTCCAAATGGATGACAGGCAGGCGGTCTCGGTGGTCATAACGTCGATACCGCAGCGGTACTCGGCGGATAGACCCTCGATCCCGGGGCCGACGAATTCCAAAACCTTGTTCTTTACAAAACCGTCGGGGAACAGTTCCTTGACGAGTGAGAGCGCAACGTCGTGCGGGCCTACGCCGTGCTTGGGCTTGCCCGTGACGTAGACCAAGACAACCTCGGGCGCGTCAACATCGTAGGTATTCTTCAAAAGCTGTTTTACAAGCTCGCCGCCGCCCTCGCCAACGCCCATTGTACCCAATGCGCCGTAGCGGGTGTGACTGTCGGAGCCCAAAATCATACGTCCGCAGCCTGAAAGAGCTTCACGGGCGTACATATGGATAACGGAGAGGTTTGCGGGGACATAGATACCGCCGTACTTATGAGCGGCGGACAGGCCGAACACATGGTCGTCCTCGTTGATGGTACCGCCAACGGCGCAGAGGCTGTTATGGCAGTTGGTCATGGCATAGGGGAGGGGGAACTCCGTCATGCCGCTGGCCCTCGCGGTCTGGATAATGCCGACATAGGTGATGTCGTGGGACACCAGCGCATCAAACTTGATGTGCATACGGCTGTCGCTTCTGGGATTGTCGTGTGCACGAAGCACCTTATAAGTCATGGTGCCTTCACGAGCGGCCATAGCGTCCGCTGCGGGCTGGGAGTCGAATTGCGGCTTCCCGTCAATCAGGTAAACTCCGTGTGTAACTCGTTCCATTTAGTCAAACTCCTTTACTGAATAATGACAAGGGCATTATAACATAGAATAGGGAAAATGCACGTTTTTAAAAAGTATATTTTTCGGGCGCGGGGGAGGGGCTTGCGGCTTTCTCATTCCCGTCCTGTATACGTCTGATAACCTCCGCCGTCATATGATTAAGTTTCGCAAAAACTACTCCCGCCGCCATATGATTACGTTCCGCCAACCTGCCCCCTTGTCATCCTGAGCGAAGTCGAAGGATCTTGCTAAAACTTCAAGGTCAAGACCCGCTCCCCCACGCGTCCTCCTTTTCAACCCTTCGTGTCATCCTGAGCGTAGTCGAAGGATCTTGCTAAAAACTTCAAGGTCAAGACCCGCTCCCTTCTCAACTATGACCAAAGATGCTGAACAAACCGCGTTCGCCGCTTAGTACCGCACGACATCCGCTCCGCCCCATTGGGATTAGCGGAACAGAGCATACAAAAAGAGCGGCTCATCCGAGCCGCCCTAAATCGACAATACGCTAAAACTCGCTCCTGCCCTCAAGCGCCTTGGCAAGAGTGACCTCATCGGTGTATTCAAGGTTGCCGCCTATGGGTATGCCTCGGGCTATCTTGGTTACACGAACCCCTAAGGGCTTCAGAACCTTGGCGATGTAGCCCGCCGTGACGTCGCCCTTGACGTCCGAGTCGGTCGCAAGTATGACCTCCGTCACCTTGTCCCTTTCGCAGCGCTCCCTAAGCTCGGGTATGCGCAAATCGTCGGGGCCAACGCCGTCGGCGGGGGACAGCACGCCGCCCAGCACATGGTAGCAGCCGCGAAACTCGCGTGTTTTCTCCATGGCGGCGACGTCCTTGGGATAGCTTACTACGCACACAAGCTCACGGCCGCGCTTTGGGTCGGAGCAGATGTCGCAAAGCTCGGCGTCGGTATAGCCGCCGCAGACGGGGCAGGGGTGTACCTTCTCAACAGCGTCGCTGATTGAAGCGGAGAGGGCGACAGCCTCATCTCGCTTCATGGCGAGTATGGCGTAGGCAAAGCGCTGCGCCGACTTTCTCCCGACGCCCGGAAGGTGGCACAGCTCGGTCACAAGCTGTTCAATAGCGTCAACGGCCATGCCCTAAAAACCTAAATTCATTCCGCCCGTGAGCCTGCCAAGCTCGCGCTCAACGGTCTCGTTGGCTTCGGCTATGGCCGCGTTGACCGCCGCCACAACCAAGTCCTGAAGCATCTCAACGTCGTCAGGGTCTACGCAGTCGGGGTTGATCTCAACGCCCTTGAGCTGCCTTGTGCCATAGACGGTGGCCTTGACCATTCCGCCGCCAGCCTGCGCGGTGAACTCGCGCCCGTTAAGCTCCTCCTGCTTTTGCTGCATGTCCTGCTGCATCTTCTGGGCTTGGCGCATAAGCTGCTGCATATTTCCGCCGCCCATGTTGGGATATCTTGCCATAGTTCCTCCTTGTTATTCAGTCATCGCTGTAATCGTTTATCATTACAAGACCGTTATTCTATCGTAATCTTTCCGTCGAACATGGAAAACAGCTCGGCGTCCTGACCCGTAAGCCGCTCAAGCATATAGGAAATCGTGACACCGTGACGCAGCTTTTCCGCCTCGGCCTGAACGATAGTAAGGCTCTTTGGATTACTCGCCACGTTGTATTCGCGTTCCTTGGATTTGGGGAAGCGCACGGTCAACACATCGTCCTTCAGGGAGACCGCGACGCCGTTCTTGGCGTATATGTACGCCATGGGGTTCTGCTTCTGCACAGCGGGCAGCACAGCCTTCCAAAAGCCTTCGGCTTCCTGCCTGTTGTCGTCCGAAGCGGGAGCTGCCAAGGGAGCGGGGCTTACCTCAGCGGCAGGCTCGACCGCAGGCGCGGCGGACGGTTTGACCTTGGAAACGGGCTTTTCTGCCGAAACAGTCTTTGCTTCGGAGACAAACACGGCGGCTGTATCCCTTGCCGCAAGCGTTTCAGGCTCCGGTGGTTCGGGGATGTACTCCTCAGGCGGCTCGATGGGCATAAGCTCATCACAGCTTACGGGGGTGTATTCCTCAAAAGTGGGCTTTGCCGAGGGCTTTGCGGGGGTGAACTCAGATGGAGCGGAGTACCTCGCGGTCTCGAGCCTTGCTATTCGGGCCTCAAGCGCACTGACCCTGTCGTCGTCCATGGGACAGCATATGCGCATAATTGAGCTTTCAAGCAGCGTCCTTGGAGACGCGCTTTGCTTCAGCTTGCCCTGCGCCGACAGAAGCTCCTCAAGCGCAAAGCGGGTGACAGCGGCGTCGGCTCCGCTGATTTGACGCATATAACGCTGCATCATGTCATCGGTGCATTCCAAGAGTTCGCTGCATTCGCCGCAGGCGGAGGTGACTATCAGGGCGCGAAAATGCGCAATCAAATCCGACACGAACACGGTAAGGCTGCGTCCCATGCGCGAAACCGTGTCAAGCTCCGTGAGCGCGCCCTTGGCGTCGCCGGTGAGCAGCATATCGGCCATGGAGAAAAGGTGTTCCTGCTCCATGCTGCCAAGCACATCATAAACCTGCGTGGAGCTTATGCTCTTGCCCGCGAGCGCTATGCATTGGTCGGTAAGCGAGAGCGCGTCCCTAAGGCTGCCCTCGGCGGAGCGGGCTATGAGCTGCAAGCCCTCAAGCTCTATCGTGACGCCCGTTTGCTTTAGAATGCCTCGCAAGGCGGTCACGATATGATGAATGGAGATACGGTGGAAGTCGAAACGCTGACAGCGGGAAATCACGGTGGCGGGGAGCTTTTGCGGCTCGGTCGTGGCAAGAATGAAAAGGACGTGCGCCGGCGGCTCCTCTATGGTTTTAAGCAGCGCGTTGAAGGCGGAGCCGCTGAGCATATGCACCTCATCGATGATGAACACGCGATATTTAAGCTGCATGGGCATGAACTGAACCTGCTCAATAAGCTCGCGTATCTTGTCAACACCCGTGTTGCTGGCGGCGTCTATCTCAATTACATCGGGGTTCTCTACGGCGGAAAAGCGGCAGTTTTCACATTCGCCGCAGGGCTCGCCGTTCACGGGGTGCAGGCAGTTTATAGCCCTTGCCAAAATTTTGGCGGAGGAGGTCTTGCCCGTACCTCTCGGACCGCAGAAAAGGTAAGCGTGCGAGGGGCTGCCGCTCTTTATCTGGTTTTTGAGAACCGTCGTTATATGCTCCTGCCCTATGACCTGGTCAAAGAGCTTGGGGCGATATTGCCTGTACAGCGCGAGATAAGCCATGCCTTCCCTCCGATAGTTATTCATGTCATTATAGCATGACGGACGCGATCGTTCAAGCAAAACCTCACCCGCATTTATAGCAATGTTATTGCAAAACGATAAATTCCTTGACATTGCGCAATGGCAATGATAACATATACGATAATAACATAAGCGGGAGATAAGAATCATGAACAGAGCCGCCCTCACGGGTTTCTTAAAAGTTGGGATAGTGTTTGCTTTCCTTGCGTGCGCGGGCTTGTGCATAGCGGAAGCGCTGCTGCCGTATACGGACGCCGCCGAGTATATGCTTCGCGACCCCGCTTCAATGCGCTTACCCTGCATTGCGATAGGCGTTGCCATGCTGATACCCATAGTGTTGGCGTTCATCGCGTTTTGGAAGGTCGTGGACAACATAGCCCGCGACAAATCGTTTTGCGCGGACAGCGCCAAGCGCATGAAGCAGATAGGACTGTGCGCGGCGGTAGACCTCGTCCTGAGCCTTGGAGCGTTCGCGGTGCTGCTTGTGGGACTTCGGAACAGATTGGGCGTGTGCCTTGCGGAGCTTGTGGTGTTCGCGCTGGGGTTTGTGACTGCGGCGGCGGCATTCCTGCTTTCAGGGCTTATAGCCAAAGCCTCCTCCATGCAGGAGGAGATAGACCTGACGGTGTGAGGTGATTATGCATATCAACTTCACGATAGACGTAATGCTTGCCAAGCGCAAGATGAGCCTGACCGAGCTTTCGCAGCGGGTGGGCATAACCATGGCGAATATGTCAATCCTAAAGACGGGCAAGGCCAAGGCCGTGCGCATAGATACCCTGTGCAAGCTGTGCGACGCGCTAAGCTGCCAGCCCGGGGATCTCTTTGAGTTCATACCGGATGAGGGTGAGGAGCCGAGACGCGGATAGAATACTTAATATCAACAAAGGGAACGGACAACGCCGTTCCCTCAATATATCATACAACCCGTTTGCTGCGCGGCAAGCCGGTTGTTTGACAGGCTGAGGCGCCTTAAGCGCCTCTTACACGGATAGTCCGGAATTGAACCGGACCAACGTCCATCAACATTTGCGACCATCACATTGCTATCCGTATATATACTTATACCATGCTTCATTAATCCTATCAAGGATTTTTTACATCGACCATGTCAAGTTGTTCCGGGTAAATCGGGAGCAGACGGGACCTCGTTTTGGAGAGAACGGCCGAACACATAGGATTGACGCACCATACAATAAACATCCGCCGGCCAAGCTGGTGGTCAGACCATCCACAAATCCCTTATTCGCTTGAAATACTGGGTTCTGGGATTGTCTGGGGGAACGGATCAACGCCATTCCCTTTTATTCGGCCGTCCAATAGCTATGATTTCAGCTCCGTGCCGCCTTGGGCGCGTATGGATACGGCGTCAACAGAGCCTTTGCCGAACACGCCTTCCATGAACTCACGGTATTGGGCAAAGCGCGCTTTCGGGATAAAAGCCAATATCGTTCCCATAAAGCCGCCGCCGTGGACGCGGCAGGCTCCCTGCCCATCCAAGAATTCACGGGTGAGGGCGAGGGCAAGGGCAAGGCTGCGGTCGGGTATGCTGTCGGGACATACGTTTTGCAGAAGCATGAACGAGGAATCGCCCGAAGCGTTGACAAGGCGCAGGAACCCCAAGCTGTCACCGCGCCTTAGGGCCGCGCATTGCGCCAAAACGCGCTCGTTCTCGTCATACACATGCAGGGCGCGGAGTATGGCGCGATGGGGTACGGCCTCGGAGAGAGCCGGAAGGGAGTCCATGAACTCATCCTTCGGTATCTGACGCAGGACGGATTTACCGAAAAAGCGCGATACCTGAGCCAGCTCCGCCACGATTGCCGAGTAGCAGTCCGTAAGGTCGGAGTGATCGCCGCCCGCGTATACCACGCAGATTTCATAGCTCTCACGCACACAGTCAAGCGAAACGGGCGTCACAAGCGGGCTGCTTGGGTCAATGAAGTCCATCTCCACACAGCCGCCGTGCGCACACGCCGCCTGATCCAGCAGACCGCAGGGCTTGCCGAACCAAACGTTCTCGGCATACTGACCGACCTTGGCAAGCTCCATCGGCGCAATTTTGCCGCCGTTATATAGGTAATTGAAGGCGGCGCCGAAAAGCACCTCGATTGCCGCCGAGCTTGAAAGCCCCGAACCCTTCCTGACCTCACAATCCATGACGGCACAGAAGCCGCCAACCCTATATCCGCGCTTCAAAAGGCCGTCCGCGACGCCCAAGACAAGAGCGGCGGTGCTGCCCGACAGCCCCTCCTTGGGGGCGTCAAGGCTCACGGTGAAGGGCTTATAGCCCTCTGAATGTATAGTTATGCACCCATCATCGGCGGGGAAGGCCGCCATGACAGCCGACTGCTCGATGGCGGCGGCGAGTACGCGCCCGTGCTGATGATCGGTATGATTGCCCGAAAGCTCTATTCGACCGCCCGCGGAAAAGCAGCGCAGCCCCCGCGCCTCGGGGTAAGCCCTCTTGAGCTTGTCCTTCAGCCTTTGCGCCCGCTCAGTTTCCGTCATAGAGCTATCCATTCCGCGGCCTTGGCGATGGCGTCCTCAACGCTTTCGCCCTTGTCGCTCCAATCCTTGTTGGAAATCCACGAGCCGACCCTGTCCGAGCCTTTTTCCTTGGCCTGCTCAAGCTCCTCCTCGGAATAGAAGCTCAGCTCCTCATACCTTAATGAAGCGTCCTCGAACACGATTGCGCGCTGTCTGCCGTCCGCGCTGTAAATGACCCTGACCATGGGAACCTCAAAGCGGTCGAGGTCGAGATCCTTACAGGCTGTCGTAGCGGCGTCGAAATCGAAGGGCTTGTAGTAGCTCTTGACCTTGACAATGAAGTTCTCCACAGTCACGCGGCGCACCTTGTAGTACAGCGGAATCGCGGCGGCGCCCAGCACGACGGCCGCGCACAGGAATATTATCTGAGCTGTGCCGAACTTGCCCTTGATAAGCCCGAACGCAAGCAGCATAACAAAGATGACAGCGGCAAAGAGCAGTATGCGGTAGATGAGGCTGTACCTTGCCGACGTCTTGCGGTAGCCCTCGCATTCGGGGTAGGTATCGGTCACTATGCTCATGGCGGCGAACATCCTGCCCTCCTTCTTGATGAAGTCGGAGGAGAGCTTGTACTCCTCATCGTGGCTCAGCCCGCCGCTTTGCAGCTTGCCGACCAGCTCGGGGCTGTTGTCTAATACGTTGATGGTTCTCATTTAGTCTCCTTAGTCGGAAGTTACTTTTCCGTATCGTAATTGCGTTGAATTTCGCTCAAAAGTTCCTTGTCCATGCCTAAAAGCGCACATATTGTCAGCGCGTCCTTGGGAACGGGATCTCCCGCGCCCACGGGGATAAGCCCGTAATCCATGACGCGGCGAATAGCGTCCACTCCGACCGCGCCCGAAGCGGACAGAGCGTCCTTTAAGGCGTCGCGGTCGAGACCCGACAGCCCCTTAACGCGATAATGGCGACCGGCATAGCGCGCCGCGCCGTCGAAGTGAGTGGCAAACAGGGCGACGACGGGCTTGTCCTGAAGGTAGCGCAGCACCCCCTCGACTATCCTTGCGCCCTCCGAGGGGTTGGTTCCTCGGGCCGGCTCGTCAAAGAGCAGCAGCGAAAGTCCATCCTTGGGGCAGCCTGACAAAGCTGAGTTGAGGCGCACGACCTCCGCGCCGAAGCTTGACAAGCCGTTTCTGCTGTCCTGAGCTTCCTCCGCGATGAGGTACACGGCGTCAAACAGCGGAATCTTCGCGCTCTTTGCAAAGCAGAACATACCGCAGTGGGCAAGGTAGACGTTAAGGGCAAGGGTGAGTATCGCGACGGACTTGCCGCCCATGTTCGCGCCAGTTATCACGGCCGTGCCTTTGTCAAGGCTTATGTCAATAGGGGTAAAGGCCGCTCCGCTCTCCTTCAGCGCGTCGCTTATCTTGGGGTTGGTCATGCCGCAAAGCTTCAGTTCACCCGATGTAAAGCTCGGCCTGACGGCAGGATAGCACAGCGCAAGCCTCGCCTTTGCAAGGGTGAGGTCAAGCACCGCGACGGCTCTTATGTTGTCCGTCATCTCCTGGACATAGGGCTTCAGCTTCCCGCAAAGCTCCATGAGCAAACGCTCCTCCTCGCGCTCCTCGCGGGCGGCGACAAGGTTCCTTTGCTCCATGGCGGCGGCGCGCTCTTCGCCCGTCAGCTCGCGAAGTATAAGCTCTAACTCGCGCTTTTCGGTGCGAATATCGTACAGCTCACGGCTTAGGCGTTCGCTCACATGGAAGGTGGGCGTGCCTGTACCCTCAGGGTCGAGTATCGCGAGCGCGGCGGGGATGGGGCGTATCTCAATGCCGGAAAGTCCCACAAGCCCGTTGAGCTTTGAGTAGGCTATGGACAGCTTTTGAAGGTTCAGCAGGAAGCGCTTCAGCTCGAACATCTCCACCACGCCGCAGGAGAGCGTCATAACGCGGCTCACGCTGCGCCGCACATCCTTGAACGCCATGAGAGAACGGGAAACGGCGGCGAACAGCTCGCGGTTATCGGGCATGGCGGTCTTGAGCTTCTCAAGGTTGGACAGCTCTAACTCCAGCTGATCCCTTTGGCTTGGGGACTTGGGACGCAGCTCGCGCCTGAGCTGCTCGCCGTAGGGCGAGTACGGGTCAAGCATATCCAAAACACAGCGGAAGCCTATGCTGTTTTCCTGTTCAAAGCTGAGATTCATGCCTACTGTCCTTTCATAACGTCGAACACGGGAACGCTGACGGCCGCGCTCATGGCGGCAAACAGTCTGTCGGGGTCCTGATGCACTCCGTTCGCCGAGAAGGGGTTGACCGTGATGGCGGCAAGCGGCACGGAGGATAAAACGCAGAGCTTCACGCCCAAACGCTCCAACTTCGTCACCGATTCGGGGCTTAGAAACACCCTGCTGCCGTCCTCACAGCATAGCTCCCGACCCTTTGCCGCGCTCCCAAGCCTAAATAGAGGGGCAATAACGGCGTCGGTCACGGCTCCGCGCACGAACAGCGACGGCCCCACCGTAAAGAGCTTTGACAGCTCGTCGGCTTCGCCCGAGACGGGAACGCCATCCTCAAGGCAGGTCAGTCTGCCCAAAGGGAGCGTGTGCCAGTAGTCGGAGGCGGGCAGGGTCAGAAGCTTCGCGGCGTTGGCGGTCTCGCTCACAATGGAAGCAAGGTCGTTCTTGCAGCTTGCGCCTGTGCAGAGTATAACAGCGTCACATATTTCAGGCGCGGAGAAGGACTTCCTAAAGAGAGCGCCGTCAATGAATATCTGCTCCGCCATAAGCTCACGGAAAATCGCCTTGAGCTTCACAAGCCCCTCGTTCATGGACGGGCCTGCGAGCATGGCGTAACCGTCGGACAGCGCCTCGGCCACAATGACTTCACCCAAAGGCGTCATCAAGCCTGTGTCGGCTATCACCTTGCGGGTAAAATCGCATTCCTTGAGCGCGGCGGACGCCGTTGCGACAAGCGTTTTAGAGTACACGAAAATAGGGGGCTTCTTGGTGCCCGAAACGAGGTCGGTGCGCTCACCGTCACGGCCTATCGAGGTGAGGGCAAGACGCTTATTGGTCTCGCGCTGAGCCTCGATGAGCTTGGTCATGGCGGTGGTCTTGCCCGCGTTCTTGCACATCCCCACGATGGATACGCAAGGATAGTCCCTTATCGTGTCGTAGAACCGCATTTTAGTCCCAGAGCCGTTCGGGGTACTTGCCCTCCGCCTTCATTTTGGCAAGCTCCGCCTTCATTTCGGGCAAATCCTCGCGGTTGGTGACGCCGTACCAGTTGTCGGCGGAGTGCAGCACGCGCATGGTGGCCTTGCCCTCGCTGATTAGCTCGCCCGCTGTGCGCGGCAGGAGGTATTCGCCCTTCATGGGGTTGGTGACATAGCAGTCGTCAAGGAAGGCGGGAAAGCGTTCCCGAAGTGCCGTCAGCATGGACGGCATAAAGCCGAAATAGTTCATGGACACTATGGTGTCGCCGGAAATCTCGGTGAAGGTCTTGCCGTCGTCCTCGGTGTAGGCCGCGCCATTGGGTCTTGGGTATATCTTGAGCCTTTCAACAAGCGAGGTCAGCATACCGTTTTCATCCGCTTCGCACACTCCTCGTGACACGCTGCCGTTCGGGGAGAGGGTGTTCTTGACAAGGTAGCCCACCATGGCGTACTCGTTGGGCTTATGCGGCTGTGACAGAAACTCAAAGATGGTGGAATAGGCCGAAGCGCCGTAGAAATCGTCGGCGTTGATAACCGCAAAGGGCGCGTCGCCTATCTGCTCCGAGGCGCACAGCACCGCATGGGAGGTACCCCAAGGCTTTGTGCGGCCATCAGGGATATGATAGCCCTTAGGGAGCATATCAATACCCTGATAGGCGTAGACAAGCTCAAGCTTATTTCTGACCCTGCGGCCAATCAGCTGCTCAAACTCACCCTCGAGCTCGCGCTTGACGATGCATATCACCTTGGAGAAGCCTGCGCGGTATGCGTCGTACATGGAGTAGTCAATGATGACGTGTCCCGCGTCGTCGATGGGGGTCATCTGCTTCAATCCGCCAAAGCGCGAGCCCAAGCCCGCCGCCATAATTACAAGTACAGGTTTTTGCATATTGCTCTCCTTACCTTTGCATAATAACAGCCTCATAGGGCTGAAGCTGACAGTCCATAACCTCACGCCCCGTGTTGGACAGCAGCACCTTGCCCACGGAGGGCAGGTTCACGGTCTTTGGGGAGAGGTTCACGGCGATACCCAAGGCGTCGTCCTTGACGCGGCGCTCGAACGCGAACACGCGGTTGTTCATGATGGTACAGCGGAAGCTCCCGCTCTTTAGAGCCTCGCTTTCGTTGCGAAACGCTGTAAGCCTGCGGTAGAAGTTCAAAACGGAATCGGGGTTTTTGTCCTCGTCCTCGGCGTTTATCGTGACATGGTTGGAGTTGATGCCAAGCCATGGCGTCCCGCTTGTGAAGCCCGCGCCATCCCTGCCGTTCCACTGCATGGGTGTTCGTGCGTTGTCGCGGCTTGCATAGCGCATTTTGCGCCAGCGTACCTTCGCTGAAAAGCCCATCTTCTTCAATACTTTATCGACATTGTGCGACTCGACGTCCATGATTTGATCCATTGACGTGAAGTCGAAGTTGGTCATGCCAAGCTCCTCGCCCTGAAACACGAAGGGAGTCCCCCTAAGCGTCATCAGCAGCACCGCCAAAGCCTTGCAGCTTCGGTCGTAGTACTCGCCTGACGCTCCAAAGCGGCTCACGCTGCGCGGCTGGTCGTGGTTTTCAAGGTAAATGGTGTTCCACTCAAGCTCCTTTTGCCACTTGGCAAAGGCCTTGTACAGGCGCTTCGGGCGGAAACGGCGGTGAAACCACTTTATCAGTATGTTGTCCGCGTCCATATGCTCGAAGGAGAATACCATGTCCAGCTCGCCGCGATTCTCATGGGTGAGATCCTTGGCAACCTTGGGGGTAATGAGGACGCATTCGCCAACGGTGAAGCAGTCGTATTGGGAGAGAACATCGCGCCGCAGCTCCTGCAGTATGCGGTGAGTACCGTCCGTGGAGAGGTAATGCTCCGCGCCGCAAAGCGCGGGCAGGGGGCGGCCGTTCTTCAGGCTGTCCTTGTAGAGTATGTTAATGACGTCGCAGCGAAAGCCCGAAACGCCCCTGTCGAGCCAGAAGCGCATAAGCTTTTTGACCTCCGCAATGACGACGGGGTTGTAGTAGTTCAGGTCAGGCTGACCCTTGGCGAAAAGGTGCAGGTAGTATTCCTGCCTGAGGTCATCGTATTCCCACACGCTGCCGCCGAAGAAGCCCGACCAGTTGTTGGGCTTGCGTTTGCCCTTGCCCTTGCGCCAGATGTAGTAGTCGGTGTAAGGCTCTATGCGCTCTCGGCTCTTTTGAAACCACTCATGCTCTGAGGAGGTGTGGTTCACGACCAAATCCATGATTATGCGAATGCCCCGCGCTTTCGCCTCGGCGATAAGCCTGTCCATGTCGGCAAGCGTCCCATAGCGCGGGTCTATATCCAGATAGTCGGATATGTCGTAACCGTTGTCCTCGTTGGGGGAGCGGTACACGGGCGAAAGCCACAGTACGCCCACTCCGAGCGATTTTAGGTAGTCCAGCTTGGAGATGATGCCGGGTATATCGCCCACGCCGTCCCCGTTTGTGTCGCAGAAGCTCATGGGGTATATCTGATAGATTACCTCGTCACGCCACCATTTTTCCATTTATTGCCTCCATAACCGAAAGCGGACGTTTACAGCACCTGAACCATGTACTTGTCTATCATGTGGTCGGGTCTGTAACGCTGCTTGGATTCCCTGATGCCCTCGTCACCCACGTCGTCCTCGCGGTTGAGCCACAGCGCCTCTGCGCCCGCAGCCTTGACAAAGGCCTGAGCCATGGCGGGGAAGGCGCCCGAAGCATCGCTCCTTGCCTTCTCGACATGTTCATAAAGCATGTCACCGATGAGTTCGCCCACAGCGAAGGCCTCAAGCCTGCCGTTTGAGACGATGCAGCAGCCCAAAAGCCCCAAGGCGTCCCTCAGACGGATAAGCTCCATGGCCCCGATTATCTCGTTGCGCTCAATCTCGCTGACGTCGTCGCGTCCGCTAAGCTCGCTGCACAGCTCCAAACACAGACCCTCAAGCTCCTTTGAAAGGGGCAGACTGACGGCGTTCGGGTTGTCGCGGTAGAAGCGGTTGACATGGTTGCGCTGAGTGTGCAGCCTGTTGCCGCGATACTCCTGAAACTGTTCGGTGGGATAGATATAGTCCGACCAGTCGGGACGAGGGGTGACGACAAGGCTCGCGCCGTAACGCTCCCTCAAAATTTCAAGCCCCTCTGAAGTGACTTCGCAGTAGCGCAAGGGCAGACCCTCATACTTTGCATGCTCCTCGATGAGTGACAGCCCGACATTCATGTCGCCCTGACCAGTGGGGAGGAGATAGCCGCGGCCAACTCCCGCGTAGCATTCGTTGATGAACAGCAGCCCGTCCGACGCGGCTATGCGCGAACAAAAGACCTTGCGCCACTGATAGAGCGTGCCCACGGTGTAATCGCAGCTTTTGAAGTCGGGCTTCTTCAAAAAGCTCATGACGAGCGGAAGCTCGTTCTCGGTAAAATCAATAAAGTTCAGCATATATATCATTGTAACAAATTCCCGGCAGCATTTCAATTGTTATTTGCAATTTCACCATAGGTATGGATTTACAGCTTCACCGATTATAAGGCGGTCAAAAAGCTTAGCTATCGAAATGAAGGGAAGGCGGGGGAGCGCCCCTTGTCCCCACAAGCTTCTTTCAAGATCCTTCGTCGCTAACGCTCCTCAGGATGACGTGTTGCTTTGCTGCTTCAATGCAGTTGTGAAATAGAGAATTGAACACCAATATAATACGCTTCTGTCGGCATGGCGCCCCCATGTCATCCTGAGCGAAGCCGAAGGATCTTGCCCAAAACTTCAAAGTCCACCCCCGCTCCCATCGTAACAACCACTAAAAGCTCATGGGTGAACGCCATCCGCACACAAAAAAAGGGCGAACTGCGTTAGTCCACCCCTTGTTTATCCTCACCATTCACCGCATGGCACACACAAACCCGCGCAACACGGGCATATTCATCCGCCCTACCTTTTCTACACGCGCTTGCAGTTCACAACATCATCGCCCGGCATACAGGAGACTATGAGCGAGCCTTTTGAAGCGCGCTGCTCTATGCGGAGCTGCTCGGTGCTTATGACGGTCTTGTCGCCCAGACGCTGGGTTATCTCGATGTCGAACGGCTCACGAACCACGGAAACAAACATGAGATACGAGCCGTTCACGCCGTTCTTTTTGAAGTCGATGGTTTTCACGCCCGCGCCGTTGCGCCCCTGGCAGGGGTAGTCAAAGAGGAAGCTGCGCTTGCCGAAGCCCAGGTCGGAGACCACCACCAGCTCGCCCTCGTCCGACGCCTTGTCCATGTATATGACGCTGTCGCCCGAAATCGTCTTTAGACATTTCACGCCGCCCGTGACCCTGCCCGAGGCGGGTACGGTGGCAAGCTCAAAGCGTATGCTGACGCCCTTGTGAGTGACCAACATCAGATCTCCGCTCTCATCCGAAGCGCAGGGAAGGACGCTAACGAGCTTCTCACCCTCCTTGAGCTTGATTGCGGGAGTGCGCTTGACGCGAACCGAGTACTCCAACGCCGCCGTGCGCTTTACCATGCCGTCGGTAGTCGCGAACAGCAGATCGCCCTCCTGCTCACCCGCGAACGCCGCTATGATGCTCTCGTCCTTTTCGAAGGCGATGAGCGAGGCCATGTTGACGGGCTTTGAGTTCGGCTTGGTCTCCGGTATCGCCGAGAGCTTCAGACTGACCAGACTGCCGGCGTCGGTAAACAGCTTAAGATCATCATCCGTCGTGCCCTCAACCGCAAATAGCAGACCCTCCGCCTTGTATGGTTCAAGGCTTTGACCATGTCCCGCGAGCCTGCGCGCCTTTAGGCCGTCCAACAGGACGACCGTCACGTCCGCGGCCTCGGGCTTGAGCTTTTGTGGAAGCTCCGCTTGCTGCGTTTGGTCTATGAGCTTGGTGCGCCTTGGTATATTGAACATCGAGGCTATCTCCGACATCTCCTTTTTTATCAGAGCGTCAAGCTTTTTGGGGGAAGCGAGTATGCCGTTCAGACGGTCGATAAGCTTGCATATGTCGGCGTATTCGGAGCGTATAAGGTCAAGCTCCAGGTTGGTAAGCCGCTGCAGCCTAAGGTCAAGTATTGCCTGAGCCTGAACCTCGGACAGGCTAAACGCCTTCATCAGGCGCTCCTTGGCCTCCTTGGGGGTTTTGGAGGCGCGAATGAGGCGTATCACCTCGTCCACATTGTCCGCGGCTATCATCAGCCCCGCCAAGATATGCTCTCTGCGCTTTGCGGCCTCAAGCTCGAAGCGGGTACGGCGAGTGACGACATTGCGCTGATGGGCGATGTAACAGTCCAGTATCTCGATAAGGCTGAGCTGCTGAGGCTTGCCGCCCGCGATGGCGACAAGGTTGACGCCAAAGGTAACGCTCATGTCGGTGTACTTGAACAGTCCGGCCAGAATCATATCGACGTCGCCGTCCTTCTTGACCTCGATGACGGCGCGGGTTCCGCTGCGGTCGCTCTCGTCGCGTATGTCAGCGACAGCCGAGAAGAGCTGCTTTTTCTCCTGCGTCACCGCAAGCACCTTCTCCAAAAGAGCCGCCTTATTCACCTGATAAGGTATCTCCGTCAGAACTATGGCGGTCTTGCCGTTCTTCATCGGCTCGGTGTGCGCCTTGGCTCGGAGTGTCAGCTTGCCCCTTCCGGTCTCGTAAGCCCTGCGGATTTCGGGGGAGCGCACAAGCTCGCCGCCCGTCGGAAAGTCGGGAGCGGGGATTATCCTCATAAGCTCGTCAAGGCTTATATTGGGGTTGTCCATGCGGGCGATTACCGCGGCTATGGCCTCGTCGGGGTTGTGCGGGGGAATGTTGGTCGCAAGCCCTACGGCAATGCCGCTCGCGCCGTTTATGAGCAGGTTCGGGCAGCGCCCCGGAAGCAAATCAGGCTCCTTTAGGGTGTCGTCAAAGTTCCAGCTGTAATCCACCGTGTCCTTATCTATATCGCGCAAAAGCTGCATAGCGGCGGGGGTCATGCGCGCCTCGGTGTAACGCATGGCGGCGGCGGAATCGCCGTCCACGGAACCGAAGTTGCCATGCCCATC
Organism: Clostridia bacterium; assembly: GCA_035399665.1. Lineage (GTDB taxonomy): Bacteria > Bacillota > Clostridia > Christensenellales > CAG-138 > DAOPJM01. The sequence goes on from DAOPJM010000022.1 coordinate 18,446, forward strand.
CACCAAAGGCAGGCTCATGTTGAAGCCCTGAGCCATCCTGACCATGGCGTCGTACACGGAGCTGTCGCCGTGAGGATGGTACTTGCCCAAGCAGTCGCCCACGATACGAGCGCTCTTGCGGTGCGGCTTGTCGGGGGTTAAGCTCAACTCAAGCATGGTGTAGAGTATGCGCCGCTGAACAGGCTTTAAGCCGTCCTCCACACGGGGCAGGGCGCGTTCAAGTATGACATGCTCGGCATAGGGCATTATGGACTCGTGCATGACTGTGTCCATGTTCTTAAGTATTATCTGCTCTATTTTGGTTTTCGTGTCTGTCGTCTTTTTCATTGTCAGCCTCTGAGCTTATCGAACGCCGTCTGTCTGTGATTGAAGTTGGCGAACTCGAAGATGTATTCCTTGCGCGACTGCACCTTATCGCCCATAAGCACGGTGACAAGATGATCGACCTCGGCGGCGTCCTCGATTTCAACGCGGGTGAGCCTGCGGCCTTCGGGATCCATGGTCGTCTCCCAAAGCTGATCGGCGTTCATCTCGCCCAAGCCCTTGTAGCGCTGAAGAGTGTAGCTCTTGCCCGCGTTCTTCATGGCCTCGCGCAAGGCGGCGTCGTCATAGCAGTACTGCGGCTCCTTGCCGCTTCGCTGCACACGGTAGAGCGGAGCCATGCCGATGTAGACGTGTCCCTCAGTGATAAGCTCGCGCATATAGCGGTAGAAGAAGGTCAGCAGTATGGCGCGGATGTGCGCCCCGTCCTGGTCGGCGTCGGCAAGTATGATGATCTTGTCGTACTTTAGACCCCTGATATCGAAATCCTCGCCTATGCCTGTGCCTATCGCGGTTATAATGGAGCGAAGCTCGTCGTTTTGAAGCACCTGCTCCAAACGCTTTTTCTCCACGTTTAGGGGCTTGCCGCGCAAGGGGAGTATGGCCTGAAAGCTCCTGTCACGCCCCTGCTTTGCGCTGCCGCCCGCCGAATCGCCCTCCACTATGAACAGTTCGTTTATGGAAGCGTTCCTGCCCGTGCAGCTTGACAGCTTACCCACAAGCGGTGCGTTCTCAAGCTTGGATTTCTCGCGGGCGGTCTCCTTGGCCTTGCGCGCCGCGGCTCGTGCCTTGGATGCGCCCAAGGCCTTGTCCGCGATGAGCGCGCCCGTCTCGGCGTTCTTGATGTCCTCTAAGAAAGCGGTGAGCGCGGTGTAGGCTACCTGCTCGGTGGCGGGCTTGGCCTCGGTGTTGCCAAGGCGCGTCTTGGTCTGTCCCTCAAACTGTACGGAGCGCATCTTCAGGGACAAAACAGCGGTCATGCCCTCGCGATAGTCGTCGCCGGTCAGCGGCGCGTCCTTGTCCTTGAGCTTGCCGGTTCGCCTGCAAAGCTCGTTCATGACGCGGGTGAAGGCGGAGCGGAAGCCCGTCTCGTGGGTGCCGCCCTCCGTGGTGGGAATGTTGTTGACGTATGAGAATATGCTGTCGGTGTAGCTGTCGTTGTGCTGAATGGCGAATTCCACAACTATGTCGCCATAGCTGCCCGAAAGATGTATGGGCTGGGGGTAGAGCGGGGTCTTGTCCTCGTTGAGATAGCGCACGAAGTCCGACAGCCCGCCCAAATAGCAGTACTCCGCGTGCTTGGACTTGCCGCGCTCGCGCTCGTCGTCCAGGATGAACTTCACACCTCGATTGAGGTAGGCAAGCTCGCGCAGCCGCTTGACTATGACGTCATACTGCATCTGAAGGGTTTCAAAGACCTTGTCGTCGGGCAGGAAGGTGATAACTGTGCCGTGTTTGCGCGTCCTGCCGGTCTCCCTTAGGGGATAGCAGGGTCTGCCCGAAACTATCTTGCCCTCGTCGTCCATGGCGCTTTCGAACTCCTGAATGTAGCTCCTGCCGTCAACATACACCTCGACCTTGACGAAACGCGAGAGCGCATTCACCACCGATGCTCCGACCCCATGCAGACCGCCCGAATAGCCGTAGCTCGCGTTGCCAAACTTGCCGCCCGCGTGAAGCTTGGTGAAGATGACCTCCACGCCGCTTACGCCCAGCGTCTCATGTATGCCCACGGGTATGCCCCTGCCGTTGTCCGCGACTGTGACGGAGAGGTCTCGGTTGAGCGTTACGGAAATCTCCGTGGCAAAGCCGTTCGCGGCCTCGTCAACGGAGTTATCGACTATCTCCCAGAGTATGTGATGCAAGCCTCTGGGCCCTGTCGAGCCTATATACATGCCCGGGCGCATACGAACCGCGTCCAAGCCTTCCATTACCTTGATATCGGATACTGTGTAGTCCTGTGCCATAGTCCCTCCATAGCTGTTCAGGGTACAGTATACCACAATATTTAGTGGTTGTGGGCGGCAAAGAATTGTGTTTACATAAAATTTAAGGATAGGCGGCATTCGACATAAAAAGCTAATATGCCCACGGCGTTGGAGCGTGAATCCGCGAAAAGCGAGGGCTGTGAGGAATATAGACGGGGCAGAGGTGAATATGCTTTAGCGATAAAGGGGGTGCGATATGCCGAACTATGTGAGTAAACGCAGACCGAGGCGGTCGGCGTCAAGCCTGTGGCAGCTTGTGAAGGCAGCACTGATAGCCTGTCTTGCGGTGCTTGGAGCGATAGCCCTGATGACCCTGCTGTTGTACTTGGGTTGGGCGGGCGAGAGAGCGATACCGATATTCAACGCGATAGTGAAGGTCTTGGGCGCGGCGTTGGCGGGCTTTATCGTGTCAAAGGGCGTGGGCGAGAAGCCGTGGCTGATGGGCGCGGGCGCGGGATTCGTGTTCAGCCTGCTTTCGACGCTTGTCCTGCTGCTTATGTCAAGCGAGCCAAGCTTCAACTGGAGCCTTTTGACCGACGCCGTGATAGCGGCCTGCGTGGGCGCGGCGGTATGCGCGCTGACCTCGCTGATAAGCAGGAAGGAGTAAGGGGCAGCCCCCCTTTACAGCAAGCTTCTTTCAAGCTCCTTTGTCGTTTCTTGGGATGACAGCGGGGGGATTCAGAGGAGCGGCACTTCTATGGACAAGCTAATTTCAAGATTCTTCGTCGCTTTACTCCTCAGGATGACAGCGGAGCTTTAGCCGCTTTATAAGTCTATTCCCGATTCGCCCTTCAACCCCCTTTGTCATCCTGCGCGAAGTCGAAGGATCTTACCCAAAACAAAACAGTCAACCCCCGCTCCCCCCCTTGCAACCCCCAAATGCAGGGTGGGCGAACTACGTTCGCCCACCCTGTTAACTCTCTATCCCATGTTACATGACTTCCTTCGCCGCCCGACCCTTTCATGACGAAGCGGGAACACAAGCTCGACCTTACCCTTGATCACCGAGGAACCTTTCCCAGCGCGGGCTGTCCCAACCGCTCGTGTCGAAGCCTTTTCGCATGGCGTCCGCCATAAACCGCAGCTTGGCGCGTATGGCGGGACAGCGCATAAGCTGCTCCGCGTCATACTCATAGCCCGAACTCATGATGTACTCCATGATACGCGCTCTGTCCTCCTTGGCGAAGGTAAGCGAATAGCTGTCCACGAAGTATAGCCCGTCCGATGGCTCAAGGTTGAACATATAAACATAGTCGTTATAGTCGTTGTTCCAATCCTCATAGCTTTGGTTGTAGTAAAAACCCGAGGGGTTGAGCGCGTCCCACGCCCCGTCGCAGAACAGCTCATAGCCCAATACGGATTCAAGCTTGCTTTCGGTGGCGTGCCAAAGCTCGTGGTGCAGGGCGGATTCTATACTGTACATGCTAATATCGAACACGATATTGTACCACTTGCCCAAAGCGTTCGCGTAGGCGATAACGCCATAGGTGCTTGTAATAGGCCCCGACAGCATGAACCTAAGACCGCCCTCACCGACAGAGTTTTGAAACTGCTTTGTAAATCCGTCCGGGTACATGGAAAGCATATTATCAAGGCTGTCAAGCGCGGTTTGTATGCTGTCCGCTTCATCGCTGAAGTTTCCATCACAGGTGAGCGAGGTTTCGTGGTCGAAGTCCGAAAAGAGCGGTTCGCATTGGTTGGAGATAAGTATCGTAATCCCGTAGCGCTCCTCAATCGCATCCGCGTACGCGCGAACCCCGTTGAGCGCGGCGGCAACGGGCGCACCGCTGCGGCTCTGCTCCAAGTCGGACAGTATGACGCTGCTTATGGGTTCGTAGCTTGTTGTGTTCGCCTCGGAAACGGTCGAAAAGGCAAGCTTGCCGCAGTCAATCACCATGGGGTAAGCCGCGCCGTCCCTGTAATCGTCGGCAATAATCATATTTGCCTCGGGCAGGTACTCAGGCTGAAACAGCGCGGCGGACAGGCCGTAAGTCTCAAGATTGCAGTACGACAGCTCATCCGACAGCAGATACAGCTCGGTGCCATCCTTGCCTATGGCGGCGCCCTCGTCCTCATCGTATTCAGGGGAGGTCACGGCCAGCATATAAGGCGAATCCTCAAGCAGGACGTATTCCGTGAAGGGGTTGTAGCGCTCGTCCTGAAAATCGGTCATGATATAGCGACATTGCCCCGCGTCAAGCAGGTTGCCGTAAATGACGTCGCAGCAGCCGCGCTCGGCGTCGTACCACTTCATGCCGTATCCGCCGTCCATGCGGCAAAAGCTGTCGGGCCCGTCAAGCAGCAGCTCAAGCTCTCCGCTCTCGGCGTCGATTACACAAAGGCAGCTTTGCATATTGTACTCTGATTCGCAGGCGCAAAGACAAAGCTTGTCAAGCGCGGAGATGTAGTTGATCCCGCAGAAGTTCAGACTTACCGAAAGCTGCATGGGATAGCTTGTGCCGCCCGAAACGCTGTACACAAAAAGCACGTTTTCATATAGGTAATAGTACTTCTCAAGGTCGGCCGAGAAAACGCCGACGCCGTCGGGCACGTCAATGCGGCGCGCCTCGTTTAGCTCGCCGTCAAGGACGATGTAACGGTTATCATCAACGCAGGTTAGGAGAAAGCTGCCGTCCTCAAACACGGTGCTTACCGCTCCCGTACCCCCCGCGAAGGCGTTGGAGCGAAGAACCTCACCCGATAATACATCGATAAGCTGAACATAGCACATCGGATTCTCGGCGCTGTAATCATTGTAGCAGGCGAAAACCACACCGTCGCCGACGCTTATGTAGCTGCGAACGGACTCCGCCGGAATATCAAGGCAGGTGACGGCCTGCTCCATATGATAGGAGCGCGGCGTGGCGGTGGGCGCGTCGGTGGGAGTATCGCTCGGAACGCTCGCGGGCAAGGCCGTGACCTCGGCCGAAGGCGACACATACACTATGCCAGGTTCACTGGAGCCGCCCGCGCAGGCGGCAAACAGCGGCAGCAGCAGCGCCGTTATGATAAGGACCGCAATAGTCTTAGCTCTACGCATATTAATACACCCCATTTCATTATACAGATGTGCATTATAGCATGATTTGTCAAGCTTTGAAAGCCATGTCCCAAGAATTGACAACTTGTTCGAATTTGGCAACAAACCCCGCTGTCACCCAAATATGTTCCGCCAACATACCCTCGCTGTCATCCTGAGGAGCTTTAGCTCCGAAGGATCTTGAAAGAAGCTTGTGCGGAAAAGAGGCGCTCCCCCGCGGGACAAGCTGTTCCCGCCGTGAGCGCCCCTTGACTTTTTAGTTCACCCCAAGCTCCCTTGACTACGCAATAGAATGACGGCGATGGCTGAGCGACAAACAAGGATGAGTCTTTAGAGCCGCTAAACTCCTTTTTCATCCCTCTCACAGGAACAGACTGCCTATTTGGTACACAAGGAAGGAGACGACCCACGCTATCACGCATTCCAGCACGACGGCGGCGAGGGTGAGGGGGGCGGAGTTAAGCTCACGCCGCATCGCGCCAATTGCCGCGACGCATGGCGTATACAAAAGGGTGAACACCATGAAGCTCATGGCTGAAAGCGGGGTGAATATGCTTGAAAGAGCGTCGGTCCCAACGAGCACAGTCAGAGTGCTGACCACGGTCTCCTTGGCTGTAAGACCGGTGATAAGAGCGGTCGAAACACGCCAATCGGCAAAGCCCAAAGGCTTAAATATTGGCGCGATGAACTGTCCGACAATAGCGAGCAGGCTGCTTTCGTCGCTTGCGGCAACGTTTAGGTGGACGTCGAAGGCGCCGAGTATCCACACCGCCACACTCGCAAGCAGGATGATTGTGAACGCCTTCTTCAAGAACTCCTTAGCCTTTTCCCACATCAGTATGCATACGCTCTTGAGCTGCGGGAAGCGGTAGTTGGGCAGCTCCATGACGAAGGGGACGGGCGCGGAGCGATCGAATATCTTGGCGATGAGCGCGACGATTATGGCCACTATTATCCCAAGAACGTACAGACCGCCCATGACAAGGGCCTGATAACGCTCGAAGAACGCCGCAGTGAACATGGCGTATATGGCGATTTTAGCGGGGCAGCTCATGAAAGGGGTGAGAAACAGGGTCAGCTTGCGGTCGCGCTCGGAGGCGAGCGTTCGCGTCGCCATGATTGCGGGGACGGAGCAGCCGAAGCCAATCAGCAACGGCACTATGCTCCTGCCGGACAGCCCAATCTTGCGCAGAAGCTTGTCCATAACGTAGGCCACCCTTGCCATGTAGCCCGTGTCCTCCAGTATGGAGAGGAAGAAGAACAGCGTTACGATTATCGGCAAAAAGCTCAGCACACTGCCGACCCCCGCGAATACGCCGTCGATGATTAGGCCGTGAACGACGGGGTTAAGCCCATACAGCGTCAGCCCTTGATCCACAAGCACGGTCAACGCCTCTATTCCTCGGGTCAGAAGGTCGCTCAGCGTCCCGCCTATCACGTTGAAGGTGAGGTAGAATATGAGCAGCATTGCACAGACGAACAGCGGAATGGCGGCATACTTGTTGGTCAGCACACGGTCTATGCGGGAGCTGCGCTTATGCTCCTTGCTTTCGCCCGACTTGACGACGGTTTCCCGCGCCAGCTCGGTGATGAAGTCGTAGCGCATATCGGCAAGAGCCTCGTTGCGGTCAAGCCCCGACTCGCTTTCCATCTCCTTGACGCTGTGCTCTATCATCTCAAGCTCGTTCTCGTTCAGCTTGAGCCTGTTGTTTATGATGCTGTCGCCCTCGACCAGCTTGACGGCGGCAAAGCGCGGGAACACGCCCGCACGTTCCGCGTGATCCTCAATCATGTGCGTGACGGCGTGAATACAGCGGTGGACGGGTCCCGCGCTGCAAAAGTCGTAACGCGCAGGGGCTATTTTTTCTTCCGCGACATGGGTAATTGCGGCGATAAGCTCATCTATGCCCTCGTTCTTGGCGGCGCTTATCGGGACTACGGGAATGCCCAGGGCGCAGGAAAGCGTCTCGGTATCTATGGAGCCGTTGTTGCCGCGAAGCTCGTCCATCATGTTGAGGGCAAGCACCATTGGTATGTGCAGCTCGATAAGCTGTAAGGTGAGGTAGAGGTTACGCTCGATGTTCGTAGCGTCAACTATGTTGATTATCCCGTCGGGCTTTTGATTGAGTATGAAATCGCGGGTGACTATCTCCTCGGAGGTATACGGCCGAAGCGAGTATATCCCGGGCAAATCCACTACGGAGTCGCTTTCGGGGGTCTTGCTCTTGCCGCGCCGTTTGGCTCTGCGGTCTATCCTGCCGACCTTCTGATCCACCGTCACTCCGGGGAAATTGCCGACATGCTGATTCGAACCCGTAAGTTGATTGAACAGCGTGGTCTTGCCGCAGTTCTGATTACCGACTAAGGCATATATCATAGCTCCACCTCGATGAAGGCGGCGTCGGCAAGCCTGAGCGTTAAGCAGTATCCCCTAAGGTCGATGCGTATGGGGTCGCCCATAGGCGCGGCCTCGGTGACCGTCACAAGCGTTTTGCGGGTAAGCCCCATGTCCAAAAGGCGCAGTCTAAGCTCGCCCTCGCCGCCGACCCTGCATATACGCGCCCTGCGGCCTATCTCAAGCTTGTCAAGCGTGGTCTTTTGACCGTTGGGCTTGAATTCGTCCTCAAAGCTGTCGTGCGCCGCCTCGACCTCGACTCTCCTGAACGCGCAATTTACGCAATCGCCGCAGCATCCAAGCGACGGGGGAGACTGTTTTGTAGCTTTAGCTCTACTCATAAGTAACTCCTTTGCGGTTAGACACAGCTAACTCGATGAACAGTTTACACCAATAAGCGGAATTTGTCCATATGTTGGAGAAAATTTTCTTGCTTTGGATGATGAAAGCTAAAGCCTAAGTCCCACGAAACCCTATTAATAGGTGTATACTATTCGATAACGTCAAGGGCATAGATGCGAAGATTGCGCCCCTCCGCGAACCATGTCGCCTCGCCGTTGAAGAAGTACACGCTGTATTGAATCTGACCGCCTTGATCGCCCTCGGTATAATAGGAATAGATGGCAAGGTCGTTCATATCGTCATATTCGGGTACAACATCCTCGGCGTCTCCGTCAACGAATATGACAAGAGCGTTGTCAAGCTCCTGAATAAGATATTGCCGCGTCATGGAGGTCACACGGCTTTCATTGCTCTCAAATATTGTTTGTCCGTCCTCGCCGCAGACGGTGAGCTTGTAGTTGTTAAGCTCTATACGGCTGTATCGGCTGCCGTCCTCGGGCATGTAGCTCAGCGCCGCGTTCTCACCCATGAACTTGCCGCCCCGATAGACGGCGCTGCCCGCCTCGGTGGGGTCGGTCGCTTTCTTTGCTCCGCACCCCGCGGCGAGCATGAACATAAAGAACAATGCCAAGAACAAGGCTGTGAGCCTGACCCCGTAATTTAGTCTCATAGCAAACCTCCGATAACAGCAGATTAATACCTTATTTTATACTATTTAATTGTTTTGGTCAAGCCTGAGTGAAAAGAGGAAAATATATTATTTTGGCTCTTGACAACCCCCTGTTTCGTCGTTAAAATCGGGACTTAGGGCTCGGGCGTTCCATAACGTTTCGAGACAAAAAAGTGAATACAGGAGGATCTTTGACAATGGAGAAGCACAAGGAGTTAGGCTACTTGCCTGACGAACGACCCCCGATAGGTAAACTGCTGTTATATGCTTTACAGCAAGTGATCGTGATGTTCCCCGCCACAGTTACGGTGGCGCTCATCACAGGTTTCCAAGTTTCCACCACCATCTTTGCAAGCGGTCTGGCAACACTTTGTTTCATTCTCATCACCGGGAAAAAGATCCCAATGTATTATGGTTCAAGTTTCGCGTATTTGGCGGCGGTCACCGCGTTAATGACCAATTCCGTTATCGTTGACAAGTTAAGTCCCGAGGCTGCGGCGCAGCTTGCGGCATGGTTGAACAAAACAACGGCAGTAATGCCAAAAGAAGCTATATCGTACGCACAGTTCGGCATTATCATGTCGGGCTTTATTTCTATTGCGGCGGGCATAGTCGTGCGTTTTGTGGGGAAGAACGCGGTCGAGAAGCTGCTTCCGCCGAGCATAACGGGCGCGATAGCCATGGTCATAGGCTTAACGCTTGCGGGAAACGCGCTGTCCGACGCGGCGCCTGTGGCGCTTGCGGAGGGAGCGGCGATGACGGCGGCAAGCAGTCCGCTTGTGTGGGTGGTTTCGCTTGTGACGCTGCTGTCCACGGTGATTTTTTCGCGCTACCTGAAGGGATTTTTAGGACAGCTGCCGCTTTTGTTGGGCGCGGCCTGCGGCTGCCTCTGCGCGGCTGTCATGTACTGGATAGGGGGGGAGAGCCTGAATATGTTCCGCACCATACCCGCGGAGGCCATAGCTGGCTCGCTCTGGTCGGCGGGACCCATCGCGATACCCGCTTTCTCGTTGCCAAAAGCTTCATGGGCGGCGGTCGCGGCAATCATGCCGATAGCGATAGCTACCATACCCGAATCCACGGCGCATGTTTATCAGTTGGATATATACGTTAACGACATCGCCAAGAAGAAGGGCGTCAACAAGCATTATGACATGAGCGCGATGCTTGACCGCAACCTCATAGGAGACGGCCTTTGCGACATGATTTCGGGTCTTATCGGCGGGCCTGCGGGAACGAACTACGGCGAGAACATCAGCACCATGGCGATAACAAGGGTGTTCTCAACCTCGGTGCTTATAGCGGCATCCATAATAGCCATGGCCATGGCCTGCTTCACTCCGCTCATTAAGGCGATATACGCGATACCCAGAGCGGTCATAGGCGGACTTGAGATATACCTCTTCGGAGCGATCGCGGCGCAGGGCATAGCGATAATGATAGACAGAAAGCTTGACCTCTTTAACGTGAAGAACATCGCGGTCATCGCGAGCATCATGGTGATAGGCATAGGAGGACAGTACGCCTTCGGCGGCAACATCGAAATGTTCGGACTGAGCATACCCTGTATCGCGGGCGCGGCGGTGTTCGGCATACTGCTGAACCTTTTGCTGAGCATAGGCGAGAAGCGCAAAAAGGCCGAGGAAAACTAAGCCGGTATCGGACTGAATGTTGTGACGTGGGGCTGCGGAAGCATTACCGCAGCCTCACATATTGTCCGACGCCATCCTTTTCATTGGCCGAATTAGAAACAGGCACACAATAATCGTCAGCACGTCGGCCGCAGGCTGGGAAAAATATATTCCTATCACCCCCCAAAGCTTTGGCAGCAAAAGGATGAACGGGATATAGAAAACGCCCTGACGAATTAGTGAGAGAAACAGCCCCATCTTTGCCGAGCCGATGGTCTGGTATGTGATTGTCATCATATAGCATAGACCGAAAGCCGGATACAGCGCAACCTGCGAAATCAACAGCCATTTACCAAACTCAATGATGGTTGGGTTGTGGTTAAACAAGGAAACCAACGGCTGTGCCAGCGCAATGTATACAGCCGCCACGATAACCGTGAGCAGCAGTGCGCCCTTAATAGCAAAGCGTACACAGTCATGGAAGCGTTCGCTGTTTTTCGCGCCGAAGGCATAGGCCGCCACAGGTTGATAGCCCTGCATGAAGCCCATAATCACATAGCAGCCGATGAGAACAAGACGCTGAACCACACCGTAAGCCGCTATGATGAGGTCGGCGTCCGGCAGGGGCTTAGCCGCAATATTGGTAAGAGACGTGGCCAGCGCGAGAGAGATCTGAATCACGGCCGTGGGAATGCCGATAGAGGTCACCGCCAGGATAAACCTGCCCGACAGTTTAAAGCATTTGGGCTTTATCTTAATGATGGACCGCCCGCCGAGATAGAAGGACAGCAATATAGCAAAGGTGACGCATTGAGAGATTGTTGTTGCAAGTGACGCGCCTTCAACACCCATATCAAGCCCCCACGCAAACATAAACACCGGATCAAGCAGTACGTTGAGCGCGGCGCCTATGATGACGGCAATTGATGAGATTTTCACCGATGATTCTGCCCTTGCCGCGCAGTTCATGCTTTGCGCGGGAAGATTGAACAACGCCGCGATAAACATCCAGAAAGCATAGTCTTTGGCCTGAGGAAGCACTGCGTCTGAAGCTCCGAATGCTCGAAGCAGCGGTTCCATAAAGATAATGCCGAGTATGCACAATGCAATACCGACAAATACGGAAAAGCCAAGGATTGTCGTGACCGTCCTATTCGCTCCGTCCTTATCGGAAGCTCCGAGCTGACGTCCGGCGATTACCGCCGCGCCGGCGGCAAAGATGTTTTCGATTGACACCATAATAAGCAGGAGCGGCAGTGTGACGCCCACGGCGGCAAGAGCATTGTCGCTGCCCAGCATCCCGATATACGCGGTGTCAACGATGTTGTAAACAGCTTTCGCCAAAAGAGCCAGCGTAGCAGGGACCGCCAGGCTTATAATCGCTTTTGAGGGCTTCTCCGTTGAGAGAAGATTTTCTTTGGATACGGAATCGCTCCTCATTTTATTTATCTATCACGCCGTACAGCAGAATATTCAGCTGTCGATGGCACCTTTCTTCGTGCTCTCTCAATATAACGGTTGCCGATTCCTGCGTGGAAAGCTCGGATTTGAAATGAAGGTTAAAGAAGTCCATGTACATCCCAAAGTCCCGAATGACAGCCTCGATTGAAAGGCCTTTGCGCAGAGGCTCGCTTTGAAGAAGGCGCGTAAGGACAGAGATGTTGAGCGTGTCAAATTTATCGCGTCGTTTTGCAATTTCCTCGACAAGGTTTACTGGAGGCGCAAAAGCTGCGCTTGCGAATATTCCAAGGCAGATCGGGTTCGCGGCAAAGAAACGCAGTCTCGCGTCAAAATACGAACCAAGCCGCTGCTCGGCATTTCCCGTCAGCGTCTCGACTGCCTCGCTCAGATAATCCGTGATGGCATCAAAGCATTTTTCAACGCACAGCAGGTATAATTCGTCCTTGTCTTTGTAGTAGTGATAGATATTCCCCTTCGAAATAGCGTTCTTTGAGCAAATGGTATTCACCGAGGCGGAATTGTAGCCGCTGCGCGAAAATTCTTCCATCGCCGCATCTAAAATGCGTTGTCTTGACAGAGCGTTTTTTTCTTCTCGTTTCATTAGTTAACTCCTCTCAGAAAAACAGACCACTTAGTCTATTTATGAGTATAGCACAAACAGACCGAATGGTCAACAATACAGCTGTCGTTAAATTGTGAACTTTCGAACCCTCAAAAGACGGCAGAGATTGAAAGGACTGTCAGTAAATTGAAGGATACCGCGTACTAAACAAAGAAGAACACGGCCGATTCAACAGCTTTGACCTATGCAAATTCAGAACAACTTTTATAGGTTGGTGTAAAATAGTTCCGGGTAAAAGTGAGGGAGGATTGCGCGTAAGGGAAGGATTGCTGAGGAGGGATTGACGGGGCGGAGCTTTGCCTCCTGCCCCCGCGGAACGGCGTGGCGCTCGTAAAAATAAGTACAGGGAACCCTATCCGTGGTATTCTGTAAGTGCAACAAAGCAGAATTCAAAAAAGGAGTTCCCGGTGAAAGATAGTATACTACAGATTGCCGCCAATATGGTAGAAAAAGTTTGGGAGATTTTGGACAATTCAGACCTGGCCGCCTTTCGCGGCGGAACCCATTGGCATGGAGCGCCGACGGGCTTAGGCAGATAGCGATGCTGCGTACCTATACCAA
>DAOPJM010000023.1:0-29665 GCA_035399665.1 Clostridia bacterium
GCCGCAGCGACGAAGGATCTTGAAACAATCTTGCGGCGATAAGAGCCGCTCCCCCGCTCGGTCATTTATCTAAAGCATCAATCAACTAAAATAACCAAAAAAGCAGACGAACAAAGATGTTCGCCTGCAAATTAATACAATATCCCTACTCGCTGAACCGACCTACGGTTCATCCCACCAGTTATCGCCGGGGTTGAATGGCACACCGCCGCCTTCACCGCTTCCACCGGGGTAATCGGGCCCGCTCCAAACATCACCGGACGCGGTAACGGGATCCGCAGCGTCAACCTCGACGAAGCAAATCTCAGGCAGAATGTATAATCTCTTTTCCATCGCGTTACCCCCGATTCACGGAATTTTATGTGGAACAGCCAAACAAACTCCCCACTCCGACGCTTATTGTAGCACAACAAAACAAAGCTGTAAAGTGTGTATTTATTAACTAAAAGGTAAATAAAGAGATCAAGGCCAAAGAGATCCAATTCATCGGATCTCCTTGGTCTTTGCAAATCATTGCCTTACGGTTTTGTCGGGACAGTCTTCTCGGCGCGGACGTACTCCGCGAAGATGTAGCCCTTCTCGCCGGTTTCGGGAATCTCGACATAGTAGTAGTCGCCTTCTAAGTAGTAGATATAGACGACCTGACCTTGGTTGAACTCGCGTATAACCTGAGAGTCTCCGGATGCTCCCTTGCGGAACGCGACTATGGTTGCGGTGACAACACCCTTGATGGTGTCGGTGGGTTGATTGCTTGTTTCGCCGCCGACGGTGACAAGATCCTTGCGGATGTAGCCATACTTATTGTCAGTTGATACCTTGACAAAGTACCAACCATTGACCTCGGTATAGATCTCAAGCGCGACGCCTTTGTCGTAGGTGCCAACCTTGTCGTAGGCCGTCCCGGGACCCGAACGCATATTGGTGGGCTGCCCGCCCGTCGTGCCGGCTTTGGCGTTCTTCTTCATATCCTCGGTAGGCTCGGTCAAGACATTGGTCGTATCCGTTGTACCCGAGGGCGTTGCTCCGCCATCGGAGGTTGAGGGTGACGTACTTGAATCAGGCGTCGCGGTGCTGTCCTCATAAGGGGTAGCGGTTGAATACTCAAACGGGTCCGCAGTAATGGTTGGAGTTGCAGAAGGCTCGACAGAGGGGCTTGCGGAGGGCGCGGCCCCGGAGCCGCAGCTTCTAAAACAATTGGTGCCCCAGAGGAGCAATATCACAGCTACGATGATTATCACGACTCCAACAATCATGATGATGCCTTGAGTTGTAATCTTAATCTTGCGTTTGGCCATATATACACCTCGCATTCACACTTTCTATCTATATAATACAATATAATTTCATGTTTTCATAGCCCTTTTTTCAATTTTTGCAAAATATTTGTTTATTTTTCGTTAATTTCCAGTATTCGCGGCGCCGTAAACGATGCATCTAAAGAAAATTGTTGGACGAAAGAATATGCGCTGTAAATCTTTCAGGAAATTCTGCATAACAATATATAAAAAAATAATCGAAAATTGATAGAAAAAGGCGGCACAGCATGTTATAATACATCTTGGAATATTACGTGTTCATCAAGGAGGACGCTAATGGAAAAAACAACGACAATTCCGTTCAAGGGAACGCCTGAACAGGAAGCGCAGCTTAAGGCTGTAATCGAGCAGCACAAGGGTCAGCAAGGCGCAATGATGCCCGTGTTGCAGCAGGCGCAGGAGATCTACGGATACCTGCCCATCGAAGTTCAGCACATGGTAGCCGAGGGTCTCGGTTGCTCGCTGGAGCAGGTTTACGGGGTTTCGACCTTCTATTCATGGTTCAATCTTGAGCCCAAGGGCGCGCATCTTGCAAGGGTCTGCCTCGGCACGGCTTGCTACGTTCGCGGTTCTCAGGACATCATTGAGGCGATGGAGCGCGAGCTTAATGTCAAGGCGGGTCATACCACCCCGGACGGCAACTTCACTCTTGAAGCCACACGCTGCTTGGGCTGCTGCGGTCTTGCTCCCGTTATGGTCATTGACGGCGAGGTTTATGGTCGTCTGACGCCTAAACAGATTCCCGAAATACTTAAAAAATACCGCTAAAGAGGCTGACTGTTTATGGATATCCGCCGCATAGCCGCGATACTCAACGCAAAGACCTGCTGTGACGATCTGCTTCTTGACCAAGAAGTGGAGAACGCCTGCGGCAGCGACATGATGAGCGATGTTTTAGCTTTCGCTTTGGACCACGGCATTCTGCTCACCGGCCTTGTCAACGCACAGGTGATACGCACCGCACACATGATGGATATGTGCTGTGTGGCATTTTTGCGCGGCAAGACGCCCACGCCTGAGACCTGCCGCCTTGCCGAGGAGAACGGGATAGCCGTTCTTTTGAGCGAGATGGGCATGTACGAGGCCTGCGGGCTTCTGTACGAACAGGGGCTTGGACGTAAATGACAGAACCGCTAAGCTTTAGCTTCAACGTTGACGGCCACAACTTCACCTCCGCGGGAGAAGCTTCCGTTCAGGTGAAGAAGCTTTTGCGGCAAATGGGATTTCCGAACGACCTGATTCGTCGGGCGTCCATCGCCATGTATGAGGGCGAGATCAACATGGTCATCCATGCGCGCGGCGGCGTAGCCACTCTGCTTGTGGGCGACGATCTCATCGAAATCATACTCAAGGACGACGGCCCCGGCATTCCCGACGTCGCGCTTGCGATGCAGGAGGGGTATTCCACCGCTCCCGACAACATCCGTGCGTTAGGCTTCGGAGCGGGCATGGGTTTGCCCAACATGAAACGCTACTCCGACAGCATGGAGATAGACTCCACGGTCGGCGTAGGAACGACAATCAAACTCTCTTTCAAGGTGTCATAATGGAGTATCAGCACTCGGTATCCCTGGACAAGGAAAAGTGCAAGGGCTGCACCAACTGTATCAAGCGTTGCCCGACGCAGGCGATTCGCGTGCGCAACGGACAAGCGGTGATTAACCCTGCCCATTGTATCGACTGCGGAGAATGCATAAGGGTCTGTCCCTACAAGGCCAAGACTGCCAAGTTTGATACGCTTGCGGAATTGGATCGCACCAAGTATCTCATCGCGCTGCCTGCGCCGTCCCTGTTCGCTCAGTTCACACACCTAAACGACGCGGACTATGTGCTTCAGGGGCTGGTCGATATCGGCTTCAACGACGTCTACGAGGTGTCCAAGGCGGCGGAGATTGTCACGGAGTACACAAGGCGGTATATGAACCGTCCCGATGTAAGGAAGCCCGTGATAAGCTCGGCCTGTCCCGTGATAGTTCGGCTGATGTCGCTGCGCTTCCCAAGCCTTGCGGAGATGGTCATGCCAATGATTCCTCCGATAGAGCTTTCGGGCAGAAACGCCAAGGAACGCGCCCTAAAGCAGCATCCGGAGCTTTGCGAGGATGACATTAGGACGGTGTTCATATCGCCCTGTCCCGCGAAGGTCAGTTGGGTCAAGAACCTGGGTCCCGACGAGGAAGCGGTAGTGGACTACGTTGTTTCGATAAGCGAGGTTTACTTCGCTCTGCTTGCGGTGATGAACCGCAGCAAGGCTCCCGAGGTTTCCACCGAGTCCGGCATGATAGGTCTGGGGTGGGCGGCTTCGGGCGGCGAGGCGACTTCTCTGATGAACGACGGCTATCTGGCGGCGGACGGCATAGAGAATGTCATAAGGGTCTTGGACAGCATAGAGAACGGACAGCTGCATGATTTGCAGTTCGTCGAGCTGAACGCCTGCGCGGGAGGCTGCGTCGGCGGCGTCATGACGGTCGAGAATCCCTACATCGCGAGGGTAAGGCTGCAAACACTCAGACGCTATCTGCCGGTTTCGCGCAATCGCCTTCAGGTGACCAAGGCGGAGCTGCCGTACAGCATCCCTCAGGATATGCTGACCTTACAGCCTATGCAGTACAGCAACGCGTCGGTATTGAGCGGGGATCGCATGGAGTCCATTCGCATGATGGCGGAGATAGAGCGCATCGCGGCTTCGCTGCCCACGCTGGACTGCGGCTCGTGCGGAGCGCCGACCTGCAGGGCCTTTGCCGAGGATGTGGTAAAGGGCGAGGCTGATATCAACTCCTGCATAGTCCGTATGCGTGAAAAGCTTGCGGCGCTTTTGAAGGAGAACGAGGGAGAGAGTAAGAAATGACGGTACAAGAGCTTGCCGAAGGTCTGTCCTTAACAGCGCTGAACGTGGCGGACTCAGAGCGCGAGGTTTGCGGAGGTTATGCCGGAGACCTGCTGAGCTGGGTCATGGGCAGGGCGCAGTCGGGTGACGCATGGGTGACGATAATGTCGAACATGAATGTTCCCGCGGTTGCCCAGCTGACGGACGTGGCCTGCGTTATCTTCGCGGAGGGCGTTACGCCGGCAAGCGAGGTAATCGCGGCGGCAAAGCTGCATGAGCTGAACCTCTTTACCACTAAGGAGGATGCTTTCACGGTCTGCGGACGCATCTATGAGGTCTTAAAATGACGGCCTTCCCCTGTGACCTGCACGTTCATTCCTGCCTCTCGCCCTGTGCGGAGGACGATATGACGCCGTGCAACATCGCGGGGATGGCGTACCTGAACGGGCTTGCGATGGTGGCCCTGACCGACCACAACAGCACCCGCAACTGTCCCGCTTTTTTCAGAGCGTGCGAGGAATACGGGATAACGCCCGTGGCGGGCATGGAGCTTACGACGTCGGAGGACATACACCTGCTGTGCGTTATGCCTGACCTTGAGACCGCAGAGCGTTTCGAGAGCGTTGTGGCGCCGCGCAGAATGCGTATTCCAAACCGACCTGACATCTACGGTATGCAGCAGGTTATGGGTGCGGAGGATGTGCCGATTGACACGGAGCCGTACTTTCTGCCCGCAGCTGCTGACATAGCACTGGAGGAAGCGGTAGGCATCGTTTCCGAATTGGGCGGGGTCTGCTGGCCGGCGCATATCGACAGGGAGGCCAACGGCATTCTGGCGATACTGGGAGCTTTTCCAGATGAGCCGGAGTTTAAGGCCTGCGAGCTGCATGACGCGAAGAACGCCGAGCTGGCCGAGGGGCGGTACTGCCTAGTCTCATCGGACGCGCACCGCCTGTGGGAGATAGCGGACGGAAGCTTTTCGGTCGAGCTGCCCGAGTGCAGCGCCAAGGCGCTGATAGAACGTATCAAGGAGCTTTGAGCATGAAGGAACTGTCATTGAACATTCTTGATATCGCGCAGAACTCCGTAGCCGCCGAAGCGACTCTCGTTACCATCGCCTTAAAGGAGACCGAAAGAACGCTTGCCATCACCATAGCCGACAACGGCAAGGGGATGAGCGCGGACTTTGTGAAAAGCGTCACCGATCCGTTCTCGACCACAAGAAAGACGCGAAAGGTAGGTCTTGGGCTGCCGCTTTTGAAGCTCGCGGCTGAGCAGGCGGGCGGAGATATGAGCATACGGTCAGTGCCGAGAGCCATAGATCCCGAAAACTGCGGCACCATGGTTACGGCAAGCTTTGACAAGGACAACATAGATTTTACGCCCTTGGGCGATGTGATCTCTACCGTGACTACCCTTATACAGGGCTGCCCCGATATAGATTTCAGGTTTACACACGAGATGCCTGACAAAACGGTTTCGCTCGACACGGGCGAGCTTAGGGAGGTACTCGGAGAGGATGTGCCTTTGAATGAACCCGAGGTTCTGATGTGGATTGGGGAGTCGCTGAGGGAGCAGTACGAGGGCTAAAGGAAAAAGGACAGGGCATCGATTGGCAAGGTCGAACAAAGGAACGCGGATATAGGGCAAAAGCTTTATATATAGGAAATACACGAAAGGATGAATGATATGAAATCACTGGAAGAACTCGCAAAGATCCGTGAGCGCATGAAGGACAAGGTCGCGCTCAGAGAGGGAGAGAACGAAATTCGTGTTGTAGTTGGCATGGCAACCTGCGGTATCGCAGCGGGCGCTCGCCCCGTGCTCAACGCATTCGTGGAGCAAGTCGCCAAGCAGGGTCTGGGCGATAAGGTCACGGTAACACAGACCGGCTGCATCGGCATGTGCCGCTATGAACCCATAGTCGAGGTATTTCAGGGCGGAGATAAGCGTACCACCTACATCAAGGTTACGCCCGAGATGGCAACCGAGATCGTTGAAAAGCACCTCAAGGGTGGAAAGCCCATTATGGAATATACCATAGGCGCGGCGGAATAAACGGAGGAAGTATAAATGATTCGCACACACGTTATGATTTGCGGCGGCACGGGCTGTTCTTCGTCTAACAGCCATGCCATCGCCGATGCAATGGAGCTGGAGATCGCGAAGAAGGGTCTGTCGGACGAGGTTAAGGTTGTCCGTACAGGCTGCTTCGGCCTTTGCGAACTCGGTCCCATTATGATTATCTACCCCGAAGGCACCTTCTATAACCGCGTAAAGCTTGAGGACGTCAGTGAGATAGTCGAAGAGCATCTGCTGAAGGGCCGCGTGGTGGAGCGTCTTGTCCACCACGAGACTCAGGGTGAAGAAAAGGTCATCCCGCCTCTGCAGGAGACCGGCTTCTACAAGAAGCAGCGCAGGGTTGCGCTTCGCAACTGCGGCGTAATCAACCCCGAGGAGATCGACGAGTACATAGCCATGGAAGGCTATGAGGCTTTGGGCAAGGTCTTGACAACCATGACCCCGCAGGAGACCATCGACCTGATGAAGGCTTCCGGTCTTAGAGGCAGGGGCGGCGCGGGCTTCCCGACCGGCATGAAGTGGCAGTTTGCCGCCAACAACAAGGCCGATCAGAAGTACGTCGTCTGCAACGCCGACGAGGGCGACCCCGGCGCGTTCATGGATCGTTCAGTGCTTGAGGGCGACCCTCACGCGGTGCTTGAGGCAATGGCCATCGCGGGCTATGCCATCGGCGCGTCCAAGGGTTATATATACGTTCGTGCAGAGTACCCCATCGCCGTCAAGCGTTTGGAGATTGCCATCAGGCAAGCTCGTGAGTATGGTCTGCTGGGCGAGAACATCTTTGACACGGGCTTCTGCTTCGACATCGAGACCCGTCTTGGCGCGGGCGCGTTCGTCTGCGGCGAAGAAACCGCTCTCTTGACCTCCATCGAGGGCAACAGGGGCGAGCCTAAGGCAAAGCCTCCGTTCCCCGCGAACAAGGGTCTGTTCGGTAAGCCGACTATCATCAACAACGTTGAGACGCTTGCCAACATTCCTCAGATCTTTATCAAGGGGCCGGAGTGGTTCGCATCCATGGGCACCGAGCGCTCCAAGGGCACCAAGGTGTTCGCGTTGGGCGGCAAAATCAACAATACCGGCTTGGTCGAGATTCCCATGGGCACGACGCTGCGCGAGATCATTTATGACATCGGCGGCGGCATTCCCCAGGGCAAGGCGTTCAAGGCCGTGCAGACCGGCGGCCCGTCGGGCGGCTGTATCCCCGCTTGCCATATGGACACCCCGATCGACTATGATAACCTTATCGCCATCGGCTCCATGATGGGCTCAGGCGGTATGATCGTCACCGACGAGGACACCTGCATGGTGGACTTCGCCCGTTTCTTCCTTGACTTCACCGTCGATGAGAGCTGCGGCAAGTGCACCCCGTGCCGCATCGGTACGCGCCGCCTGCTTGAGATGCTCGACAAGATTACCTCAGGCAAGGCGACCTTGGAGGATCTGGACAAGATGGAGGAGCTGTGCTACTACATCAAGGCGAACGCGCTGTGCGCTCTTGGTCAGACCGCTCCTAACCCCGTGCTGTCCACGCTGCGCTACTTCCGCGACGAGTATGTAGCTCACGTCGTAGACAAGCGCTGCCCCGCGGGTGTGTGCAAGAAGCTGCTTCAGTACACCATCCAAGAGGACAAGTGCAAGGGCTGCACCATGTGCGCAAGAAAGTGCCCCGTAAACGCCATCAGCGGCAAGGTCAGAGAACCGCATGTCATCGATCAGGCCAAGTGCATTAAGTGCGGGACCTGCCTTGAGAGCTGCAAGTTCAATGCCATCATCAAGAAGTAAGGAGTGCCGATATGGATAACATCACTATGAAAATAAACGGGATCGACGTGGAAGTTCCGGGCAACGCCACTGTTTTGGAGGCGGCAAACAAGGCCGGTATCCGCATCCCCACCCTGTGCTTCCTTAAGGACATCAACGCCATCGGCGCCTGCCGTATGTGCGTGGTCGAGGTCAAGGGAGCCCGTTCCAACCCCGCCGCCTGCATTCAGCAGGTAGCTCAGGGCATGGAGGTTCAGACCAACACCCCCGCTCTGCGCAAGGCAAGAAAGACCACCTTGGAGCTTATCCTCTCCAACCACCGCATGGACTGCTTGGGCTGCGTTCGCAGCACCGACTGCGAGCTTCAGGCGCTGGCTCAGGAGTTCGACGTAGACCCGCACAAGTTCGCGCCCTCCGTCGAGATGAAGCCTGACATCGACGATTCCGCGATTCACCTCATCCGTGACAACTCCAAGTGCATACTGTGCCGCAGGTGCGTCGCGGTTTGCGAACATAACCAGCACGCTCACGTCATCGGCGCGAATGCGAGGGGCTTTAGAACCCACATCTCCAGCGCGTTCGAAATGCCGCTTGCCGACACCTCCTGCGTCAACTGCGGACAGTGCATCGCGGTTTGTCCGACGGGCGCTCTGACCGAGCGCGACGACACCGGCAAGGTGTGGGCAGCGCTTGCGGACCCCACCAAGCACGTCGTCGTCGGCCCCGCTCCCTCCGTGAGAGCGCAGCTTGGCGAGTGCTTCGGTATGCCGATAGGCACGAATGTTGAGGGCAAGCTTATCGCCGCTCTGAGGCGCTTGGGCTTTGACAAGGTGTTCGACGTCGATACGGCGGCGGACGTTACCATCATGGAGGAAGGCACGGAGCTTCTCGGCCGTCTCAAGAACGGCGGCACGCTGCCCCTGATTACCTCCTGCAGCCCCGGCTGGATCAAGTTCTGCGAGCATTACTTCCCTGAGTTCATCCCGAATCTATCCAGCTGCAAGTCACCGCAGCAGATGTTCGGCGCGCTCGTCAAGAGCTACTACGCCGAGAAGGTTGGCATCGACCCCAAGGACGTCTTTGTCGTATCCATCATGCCCTGCACCGCGAAGAAGTTCGAGGTGAAGCGCCCCGAAATGACCGCGACCGGCTATCCCGACGTGGACGTCTCCCTGACCACCAGAGAGCTTGCTTCCATGATCAAGCGTGCGGGCATAGTGTTCACCGAGCTTGCCGACGAGGAAGCTGATCCCGTGTTCGGCGTAGCGTCAGGCGCGGGCCACATCTTCGGCGCGACCGGCGGCGTTATGGAAGCCGCTTTGCGTACCGTCTATGAGGTCGTCACGGGCAAGACCCTTGAGAGGCCTGAGTTCACCGCGGTTCGCGGCGTCGAAGCCATCAAGGAAGCCGAGTATGACCTTAACGGCACCGTTGTGCGCGTTGCGGTAACTTCGGGCTTGGAGAACGCGTACAAGCTGCTCAACATGATTAAGAACGGCGAGAAGCAGTATCACTTTGTCGAGATTATGGCTTGTCCCGGCGGCTGCGTAAACGGCGGCGGTCAGCCCATACAGCCCGGCTATGTTCGCAACTTCACCGATCTTAGGGCGGAGCGCGCAAAGGCGCTGTACAGCGAGGACGAGGCCATGACCCTGAGGAAGAGCCATGAGAACCCCGTCGTTAAGGAGCTGTACTCCACCTATCTTGGCGAGCCGAACAGCCATAAGGCGCATGAGCTTCTGCACACCCACTACGAGAAGCGCCCCCTGTAATTAAACAAAGAACCGACCGAATAGGTTGACAAGGCAGGCCGCGATGTAAGCAATCGCGGTCTGCTTCATCATTTTTGGGAAAAGCCCCTTGCCATACTCTTTTGAGAGTGCGCCCAAGGCCGCGAAGCAGGGAGGGCAGAGCGTTTGGAATATGAGAAAGCACAGCCATGAAAGCGGAGTGAATACCGTGCTTAGGCTGTCGCTCTCCGTGAGCATCAAAAGGGCGGCGCAGGAGGCTTCCTTTGCGGCAAGTCCGCCGAGCAGGGCCGTAAGCGCGATGGGGGAGGTAAAGCCCGCGGGACGAAAAATCGGGGCGATGAGGGCGGCAATGCGGTAAAGAAGGCTTGCTTCGGGATTATCGGTAAACGAGAAACTTGGTGTGACGCGCCATAGGAGCCACATCAGCACGGACGCCGCGACTATGACCGTTCCTGCGCGGGCAACAAAGCTGAAGATTCGTTCGGACAGAAGCTGAGCTATGTTCCACAGTGTTGGCATACGGTAGGGGGGAAGCTCCAAGGCGAAGGTCGAGGAATCGGAAGCGCGTTTGGGGCGAGCGACCTGCGCGACGCCCAGCGCTATGCTGAAAAGGTAGATACCTAAGGGAAGGAAAAAGCTTGCCCCAGGGAGTACGCAACGCGCCAACAGGAGCATAAGCGGCAGCTTTGCGGAGCAGGGGCAGAAGGGCAGGAGCAGCAGCGCACGGCGCCGCGAGGCTTTGTCCTCTATGGTTCTGCAAGCCAAGGCAGCGGGGACGCTGCACCCAAAGCCCATGATAAGGGGGATTACGGCGGCGCCCGAAAGCCCAAGCCTGCGCATGGGTGTGTCCATGGCAAACGCGATGCGGGCGAACACGCCGCTGTCCTCCAGCAAGGCCATAAAGAGATACAACAGCGTAATCTGCGGCAGAAAGCCCAACAGCCCCGACACGCCCGCCCATATGCCCCCGCGTATAAGGGAGTAGAGCCAAGGCGGAAGAAGCGGTTCAAGGGCTTGAAGCGAAACCAAGGCAAGGAGCTTTTCCACACCGCTTGAAAGGTATGAACCCAAAGGGCCGAAGGTCAGATAGAAGATGAGAGCCGCGACCGACAGGGCAACAAGACAGCAGGCAAAGGAGTGGGAAAAGAGCGCGTCCGCGCCCAAGGGAATGGCGGAGCCACCCTTTGTACATGCGGCGGCAACGCGCTGCGCAAGGGTGTAGCGTTCCTGCGCGTTCTCCGTGCGTATGCGCGGCTGCGCCGATATGCCGATGGGTGCGCGTTCTATGGCGAGTCGGAGCTTGTCAAGCCCAAAGCGCGTCTTGGCGCATACGGGGACGGCGGGCACACCGAGCGCGGCGGAAAGAGCGTCGGCGTCGATATGGAAGCCCCTCCTGTCCGCCTCGTCAATCATGTTTATCGCAAGCACCATGGGAATATCAAGCCGCATAAGGTCTATGACAAGGGACAGCCCTCGTTCCATGGCGCAGGCGTTGAGGACGACAAGAAGCAAGTCAGGTCTGAATGACAGGAGCTGCTCACGCGAAACGCCCTCCTCGGAGTTGGTCTCCGACAGGGCGCATAAGCCCGGAAGGTCGGTTATGAGTATGGGACTTTTGCGCATTCTGCGCGTGCGGTGGGAGACGGTTACGCCGGCGCGATTGGATACGCGCTCATGCGCCCCGGTCAGGGCGTTGAAAAGCATGGTTTTGCCCGAATTGGGCGCGCCGCAAAGATAGACGTTCACAATATGACTATATGACAGACGGGGAGGGCGATATTTGCCGATATAGGTTTTTCATCAAACAGGATGAAAAAGAAACTAATTAAGGTTTAGCTGTCCGTAATCGTTCGAGCCGAAGCCGACGACGCTGCCATCCTCAAGCATCACAATGGCATGAACGCCTGAGAGCGCGACTGCCCGCACTCCTTGAAGCTCTAACAGGGCTTGAGCAAGCGCCTGCCCGCCCTGCCCAATTGGGTAAGTGCAGAGAGTGCCGTCCGAGCGCACGCCCACGAGCAGGTTGGAGCTTGCCGCGAGCGCCGCGACATTCGTCCAGGAGCTGAGGTCGAAGTTGGGCGAGACCGCCGTTCCGTCGGCTTTCAGACCTGCGACCCAGCCCGCGCCGGCGGTGGCGCAGCAGAGTTGGGTCATGCCTGAGATTTCGGCGGAGCGCAGGCTGCAAAGCATACCGCCATCGGTTCGAAGGGCGCAGACGACTATGCCGAGGGCTTTAATCTCGCTTATGTTCGTCCATCCTGAAGCGGATTTGAAGTCGCTGAAACCCGTGTGCAGCAGTACGCCGTCCTTGGTCAGCGCATAGCTGTCATGATAGCCTGCCGCTATCATGACGACGTCGGTCCATGACGAGACGCTGCATTGTCCATGACTGTTGTCGCCCACCGCCACAACCGTTCCGTCGGCGCAAAGACCGAGACTGTGGTAAGCTCCGGCGGCTACAGCCGTGATATTGCTCCAAGCGGTGACGCCGCATTGTCCATGGCTGTTATCGCCCGCAGCCTTCACCGTGCCATCGTCGGTGACAAACAAGCTGTGATAAAAGCCTGCGGCAAGCCTTTCCATGCAGAGCTTGCCACGAGTTTCGTTCATGAGTTCGGCCTGTCCTACCTCATAACCCTGAGCCATGGCAAGCGCCAGCTCGGGGTTGCTCTCACCCGTTATGAGTATTGCAAGCCCCGTAGCCCTCTCCAAAGCGTCCTCATAACCGCCGAGCGTCAGGAAGCCCTCAAACGCTTCCTTTAACTCCGAATTGGATTCATACTGCGCGGCAAGGGCGTAGCGACAGGCGTCGCGCCTGCTCAGGGCGTCCTCATAGCCGCTTATCGAAAGAAAGAGGTCGGCGGCCTCGGCGTATTCACCCTTGTCACAGGCAAGCGCGGCAAGCTCATATACACATTGTAAACGCCGCGTTTCGGAGTCCGAAAAGTCGCCCAAGGCGGCGAAGGCGTCCCTCGCGCCCTCATAGTCGCCCGCGTCATACAGAGTGGCGGCGCGTTCGTAGCCCACCGTGAGCAGCACGCGGTTGGCGTCCTCATCGTCCAAGTCCTGCGCAAGTTCCTCGGCGCGTTCAAAATTATTCTCCGAAAGCGCCTCCTCTGCGGCGTTAAGACGGAACTCATTCGCATGGCTGTACAGGTAGTATCCGCCACATGCCAAAAGAGCCACCAATACGGTGCAGAGCGGAATCGTTATGGCTAAAAAGCGTTTATCTTTTTTTTTCAAGCGCATGATCACCTCGTAAGATACTTAGGGACGAGCTGCCTAAAGTACTTGCCGTTGAAGCCGCCGCCCGAGGTCAGCACAAAGAACACCTCGTCAATGTCATATTTGTCTATGTATTCCTCTATGGAAAGACCCGAACTGCCCCATGAGAAGTAATCCTCGCGAAGGTCCACGGAATGAACCTCGTCATAGTAGGGGCAAAGATAGGGGATGAAGGCATTGCCGAAGGAGTTGCAGATGACAAGGCAGCTCCTGCCCGTTTGCGAACCCGTGACAAAACGCCGCCACGGACCTCTTGTGCCGCCGAGGTATGCGGAGTATCCGTTGCGCGTCGCGTCCATGAAGATGCTTTCGCGCCACACGCCCGAGGATCCCGTGGTGTAGCTCTGCACGGGAAGGCGCGTGTTGAGAATTTCTATCGTGTCGGGGTGAGTCTTGGCGGCAAGCGCGGGGTCGTCTATGACAAGCGAACCCCTGAAGGTCGAGGACACGGTGTAATCATAGTCGTTATAGTCGAGCGTCGGCACGTTGGCGCGTTCAAGCAAGGCTTGCATGACGTAGCAGGCAGCTCGCGGAGTCCAATGGTGATCGGTGTCAAAATACAGCCTTTCGCCCGCCATCAGTCTGTCGTTGAGTATGTCCATGACGCTCAAAACGATGATGCGCGAATCCGTACCCGCGTCTACTACCGCTTCAACGTCGCTTCCCCAGCCTGAATACTTGCCGCTTTGGGTGACCTCAAGCGCGATATCCGAATCGGGGCTTTGCACATAGTACACAAGTCCGTCCGAGGGCAGCAGCGCCAATACCTCCTCAAGCGTATCTATGGCGTTCGTTACGGCTTCGTAAGTAAAGGCGTATATGCGGGAGTGACTTCCGTCAGTCTTGATTTTGTACATTTGCCGCAGCTCGTCTTGCCCCATGGTCATGGTGGGAGAGGGAGCGGCCGTAACGATTGCGGCAGCGAACGTTGGGGTGGGAGTTGCGGGAGCTTCGCTCACGTCGGGGGGAACGGGCGTTGACGTGGGCTTGTTGGTGCAGAACACTATTTCGATTTCCTCGGAGCGTTCGGAGGCCTGCGCTTCCCGGACGTCGTCGGTGACATTAGGCTCGGGCTCATATTCGCCGCCTAAGGCCTCCTGCACAGCTTGCGAATTGCCGCCCGACTTGCCTATGGAGAACATATCCATGACCTTAGAGCTGAACAGAACTATCTCGCTTCGCCCAAGCATGGCGTCCGACAGCCAATCCTCGACGCCTGTCATGAAGCTGCCGTCCGTCACGGCCTCAAAGCTGAACACGGGTACGCCCGCAAGCATACGGTTCTCGGTCTCGGACTCAACGGGCTCGCGCCTTGCGAAGGCGCAGACCAGTATCGCAAGCGCCATCAGCGCCGCGATCCAGATGTATACGAATACGAACGAACCCTTGTGCTTCATATCAAAACCTAAAGTAGATGAAGGGATTGTAGCTTTGTCCCACAAGGAAGCAAAGCGACAGCAGCACGATTGCGCTCAGCAGTACCGTGCCGACAAGATAACCCGCCCGCGCCAATTTGCGGTTCCTTGACAGCAGTTTCTTGAAGAAGTCTATGATAGGAAGCGCAAGTATCATGGCAAGGGGCAGGAACAGCGCGTATTCCTTGAGGACCTTTACGGCGGTATCGTCTATGAGCGCCGCGCCGTTTAAGCCTATCATGGCGGCAAGGTGATTGCCAAGCAACCCAAGGTCGGTGTAGTAAAAAATAACCCAGCCTACGAGAGCGAGCACGCAGGTTACGACACTGCCAAAGACGCGGGGAAGACGTTCCTTTACGGCCTTGGGTATGCTCCTGTCAATCATGAGCAGGGCAAACCAGAACATCCCCCAAATGATGAAGTTCAGCCCCGCGCCGTGCCAAAGCCCAGTCAAGAGCCAGACGACAAAAAGGTTTAGTACGTTTCGGAGCTTGCCGCGCCTGCTGCCGCCTAAGGGTATGTAGACGTAATCGCGGAAAAAGCTGCTTAACGAGATATGCCATCTTCGCCAAAACTCGGTGGGACTTGCGGAAATGTAGGGGTGTTCAAAGTTCTCCTTATACTTGAAGCCGAGCACGCGCCCCAAGCCTATGGCCATGTCAGAGTACGCCGAAAAGTCAAAGTATATCTGCAAAAAATACAGAAAGCCCGAAAGCCACGCGCCGGTGACGCTGAGCGCCGCTCCGGACGCGAGATCAAAGCCCTCCAGCGCTGCGCCGCAGATGTTGGCAAGCAGCACTTTCTTGCCGAGTCCCAAAGCAAAGCGACGCATACCGCCCGTGAAATCATCGGGAGAAACCTGTCTCTTGGCAAGGCCGGTCTCTATGTCGGAGTATTGTACTATGGGGCCGGCGATGAGCTGCGGGAAGCAGCAGACATAGAGCAGCAGACGGAAGGGGTTGCGTTGAAGCCGGACCTTTTCGCGGTATACGTCTATGGTATAGGTGAGAACTTGGAAAGTGTAGAAGGATATGCCTATGGGCAGCCGTCGCTCCGTCATGGAAAAACCGAGGCCGAAAAGTCCGGAGAAGGAGTTGACGAAGAAGGCGGAGTACTTATAGTAGACGAGGGCGGCAAGGGAGACGCACACGCCAAGCAGCATAAAGATTTTTTTGTTGCGCGCTGTCTTGGCAAGGGTTATCCCAAAGGCCGCAAGGTAGTTCACGAGTGTTGTTTCCAGCATGAGCAGTACCATGACCGGTTCGCCCCAAGCGTAGAATATCAGCGAGAATACGAGGAGGACGGCGTTGCGATATCGGATATCTTTGCAAACAAAATAGAGCAGCAACAGCAGCGGCAGAAACAACAATAGAAATGTCAGCCCCGAGAATACCACGCCACAACCCCCAACAAACGCAGTAAGGGAATTATAGCACTCTTTCCCTATTCCGTCAATCATACCCGAATGAGTATGCCAAAAGCAAGCGCCGTCGGGTATGACTAATTGCGTGGAATCGGAGAAAAATATAACCGCCGCGAACGTTGCTGTTTATGCAGCGTTCACGGCGATTATTTCACAGGTCGTCCGCGTCCTGCACAGGGTATGTGCCGTCGTCGGCCATTCCCGTATAGCTGCCCTGTACGTCTATCGGGCCGTACTGGGGTACGCGGAGCAGATGCGACAGCAGCTTATGTGTCCGCTTGTCCATTTCCGCCTTGTCCATGGTTTACCAGCCGAACTTGTCGAAACCGCGGTTGAATGCGGGAAGCTTCTCTTTGCTGTCTTCGCGCTTCTCGTTGTCGCGCTTTTCGCGCTTGCTGCGATCGCGGTCGTTATTCTCGCGCCCATAGCCGTAGTCGCTCTCATTAAAGAATGACATATTCTACCTCCTGTGTTCGTTCGGAGAATTCTCCGACAGCAAGAGTATGTCCTTCATGCTGACGCGCTATACCGCATTGTCAAAACATGTCAAAAAGAGAAATCTGATTCTTTTTCGGCAAATCCAAAAAGCACCCGCTCGCTTCAAGCGCGGAGATTACGCCCGTATTCGCGCCCGTGACCTTGGCGAAATCCTCAATGCTTGAGAAGCGACCGCCGCCGCGCTTTTCCGCTATACTCAAGGCCGCGTTGCCGCCAAGCCCCGGCACGGCGTTGAACGGCGGGCGAATGGCTCCGTTCTCCACGGTAAAGCGCAGAGCCTCCGACTTGTATATATCCACAGGCAGCAGCTCTATGCCCCGAAGATTCATCTCATACACGACCTCCAATATGGTAACAACGTCCTTGTCCTTGGCTGTCGCCTCGGGGCCGCTGAGCTTAATGATGTTTTGCAAAATCCGTTCGGGGCCGCCCTCCGCCTGCGTTATGTCGAAGGCGTCGGCTCTTACGGTGTAGTACACGGCGTAGAACTCGGCGGGGTAGTGCCGCTTGAAGTACGCCACGGAAAACGCCATCATGACATAGGCCACGGCGTGACCTCTTGGGAACAGATACTTTATTTTTTTGCATGAGCCTACAAACCAAGAGGGTACGGCGCAGTCCGCCATGGCCTGCTCCCACTCCGCGGTTATGCCCTTGCCCTTTCGCACCTTCTCCATAATCTTGAAGGAGAGGCTCGGCTCCATGCCCTTGGAGATGAGGTAGTTCATGATATCGTCTCTCGCGCAAATGACCTCGGAGAGTTTCGCCGTTCCGTTTCTGACCAAGGGCTCGGCGTTGTTCAGCCACACGTCGGTGCCGTGAGTAAGCCCCGCGATGCGAACCAGCTCCTCCATGGTCTTGGGGCGTGTCATCTCAAGCACCTGCCGCACAAAGCCCGTACCGAACTCGGGAACGCCTATGGTGCCGACCGTGCAGCCGTCAAGCGCGGACAGGTCTATGCCAAGCTGTTCTGCGGATGAGAACAGGGACAGCGTCTCAGGGTCGCCTATGGGTACGTCGTGCGGACTTACGCCCGTCAGATCCTCAAGCATCCTTAGAGCCGTGGGATCGTCGTGACCAAGTATGTCTAATTTAACCAAGCGATCGTCCAAGGCATGGAAGTCAAAGTGCGTGGTTATGGTATCTCCGCCAACGCGGTCGGCGGGGTGCTGCACAGGTGTATAGTCGTAAATCTCGTCCTCCTTGGGGACTATGACTATTCCGCCCGGGTGCTGCCCCGTGGTGAGCTTGACGTTGGTAACGCCTATCTTAAGGCGCTCCACCTCGGAGGAGGAGAGCTGCATATGAACGGCGTCGCCGTAGCTCAACACATACTCAAACGCCTTCTTATCGGCTATGCCCGAAATCGTACCCGCTCTGAAAGCGTGACCGCGTCCGAACATCTCCTCAACATATTTATGCGCCACAGGCTGATACTCACCTGAGAAATTCAGGTCTATATCGGGGGTCTTGTCGCCGTTGAAGCCCAAAAACACCTCGAACGGGATGTCAAACCCCATCTTGCGAAGCTTGGTTCCGCAGTTCGGGCAGTCCCTGTCGGGCATGTCCGGCCCCGTTTGATACAGGGTGCGATCCACGTCGAAGTCCGTGAAATGACAGTTGGGGCAGTTGTAGTGGGGGGCAAGCGCGTTGACCTCGGATATGCCCGCCATGGTCGCGACAAAGGACGAGCCGACCGAACCCCTTGAGCCAACTATGTATCCGTCGCTCAAGGACTTTTGCACCAGACGCTGTGCCATGAGGTACAGTGAAGCGAAGCCGTTTCCTATGATGGAGGACAGCTCGCGCTCAAGCCTCGCCTTGACGACGTCGGGCAGGGGATCGCCGTATATCTCATGCGCCTTCTTGTAGGAGCGATCTGAAAGCTCCTGCTCGGCGTTGGGAATCTTGGGAGCGTGAGTGCCGTCGGGGAAGGCCTTCAGCGTGTCACAGCTGTCCGCGATGGCGTTAGGAACGTCGATAACGACCTCATGAGCCGCGGCTTCCCCAAGGTAGGAGAACTCCTCCAGCATCTCCGCAGTGGTTTTTAAGTACAGCGTGGGCTGATATTCCGCGTCGGAATAGCCCTCCTTGTACAACAGTAGCTTGCGGAATATCGCGTCCTCGGGTTCAAGGAAGTGTACATCGCCCGTCGCCGCGACAGGCTTGCCCAATTTGTGGCCAAGCTCAAATATGCGGCGATTGATATCCCTTAGCGCGTCGTCGTCCTTGACGGCACCCTCGCGCACCAAGAAGGAGTTGTTTATAATGGGCTGTATCTCCAAGAAATCATAGAAGGAAGCTATGGACTCCGACTCCGTGTCGCTTGCCCCATTCAGTATTGCCTTGTAAAGCTCGCCCGCGCAGCAGGCGCTGCCGATGATAAGCTCCTTGCGAAACACCGACAGCATACTCCTTGGAATCTGCGGCTTGGTGTGGAAGTGGTCAAGGTGCGAAAAGCTGATAATCTTGTAGAGGTCGCGCATACCCTTTTGGGTGCGCACCAATATGATAACATGATAAACGGGGGCGCGCTTGCCCTTGACCATGGGTGCGGAAAGCTTGGGTGTGACCACGGGCAGCTCGGTTTCGCCCGCAGCTTTCAGCATATCCGTAAGTATGAAGAAGATGGAAGCACAGGAACGAGCGTCATCGACGGCGCGGTGATGGCTGCCCATGTCTATATTGAAGTATTCGCAGAGGGTATCCAGCTTGTGGTTTATAACCTCATCGTGAACGAGATAGCGCGAAAGCATCAGCGTGTCCGCGTAGGGGTTGTCAAAATCGAGGCTGAAGCGTTCGCCATGCAGACGTATGAAGCCAACGTCGAAGGCGGCGTTGTGTGCGACAAGCAGGCAGCCCCTTGTGAAGGCGTGAAAGCGCGTCAGAACCTCACGCGAGCGGGGCGCGCCCACAAGCGTCTCGGTGGTAATTCCCGTAAGCTCGGTGATTCGCGGCGGGATAACCACGCCGTCATCTATGAAGGAGTGGAAGCTGTCAATCTCAACTCCGTCACGGTACTTGACCGCGCCAATCTCGATAATCTCGCAGCTCTCGGCCTTTAGGCCCGTGGTCTCTATGTCGAATACCACGCACTCGCCGCCCATCTTCATGGGTACGGTGTCAGGCACAAGATAGCCCTCCACGCCGAAAATCGCCTTAACGCCCGTCGCGCCCTGCGCCTTGTACGCCTCGGGGAAGGCCTGAACAACGCCATGGTCGGTCACGGCTATCGCCTTATGCCCCCAGCGCTTCGCGGTATTGAAGGCTTCGGTCATGTTGGTTAGGGCGTCCTTGGCGGACATGCGGGTGTGCAGATGCAGCTCAACGCGCTTCTCCTCGGAAGCATCCATGCGCAGTGTGCGCGAAACCGCCTTGACGGTGTTCGAGGAAAGGTAGATGTCGCTCTCCTTGTAGCGGCGTGCCCTGCCCGAAACCAAGAGGTCAAGCCCCTTCTTCATGGTAACGCCAAGCCATGCGTCAAGCTGCTTTGCGTCAAAAGCGTCGTCAAAGGAGACGTTGCACCAAACCGAGCCGTTTCCGTCCACAAGGTTGAAGCGAACGCGGTATTTTCCGAGGTTGTTGCCGAAAGCCTTAGGCTCGCGGCACTCATGCGAAATGGCGCGCCCCTTGACGTGAATCAGCTGCTTGCCGCTCTTGACCTCAGAGGGGGTTAAAACCTTCTTGGCTTCCTCGAAGTCCTCGCCGTAGAGTATGCGATCCTCGGGCAGGTCGAAGCTGACTTCATCCTCGGGGGTAATCTCGGCGACAGCCCCGCCCTCCAACGCGCCAAAGCGCAGATACTCGTTGGCGTCGGTGTACTCGAACTCAACCTGATAGCTTTCCAGAACGCGGGTCATTCCGCTCTCCCACGTTAAGAGGGCGGCTTGGTCTATCTCACCCCGCTTTTCGGCGTGTACAACAATATGCCCCTTGGACTTGTCAAGGGTTACTCGGGCAAGTGAAAGGTCGTCGGGGTCAATATTTGAAATCTCGTAGATCTTAGCTATTCGTTGATCCATCGACAATGGTTCCCAATCTCATATTCGCCGTCTCGGTCAGACGGCGCAGCATCGCCTGCGCTTCGCCGGAGCAGACGATTTGCCCGTTCTCGAACAGTACGCCGTTGCCGTCGCCAAAGGCTATGCCCAAGTCGGCACCCCTGGCCTCTCCGGGACCGTTCACGGCGCAGCCCATTACGGCAATCTTCAGGTATCCCGCGTTGCGCCTGACATTCTTTGAAACGTAATCCACGGCGGAGAACAGATCTACCCTCGTCCTGCCGCAGGTGGGACAGCTGATTATCTCGACATCGTCCTTGCGCAGGTTTAAGGCGCGGAGTATGGAAAGCCCCGCCTTGACCTCCTCAACAGGGTCGCAGGACAGAGAAACGCGCAGGGTATCGCCAATGCCGTCCAAGAGCAAGGCCCCTATCCCTATTGACGATTTGACTATGCCCATATCCACCGTGCCGGTCTCGGTCACGCCCAGGTGCAGGGGGTAATCACAAAGGCTGTGCATACGCCTGCATGCCTTGACCGTATCGGCAACGGACGAGGCCTTGAGCGATACCACTATGTCATAAAAGCCGCAGTCCTCAAGCAGGCGAATGTGCTGCAAGGCGCTCTGCACCATGGCCTCCACCCTGTCGTTTGGGTATAGGGTCGTCATATGCTTGTCCAAAGAGCCGCCGTTTACGCCCACGCGAATTGCGGCATGGTGCGCCTTGGCGCAGTCCGCAAGCAGCGCGACGCGCTTTATGTCGCCGATGTTGCCTGGGTTGAAGCGTATCTTGTCCGCGCCGTTTTCGAGCGCCAATACAGCAAGCCTGTAATCAAAATGAATATCGGCGGCGATTGGAATATGAATCTTTGGGCGTATCCTTGAAAACGCCTCGGCGCAGGCCGCATCATAGACGGAGCTTCGTATAAGCTCGCAGCCCGCCGCCTCAAGACGCAGTATCTGCTCTGTTGTGGCGTCAACATCGCGTGTATCGGTGTTGGTCATGGATTGCAGCGAAACTCTGCTGCCCCCGCCTATGGGCAGCGTCCCCGCGAAAACAGTTCTTGTCATCGTCAGCCTCCGTAACAGCGCACCACGTCATGTACGGTGATGTAAATCATAAGCGCGAACAGCAGCATCATACCCACGGCGTGAATGATGGCTTCGGTCTTGGCCGACGCCACGGGCTTTTTGAATATTCCCTCCAATACGACAAACACAAGCCTGCCGCCGTCAAGCGCGGGGAGGGGCAGGAGGTTCATAACGCCAAGGTTCGCGGAAAGCAGCACGACAATACGCAGGAAATCGGGGAAGCCGCTCTTTATCGAGTCGCCTATGAGCTGGGTTATAAGCACCACTCCGCCCATGTCGTTCAGCGAATACTGACCGGTGATAAGCCCCCATAACGCCATATATACTTCGGCTACGACCTGACAGCAGAGCTTGACGGCAGCACCTATGGCTTCAAAGAAGTTGTAGCAGCGCACATAGCCATAGGTGATGTTGACGCCCATGAGGTAACGCCCGCTCTCCTCGTCATATTTGCAGCTGAGCTGCGTTTCAACCTGCTCTCCGTCGCGCAGTACCACCACGTCGGCGGGTTCGGAGCCGGCCTCATTGAGCACGGCGGACATGGTCGCAAAGCTGTCCACTAAAGTCCCGTCCACGGAGTAGAACTGATCGCCCTTTTCTATGCCTGCGACTTGGGCGGGCGAGCTGTCGTTGACGGACTGTACGATAATCTTGGACGAGTCGAGTTCCCCGTAGCCCCACAGCAGGGCGAAGGCCACCAAAAGCGCCGTGAGCAGGTTCATCGCCGCGCCCGCAAGCAGCACGATAGCCTTCTTCCAAGGCTTGTGCGCGGAGAAGCAGCGCTCGTCTGCGACCTCCTGATCCTCGCCGTAGAAGCGGCACGAACCGCCGATGAGGAAAAGCCTGAGGCTGTATGTAACGCCCTTGACCTCGCGGCTGAATATCTTCGGCCCCATGCCGATAGAGAACTCCAATATGGTAAATCCGAGCTTGCGCCCCGCCATGAAGTGGCCAAGCTCGTGTAGAAATATCATCAATGACAGCGCAAGCACCGCAAGGATTATTGTCAGAATACTCATTTAGCTCCTTTCACCGTTCAGGAAGGCCGCTGCCGCCGCTCTGCCAAAGGCGTCGGCGCGATAAACGTCCTCAAGCTCGCTGACGGTATCGAAATTGTCGTAGGTGTCAAGGGCATACCTTACACCCTGTTCTATGCTCAGAAAGTCTGTCTTACCATCGATGTAAGCATACGCCATGACCTCGTTGGCGGCGTTGTAGACGGCGGGAGCGCCGCCGCCCCTTCGCAAAACCTCATACGCCATGGCTATGGCGGGGAAGCGCTCCTCATCAACGGGGAAGAACTCCAGCCTGCCGTATTCCTCCAAGCGCAGGGGCTTCACGGTCGAAGCCATGCGCTCAGGGTAACTTAAAGCGTATTGTATGGGCAGG
The DNA here is from genome assembly GCA_035399665.1 of Clostridia bacterium. Lineage (GTDB taxonomy): Bacteria > Bacillota > Clostridia > Christensenellales > CAG-138 > DAOPJM01. The sequence goes on from DAOPJM010000023.1 coordinate 22,839, forward strand.
CGCATATCCGGCATGGAGAGGTTGGCCATGACGGTGCCGTCTTTGAACTCCGCCATGGAGTGAACCACGGACTGGGGGTGAATGAGTACCGCTGTCTCGTCCGCGCTCGTGTTGAACAGCCGCGCCGCCTCGATAATCTCAAGCCCCTTGTTGAACAGGGTGGCGGAATCCAAGGTTATCTTCCTGCCCATGCTCCATGTCGGGTGCTTCAGCACACGGTCAAGACCTATGCCTATGAGGTTTTCGCGCTTCTCCCGCCAAAATGGACCGCCGGAGCAGGTGATTATGAGCCTTGAAAGCTCGCCGCGCTTACCGCAGGCAAGGCATTGGAAGATGGCGGACTGCTCGCTGTCCACGGGGATAAGCTCGGCGCCGCTGCCTCTTAGCGCCTTCTGAACCAATTCGCCGGCGCACACAAGGCTTTCCTTGTTGGCTATGGCTATGCGCAGCCCAAGCTCAATGGCGGTCATGAGCGGCTTTAGGGCGTCAACTCCCGATATGGCAAGCACCACAGCGTCCGCGCCGCAGGCGGCAAGCAGCTGTGACGGTGAAGCCGAACGCCTCACGCCTTGGGGAAGCTCGCCTTGCGTGAGATTATCGGCGCACACAAAGCCCGCGCCGAACTCCGCCGCCTGTGCAAGAAGCAGCTCCTTGCTGTTTTTTGCGGAAAGCCCCACCACGCGAAAGCGTTCGGGGTGCGAAGCTATTACCTTCAGAGCCTGACGGCCTATCGAGCCTGTACTTCCAAGCACCGCTACATTCAAAGCCCTCACCTCACATCATGCCACAAGTATCATAAAATACGCAAGTATGATGGGCGCACATAAAAGCGTACTGTCTATCCTGTCCAAAAATCCGCCGTGACCGGGCAGAATGCTCGAAAAATCTTTAATTCCCGCATCGCGCTTGATGCAGGAGGCGAAAAGGTCGCCGAACTGACCCACTATGCCGCAGACAAGTCCTAAAACCATGAGGGTGACAAGCCCGATGGGGCCGCCCCAAAAGAGCTGCGCGAAGTACATGGCAACGCCGCCCGCGACGCCGCCGACAAGAGCGCATACACCGCCCTCAACGGTTTTCTTGGGACTGATGTGCGGACAGAGCTTGTGCTTGCCGAACAGCGTCCCGCCGAGGTAGGCGAACACATCCGCCGCTTGCGGGGCAAGTACGGCAAGACCGCAGGCCGTGAGAGCGGTAGCTCTCGGCAGCCCAAAGTAAAGTATAAGGATGACGATGTTGGAAAGCAGGGGATAGACGAAGGGTATAAGACAGTACAGCACCGAGGAGAAATTATCACGGGTGATAAGCACCTGTCCTATGACAGAGGCGGTTAAAAGCACCAGCGCGTAGGCGAACAGCAGCAATGCGTCATAGCCCGTCAGCATGTAGAGCGCACCGCCCGTGGCGGCAAGAATGTACGCCGGCCAGATAAAGACCTTCAGCCCCTTGGACTTGAAAGCCCGATTCAGCTCTATTACGGAGAACAGGAAGGTCAGCGAGAACACGGTGACAAACACCCAGTCCCCGAAGTACAGGCAGAGCAACAGCACCACCGCGATGATTAAGCCGACTATCGTGCGTACCAACATTACAGACCTCCAAAGCGGCGTTTGTGGGATTGAAATACCCTAAGGGCCTTGATATACTCGTCGCGGGTGAAATCGGGCCAATAGGTTTCGGTAAAATACAGCTCGGCATAGGCCGCCTGATACAGGAGGAAGTTGGAGAGACGAATATCGCCTCCCGTGCGAATCAGTAAATCCAGCTCGGGTGAGTCGGCGGTGTACAGCTCGGCTTCAAGCTCCTGTGTGTCGGGGATACGCCCCGTTTCCTTGGCGTTTTCGCAGAGCCTGCGACAGGCTCGCAAAAGCTCGGCCTTCGCGCCGTAGTTGAGGGCGATGTTGAGCTTCAGTCCCTTGTTGCCTTGAGTTCTGCGCTCGGCCTTCTCAACAGCGTCCCGCACCTCGGCGGGGAAAAGCGACATATCGCCTATGTGCAGTATGCGAACCCCGTTTTCGTTCAGCTCGTCAATTTCACGGCTGAAGTACTCCACCAAAAGATTGCACAGTACGCCTATCTCATCGGTGGGGCGTTTCCAGTTCTCGGTCGAAAAGGCATAGATGGTCAGCGCCTTGACGCCCGAATCGGAGGAGAAGCGTATGATTTCGCGCAGACGGTTGACCCCCGCGCGGTGTCCCATGGCGCGGGGAAGGCCGCGCTTAGTCGCCCAGCGTCCGTTGCCGTCCATGATGATGGCGACGTGCGCGGGCATTCTTACGGGGTTAAGCCCCAAGGCCGAAAATTCGGTTTCGACAAGCTTTGCCATTGTCCCTCTTTTAAAAATGATGCAAAGCTGCCGCCTTGCATCAGTGGTGTTTTGCTTTAGGCTTTTTCCCTTGGGTCGCGAGTATCGAACAGGGAGAAGTGAAGGCGCAGCGCATTCGGGCTTAAAAGCTCTTGCTTTATAACCCTGGCGTCGCTCCCCGCCGTACCCTTTCGGCTTCGTACCTCAACGGTTTCTACGGTATAGCCCTCGTTTGTAAGGAGCGTTAGGGCTTCGTCAAGTTTGCGCCCAAGAACGCAGGTCAAACCTGAAGTATCTCCTTTTCCTTCGCGGAAAGAATGCCTTCGATTTCCTTGATGCGCTCGTCGGTGAGCTTTTGAATCTTGTCCTCAAGGAGTTTCTGATCATCCTCGGTAATCTCTGACGCCTTCTTCTGCTTTTTTAGCTGCTCAATGTTGTCACGGCGAATGGCGCGGACGGCAACCTTGCTCTCCTCGCCCTTCTTCTTGACGGTCTTGACCAAGTCGCGCCTGCGCTCCTCGGTAAGCTCAGGGAACACAAGGCGGATAACCTTGCCGTCGGTGGCGGGGTTGATCCCAAGGTCGGACTTTTGAATAGCCTTTTGGATGGCCGAGATAGAGCGGCTGTCCCAAGGCGAGATGATAAGCATCCTCGGCTCCGGCGTGGAGATGTTCGCAAGCTGAGGGATGGGGGTGGGAGTTCCGTAGTAATCAACCGCGATTCTGTCCAGCACCTGTGCGCTGGCTCTGCCGGCGCGGAGAGTTGCAAGCTCCTGCACCAGTACGGAAACGGTCTTGTTCATCCTGTCCTTCGTGTTATCTAATAAATCCATCTTGTCAGCCTCCTTTTTCGGTTTATTCTACTATATGTCAGCGAAGATTTCAAGCCCTAATCTATGAGCGTGCCGCAATCTTTGCCCGAAACGACGTCACAGAGACGTTCAAGGGCGAACAACATAATGGGTATGCTCTGCTCGCGGCACATGGTGATTGCCGTGAGGTCGGTGGCGCGAAGTCCGCGCTCTATGACCTCGTCATAGCTAAGGTGAGAGTATCTTATCGCGTTAGGGTCAAGCTTGGGGTCGGCGGAGTACACCGCGTCGATGTTTTTGGCAAGCAGCATCGCTTGTGCGCCTATCTCGCAGGCGCGCAGGGCGGCGGCTGTATCGGTAGAGAAGAAGGGACTGCCCGTGCCGCAGGCGAATATGACGACCTCGCCCGAGTCCACGGCGGCGTTGGCGGCGCGTGAGCTGTATTCGTCGCAGAAGCGATTCATGGCGACGGCGGAGAACACGCGGCAGGGAACGCCCATGCGCAGCAGCGAATCCTGTAAGGCGAGTGAGTTGATGGCTGTGGCAAGCATCCCCATCTGATCCATGCGGTTTCTGTTCTGCGCCTTGGCGTTGCGGCCGCGCACAACGTTGCCGCCGCCCACGACCAACCCAAGCTTCACGCCCGCAAGATGAGCTTCCTTTATTACCGCGGCGGTCTTGTCCACGGTGTCAAAGCAAATGGGATCGATTCCGTTGGACAGGGCCTCGCCGCTGATCTTGATTATGACCTTAGTATACATTGTAGCTGCCTCCTTGTTAAAAAGGGGGAACACGGATTACCCCCCGTGTTCCCCGATTATCGTACAAGTTACTTAACTTGACTCATGACTTCCTCAGCGAAGTTGTCCTCGCGCTTTTGCAGACCCTCGCCCATGGTGTAGCAGGTGAAGCTCTTTATTGAGAACTTGCCGCCGATGAGCTGCTTGATGGTGACCTTAGCGTCCTTGACAAAGGGCTGCTCCATGAGACAGACCTCCTTGAGGTACTTGGCGCCCCTGCCCATAACCATCTTCTCGGCGACCTCGGGGGTCTTGCCTTCGTTGATGGCCGCGGCCTTGGCAATCTCCTTCTCCTTCTCAATCTCGGATTCGGGGACCTCGCAGGTCATGATGTAGGCGGGCTTGCAGGCTGCGATGTGCATCGCGATGTCGTGCAGAACGGTCTTGTCAACATCGCCCTCGGCTACAATCAGGGTTCCGATCTTGCCGGTGAGGTGGATGTAGATATCAACGATACCCTCGCTGCGAACGAAGCGGCGAATCTTGATTTTCTCGCCGACCTTGGCGACGACCGCGTTCAGCTTCGCGTCTACGGTCATGCTCTCGTCCTCAAAATAGGGCTCGGTCATGAGATCTTCGACGGTCGCGGGGTTCTTCTTGGCAATCTGCTGGGCAATCGCGTTGACGAAAGCCTTGAAATCATTGGTCTTGGCAACAAAGTCGGTCTCGCAGTTGACTTCGACCAGAGCGCCTACGCCGCATTCGGGGCAGAGGTATCCGCCGATCAAACCTTCGGCTGCGATCCTGCCTTCCTTCTTCTTGGAAGCGGCAAGACCCTTTTCACGCAGAAAATCAACGGCCTTTTCCATGTCGCCCTCGCAGGCGGTCATGGCCTTTTTGCAGTCCATCATGCCCGCGCCGGTGCGCTCACGCAGAGCCATTACGTCCTTAGCTGTAAACATATCGTAAGTCCTCCTTCGATTATTCTTCGGTGGTTTCCTCAACCTTGGCGGTCTCGTCATCGCTGTTCTGCTCGCCCTGCTTGCCTTCAAGGATAGCGTCGGCGATCTTGGCGGTGATGAGCTTGATGGCGCGAATGGCGTCGTCATTGCCGGGGATGGGATAGGTGACTTCGTCGGGATCACAGTTGGTGTCGATGATAGCCACGATTGGGATGTTCAGTGCGCGGGCTTCCGCAACGGCAATATGCTCCTTACGGGGGTCAACGATGAACAGAGCGGAGGGAAGGCGCTTCATCTCCCTGATACCGCCGAGGTTGCGCTCAAGCTTCTCACGCTCGCCCTTGAGGCCGATAACTTCCTTCTTGGGCAGGAGATCGAAGTCGCCGTCGGCTTCCATCTGGTCAATCTTTTTCAGCTTTGCGATACGGCTTTGAATGGTCTTGAAGTTGGTGAGCATACCGCCGAGCCAACGCTGGTTGACATAGTACATGTCACAGCGCTTTGCTTCCTGCTCAATGCTCTCCTGAGCCTGCTTCTTTGTGCCGACAAAGAGTATGGTCTTGCCATCGGCAGCGAGTCCGCTGACGAAAGCATAGGCTTCCTCGATTTTCTTGACGGTCATCTGCAGATCGATGATGTAAATACCGTTGCGCTCGGTGAAGATGTATTCCTTCATCTTGGGGTTCCAACGGCGGGTTTGGTGACCGAAATGTACGCCGGCCTCCAGCAACTGTTTCATTGAGATCACGGACATGATAATTAAACCTCCTCGTTTTTATTGTCCACCTCCGGCCGATTCTTTACCGTGAAAACCCAAAAAGGGCACGAGACACGGATCTGACACGGAGTGCGTGATACCTTGCGTATTGTAACACGCTCCCCCCAACGATGCAAGAACTTTTTTAGCTTTTTCCTAGTTTTTTCAAAAAGTGATATAGTAAAATATTGTTGACAGTGACGGCGACACTGTTGCAAAATGAGTTGTGAATTGAAGCTTTGCCACAATTCGTGGCTGCGTCTGCGATACAATAAGCGGCTTGGCACCGCCTCTAAAACAAAAAATGAAACTTGGACGATTGAGAGGACAATTATGAAAAAGGTATATTTGCTTCGGGGACTGTTTTGTTTGTTTGTGGTTTTACTTGGGACAATCATTGCTTTATTGCTGAACGAGCAGCTGCTTCACTTGCCGCTCGCTGTTGCAATTATATGTTTTGCCGTTACAACAGCGCTGTTTCTGAATCTGGAGAGACGCATACCAAAACCAAAACCGGAGCCCAAGCCCCCGGTTTTTGGTTTTTCAGGAAGGATGCAAAACGGTTCACCGTTGATTGAGCCAAACATTGATTCGTCAGAAGATAAGTCAAACGAGAGGAGCAAGGCAAATGAAATACTTGTACATATCGCGCATAGGGCGCAGTTGGTACGCATACGCGGGGGACGAGATGAAGGGATATGTGTTCCCCATCGGGGCTGACATCGATAAACGCGCCGCAATTGCTCGCTGGGACGCAGCTGGCATACAGACCGTTTCACGCGCAAGCCCGACAAAATCAAGCGCGGAAAGTCGCGCTAAAAATGCGCAGGAAAAAACTGGACTATCGTACAAGGGAGTTTGGGGAGATAGCAGCATTCCCCCTGACGCCGCGTTGCCCAACTACGCACGCGTGCTGCGCGAATCGCGCCTGAAGGTCAACCTAACTCAGCGGCGAGTGGCGGAGCTGTGTGGGGTTACGGAAAAGCAATACCAAAACTGGGAGCTTGGGCGGTCACCCATCCCACAAAAGCGGCTAATAGCTGTTGCGACCGCGCTCAGGATTAACGTGGCGAAGCTTTTGCAGCCTTAACACTGGCGGCGCTCAATGAGCTAATAGATTACTAAGGGCGGGCAACCGCTCTTTTTTGCGGGTTATTAGCGCAGATGGTTGCTCCACAAAGTGGGTTACAAAGTGGGTTATTTCGATTTGTAGCAACAAAAAAAGAGCCGATATTTAGGCTCTTTTATATGG
>DAOPJM010000024.1:0-24187 GCA_035399665.1 Clostridia bacterium
GGCGGCTTTGTGGCCATGGTTTCGCTGATAACGCTTGTACCGGCGTTCTTCGTGATTATCGGCTCTGTCATAGTACTGTTTGACAAGCCAAAGCTGACCCGCACGGAATACAGGGACAGGGTGCTTTTACTGAAGGTACTGCCACTTACGACCGCCGCGCTTGCCCTAACGCTTTCGATAGGGTATAGTCTCTATGACGGCGGACTTGCTTCCTGCCTTTACTGCGCCCTTGTCGCGATAATCCACGCGGGCATTGGCGTAAACGAGATATTAGTGAAGTACTCGACAGAGAAGGGCAGCAAAAGCTCAGACGAGCCTGAGCGGTCGGGAATAAGGGACAGGTTCAGATTGAGATAAGCTTATGCGCGGCGTTCACCGTCAGGCGTGCGGCGCGGCTTAGGATTGATATGAAGCGATTCAACAATGGTTTTATTAGGAGTGACAGCATATGGTGAAGAAGTCGGGATACTATGCGTTCGTGGGAACGAACTCCGTCAGGGGAAGCCTTGGAATATACTCCGTGTTCATAGACGGAGAGACCCTAAGACCTGAGCTTGCTTCCACACATCAGGTCTCTAACGCGGGGGCGATGGACATAAGCCGCAGCAAGCCTGTGATATACGCGGGGATAGAGGGCATGACGTTTAAGGGCTTCGCGGACGGCGGGGTTATAGCCTATTCCTATGACGAAAGCGGGACATTGACCGAGATAGGCGCGGCAAGGAGCCACGGACAGCGCACCTGCGCGATAAGCGTGGACGGCGAGACGAAGAACGTTTACGGGAGCAATTTCTACGAAGGGACGCTTGCAATGTGGGGCTTGGACGAGAACGGCGCGCCCCTGCCCGCCAGAGCCGTCGTACCCTCCGCCGATATAGCGGGAGCGTGGAAGGCGCTGCACTGCGCCGCCGCCATAGGGCAGGGCTATGTCGGGGTTATCTCGCTTACCGAGTGCGCGCTTATCGTCTACTCCGCCCGAGACGGCAGGAGAATCACCTCCTACACCTTCCCGAACCACCCGTTCTGTCGTTACCTTTGCGCCTGCGACGATTGCCTGTACGCGCTTATGCAGGACCCGGGCGACATATATGTTTTCAAAAATCACATGGACGAGAACGGCACGATAGAGCTTATACAGGTGATTTCGGTTCTGCGGGAGAAGCGGGAGCGTTACGGCACGACCACCATACGCCCAACCCAGAACGGGAAGCTCATGCTTGCCGCCGCAAGGGACAGCAGTACTGTAACGGTCTTTCGTATAGCGGGGGACGGCAGACTGGAGCTTGGCGATGTTGTGGCGCTGCCCGGACAGACCCCGCGTGACTTCGGCATATCGGGGGACGGTAAAATAGTGGTGAGCTGCCTGCAAAGGTCAAACATGATAGCTGTGCATCGCATCGACGATAAGAACGCGACGCTTGAGTATTCGGGTTACACACTCAAGATTCCGTCGCCGGCGTCAACAGCTGTAACGGGGAGGATATAGTATGGAGCATATCAGCGTGGAAGAACGGCTTGCCGCCCTTGAACGGAAGGTCATGCGCCTTGAGGACAGGCAGAGGATAGAAAACCTGTACTCCAAGCACAACTACTACTTTTCGGCGGGGCAGGGAAGGCGCATAGTGCCTGAGCTTTGGACGAAGGACGACGACGCTTCCATAGAGTACGGCGCCTCCGGAGTGTATCAAAAGCTCTGGAAGGTCGTGACCTTCTATGTCAATTTCGATATCGCGGGGCGCATGGCAACCTTTTCCTGCGCCAATAAATGGCTGAGCATAGCCAAGGACGGGCTGACGGCGCGGGGCGTTTGGATGGTGATAGGCACCGAGAGTGATGCGGGCGATCTTGCCAAGGACAAGCCAAAGGAGGACGACGAACGGCGGGTGCTGCTGTCCTCCGTGACCGAGAAGGGCGAGGCCTACCGAGCCGAGGTGCTTTTGCAAAAGCACGAGGTCGAGTTTCGCAAGGAGGACGGCGTTTGGAAGATATTCCGTCTGCATATAAGCGAGTTCTTCCGCTGTCCCGCGGGAAGGGACTGGGTGAGCTATGCAAAGGAAAGGCAGATAACGGACGGGATGTGGCTCGAATATATGTTTGAGACGCCCGACCCTTACCCCTCATGGGAGAACCTTCCGAGCGGGCCGACCACCCGTCACTGGCAGTACGATGTTGACGCATTGCCGCAGCTTGATACAGAGCTTGAGGATACAGATGAATAAGAAACAGAGGACTTGGAACCTCATAGCAATATACTTTGTTGCCGCGCTTCAGATGGGAGGCGCGGGCCTTTCGCCCGTCTTGGCGGAGTTGGGCGGGGCGTTTCCGCAGTACAGCACCACGGCGATACAGCTTGTGGCGACCATCCCGTCCATATTCGTGGCGCTGACCAACCTTATAACGGGTTGGCTGTGCAGGAAATTCCCCAAGAAGTACATCGTGGCGATAGGCTGCGGCATGGCTGTCGCGTTCGCGCTCTTAGGCTGCTTTTTCAACAGCTCACTCGCGCTCATATATGTCTGGGCGGCGATTTTGGGCATAGGCACAAGTCTGGCGTGTACGGTTTCACCCGCCATAGTCAACGAGATGTTCGAGCCGGAGGACAGAATAGCGGTATTTGGGATAAGGGCCTGCACTACATCGCTTGCGACCATGCTTATGACCTTTGTCGGCGGCTATCTTGTGGCGGTAAACTGGCGTTACGGCTTTTTGGTGTACCTTATCATGATACCCGGGCTGATACTCTCGCTTGTAGTGCATCCCAAGAACACCAAGCTGGCCGTGAGCGAAGCTGCGAAGGCCTCCGCCGCCGCGCCCTTCAATGCAAGGGCGTTGGTGTTCCCCTGCTTAGTGGGTGCGGCGTTCTCGGTGCTGATGTGTACCGCGATGGTTAACACCTCCATGCTTGTGGCGGAGAGCGGCTTTGTCTCGGAGCAGCTCGCGTCATCAAGGGGCGGACTGCTGACCGCAATCATACTGGGAGCGGGCGGAATCATGGGCTTTGGCGTGGATGGAATCAACAAGAGGATTGGACTTCAGAGTATTACCTTGGGCGTAATTCTGCTTGTCGCGGGCTTTCTTGCTTTCTTCTTTGCAAAGTCGTATGTCGTATTCATAATAGGCGGAGTGCTCTGCGGCGGAGCGACATTGATTATGCCCCACGCTCAGGTTTTGGCTTCGGCGGCTGGCGGAATGAAGCAGGAGCTTGGGCTGTCCGTCATGCTGGTGTGCTCCAACCTGGGAACCCTGGCGGCGCCGCTTCTCACTAACCTTTCAAAGTGGATATTCGGGGTGGAGGACGCTAGGTACCGCTTCCTGCTTGCGGCGATGTTGGGCGTGGTAATCGCGGCAGCCTGCGGAATATATGTAATTAAGATGAATAAGAACAAGCACGAACCCGAAGACGTTCGCGCATAGCGAGGCGGATTTGGAACAGAATCGGGAGAACAAACTCGGCACACAGCCGGTACCGCGCCTGCTCGCGTCAATGGCGGTTCCGCTGATAGCCGCGAACCTCATCACCGCGCTGTACAACGTGGTGGACGGAATATATGTAGCAAAGCTCTCACAGGCCGCGCTTACCGCGACGACCTTGGCGTTTCCGGCGCAGATGATAATGCACGCCGTGGCGTCGGGAACGGCCTGCGGAGTAAACTCTCTGCTGTCAAGGCGCTTGGGCGCAAGACGGTTTTCGGAAGCCACCGCCGCGGCTCAACACGGACTTGTGCTTGCGCTGATGAACTATGTCGTTTTTCTTGTGCTGGGACTTACGCTGTCCGCGCCGTTCATCGGCATGTTCACAGATTCGGATGAACTGCTGAGGATGGGAGCGACTTACACCGCCATATGCTTGGCGGGCAGCATAGGCGTGTTTTTGACCTTTACCTTCAACGGGCTGCTGCAATCCACGGGACATTCGGGACTGTGCCTGATAATGCAGGCGACGGGAGCGGCGGTCAATATCATACTTGACCCAATACTCATATTCGGCAGGCACGGCTTCCCACAGATGGGTATCGCGGGCGCGGCCGTCGCCACCGTCATTTCGCAGTGCCTGAGCGCGGTACTTGGGTTCATATTCAATTATGCCTACAACAAGGACGTCAGGCTCGACCTGAAGGGCTTCCGCTTCAATAAACCCATACTCGCGGACATATACAGGGTGGGTGTTCCGTCCATGCTCATGCAGTCGATAGGCTCGCTGATGGATATAGGCATGAACAAGATACTCATTTCCGTGAGCGACGCGGCGGTGTCCGTGTTCGGAATATACTTCAAGGTACACAGCTTTGTGTTTATGCCCGTCGTAGGCACGGCGCAGGGCATGGTGCCGATTGTCGGCTATAACTACGGCGCGAAGCGACCCGACAGAATGAAGCAGGCGCTAAAGCTCGGAGTAATAGTCGCGGTATGCATAATGGCGATGGGTACGGCGTTCTTTCAGCTGTTCCCCGAAACCATACTGTCTTGGTTTTCCGCAACGGAGGAGGTATACGCCATAGGCATACCTGCGCTTAGGATAACGTCGATGCCGTTCGTACTCGCCGCCTCGTGCATAGTCTTGGGGGACGCGCTGACGGGCATGGGCATAGGCTATGTGAGCGCGATCAACTCGTTTTTAAGGCAGATATTGGTGCTGCTGCCCTTGGCCTATGTGCTGGAGAGGTTCTGCGGATTGGATTATGTGTGGTACGCGTTTGTGGCTTCGGAGGTCTGTTCGCTAAGCTACACCATAATGATGTTCACGCGGATTTGGAAGAAGAAGGTCAAGCCGCTTGAGATAAATACAGACCCATAAAAATACTGAATCGGAGGAAATTATGATTTACGGAGCATTGGAAACCGTCGCAAAGTACGACATGAACGACCCAAGGTTCAAGACCGCGTTCGCGTTCTTGGCTCGTAAAGACCTTGAGGAGCTGCCCACCGGCTGGATGGAGCTTGACCACGGCGTAAGGGCGAGCGTGCAGGAGTATGTCACCCAACCGGAGAACGAGTTGGATTTTGAGACACATGAGAAGTATTTTGACATTCACTATATGGTAAAGGGCATTGAGATTGTGGGCGTTTGCATACGCGACGGTCTGAAAAACAAGATACCCTATTCAGATGAGAACGACATAGAGTTCTACCATGATCCGGAGCATTACGGCTGCGTGTTCCTGCGCGAGCATGACTACGCGGTTGTGGGGTATGAGGACGCGCAAAAGCCGCATGTGGCGGCGGGCAAGCCGATGGCGGTCAGAAAGATTGTCATTAAGGTTCCGGTAATCTAAACCGCAAAAAAAGAGATATTCCTTGTCACAAAGGGGAGCGCCAACGCGCCCCCCTTTATCATCCTGAGGAGCAAAGTTCCGAAGGAACTTGCCGAAGGCTAAACAGTCAAGAGCCGCTCCCCATCATCCCCTCACCCTTTGTCATCCTATTGTCTGCACGAAACGGGGCAGTTTGCCGTGCGGTATTCATGACCATTATGCAGCTCGGACTTTTAACGCAGCGCCGCATTGTAAGAATCATGCAAAAATATATTGATTGACAAATCGTGCTAAATCTTGTACTATACAATTGGGTATGAATAATCAAGGGTATTTAAGGAGGCGGTTAAATGTGGAGATATGTAGCTAAAAGGGTCCTCCTCGCAATCTTCACGGTGTTCATCATCATAACAATCACGTTTTTTGTTATGAACGCCGTGCCCGGCGGTCCATTCGCCAGCGAGAAAGCCCCAAGCGCCGAGGTCAAGGCTGTGCTTGAAGCGCGGTTTAACCTTGACAAGCCTTTAGGTCAACAGTACCTGCTGTACATGAAGAATCTTCTAAAGGGCGACTTCGGGGTTTCCATGAAGTCAGGCAGGGACATTGGCCAGACTCTGGCAAGCCGGTTCAAGGTTTCCGCAGCACTTGGCGGAATGGCCGCGGTTGTCGCGATAGTCTTTGGGCTGATTTTCGGCTCAATTGCCGCTCTCACACGCAACAGATGGCCTGATCGCGTTATCATCTTTATTACAACACTTTTTGTTTCGGTTCCAAGTTTCGTATTAGCAACAATACTAATGTTAATATTCTGTCTGAGGCTGAAATGGTTCCCCGTTTGGACTTCGGGAAATCCGAGCTATTTTCTGCCTGTCATCGCGCTCGCTATGTACCCGATGAGCTATATTACAAGGCTCACCAAGTCGAGTATGCTTGACGCTTTGGGTCAGGATTATATACGAACCGCCAGATCTAAGGGCGTGAGGGAGAGCAAGATAGTCTTTAAGCACGCCTTGAGGAACGCTCTCATACCCGTCGTTACCTATGTAGGCCCGATGGTGGCGTATATTCTCACAGGCAGCCTTGTGGTCGAGACCGTTTTCACGATAGGCGGCCTTGGGCGCGAGTTCGTGGCGAGCATTCAGGAGCGCGACTATTCGCTGATAATGGGTACTACCATTTTCCTTGCGGTATTGATGGTCATCGCGATGCTCATCTCAGACCTTATTTATAAGGTCATCGACCCCAGAATCGACTTCAAGTAAAGGAGGAGCAGCTATGTACGATCCTAATATTATCCCAAAGAAGCAGCTGCTGAGCCTTCAGCTTGACGTCTCGAAGTTTTATGCGGCAAGCGACGAAGAGAAGGAGCAGCACGTTCAGATACGCGAGTCCACCACCTTCTTCAAGGACGGAATCACCCGCCTGTCAAAGAACCCATTGGCGGTCATAAGCATAGTGGTACTGCTGCTGTTGGTCGTCGTCATCATCTTCGCCCCCATGATAGTCCCCTATGGATATGAGGAGATAATCAAGGTCAACGGCAAGCGCGACAGGACGATGTCCAACCTGCGGCCTCTTGAGTATTCGGAGCTTGAGCAGGAAGCGATGGCGGCGGGCGAGGAGGTATTCCCGCACCTGTTCGGCACGGACAACCTTGGGCGTGATTACTTCGTGCGCGTTATCTACGGCACGAGGGTTTCACTCGTCGTGGGCTTGTTCGCCTCGTTGATAGTTCTTATAATCGGACTGTTATACGGCTCCATCGCGGGCTATGTCGGAGGCACGGTTGACCTTATCATGATGCGATTCGTCGATATCATATACTCCTTGCCCGACACCCTGATGGTTATTCTCCTGTCGGTCGTCTTGGGCGAGGTCTTAACGCCGCTCATCGAGGGCACGGCCTTGGCCAAAATAGGAACCAACATGATCTCCCTGTTCATCGTGTTCGGACTGCTGTACTGGGTGGGCATGGCAAGGCTTGTAAGAGGTCAGATACTCACCATCAAGAACAACGACTATGTGCTTGCGGCCAAAGCCTTGGGCGCAAAGTCGGGGCGCATCATTAGAAAGCACATTCTGCCGAACTGCATGAGCGTCATATTCATTTCCACCGCCCTTCAGGTTCCGTCGGCGATATTCACCGAGAGCTTTTTGAGCTTTATCGGTCTTGGCGTTCAGGCGCCCATGCCCAGCTTAGGCTCACTGGCAAGCTCCGCAAGGGGCGGGCTTGAGAACTATCCCTACAAGCTGCTGTTCCCCGCGATAGCGATTTGCCTTATAGTGCTGTCGTTCAACCTATTGGGCGACGGCTTGAGGGACGCCTTCGACCCGAAGCTGAGGAGGTAAGCCATGAAAGACTTCATACTTGATGTAAACGATCTGCATACGTCCTTCTTCACGCCTGCCGGCGAGGTCAGAGCGGTCAACGGCGTGAGCTTCAAGCTCGCCAAGGGCAAGGTCTTGGGCATAGTCGGCGAGTCCGGTTCGGGCAAGAGCGTCACGGCGTATTCCATACTCAGGATACTTGACAACCCCGGCAGAATCACGCAAGGACAGATACTGTTCAAGGGGCAGGACATAACGAAGTTCTCAAAGAGCGAGATGCGAAAGTTTCGAGGCTCAAGGATATCCATTATCTTCCAAGACCCCATGACTTCGCTGAACCCCGTGTACACGGTAGGTAATCAGCTCACCGAGGCGATACGCCTGCACACCGACCGCAACCGCAGCGAGGCTTGGGAAAGAGCGGCCGAGATGCTGACGCTTGTCGGCGTGAACGAACCCTTGAAGCGACTGAAGCAGTACCCGCACGAGCTGTCGGGCGGTATGCGCCAAAGGGTCATGATAGCCATGGCGCTGGCCTGCGAGCCTGACATACTGATAGCCGACGAGCCGACGACGGCCTTGGACGTTACCATTCAGGCACAGATACTGGAGCTGATGCAGGAGCTGCAAAAGAAGCTCGGAATGTCCATCATAATCATCACGCACGACCTTGGCGTCATAGCGGATATGTGCGACGAGATAATCGTCATGTACGCGGGCAGGGTCTGCGAGCGCGGAACGGCGGACGAGATATTCTACAACCCCTGTCACGAGTATACAAAGGGTCTGTTAAAGTCCATCCCAAGCATAGTGGGCAAGCGCGAGAGGCTGGTTCCCATATCGGGTACGCCAATCGACCTGTTGAATATGCCCAAGGGCTGCGCCTTCTGCGAGCGCTGCGACAGCGCGATGAAGATTTGTCTCACCGAGACGCCCGAGGAGATACGAATGAACCACGACCACCTTGCGGCGTGCTGGATGAACGTCGCGGAGGTATACAAGAGCGAGCGGGCGGGGGAGAACGCACCCGCAGCGGCCGAAGTCAAGGAGGCAGAAGATGAGTGAACATTTGATTGAGGTTCGCGACCTAAAGCAGTATTTCCCCGTGAGGGTGGGCTTCTTCAAGTCCATACCCCTAAAGGCGGTGGACGGCGTAAGCTTCACAATCAACGCGGGCGAGACCTTGGGTCTGGTGGGCGAGTCGGGCTGCGGTAAGACCACGGTAGGCCGTTCTTTGCTTCATCTCTATGTGCCTACGGGCGGAGAGGTGTACTATGACGGACAGCTTGTGACCGAGCGCAACATTCAGGGCTTCCGCAAGAACATGCAAATGGTGTTCCAAGACCCCTATTCATCGCTGAACCCGCGCATGACTGTTTCGGATATCATAGGCGAGCCTCTGGACATTCATAAGCTCTGCCGAAACAGCAAGGAACGCAAGGACAGGATAAGGGAGCTTATGGACTTGGTAGGCTTGAACACCGAGCACGCCAACCGCTACGCCCATGAGTTTTCAGGCGGTCAGCGTCAGCGCATAGGCATAGCCCGCGCTCTCGCAGTGAATCCCAAGTTCATAGTCTGCGACGAGCCGGTTTCGGCGTTGGACGTTTCCATACAGGCGCAGATTATCAACACCTTCGAGGATTTGCAGGCCAAGCTTGGCATCGCTTATCTCTTTATAGCGCATGACATATTTGTGGTTCGCCATATGAGCCAAAGGATAGCGGTCATGTACCTTGGCAGAGTGGTCGAGACCGCCGACGCGGACGAGATTTGCGAAAAGCCCATGCACCCCTACACCATCTCGCTGATGTCCGCCGTGCCGGTACCCGACCCGAAGATTGCGAGGTCGTCAAAGCGCATACCGCTGCAGGGCGATGTGCCAAGCCCTCTCAAAATGCCGTCCGGGTGCGCCTTTAGAACGCGCTGCAAATACGCTACGGAGCAGTGCGCACTGGAATGCCCCAAGCTCACGGACAGGGGCGACGGGCATATGGTAGCCTGTCACAATATGTAAGTATACAATATTGTATATTATTATTTACGATAATATGGGGTAATTATACTTGACTTGTGATATGCGGTTTTGCTACAATGAATACGGGTATATACGCGACAGCGTGTATAAAATAAAAAGGAGGAAGAATCATGAACTTTAAGAAAATGCTGGCTCTGCTGCTTGCGGTCGTTATGCTGACCGTGGTGTTCGCCGCTTGCGGGCAGAAGACTGAGGATCCCGGAACCGTGGTAGACCCCGGAACAGAAGATCCCGGAACCGTAGTCGATCCCGGAACCGTAGAGATTCCCGACAGCTCGGCGCCCGAATGGGCGGCATATGACGCCCTGATTGCCGAGATCAAGACCACGACCGACTATGCAAAGCGCGTTGAGCTTATGCATCAGGCTGAGGATATGCTCATGGACACGGGCGCTCTTCTGCCTATCTATTACTACACCGATATGTACATGGCAAGAGAAGGGCTTGAGGGCTTCTATGCGAATGCCTTCGGCACCAAGTTCTTCATGTACGCAACCTATGGCGACAACAGCGTTCTCAAGGTCAACCTGGCTTCCGAGCCGGATCACCTTGACCCCGCGCTGAACAGCTCCGTTGACGGCGCTTGCTTGGCCGCAAACAGCATGGGCGGTCTGTACACCTATGACGCGGAAGGCAACCTCATTCCCAACTTCGCGACCGGTTACGAAATGTCCGAAGACGGTCTGACCTACGTATTCACCATGCGTGAAGGCCTCGTATGGTCTGACGGCACGCCGCTTACCGCGAAGGACTTCGAGTATTCCTGGAAGCGCGCAGCCAATCCCGCAACCGCAGCCGACTACTGCTACATGCTCAACGGCATCGTAGGTTATGAAGAAGCTAAGGCCGGCGATGCAGACGCTCTGCAGGTAACCGCATCCGAGGACGGCACCACCCTGACCGTTGTCATGGCCGCTCCCTGCGCTTACATGCTTGACCTTATGGCGTTTCCGACCTTCTATGCTGTAAAGCAGGATCAGGTCGAAGCCGCAGCCGAATGGGAAACCAACCCCGGTGCATGGGCAGGCGAAGCGGGCTTTGTCTCCGCAGGCGCATACGTCCTTGAGAGCTGGGTACATGACGAGAGCATGGTCTACGTCAAGAACCCGCTGTTCTGGGATGCCGAGAACGTAAAGATTGAGCGTCTTGAGTTCATGCTTTCCGCCGATGATACCGCAATCTATGCGGCGTACAACGCGGGCGACATCGACTTTGCCGACACCATCCCCACCGACGCGGTCGCAACGCTGATCGCCGAAAACAACCCCGAGTTCCACATCATTGAGAACCTCGGTACCTACTATGTATGCTTCAACGTCTATTCGCCGCTGTTCGAGGGCAAGACTGTTGAGCAAGCCGCCAATATGCGCAAGGCGTTCGCTCTGCTCGTAGACCGTGACTACATCGTTGAGACCATCACCATGACCGGTGAGGTTCCCGCAACGGGCTTCATCCCCGCGGGCATGATGGACGGCAACGGCGGTATCTTCAAGGATGCCAATGCTTGGAACTACCCTGTTGGTGATGGCTACTATGTACCTGAAGTCAACGTGGAAGCCGCTATCGCACTCCTTGAGAGCGCGGGCTACAAGTTTGTCGATGGCAAGCTTGATCCCTCCACCCCGATCAGCTTTGAGTACCTGACCAACGAGTCCAGCCGCCACATCGCGATTGCGGAGTGCCTGCAGCAGGACTTCGCGGAAATCGGTATCACGATGACGATTCGTCAGATTGACTGGAACACCTTCCTTGATGAGAGGAAAGCGGGCAACTACGACATCGCTCGTAACGGCTGGCTGGCCGACTTCAACGACCCGATTAACATGCTTGAAATGTGGACGACCGAATCCGGCAACAACGACGTCCAGTTCGGCAAGCCGCCGGTTGATCCCGTGGGCTAAACAAATAACCTTGCTGTAAAGCAACAGACATCAAACGGGCAATCCCCATCAGGGGACTGCCCGTTTTCTTTTTCAAACACATAATATATTTGCCCCCTAAAGAAACAATCGCAGCAGCTTGCATCAACAAACACACGAGCCTTGAAAGGGGGGGCGGGATGGCTTGACACTGAGGTTATCTTTCGGTATAATAGCAGGTATATAATGTG
Organism: Clostridia bacterium; assembly: GCA_035399665.1. Classification (GTDB taxonomy): domain Bacteria; phylum Bacillota; class Clostridia; order Christensenellales; family CAG-138; genus DAOPJM01. The sequence goes on from DAOPJM010000024.1 coordinate 11,729, forward strand.
GTAGTGTGGGGTGTTGGTGCTTTGAATAAACGTAACCTTTCGGTCTTTGCCGCTGTTGCGGCGCTTGTGTTGGCTTTTGCCGCAGTTACGGCGCCAAGCTCCGATGCTCTGCAATACTTACGCGAGGGAGAGCCGCTTGAATGCACCTTTATCCTCCCCGAAGGCAAGGAGTACGGGCTTGAGTATATCACCGACTCCGACGTCAACACCCGCGTCACATTGGACAAGGACGAGAGTATTACGGTGGCTTTGCCGAAAGGCTCCGCGTATCTCTATGCCGAGCTGTATTCCATAGCTTCATTCAAGGTATCCTTCTTCGACGGCTCAGGACTAAAGCTGTCTGAACAGAGTGTGGAGGCTGCTCCTTTTCTTTGGTGCGCCGCAACCGGTGGAGCGGCGTCTGCTCTAATCGAGGCCAACGGAAGCAAGCTTGAGGTATCGTCCCTTTGCGCCTATGAGGATGGCTTCACTCCGCCGCTTGCGCTCAATTCTTCCCATGCCGATATGCTGATAATCCTGCCCGAGATGGGCGAGGAGATTACCGAGCTTGGCGGGCTTTTGGCGCGGTACGTCGGCGAAAACGGGCTTTCCGCACAGCTTTGCTTCCTGTTCGGGGACGGCGGCTTCGAAGCACATCAATGCTTTAAGGAGCTTCGCTGGCTGGGCGTTGACATATGCCCGATATTCTTAGGCTTTACCATGCCAAGCGGCAACAGCAAATCCCGTGTCGAATCAGCTTTGGGCGGCGAGAGCAAGATCAAGAAGCAGCTTGTTAACCTAATTCGAAGCTGCACACCCGAAATTGTTGTTGTGGCCGACAGCGAGCTTGACGCCGCGCACGAGGCCGCCGCACGGTTCACCCAAAAGGCGGTGATCAGCGCCGCCGATTCGGAGCAGTACACGGACACCGCCGCTCACTCTGTCGGCAAGCTGTACATGAGCAGCAAAACGGGGAAAACGACAGTGGAATGGGATACCCCGCTCGTTCTCTACGGAGGGCAGACCGCTGCTCAGGTCTCAGAAATGAGCTACAAGAGTTACAGCGAACGCGTTGTTTTCCGCCATGAGGTCTCCTCCTCGACCGCGTTTGAGCTTCTTTACACTACCGTCGGGGAAGATAAATCCCATGACAGCCTGTTGGAGAACCTTAATCTTGCAGATTTTGCGAGCTATCGTGAACCCGTACCCACTGAGGAGCCAACGGCCGTTCCGACGGATACGCCTGCTCCGACCGAGACGGATACGCCCGCGTCTACTTCGACGACAGAGCCGCAAGCCGAGGCCACAGTACTTTGGATTGAGTCGTACAGCGCGGAACCCTCAGACCTTGCGGCCGAGACTGACCTTGAACAAGGCAGCGCTGCCGCGGTGCTTTCATGGTGGCTGCCGCTTGTCTGCTGCGGCGCCGCAAGTCTTGTCATATTTTTGGTCATAATCATCAAGAAGCGCCGAGGAGCCTTGCTGCTTATCGCGCTTATACCCTTGGTTTTGGGGCTTGCGGTCTCCGCGCTTCTGTACCTTGACGTATTATCCCGTTATGGCTCGGAGTCAATGACGACTGCCGCCCCGCCTTCGACGGCGATGGCCGTTCCCATGGACACGCCCACGCCGACGGACACGCCCGCGCCGACGGACACGCCCGCGCCGACGGACACGCCCGCGCCTACGGACACGCCAGCGCCTACGGACACGCCCGCGCCCACCATGGATCCCAACGCGCAGTACTATCGCGGTCCTGATGAGCCTGAGGAGGTCATAACAGCTGACTTTGACAACGGGTATTGGGAATACCGCAGCGATAACCTTGGCATATTTATACACAGGATTACGGCCGAGCTGGATGACGGCGACCCGCTTGTATACTATGTCGCACAGATTCGTATGCGCAATTACAGCAGCTACCGCACGGGCTTGCGCACCGCGACAAGGCCATGGAAGTACGGACGCCTTGAGCAGGCGGTGTTGTGTATTACGGGCGACAATTTGACCGAAATGGAGAAGGAGTTAAAGGGCTGTCTGATTCGCAAGGGCAGGTTTTACTCCGATTACAACAAGACCGAAACCCTTGTGATAGGGCAGAATCTTGATCTATATGTGCTGAGCGCGGACGAGTTCACGGCGCAGCAGCTGTTGGATTCGGGAGTTCGGGACACATACAGCTTCGGGCCTGTACTGATATATGACAGCGTTATAAACGAGAACGCCAATGAGCATCGCGTTGGCAGAGCCAATCCACGCTGCGGGATAGGCATGGTGGAGCCGGGCTACTGGATTGCCATTGTCAGTGACGGCAGACAGTCGGGCTATTCCATGAGCATAGACCTTGCCACCTTTGCGCAGCTCTTCGCGGATCGTGGCTGCACCGTCGCGTATAACCTTGACGGAGGCTCGTCCGCCGCCATGGTGTTTATGGGCGAAACCCTAAACAAGCATGAGGGTAAAGGCACAGCCGATGTAATGCGTTCATGGACGGACGCGCTGATGTGGGGTTACAGCACACAGCTGCCAAGCCCGGATGAGAACACTCAAAATGACGGATATCACCATTGATTGGGATACTATGAGCAGAGAGTAAACGGAGGGGCGAGGGATGAAAAAGAGCTGGATTGTCATAGCTGTTTGTTCCGCGGCGCTTATCGTCGGGATAGTCTGCGTCGGGGTGTTTCTCTGTCTCAATGTGCGTATTGAGGGGAAGCTGTACAGACGCGATACGACGTCGCTTGACCTTTCGGGCAGCGAGCTTTCGAACCTCAGCTCGGTCGCCAAGCTGTCCACGCTCAAATCCTTGGACATATCCGATTGTAAGATTTACGACCTTTCGCCGCTGTATGCCTGCCAAAGCCTTGAATATGTTAACGCTGTCGGCTGCGAGCTGACAACGGAGCAGGCCGACGCCTTTTTTGCGGCGCTTCCGGAATGCAAGCTCGTGTGGAGCGTCCCGATAGGGCAGACCCGCGTTAACAGCGACGTTGACGCCATAGAGCTGGTCATAACGGAGGGAGATACCAAGCTGCTCCGTTACTTTGACAAGCTTGCGGCAGCGGACTTTACGGGGAGCCGCTGCTATTCTGAGATGGAGCAAGCCGCGAGGGACTATCAAAACGTTGCCTTCACATGGAGCGTGTATATAGACGACGCAGAGTTTGCCATAGACGCGGTGAGCGCAAGCTTCAGCGACGTCGGCTATGACGAGCTGAACCAAGCTCTGTCCCACATTCCCAAGCTGTGCTTTGCCGATGTGACACAATGCCCGCTGAGCCTATGGGAAGTTGATGAATTGACGGCAAGTTTTCCAAGGATAGAATTTCTTTACACGATATCTGAGCTTGACTGCGTGAGCGACTGTACACAGCTTACGCTAACGGGTGAGCTTGTAAGCGACCTTGTTGCTCTGTTGCCGCGCCTGACAAAGCTTGTAAGCGTAGATCTATTCGGAGCGGACGTAAAGGCGGATACGCTTTATGAGCTGGTCACGGCTTTCCCCAAGATCGATTTTGAATACCGTGTCCCTTTAGGCGGTATATGGCTTGATATGACCACAGCCGCTCTTGAGGTTCCCAAGACCTGCGAAGCGGAGGAGCTTGAGCTTGCGCTTGCGTTGCTGCCCAACCTGAAGGACGTTGACCTCACTGCCTGTGGCTTCACGGACGAGCGGTGCTTTTCGCTCTGCGACAGGTATCCCGCCGTGCATTTTAGCTTTGTTTTCAGTCGTGGGGGAGTCGCTTGGGATACCTCGGCACAGGACATGGATATTTCAAGTATTCAGCTTGAGAACGACTTGGCGATTCGCGGCGCTTTGCCGTATATGTATGCGTTAACCCGACTTGTGATGTGCGACTGCGGCTTAGACGACGCGGTGATGGAGGCTTTAGGCTTTGATTTTCCCGCCGTGCGCTTTGTTTGGACAGTCAAGCTGGGCCCGCACGAGCTGCGCACGGACGCTGTGGCTTTCTCCACCTTCAATCGCTCAAAGCATATATCGGCGGTTGACTCGCCCGAATTGGCCGCCGAAAAGAAACGCACCTACCGTCTGACCACAGAGGACATTCAGGCACTCAGGCACTGTGTGGATCTTGAAGCCTTGGACTTGGGACACAATAACATCGATGATATTTCCGTGCTTATGAATTGCCCTAAGCTGCAATACCTGATAGTCGCGGACAATTTCCTCAGCGACGTCTCAGTCGTCTCTCAGCTGCATGAGCTGATATATGTGGAGATGTTCATGAACGAGATAAGCGACCTTACGCCCTTCTCAAAGCTGGAGCATCTGCTTGATCTGAACCTGTGTGTTAACAGCATAAGCGACTTTTCGCCGCTGTTCGGGCTTGACACTTTGGAGCGGCTGTGGTATCTGGACAACCCAATACCCGAGGGACATGAGCAGGAGATTGACGCCGCGCTGCCAAACTGTCACTGCACCTGCCATTCGGACGGCTGCACGGGCAGCGGCTGGCGCGAGCATGAGCGATACTTTGAGATGCGTGCGATATTCCTCGCGTCCAAGGACTCGTGAGGCGGCGTTTAGTCAAGTGCATAACGATTGCTTTGGCGGTGCTGCTGCTGTCGGCCTGTGTTCCTGTTGCCGAAACATCCAAGACCCCAAAGGGCAAGCTTGTCATTAACGAAGTGATGAGCCAAAATAAAGGGTATCTATATAAATCGGGAACGCCCGACTGGATTGAACTGTACAACGCGGGAGAGGGCGAGGTCAATCTCTCAGCCTACATGCTTGAAGATAAATCGGACAACGCGCCTGCAGTACTGCCGAACGTCGTACTCAAACCGCATGAGTATATTCTCATATACTGCGACAAGGACAAAACGGGGGAGTATGGCGAGCTGTCAGTTGATTTTGCGCTCTCGGCGGCGGGGGATATGCTTACCCTGTATGACATAAGCGGCAGCATATTGCAGCGGCTTGAGCTGCCTCGCCTGAGCGCGGATATTTCCTTCGCCCGCCGCGCTGACGGAGGATATGCCTATTGCGCAAAGCCCACGGCCAACGCCGCCAATGACGACAGCGCGTTGTATGACAGCCTCGCTATGGCCGAGACCGCGAGGCAGAGCGCGCTTTTGACGGACTGCCCGATAGTTATCAACGAGGTCGTGTCAAAGTGCCAAGGCTGTGCGCATTGCTCCTGCGGCAAGGCCGCCGATTGGGCAGAGCTGTACAACCCAACGGACGAACCCTTCTCCCTTGACGGCTTCGCCCTTGCAAACGATGTTATGGATTATGGCAAGCTTCTTGCAAAAGGGCTGATTATTGAGCCACATTCTTATCTTGTTATTTATGGCTGCGACTGCGGCGCACAAGACGCCGCCGACTTCCGATTGTCATCATCCGGCGCGACCCTGTATCTGCTTTACGGCTGCTCTAAGCCATTACTTACATTAGAAATACCCGCTCTGCCCACCGATATGTCCTTTGCACACGATGCACAAGGCGAGTACGGCTATTGTCTGCTGCCCACGCCCAACGCGAAAAACAACGCTGTATCAGTCACTATTACCCCCGCAGCGTCAGACAGGAGCGGCGATCTTTACATCAGCGAGCTTGCGCCCAAGGGCAGCGCGGCGGTGATTGATGCGTACGGGCAGAATTCGGACTGGGCGGAGCTGTACAACCCTACGGATAAGACCATATCGACCGAAGGGTATTTCTTGAGCTGCGACGCCAAGGAGCTTCTGTCGTGGGCTTTACCCGCTGTGGAGATACCGCCCCAAGGCTATCTGCTGGTGTTTCTGTCGGGAAAGACGGGCATGGACGGGGAGCTTCATGCGCCATTCAGACTGTCCCTTGGCGAGACGCTGTACCTAACCAACGCGCAAAGCTACAAAGCCGATTCGATAACCGTCCCGACAGACGCGTCAGGGCGTACCTTAGGCATGGATGACAACGGCACGCCGGTAAGCTATGAGTACGCTACGCCCCTTAGGGAGAACTCGCCGCATGTCGCGGCGGACGATCCCGAATGCTTTTACTCACGGGGCGTGTATATAAACGAGGTAGTAGCGGCGCACGGGGCAAAATCAGGCGAGAACGATTGGATAGAGCTTAGGAACGGCGGAGCTGCGGCGGTATTGCTTGAGGGCTGGTTTTTGACCGACAGCATGGAGCGGACACACAAATGGGCGTTGAGCGGTTCGGTCGAAGCGGACGGGTACTTCGTCTTTGAAGCCGAGGACTTGGGCGTGTCACAAAGCGGGGAAACAATATACCTTATCAACGCGTCAGGCGACGTGGTTGACAGCTTCAGCAGCGGAGTTTTGTGCGCGGGCGTCAGCTCGGGCAGGCTTATGAATGACAATACCGTTGACCGTGTATTTTTTACCACTCCCACTAAGGGCGCTGAAAACAGCGGGGCATACTGCTTCGGCTACACCTCTCAGCCCGTGTTGTCGGAAAACAAGCTGTACCATGATACAGGCTTTGCCCTAAAAATAAGCTGCGCAACGCAAGGGGCTGTGATATATTATACCACCGACGGCTCAAAGCCCACAGTCGATTCGAAGCGGTATACCGAGCCTGTTGAGGTTTCATCGTCGCTTTCGATACGCGCCGCGGCGTTTTATGACGGGCTGCTGCCCTCGTTTGAGTGCATGGCCAATTACCTTTTTGTCGAACCGCATACAGTCCCCGTGGTTTGCCTGACGCTGGACAGCTCCGACTTTAGCGTACTCTACAATGTGACCGAAAGAGCGGACATAGTAGAAAGGTACGCATTGTGTTCATACTATGAAACCAATGGTGAACAAGGGATAAGCTTTCCCTGTGGGCTGAAAGCAAAGGGCAGAGGGTCGCTTTCGTATCAGCAAAAATCCATGACCATGAAGCTCAGAGCCGCGTACGGAATGGACAGCGTAAGCTATCCTTTCTTCGATGATTATGAGTTCACCGAGTTTTGGGCGCTGTCCCTGCGATGCGGCGGACAGGATATTGACAATGCGATAATCCGTGACAGCCTCGTTTCCCGCGCCGCGCTGGGGCTAAATGTGGACTGCGGCGCGTCGCGTCCCGTTGTGGTATATGTCAACGGCGCTTACTTTGGCTTGTACGCTCTTATAGAGGAGATGAACGCGGATTACTTCACAACGCATTACGGGGTATCTGACGACGACATGGAGGTCATCAATCAGAATCGCACCGCCAAGACAGGAACCGCCGAAGCCTTCCTTGCCATGCGTCGGGCGTTGACGCACACGGACTATTCCATTGACGCGAATTTTGAGGAGCTGAAGCGATATGTCGACGTGGAGGCGTTCACGGATTACATAATTATACAGACACTGGTCGGCAATACCGATGTGCTGAATCAGAAGTATGCGCGTTCAACGGACGGAACCTTGAAGTGGCGCCCCGTGCTGTTTGATTTGGACTACGCCTATACCAACTCGAACAGTTCAATACTTAGCTGTTATCTGTGGGACAGTGAAATCAGGACGTCGGCGGAAAGCAGCGTTGCGATTAACAACGATTTCTTCCGCGCCCTTGTTCAGAACGAGGGTTGGCGGCAGCGCTTTGTTGAACGCTATGTGGAGATAGCTTATGGTGCGTTCGACACGGACAGAATTAGTGGGCTTGTGGATTTGCTGGCGGGGGAGATACGTCCTGAAATGGGGCGGCAGGTAGAACGCTGGAATATGCATAGCTCTGTATCGGCTTGGGAGAATGAAATAGAACAGCTGAAGACTTGCGTACAGTTACGCCGTGACAAGGCTTTAGAGGAGCTGCGCCGAGGCTTTGACCTGACTCGGGAGGAGCTGGACGCATTGACCGCGCAGTATTCCGCCAAGGACGGAGGTGGACAATGAAGCGTTTTGCCGCCGTGATAACAGCGATACTCCTGCTGCTTGCGGCCGTAACCGTCTCCGCTGATTTCGAGGACGCCGAAAGCGCGAAGCAGTCCGTGGAGAGGGGTATCAGCGCGTCGAATGTCTATGTTTGCGACTCCGTTGACGTCGAGAACGCCTACTTTGTTCGAAACGAGCATACCCGCGTCGCTCCCGCAAGCACAACAAAGATTATGACCTGCGTTTTGGCGCTTGAGAGCTGCGACCTGGACGAGCCTGTGACCGTCCCTGACGAGGGCGCGACCTTGGGCGGAGACAACTCCGAAATGGGGTTGGCGGAGGGCGAGACTCTGCGCATGGAGGATTTGCTGTACGGGCTGATGTTGCGCTCCGCCAACGACGCCGCGAACACCATAGCTATACATATCGGCGGTTCGATTGAGGGGTTCACCGCCCTCATGAATGAGAAGGCACAGGCGCTTGGACTTAGCGACACGCGGTTTACCAATCCTCGCGGGGTCAATCGCGAGGGACATTATTCATCGGCCTATGATATGGCGGTACTGACGCGGTACGCCATGCAAAACGAGGTATTCAGGACTGTTGTCAGGACAAAGGAATACAATGTGCCGTCCAACGACGTCAGAAGACAAGAGCTGACGTTTACCAACCGCAACAGGCTGATCTCGGACAGGGAAAGCTCATCATGCTATTATAGGTATGCCGTTGGGGTCAAGACAGGTACCTCAACCGCGGGCTGCTGTCTCGTTTCGGCGGCCACCCGTGAGGACGTTACCGTAATTTGCGTGCAGCTTGGCATGACGGGCATGGATACCGACGCTCACCGCCATGAGGAGCTGTGCCGCGACGCTAAGGCCATGTTTGAATATATATTCAATTATGAGTACTCCTATGTCAGAGCAAAGGAGCTGATAGGGAGCTTCCGCTTTGAAGTCGGGCTTGAAGGCTCGTTTGAACCGCTGAAGGTGTATGCGCAGCTTGAGGGCCTGTGCTGCTATCGCCCAAACGATGAAATTGAGCTGCTGCGCCAAGGTGACGCCGAGTTCGAGACCGCCTGCGAATTGTATGTGACGGCAGCGCCGATAGAGGCTGGGAGCAAAGTCGGGGCTGTTACCTTCTCATACGGCGGAAGGGCATGGTATACCGCGGAGCTTTACGCACAGGTTGAGCTGCCATTAAGTCCCACACCCTCTCCGACGGTCACGCCTGCGCCGACGCCCAACTTGACCGCCGAGCCGACCGCAGAGCCGAGCGATACGCCAACGTACAGCCCGTTTTGCAGCCCCGCGCCGATGGTCGGGCGCAAGGACGGCAACGCCTTGATTTGGGTTTTCTTCGCGGGTTTAGCCGTGGCGTTGGGGTTGATAGCGGCCGCGATAATCCTGTTTGCGTCAGGGACAAAGCGCGGCGGAAGGCGGGGTAAGTAAAGGAGTTAAGTACTTTGTGGCGGCTGCCTTTGTCAAGGCAAAGCTTTTGTCAAATGGCTCTCACGCGCTTGACTTAATTCGGGGGAAATAGTACAATTACCGCAAAACAAAAACTACGAAGGAAGAATTCTATGAAGCTTGCTATATTCGACTTGGACGGAACCCTCTGCAACACCCTAAAGGACATCGCGGATTCGCTGAACCGTGCGCTCACGCAGGCACAGTTCCCGACCTTCAGCTATGAGCAGGTGAATTCCATGGTGGGCAAGAGTATCAGCTATATGTGCCAGCGAGCCATGCCCAAAGGCCATGAGAACGACTGGGGCAAGGTTAAGACGCTGTACTACAAAGATTACAGTCTGCACCTTGCGGACAGCACCCTTCCCTATGATGGGATAGTCGAGACGCTGTACGCGCTGCGCGACAGAGGCTACACCATAGCCTGTGTAACCAACAAACCCCACGCCCACGCCGTGGCGATGCTGACAAAGCTGTTTCCGCACAATGGCGAGATTTTCGCGCAGATTCAGGGACAGTCCAACAAGTTCGCGCTCAAGCCCGACCCCGAGACTCTGCTTTTCGTGATTCAGAACTTGGGCGCACAGCTTGACGACTGCGTTTACGTCGGTGATTCCGAGGTGGATGTACAGTTTGCCAAGAACACGGGCCTGCCCATGATAGGCTGCGCTTGGGGCTTTAGGGGCAAAGACGCCCTCGTCAAGGCGGGCGCAAGCTGCATAGCCGAGACGCCAAAGGATCTTCTAAACATACTGTAAGGAGGCAAAGCCATGTTTGACGCCGAAAGGGTAAAGAACGACATAACGGCTTGGATACGCGAGTGGTTCAGCGAGAATGGCGAGGGCTGCAACGCCGTTATTGGCATATCGGGCGGCAAGGACAGCTCCGTGGCCGCGGCGCTCTGCGTCGAGGCTCTGGGCAAGGACCGCGTAATCGGCGTGCTTATGCCCAAAGGGGTTCAGTTCGATATAGACGTCTCACACCAAGTGGTCGAGTTCTTGGGCATAAGGCATTTTGTCGTCAACATCGAGGGTATTTATGACGCGGCGGTCGAAGCCATTATGACGAGCGTCCCCGAGCCGTCCCGCCAGACCCTTGTCAACCTTTCGCCGCGCATACGCATGACGGTGCTGTACGCGATTTCACAGTCCAATAACGGCAGAGTTGCCAACACCTGCAACCTTTCGGAGGATTACGTTGGTTACTCCACCCGTTGGGGCGACGCCACGGGCGACTTTTCGCCGCTGTCCAAGCTCACCGTGCAGGAGGTCAAGGCGGTTGGACACGCCTTGGGTCTGCCCTATGATATAGTCGAAAAGGTCCCGATAGACGGGCTTTGCGGGCTAACCGATGAGGATAATTTGGGCTTCACCTACGCCGCGCTTGACCGCTATATCCGCACGGGCGTCTGTGAGGACGAGGAGGTAAAGGCGTCTATCGACCGTAAGCACAGGCTAAACGAGTTCAAGATGAAGGTGATTCCCGCCTTCCCATATACCCCCAAGGAGTAGGAAAGCATTAACAGCATAGAGCAATCACAGCCGCAGCGGGCAACCGCCGCGGTTTTTCGCGCTGTTTTGGGCGCAATTAAGGCCGTAAACGGGCTGAGAAATAATATATTATTTTCTTTACTGTAAAAACGGCTTTGTAAAGGGCTATCTATAGAGAGCAGAATTGCTCCAACACATATGAAAGGGAGGATAAGAACATGGACGAAAGAAAAGACAAGCACAATGGCAAGCCGGAGGAAACGAACGAGAAAGCGGAGAGCTGCCAAGAACAAGCTGAAGTTGAGAGCATAGCAAGGTATAGGTCTGCAAAGCGGAGCAGAGACATGGCTGAGGCGGAAGCGATTTTGTCACGGGATCCGTTGGCGTTGTTTATGCAAAGCTATATTCACGGAGTCTGCGTATCGAAGAAGTATCATACGGAGATTGAGCTACAGGCATACACAAACGGATACTTTGACGCTTCGGTGCATTTTGACAAATGGAAGGACATAGCGCCGACAGAAATGCAGACTGAGTGTATGCGGTCGATCTTGGGCTACATGGTTTTTAGGATAGCGCAAATGAGCGAGGGAGAAATCATGTCAAAGCTTGAGTCGGACGATAAGCTGTTTCCCGCGCAGCGTGATGAATTCGACAAATTATTCGATTCCGTTGACGACAGCATATTGGATGACGATTTTGATGATGAGTAGTATGAAAACCACAGGCTGTTCAAAGGGAGAGCCTGAATATGAAAATGTCGCTTGGCAAGCGACCTTTTGGAGGCAATACAGAGCTATCATATGTTCATCAGAATAAAGGAGGCAACGAAGATGAACAAGGACTTAACACAACTCGTCATGATACTGGACAGGTCAGGCTCCATGGGCGGTAGGGAGGATGACACAATCGGCGGCTATAACTCATTCTTGGACAAGCAGAGAAAGCAAGAGGGCTGCTGTCTTGTCACAACGGTGCTGTTTGACGACAGATGCGAGCTGCTGCATGAGCGCAAGGACGTTGAGAAGATAGCTCCGCTCACGCAAAACGACTACTATGTGAGGGGCTGTACCGCGCTTTTGGACGCGGTGGGGCGCAGTATTCGCATGATGGTCAACGTGCAGCGCAAGGCGAATGAGGATGACAGGGCGGCTAACGTTGTGTTCGTGATAATCACCGACGGTTACGAGAACGCCAGCCGCGAATTCAGCTTCGAGCAGATTCGCACGATGATAGAGCGCGAGAAGATGGAGTACGGCTGGGAGTTTATCTTCTTGGGCGCGAATATCGACGCGGTTGCCGCCGCCTCGCGCATAGGCATAAACAAAGAGAGAGCGTCATGCTATCACTCCGATTCGCGAGGCACTCGCCTCAACTACGACGCGTTGTCCGACGCGGTGCATTGTATGCGCGAAAGCGGACACATATCCGAGGATTGGAGCGCGACGATAGCCGCTGACTTCTCATCCAGAAAGCGAGACGACGACTAAACGAAACAGCATATCAAAAGATCACATTGGGATCTTATATAGCGCGGCTCTTGTTCGGGAGGGCCGCGCCTCCTGTTGCGCTGCGCCAACCCTGTGTCATCCTATTGCAAAGCCGAAGGATTTTCCAAAAAAGCTTCAAAGTCAAGAGCCGCTCTCCCGTGACAACCACCGATAATGCAGGGGGAACGGCGTTACCCCTTATCCCACGGGGGAGCGCCC
>DAOPJM010000024.1:24287-27266 GCA_035399665.1 Clostridia bacterium
AGCGCCCCTATCCCCGCAAGCATTTCCTACAAGTTAGCCTCTTGCCTGACAGCGCGGCGCCATGACGCCGGAATGAGTTGTTTTTGTAACATCGTCCGGCAAGCCGTTGACAGCCACCCACGCAGGCGGTAAAATACACACATAGTTAACCATCGTTTGGAGGTAGTCATGCGAAAGATACTTGCGTTGTTACTGCTTGTGCCGCTGTGCTTGTCCGTGTTCGGCTGCAATGATACGGGAGATGGTGAACCCGTCAACCCCGACGTCACCGCGACCGCGACCACCGAAGTTTCGGCTCTGCCCGACAGACCCACAAAGCCAGTTTCATCCATAACCTACTTTTCAAACCTCTCCAAGGCCTGCGAGGGCAAAAGCTGCATCGAGCTTGTCACCACGGTAACATCCAAGGACGACCTGCTTACGGCTTTCGGCGAGAGCTACAACCTTTTGAAGTTAGACGAGTATTACCCCATACAATGCCTGCGCAAGGACGGCAACGGCTATTACGCGGTTTATCATACCAAGGACACTTGGATAGTTGGCTACTACACCTTGGAAGAAGCCTACATCTACCATGAGGAACTCACGTTTGCCAAACAAGCGTCCGACTTTGAGCGGATTACAGTCGGCATGAGCATAGACGAGGTCTTAGAGTTCTCGCCTGAAACCGAGGGCGTGTACCTGTTCCTTCAGACAGGCTATAACGGCACACCCAAAATATCCTACCACTACACAGAGGACGGCTACCGCATATCCATTCACTACGGCAGCGATCTCATCGTAACCGAGATTACGGCCGAGCTTCTGTAATCCCGCAGCTTTTTCACGCTCCCTTCAAGGCTTGCTAACCTTGGAGGGAGCGTTTTTTTTGCTTTTAATCAATAAAATCTTATAGATAAATATTTATCGATAAGTATTGACTTATTTCCTGACAGTGCTATAATGTAGAAAAAGGACGACGGAGGCGAAACGGTGAACGGCGCTATTTCTGAAATGACATTGAGGCGGCTGCCCCTCTATCTGCGTTACCTAAACGCAGTAAAGGACGAGAGGCAGAACGTTTCCGCGTCCGTTATCGCGTCCTATTACGGTCTGAACGACGTGCAGGTGCGCAAGGACTTGGCCGCCGTGAGCGGTTCGGGAAAGCCCAAGACGGGCTACGATGTTCGCCTGCTCATCGCGCAGATAGAGGACTGCTTAGGCTGCAAAGACCACACAAGCGCGATATTGGTGGGCGTGGGCAACCTTGGCAAATCGCTTCTGGGGTACAAGGGCTTTTCCGATTACGGCATAGAGATAGCCGCCGCCTTCGACAGGGACGAGAGCCTGATAGGGACGAGCGTCAACGGCAAGCTCGTGCTTCCGCTGTCCGAACTGGACGAGCTGTGCTTTGAGCGCGGCATAACGCTTGCCATCATCACCGTACCGGCTTTAGAGGCGCAGGGCATATGTGACAGGCTCACATCATGCGGAATTCGTGCCGTTTGGAACTTTGCGCCCACGCTTCTAAAGGCGCCTTCGGGCGTGCTGGTGGAGAACGAGAACTTAGCGTCATCGCTTGCGATACTGTCCAAGCACCTTAGGGAGCGGTCACAGGGGAGACAGGCTGTTTAGATGAACCTTGCATGGGTACGCTTCAAGGTTTTTGAATAAAAGCATCACAGCACAGAGGAAAAGGGAGGGAGCATATGAGCATCAATGCCGATAGGGTCATAGCCGTAAGAACCGGCAAGACCGTATACAGGGACGGCGACACGGTTCTGAAGGTATTCGATTCGGATTATTCCAAGGCGGACATCCTGAACGAGGCGCTGAACCAGGCGCGCATAGAGGAGACGGGGCTTTCCGTGCCGAGGATTATCGAGGTCACACGCATGGACGACAGGTGGGCGATACGTTGGGAGTACGCCCAAGGCAAGACCTTGCAGCAGCTTCTGGACGAACATCCCGACAGGCACTCTGAGTATCTAAAGCTGTTAGTCGAGATACAGGCCGATGTTTTCAGCCGCCGTTCGCCGCTTCTGAACCGCCTCCGGGACAAGCTGGACGTCATGATAGGCAAAAGCGACTTGGACGCGGTGACAAGGTACGAGCTGCATACGCGCCTTGACGATATGCCCCAAGGCAAGTCGGTGTGCCACGGCGATTTCAACCCTTCGAACGTGGTTATCAAGACTGACGGTACGGCCACGGTCATAGACTGGGCGCACGCCACGCAGGGCGATCCCGCCGCCGACGGCGCAAGGAGCTATCTTCTGTTTCTTCAGCGTGGCGACAGGGAGTACGCCGAGGAGTATTTGGACCTTTTCTGTGTGCGCACAGGTATGCCCAAGGCGCATGCACAGAAGTGGATGCCGATAGTCGCGGCGGCATTGTCCGTAAAGGGAACGCCCGCGCAGCGAAAGTTCCTGCTTCAATGGTATAGTTCAACCGAGAAATAGACGATATAATCAAGCAAAACAAGATGGAGGACAATATGAAAGTTACTATTTGCATCGGCAGCTCCTGCCACATCAAAGGCTCCCGCCAGGTCGTTGAGCGGCTTCAGAGCCTGATCGCCGCCAATGACCTCAAGGACAGGGTTGACCTTGCCGGAACCTTCTGCATGGGCAGATGTCAGACAGGCGTCAGCGTCATGGTGGATGGGGAGTATTTCTCCGTGTCGCCCGAGACGGTGGACAGCTTCTTTACCGACAACGTTCTTGCACGTCTGCGCTGAAAGCGCAAAGCTATAAGAGGCGGCGACAGAGCGGAATGGAGATGATACAGCCCGCCGCGCCCCTTTATACAAAAGCCGAGTAATGTGAGGTTTGAAGATGAACGATTTTATCAGATTCAAGAAATCCAACTGCAAGAACTGCCATAAGTGTATACGCTACTGCCCGGTCAAGTCCATACGCTTCACGGGCAATCAGGCCAACGTTATAGCCGACGCCTGCATACTCTGCGGCAAATGTTAGGCGCGGACTTGCAGGCGCA
>DAOPJM010000025.1:0-6878 GCA_035399665.1 Clostridia bacterium
CTGTCATCCTGAGGAGCAATACCCCGAAGGTCTTGAAACAAGCTTGCAGCGATAGGGGCGCTCCCCCGCGTGATAAACATGACGTGAGGCTGCGAGCGAACGCAGTTCGCCCATATTCATCAGTGTACTAAAAAGGACCGCCCTGTTCTTTGGCGGTCCCTGCTGGATAGTTCTCTGTGGCTATTTAGTCAAGTCCCACAAGATGGCGCAGTATCGCGGAGGCGTCGCCGGCCTTCACGCTTCCGTCGCCGTCCGTGTCAGCAGCATCATACTGCGTTCCGGAAATTGTGTCAAGTCCAACAAGATAGCGCAGTATCTTTGAGGCGTCCGCCGCGTTTATCGACCCGTTGCCGTCAACGTCGCCCTTCTTAAGCTCGGCGGTGCAAATAGTAGGACTGACCGTGGGCATCTCTGTGTACATTGGCGTGGGCATCTCCGTGTACATCGGCGTTGGCGTTACCGTGGGCTTTGCAGTTGGCGTTGCCGTGGGCTTTGCAGTTGGCGTTGCTGTAGGCTTTACCGTAGGCGCTGCGGTCGGCGTATGCACATAGGCATAGGGCTGGACGATATAGGTACTCATGCTCATAAGCTTGCTTTTCGTTATCTCGCGTCCCCAATGAATTGAGCTGTTATAATTGCCCTCGGCTATGACTACATAATCGTCGTGCTTTTCAAGTATGGTCACGCTGTGCGAGCCGTTGTTGCAGCGAACCATATCACCCACTTGAATATCTTCATAGGTGAATTCGTTGACCTGAAGCCACATCGCGTTAGTGCTGTAAGCGGCGTCCGCCAATATCATGCAAAAGGCAACACAGCCTCCGCCGGTGTAGGTGTTGTAAGTTACTCCGCCATCAGTGTAGCGGTTATACCAAACGTACTTATTATCGTTTGTCCAACTCATGCCTTCGGGATAGTCTGCTTTGCAGGCAATCATCTTGGAATACGCCTCGGAAGCGGATGGGCGTACATAGTTCGTGTCTATGTAGAGCGTCTCGGTTCTTATTCCGCTTCCGAGTATGACGTCACCGCCGCCATCGTAAGCATCGGCAGTCGATGGATCCTCTTGTTCCGCAATAAACGTCTCGCTCTCAAGAGCCGAAGTTGGCGTTAATGGCAGCAACGCCGTTAAAACCACAAGCAAAAATACCAAATACTTTCTCATCGGTAGCACTCCCCCCTAAATTTGCGGTCTCGCCCTTTTATCGCGTTTATACCGCATAGAATCAAACAGTCAATTCCATCCGGACAAAACAGCCTATGAAAGCCTGTCAAGTCCCACAAGATGGCGCAGTATCGCGGAGGCGTCGCCGGCCTTCACGCTCCCGTCGCCGTCCGCGTCAGCAGCATCATACTGCGTTCCGGAAATTGTGTCAAGTCCAACAAGATAGCGCAGTATCTTTGAGGCGTCCGCCGCGTTTATCGACCCGTTGCCGTCAACGTCGCCCTTCTTAAGCTCGGCGGTGCAAATAGTAGGACTGACCGTGGGCTTTACCGTAGGCGTCACCGTGGGCGCAGGCGTCGCTGTGGGCGCCGAGGTCACGGTAGGAACCGTGGGAGTTGGCGTCCCGGTCACGGTAATATACTTGGAATATACCCAGCCCATATTGCCGCTTGCCGTCACCTTGACCTGAGTCCAGCTGCCGCTTGTGCCGTACAGCTCGACCACATCACCCGTGTTCAGAACCTCTATCACGCCGTAATCGGTGGAGGCGCCGCTTCTTAGATTTACCTCGTCCGCGTTGACATAACCATAGGCGGTGACTTCAAGCACGGGGTCGGCGTCATAGCCGAACTCGGCGTCGCTCTCTATGACCGTTCCGTCAGGCCTTGTCAATTCCGCGCCCGCAAAATAGAACTTGAGTATATCGACATAGCTGTATCCAAGGGTCGCAAGCTTTTTCGCGCCCCTGTGCGACATGCCCGCCCTGTGTCCGCTGCTCACTCCGTACGCAAGCGTCCACTGCCCATTGCCCGTTTGCGTCACAAAGCATATGTTGCCCTCCGCCGAGACAATCCCTTCCGAGACCAGAGCCTTGGGCGAGAACTCCACCGTACACTCCGTGTCGGACTTGCCGCTTCTTGCCACGGTCATAACGACCTCCACAACCTCCTGCGGGGCAAGATCCTTTGGGTATCGGGCGGAGCCGTCCCGATCGTTTGTGTCATAGAAGCCGTTCATCGCGCTTACGGACAGTATCTTGGTGGCTGTTCCCGAAACCGCATCGGAGGCAAGGCCTAAAAGGTAATTATACAGCGACTCTTTCATGGAGGCGGGGCTTGTCCCCGATATGACTAACTGTACACTCTTGGACGAGCCGGCAAGGTCGTAAGGGTCATAGCGATAGCTGTACGCGCCATCGTTGTCCGTTCCGCCCCAACGTATGCGCGGGGTTATGACCTGTCCGCCGTTAGCGGTACAGTAATAGGTTCGAACCACCTTGCCGTTGTAAAGAAGGGTGTTCTCCCAAACCTCATCTACGGCGGCGATGCTCCTGACGTCACCCGCGACGTAGCCAACATAGTTCTGTGACTTGGAGGTGTCATACAGGTCGAAGGACTTGCTTGTTGAAGCTTGTACGTCGGTGAGTGCAAAGCACTTTGCGGCTATGACCTGCACCTTCAATACCTCCTCGTGGCTCGACTCGGAGACCTCGCCGCAGACAGCGCCGTAGAGATATTCATGCATACCGACATAATTGGTTATAAGCAGGGTATCGCCGTCCGCCGTGAACACCATGTCCCCAAGATAACAGCAGGAATTGTGTACGGCGTTGTCATAGATAAGATATGCGGAGCCGTTGTCGGCCGCCTGCCGCTTAACCCGCACCGCGTCGCCTGAACCAAGCTCACCCTTGTCCGAATGTCGGAGCGTAACTGTTCCGCCGCTTGCCGCAACGGTGATGCTTCCGCCCGTGAACTTCGTGCCGTCCACCTCATATGTGCCGACGACGGTCATTTCTGCCGAGGACGCCCCGCCCGACGACAGCCTGACGCGGACCGTCACGTTCTCATCCGCATAAGAAGGATAAGGCAGTATGGCCAACGCCAAGGCAAGTATTAAGATTACAAGTGTTGCGCGTTTCATGCACTATTTATACCATTTTTGCGCACAATTAGGAAGTCTCTATACCATAATTTGAAACAATGTTTACAGCTCTGACGAAAATTATCCGATAAAATGTAAGAATTTGGCAATCATCCGAAAAGAATCGCAAGAGCGCGAACCACAAGACAACAGCCAATGCCGAATATAAGAGGCAGCAGCGCCGCGGCTGTCGCCCATTTGACGCTCTTGCCCTCTTTAATTATGGTTGCAAGCGTGGTGGCGCAAGGCCAATGAAACATCGAAAAAAGCATGACAGCGACTGCGGTATATACGGTCCAACCATTCGCCCTCAGTATTGCGCCCATTGACGAGACGTCGCCAAGCTCGGTCAGTACGCCGCCCGCGTTATAGCTCATGAGCATCAGGGGCAGGACTATTTCGTTGGCAGGAAGCCCAAGCACGAACGAGCCGAGTATAACCCCGTCCAGCCCCAAAAACCTTCCCACCCCGTCCAAGCCGCTCGTCAAATGTGCGAGCAGGGTCGCGCCGCCCACGCTCACATTCGAGAGTATCCATATGATAAGACCCGCAGGCGCCGCCACTATGACGGCGCGAAGCAGCACCTTCGCGCTGCGTTCCACCATGGAGCGCAGCAGCACCTTGCCTATCTCAGGCTTTCTGAAGGGCGGAAGCTCGAGCGTGCAGACCGAGGACTGCCCCTTGAGCAGTGTTTTGGAGAGCAGCCACGAGGCTGCCAGGCTCATGTATATCGCCAGAAGGACGGCGACGGCAAGCACCGCGGCTCCGAGTATGCCAAGCCTTGCGCCGCTTCCCGTAATAAAAGCACAGATAAGGCTTATCAGCAGCGGGAACCTGCCGTTGCAGGGTATGAAGGAGTTGGTGAGCATGGCTATCATGCGCTCGCGCTTTGAGTCAATGATTCTACAAGCCGTCACTCCGACCGCGTTGCAGCCAAAGCCCATGCAGGTTGTCAGAGCCTGTTTGCCGCAGGCGTTGCAGCGTTTGAAGCTGCTGTCCATATTAAACGCTATGCGCGGAAGCAGACCCCAGTCCTCCAAGAGGGTGAACAGCGGAAAGAATATCGCCATGGGCGGGAGCATTACCGCCACGACCCATCCTAAGACGCGCAGCACCCCGAACACCAATGGTTCTGTCAACCACCACGGCGCACCTATTTTCAAGAGTAAGCCATAAACCCAAGCTTCAAGCAGCGCAAAGCCCTCAGAGAGCAGTGCGGAGGGGTAGTTTGCCCCCTTGATTGTGATATAGAACACCACCGTCATTAAAAGCAGCATGATCAGAGTGCCGGTGATTCTGCTTGAGAGCAGGCAATCTATTCTGTGCCGTAAGGCCTTCGTCCTGTCCTCGCCGCATGTTACGGCAAGTGTCGCCGCCTCGTGCGCCGCTTTCGCCGCGTAATCCATAATGCCGCAGTCACAGCCTGAAGGCTTTGGGTTTCGCGGTTCGCGGCAAAGGGCGTCCTCCACCAAGTCCATCAGCGCGTCCAAGCCCTCGCGCTTTCGGGCGCAGACCTTGCAAACCGGTACGCCGAAGTAATTCGACAACGCCTTGTCGTCCACGAATATGCCGCGCTTTGCGGCCCCGTCAATGAGATTCACGCACAGTACGCAGCGCTTGACGCTGCCAATGAGCTGTACCGCAAGTATCAGACTTCGTTCAAGCGCTGTCGCGTCCAGGATTACTACGGCAAGCTCCAATTCATCGCTTGCCAAAAGGTCACAGGCAACGCACTCCTCCTCAGAGAGGGCGCGCAATGAGTACGTTCCCGGCACATCCGCGACGTCGTATTCCCGCCCTTTATGCGTACATCTTCCCACAGCGTTTGTGACCGTCTTGCCCGTCCAGTTGCCTGTGTGACGGCGCATTCCGGTGAGCGCGTTAAAGACCGTACTTTTGCCCACATTGGGATTGCCCGCGAGGGCGATAAGGCAGGGCTTCATATAGCTACCTCGATAAGGGCGGCGTCACAAAAGCGCAGAGCTATCACCGAGCCGCGCAGTCCGTAAGCGGTAGGGTCGCCCGAGGGTGCGCGAAACAGCGGCGTTATCTCGCAGCCGAAGGTGAAACCCAAGTCCTGTAAACGCTGCAATACGGCTCCCGTATGCCCAAGTGCGTTTATTCGCACCGACTCCCCCAACTTGACATCGCAAAGCCTCATACCCCACCTCATACCCTTTTAGTTGCTATTGCCATACTATGCGTCAATGCCAATTGCTGTTACGCCAAGCTTGAATGCTTTTTATTTGAACTCGGCGGCAAAACGGGAGGGATGAATAGGACGCGGTCGCGAGAAAGTTCACTTATACGCTTGCTTTCGCATACACCCTGTCATGACAACGAACCCCCGCTGTCATTCTGAGGCGGCAGTCGAAGGATCTTGAAACAAGCTTGCGGTTGAAGGGGCGCTCCCCCAAATCACCCCCTTTTGTCATCCTGAGGAGCCGCCGCGATGAAGGATCTTGAAACAAGCTTGCGGTTGAAGGTACGCTCTCCTGCGGGACAAGAGTGTTGAAGCGCGCCGCGCTTTACGGATGGCAACGAGGGGATGATAACATGGCTTATCGCGCCGCGAAAAAGCATAAACCGAGGCTTCGACCTTTAGCAGAGTGACAGCAGATAATAGCCGATGAGCGTTGCCGCAAGCCCTATGCCTATGCTGTAAAATGTCAGCTTGTGTCCCATGTACTGGCGCATAAGCACCATAAGAAGGTTGCACAATCCAAGCCCTATGCCGATGGGGCTTACAAAACACAGCAATGCCCCGATAAGCATCAGACCGATGTTGTGCGTTCCGCCGCTTTCAGACAGGGCGGGAATCGTGTAATATCCTATAAATCCCGCTAAAAGCTCAGGTCCAAGCAGAAGGACAAATATGGCAATTACAAGCAGCACTCCGATTATCGGATGCTTTATCCAAAACTGCGAGTTGTAGCCGGGTTGGAAGAAGTCCTTCGCATTGTCGGGCGCACCCCATTGGTGCGTCCAATCGTATTCGCGCTTTGCGGGCAGTTCCTCATTCCTGTCGTTCATTGATCGACTCCTTTCACAAGTCCGATAAACAGCAACATTTTGAGTGTAGCATCTCAAAACGCCTGCCGCAAGCCCTATGCCGGCGCAAACCGACGCCGCGGCGGAAAAGGGGCATCGGTCGCAGCTTTTCACTGAAAATATAGTGTTGTAAAGCACTTGTGAAAGGATGCGAAATACTGTATACTGACTGCGTATGGATACCTATGAAAGAATCGGTTCGGCTCTTGGCGCACTGCAGAACGTGCCGCCCACCCAACGCCCAATATTGAACCTTGCGTACGTCGGGGACACTGTCTACGACCTGTATGTTCGTACACTCCTGCTTTGCAAAAGCGAAGCGGGGGCGCACGAGCTGCACCTTGCGGCGGCGAAGATGGTTTGCGCGGCGGGGCAGGCGCGGGCGTTTCGGCGCATCGAGCAGCTGTTGACAGAGGAGGAAGCGGCGATATTCCACCGCGGGCGCAACAGTCACAGCGCGTCCGTGCCCAAGAATTCCAGCGTTGCGGACTACCGCATCGCTACGGGCTTGGAATCGCTGATAGGCTGGCTCTACCTCTCGGGCAGGGACGAACGCTTGGATGAACTTATGGGAACAGCACTACACGAAAGTTGAGGAAATAGAACATGGCATACGACAACACAAGAGGCGGCAAGCCCGCGGGCGGACGCAGCTATACAAGGTCAAACAGCAGCTACAATCACAACGGGGGTCAGGGCGGCTACAAGTCCGACCGTCAAGGCTCGGGCGAAGGTCAAA